>QCPO01000007.1 GCA_003212535.1 Prochlorococcus sp. AG-436-O11
CATCTAATTTATTGATTTTTACAGCTAATTTAGCTAGATTAAGCCCCTCTTTAATTTGTCCAAAATATAAAAGTTGATATGCATTTTTACCAATAGATAAACTTTCCTTTTCTAAATTTTTTGTTGTTGGTAAGTAATAATAAGGAACTAATGCTTTTATTTCTTCTATTTTGAAAAAGAAATTAATCAATAAGGAAATACATAATATTCTTGTTAAAACCTTTTTCATAATCCTAATAATTTTTTAGCATTGCTTTAATGTTTCTTCTCCACATCCAAGGTTTTATTCTTTTTAGTGTTGACCCTTTTAGATTCTTTTCCCATTTTTTATCATCCCAACTTAATGAATTAATATCAAGATTTTTGATCCATTCCTTTGGAGTATTTTCAAAAGTATTGTTGTAGGGAATATCTTTATTCCATGGGCATACATCTTGGCAAATATCACATCCTGCAATCCATCCATTTAAATTTTTTTTAATTTTTTCTGGTATAGTTTTATTTCTATTTTCTATAGTGTGATAGGCAATACATAAGTCTGCTTTTATAACAAAAGGTTCTACTATTGCTTTAGTAGGACACTGTTCAATGCATTTATCACATTTGCCGCAAAGTGATTGATAGGGTTTATCTGGCATTAAATCTTTTGTGAGAATTATAAAACCTAAAGTAAACCATGACCCATAATTTTTGTTTATTAAGTTACTGTGCTTACCTATCCAACCTAATCCTGATTCTTCGGCCCATGCTTTTTCAAGGAGAGGGGAGCTGTCAACACATATTTTCCATTTGCAATCAGGTATTTCTTGATTTATCCATTTTCCAATATTTTTTAATTTTTTGGAGATAACTTTATGATAATCTTTTGCCTGACCAAATTTTCCAACTTTATATCTTTTATTGTTTTTAGTTTGTTCACTTATATAATTATAGCCAACACTTAAAACACTTTTTGCTCCCTTTAAGAGTGATTCTATGTTTTTTCTTCTTTCTGCTTCCATCCATTTCATTTCACTATGATAGTTATGAGATAACCATCTATCTAATGCATTAGTTCTTAATTTTAGCCTAGAACTGCCTGGTATTTCTGCAATTCCCGATATCGCAAAACCTTCAAAAAGTGCTCTTTCTTTTAGTTTTTTACTTAATTGTATTTTGTTTTGACTTATATTTATCATTACTTCATTATGGATCGTATTTCCTTTTAAAGGTCATATTTGACTAAAAAACTAATAAATAATTTAAATTTATTAAAAATAAATATATCCCTACTAATTAAAAATAGTGAAATCTTTAGTACAGTTAATGTAGCGAGAAAAATTAATTTTGGTTGAATCTAATCAAAATCAAGATTTGAATCTAGGATCTAGGCTCCAACAGGATTTAAAAAATGACTTAATAGCTGGCCTATTAGTTGTAATACCTTTGGCAACTACTATTTGGCTCTCATCTTTAGTAAGTAAATTTGTTTTAACTTTAGTAACGTCTGTTCCTAAACAATTAAATCCATTTATTACACTCAATCCCTTATTACAAGATTTAATTAATTTAACTTTAGGTTTAACGGTTCCCTTATTAGCAATTTTGCTTATAGGATTAATGGCCAGAAATTTCGTAGGAAGATGGCTTCTAGAATTTGGAGAGGGTACATTATCAAAAATACCTGTAGCGGGAGCGGTTTATAAAACTCTTAAACAATTACTCGAAACTTTTTTAAGTAATAAATCTAATCGATTCAGAAGGGTGATATTAGTTGAATATCCACGTGAAGGACTATTTAGTGTTGGTTTTGTAACTGGTGATGTCGGTCCTTCACTTCAGCCAGAAATAGAAGAAAAATTGTTAAGTGTTTTTATCCCGACAGCTCCCAACCCAACAACTGGTTGGTATACATTAGTTCCTGAATCTTCAGTTAAAGATCTTGATATTTCTGTAGAGGATGCTTTTAAAACAATAATTTCTGCTGGGATAGTTAATCCAGATGAGAAAAATAACACAACTAATCCAACATTTTCAAAATTATTTTCTCAATTAAGAGCTTCTACTAATACTTCTTCAAATTAATAGATGACTAGTAGTAGCAGATCACTTTCTAGAGAACTAGCTTTAATCTCATTAGGTATTATTAAAGACAAAGGAGATTTCAAATTAAATAGGCTTCAAATAGAAGAGATTTTTGAGGCTGCTTTAGATTCCCTAATAGACCATTGTAGGGAAGAGTTAGATAACTGCGAAGTAGATTTAGAAAATGCATCACAATATATATTAGATAGTGAATTGCAAGAAGATACTAAGTCATCTTTTTCAAATGAAAGAGATGACTTAAAAAAAGCACTGAAAAAAATTGAAGTGGTAATGAATACTCTTTCAGTTACTTTAGATTTCCCAAAATTAGTAATTTCTAGTAATCAACTTGATATTAGAGATGATGTAAGTCAAAGGATTTTAAAAATTACTGATAATATTAAAATTATTGATGCTGAAATTGACGAAGTAATGGATGGTTGGAGATTAAAAAGGTTACCAAGAGTTGATCGTGACATTTTGCGTTTAGCTTATGTAGATATTAATTTTTTAAAAACTCCTTTAGCAGTTTCTTGTGATGAGGCCGTAAATTTAGCTAATAAATACAGTGATACCCAAGGTAGAAAGATGATCAATGGAGTTTTAAGGAGATTGCAAAAAGTTAAATTGCAATGATTATTTGATATAAATAAATAATATTTTACAATTTAATTAATATACGATCTAAAAATATTAATGACTGATTCTAATAATTCTCGAGAATGGGCTTCAGAAGCTTATGCAATATTAAAAAAAAGACAAGCGGAACAGAAAGAAGCGGAACAGAAAGAAGCGGAACAGAAAGAAGCGGAACAGAAAGAAGCGTTTTCTGATACTTCAAAATTAGAAGATACTTCTTTAACCTTTAAGAATGATAATGAAGTTGAACTAGGAGAATTTGATGATGACTTTACTTGGTCAGCAATGGTTTTGGCTGCTCAAGGCAAAAAAATAAATCAAATATCAGTTGATGAAATTGATTGGTTAACTAAATTAAGAAGAGGGTTAGAAGAAACAAGAAAAGGTTTTGTTACAGAATTATTGGATAAATTAGGAGATGATCCTCTTACTCCAGAATCTCTTGATGATTTAGAAACTTTATTAATAAGAGCTGATGTAGGAATTGATTCAACTGATAAAGTAATTACATCTCTAAGAAATAAATTAAATGAAGAAGTTGTTGGGGGAGAAGAAGGAATTAAATTTCTCAAGGAAGAATTAAGATTAATTATTGATAAACCAATAAAAAATTCAGGTAAAAATCTTTTAGTTCCTGAACAAGGAAAGTTGAATGTTTGGCTATTAGTTGGAGTGAATGGTGTCGGCAAAACAACAACCTTAGGAAAATTAGCTTATTTATCATCAAGAAGTAATTATAAAACCTTAATAGCGGCTGCTGATACTTTTAGGGCAGCAGCAGTAGAGCAATTAAAGGTATGGGGCCAAAGGAGTAATGTTGATGTAATTTCTAATCAATCAAAAAATGCTGATCCAGCAGCGGTAGTTTTTGATGCTATTAATTCAGCAAAAAAAAGGAATTGCGATTTATTACTAGTTGATACTGCAGGTAGATTGCAAACCAAAAGTAATCTTATGGATGAATTATCAAAAATAAAAAAAATTATTGATAAAAAGGTTCCTGATGCAATAGTTGAATCATTATTAGTCTTGGATGCAAGCCAAGGTCAAAATGGCTTAAAGCAAGCAAAAAGTTTTGCAAAATCAGCAAATTTAAGCGGTGCAATTATTACTAAATTAGATGGTACTTCAAGAGGGGGTGTTTCTTTAGCTGTTTCTTCAGAAGTTAATCTGCCTATAAGATTTATTGGGGCTGGAGAGGGAATAAAAGATTTGAGACCTTTTAATAGTTTTGAATTTGTAGAAGCTTTGCTTGCAGATCGATAAATATTTAATTAATTTTATTTAAAATTAAAATTTTAATGTTAAAACATACCTATATATTTAATTGGTTTTGCTTAATAATCAAAAAGACAAATTATTTTCTAAGAAAGTTATAGAAACTTTTTTAGAAAATGAATATCAATCATCTATTAAAAAAAACGATAAATTTTCGGAAATCGCATTTTCAATTGCTTATTACTTAAAATCTTTTTCTAATATAAAAAAATTATTAGATTATATATGTTTAATTTTTAAGCATATTTTTGATCAAAAATTAATATTAATTATCCCTTTAAATGAAGAAGGAGAAATATGGAATGAAAATATAAGAATTTCAGCAAATATTGAATTTTTACAAATTGAAGGAGCAATTAATAGTTTTCTTAAAAAGTTTAATTTCTCAAGAAATTTTAAAATAAAGGAAATTGAAACTTTTGAAAAAGCTTTAAAAAATAATTTTAAAGAATATAATATCGAATCTGAAAAAATATTATCCAGAGGTAAATGTAGAGGATTTATTTATATATTTAGCAACTTTATTTCAAATAAGGCTATTTTGGATGATCAGATTTTTAATTTTATTAAAAATTGCCTTGCTATTGGTTTAGAAAATTATTGGTTAATAAAAACCAAAAAAAGGCATGAGAATGTAGATAGAGAAATTTCTACTGGGGCTGAAATACAATCACAATTATTACCTGATTTTTGTCCAGTAATTTATGGAGTAGACTTAGCTGCTCATTGCAGGCCTGCTCTTCAGTTAGGAGGAGATTATTATGACTTTATGTCTTTGAAGCCTAATTTCTCAGATAAGAGAAAAGAAAAATCAAAATGGGCTTTAGTAGTAGGCGATGTTATGGGAAAAGGTATTCCGGCTGGTCTGCTAATGACTATGTTAAGAGGAATGTTGCGCGCAGAGGTTTTGACAGGTTTGCCTCCAGATAGAATTTTGCATGATTTAAACCAGTTAGCAATTAATGATTTAGATCAATCGCATAGATTTGTGACTTTATTTTATTCAGATTATGATCCTAGAACAAAAAAATTGAGGTATTCCAATGCGGCTCATAATCCGCCTTTGCTTTGGAAAAATTCTGAGCAGAAAATTATAAAGTTAGATACTGAAGGATTAGTTCTTGGACTACAAAAAGATGCTGAGTATAAGTGTGGGGAAATTAAGCTTAATGCCAATGATTTAATTCTTTACTATACAGATGGAGTAACTGATGCTTCAAATGCTCTTGGAGAAAGGTTTGATGAAGAAAGGTTAATTAAAACTCTTTCAACATTGTGTAAACAATCTTATTCATCTCAAGAAATTCTAAATAAAATTTTTAAAAAATTAGATAACTTTACAGGTCAAAATAGACCTCTAGAAGATGATGCTTCTATTGTAGTTTTTCAATTGATTTAGATATTTTTTGTCACATATATAAAAAAATGCTTTATTAGAAGTAACTAAAGTTTTAGATTGATATGTCAAAAGTTTGGAGTAAAAGATTTGATAGTAGTCTTAATCCTTTTATTGAAAAATTTAATGCTTCAATTGATTTTGATAAGAGACTCATTCTAGAAGATATAGAGTGTTCTATTGCGCATGCAAAAATGCTTGGTCATACAAAAGTTTTATCTTCGAAAGAAACTTTACAGATTATTAGCGGCTTAGAGACTATTAAAAATGAATTTTTAGAAGGTAAATTTTTACCCGGTGCTCCTTCTGAAGATATTCACTATTGTATTGAGGAAAAACTTATTAAATTAATTGGTGAAACTGGAAAGAAATTACATACAGGTAGAAGTAGAAATGATCAGGTAGGTACAGATTTGAGACTATGGCTAAGAAAAGAGATAGATAATCTTGATTTCTTAATTATTGATTTGCAAAAATCATTGTTTAATATAGCTAAAGCAAATATTTATACTCTAATTCCAGGCTATACACATTTGCAAAGAGCACAACCCTTATCTTTAGCGCATCATATTTTGGCATATTTAGAAATGTTTCAACGAGATCGTGAAAGGTTAAAAGAAGTTAGATCTAGAGTGAATACATCTCCATTAGGGTCGGCAGCATTAGCCGGTACAAAAATCAAAATAGATCGATTCTTTACGGCTGAAGAATTGGGCTTTGAAAAAATTTATAATAACAGTATTGATGCTGTAAGTGATAGAGACTTTTGTATTGAATTTGTTTCGGCTTCTGCTTTAGTAATGTCTCATTTAAGTAAGATTTCGGAGGAAATTATTTTATGGGTTACTGATGAATTTTCTTTTGCAAAATTAACTGATAAATGTGCTACTGGTAGCAGCTTAATGCCTCAGAAAAAAAATCCAGATGTTCCAGAATTAATTAGAGGTAAAACAGGAAGAGTTTATGGGCATTTACAAGCCTTATTAACTATGATAAAGGGCCTTCCACTTTCATATAATAAGGATTTTCAAGAAGATAAAGAGCCTATATTTGATACCGTAGAGACTATTTCATCTTGTCTTCAGGCAATGAATATATTAATAAGTGAGGGTATTGAATTTAATGTTGATAATTTAGCTGAAGCAGTGGAAAATGATTTCTCAAATGCAACTGATTTAGCAGATTATTTGGTAGGCAAAAATGTTCCCTTTAGAAGTGCTTATCAAGTGGTTGGTGAAATAGTAAAGTATTGCTTAAAAAGAAAAATTTTATTCAAACACCTTAAAATAGATGAATTTAAAAAATTTCATAATAAATTTGAAGTAGATATTTTTGACAAAATTCATCCAATTAATGTCGTTAAATCTAGAATTAGTACAGGTGGAACAGGTTTCGATCAAGTGGAGATTGAGATAAATTATTGGCAAAAAAAATTATTACTTTGATGAATCCCGATTAATTTTCTACAACAAGGGTATGGATTAAAGTAGAATAATAAGGTAATCTTATTAAGCTACTTTTTTGTAGTTTTTTGATTTTGGTAAATTTAAATTGAGTTTCAAGTGAGTATTTTTGTTGGCAATTTGCCTTTTCGCGCAGAGCGAGAAGATGTTTTACAGTTATTTACACCTTTTGGCGAAGTGATAAATTGTTCTCTTCCTCTGGAAAGAGATACAGGGAGAAAAAGAGGATTTGCATTTGTTGAGATGGCAGATGAGACAATTGAGTCAAAAGCTATTGAAGGTTTGCAAGGAACTGAGCTTATGGGTAGGCCATTAAGAATTAATAAGGCAGAACCTCGAGGTAATGGAGGTGGCGGACCTCGCAGAGGCGGACGAGGAGGAGGCTATGGCGGTGGTAACAGTGGTGGCTATGGCGGCGGTAATTCTGAACCTAGCTCAACTTATACAAATAAATCTTCTGGTGCAGAAGGCTGGGAAGATAGAAGCTATGGCAGCTCCTCGGAAAACTCTGAATACGAAAGTGGTAGAAGTAGAAGACGCAGAGGGGTTTCAAATGAGGGAGGTATCTCTAACGAGGATAATTAGTATCCCATTTCTTCAAGTTTAGATGTTAATTCTAAGAGATAAGCAATATTTAATTCTTTTTTGATTGATTTAATTGAAATTTGATTTCTCCAGATTTTTGCTTTGGGGATTCCTTCAACTAAATTTATTAGATGTTTACAAATATCCCAAGTTTTCCCGCCATTTTTTAAATGGTTTTCTATATATGGTATTAACGAAAATATTATTTTTGATGCAGGCTTAGATTTTTTGTTTAAGCCATATATTTTTTGATCAATTTCAGACCACCTTAATGGATGTTTATAAATGGATCTACCAATCATTACTCCATCAAAATCATTTAATGCATTTATACATTGTTCTATATTTGTAATGCCACCATTAATTTCAATAATTAATTTAGGATTTGATTCTTTTAATTTTTTAACTATTTCATAATTAAGTGGTGGTATTGTCCTATTTTGTTTTGGATTTAAACCCTTTAATATTGCTTTTCTTGCATGAATTGTAAATCTATCTGCACCAGAATTAGCTATTCGTTTTACAAAATTATCTAGACTAGAGAAACTATCTGCTTTATCAACTCCGATTCTGTGTTTTATTGTTACTGGCAAATTGCAATTATTTTTTAGGGATTCTATGCATTTAGCAACTGTTTCAGGTTCTTTCATAAGTGATGCCCCAAAGTTTCCTGAACAGACTCTTGGGCTTGGACACCCTACATTAAAGTTGATTTCGTCATACCCCCAATCTTGTGCCATTTTGGCTGCTTCTTTGAGTATTTCAGGATTGTCACCACCAAATTGAATGGAGATCGGGTGTTCTTCCTCATTAAAATTTAAGAATCTTTCTTTTTGATCTGTGTAAATTAAACTTTGAGCCACAATCATTTCTGTATATAAAAGGGCTTTTGAACTGATTTTTCGCATTATCATTCTAAAGTGCTTATCAGTACAATCCATCATTGGAGCGATACTTATTTTATGAAATTTAGTTATAGAATTATGTTGATGAATTTTCATTAAACTTTTATGGATATTTGAATATATGAATCAATTTTTATCTAGAAGAAATTTTATTTTAATTCCTACAATGTCAATTTTAAAATTTATTTTTAAGCCTATGAAAGTATTAGCTTCTTCTTTATCTTCTAGGGATAGCTGGAAGTTATCAAAAGAAGAATGGAAAAACAGGCTTAGTCCAGAATCTTATTATATTTTAAGAGAGGAGGGAACTGAAAGAGCTTTCAGTAGCCAATTAAATAATGAAAAAAGACAAGGGATTTTTCATTGTGCAGGTTGTGATTTGCCTCTTTTTTCCTCTGATACTAAATATGATAGTGGTACAGGCTGGCCAAGTTTTTGGGATACAATCCAAGGCTCTATAGAAACAAAAGTTGATTTTAAATTAATTGTACCAAGGACTGAATATCATTGTTCTAGGTGTGGAGGGCATCAGGGGCATGTCTTTAAAGATGGCCCACTTCCTACAGGTAAACGATATTGTAATAATGGTTTAGCATTAAGGTTTGTACCTGATTAATGCTTTGTGCGGCCTTCCGCAACTTGTTTTGTGCGTCAATTTAATAGAGAATAGTTTAAATAAATTTTAAAACATCATGATTGAAAATCAATCAGATAATATCGATAATAAAGAGGCTGAAGTTTCGGATCAGGATAATACCCTTGTAGATGAAATTAATCAGGAGAATGAATCATCTATTAAAGAAAAAGAAAATGAGGATATTAACGCTGAGGATTTAAAAAATACTATTTCTAATAATGATGCAAGATTAGAGCAATTAGAAAAAGAGCATGAAACTTTAAAAAGTCAATATGTAAGAATCGCTGCAGATTTTGAGAATTTTAGAAAAAGACAATCTAGAGATCAAGATGATTTAAAGATTCAACTTGTATCTAAAGCATTAACAG
Organism: Prochlorococcus sp. AG-436-O11; assembly: GCA_003212535.1. Classification (GTDB taxonomy): domain Bacteria; phylum Cyanobacteriota; class Cyanobacteriia; order PCC-6307; family Cyanobiaceae; genus Prochlorococcus_A. The sequence goes on from QCPO01000007.1 coordinate 9,336, forward strand.
CAATATTACCCATTGTTGATAATTTTGAGAGAGCAAGACAACAACTTAAACCTGAAAGTGAAGAAGCCCAAGCTCTACATAGGAGCTATCAAGGTCTATATAAACAATTAGTGGAAGTTTTAAAACAACAAGGTGTGGCATCGATGAGAGTTGTTGGTCAGCAATTTGATCCAACTTTACATGAGGCTGTTTTAAAAGAGCCTAGTGAAGAATTTAATGAGGATTTTATTATAGAAGAATTGCAGCGGGGATATCATTTAGAAGGTAAGGTGTTGAGACATGCATTAGTTAAAGTTTCTATGGGCCCTGGAAAACAAAATTCACAAGAGGAAGTAGAAGAGGATACAGTTGAAGAGATTATTGATTCAGAGGATGTTACCTCTGAAAATAATTAAATTCCTAAATGTATAGTTGAGAATTATTTAATGGCAGATTTTTATCAAATACTTGGAGTTCCCAGAGATGCTGATGCTGACACCTTAAAAAGGGCTTATAGAAAATTAGCCAGACAATATCATCCTGATATAAATAAAGAACCAGGAGCTGAAGAAAAATTTAAAGAGATTGGTAAGGCATATGAAGCATTAGCTGATCCTGAAACTAGGGCAAGATATGACCAGTTTGGAGAGGCTGGTCTCGGTGGAGCTGCTGGTATGCCAGATATGGGAGATATGGGTGGCTTTGCAGATTTATTTGATACGTTCTTTAATGGGTTTGGAGGACAAAGTCAGCAAGGTGGTAGAACGCAAAGAAGAGGACCTCAACAAGGCGATGATTTGAGATATGATTTAAATGTTGATTTTAAGGATGCTATTTTTGGTCAACAAAGGGAAATTAAGATACCTCATCTTGAAAAATGTGAAATATGCACAGGAACGGGAGCTAAACCTGGTACTGGACCAAAAAGTTGTACAACTTGTGGAGGGAGTGGGCAAGTAAGAAGAGCAACAAGAACACCATTTGGTAATTTCACTCAAGTGGCAGAATGTCCCACTTGTAATGGTTCTGGCCAAATAATTTCAGATCCATGTTCAAGTTGTGGAGGGAATGGAGTTAAACAAGTTAGAAAAAAATTACGAATTAATATTCCTGCCGGAGTTGATACAGGAACTAAATTACGAGTTTCTGCAGAGGGTAATGTTGGCTTAAAAGGAGGCCCTCCTGGCGATCTGTATGTGTTTATAAAGGTTAAAAACGATCCGAAATTACAACGAGAAGGTGTAACTATTTATTCTGAAATAACTGTTAGTTATCTTCAGGCTATTCTGGGCGATACTGTTGAAATTATTACTGTTGATGGTAAGGTGAAGTTAAAAATACCTAGTGGAACGCAGCCAAATACAACTCTGTCTTTAGAGGGTAAAGGTGTCCCTAGACTTGGCAACCCAGTAGCGAGAGGTAATCATAAGGTTTTAGTAAAGGTTAAATTGCCAACACGAATCAGCGATGAAGAAAGAAGACTTTTAGAAAGTTTAGCTTCTCAATATTCAGATCAAAATATAAATCCTAGTAGTGGATTATTTAGTAAATTATTTGGTAAAGAATCTTGATGGGACTTTTAAAGTTTTTGGATCTTAAATTTATTCCATGTCCTTTAAACGTAGTCAAAGTTAAATTAGCTTTGGAGAAGTTGTCTCTTAATCAGGAGTTAATAATTGAATTAGATAAAGGCGAGCCAGAGGAAATGGTGCAGAAAACTTTAAAAGAAATGGGATATTTATTTAAACAAATTGAAGAAGATGATACCTCAATAAAAATAAAAATTTTTAATGAAGATTGATAGCAAAAATTTAGGCTTAGTTACTAAAAAGTTTAATGAATATTTTTTGGTTGATTTAAAACATAATAAGAATTTTAAAAATAACAGAAGATTTTTATGTAAGGTTAGGAAATCTATCAATTTTAAAAATAAAATTATTTATGTTGGAGATGAAGTAGTAATTGATCAAATCGATATAAAAAGGAAAAGGGCAACAATAGAAAATTTATTAAAGAGAAAAAACTTACTAGAGAGACCATCAGTCGCGAACATTTCTAATATATATGTTATTTGTTCTGTAGAAGAGCCACAATTGAATTTATCTCAAGTCAACAAATTTTTGATATCTGCTCAATTATTGGATGTTGAGGTTTCATTGGTTTTAAATAAGTGTGATTTGATTACAGAAAAAAGAAGGCTTTTTTTAATTGATAAATTTGCTGATTGGGGTTACCAAGCTACTACGTTAAATTTATACAAACCTAATAATCTTAAAAATTTATTGGCCGAACTTAAAACAAAAAAATGCTCAATATTTATGGGTCCTTCAGGTGTTGGGAAAACTACTTTATTAAATATGATAATACCAGGTCTTCAGAATAGTACTGCTCCTGTCTCTAGTAAAATTAAAAGAGGTAAAAACACTACTAGAAATGTAGAGTTATTTTCTTTATCCAGTAAAAGTTATATTGTTGATACTCCTGGGTTTAATATGCAAACACTCGAAATAGATGTTCGATTATTGCCAAACTTATATTCAGAAATATCTAGACAATTAATTGATGAAGGAATTAAATGTAAATTTCGTAATTGCTTACATTTAAATGATAAAGGTTGTAATTTAAACAAATCTTTTGAAAGATACGAATTTTATAAGCAAATGATTGAGGCCTCTAAGAGTCATTATTATCTAAACCAGGAAGATTAAGATTTAGCCCACCTGTTAAATCATTCATTCTCTCTTTCATAGTTGTCGTAGAAGTTTCATGAGCTTTTTGAATAGCTTGTAAAATATTTTTCTCTATTTTTTCTTTATCTGAATTTAAGATTGTTTCGTTAACTTCTACCCTTAAAGGAAGTTGGTTTCCACTTATCCAGACTGTTATCATTTCATCATCACTTTTGCCTTCAATTTCCATACTTTCAAGCTCATCTTGTAATTTTTGAGCGTCTTGTTGAATTTGCTTAGCTTTCTTAAAAGCTTCTGTTAGTTGTCCAAAATTAGGAAGTCCAAAACCCGCCATTTGATAAAAAAGTTTCTTTAATTAGGATAGTCAAAACCAATCATTCTTACTTCTGGTTGAAGAGAAATCCCTTTGTTTTGTAGTACTTTTTGTTGGATTACAGTTATTAAATCAAAAATATCTTTTGAACTTGCTGAAGAACTATTTACTATAAAATTTGCATGCATTGTTGAAATTTCTGCACCGCCAATTTTAAAGCCCTTCAATCCCATCTCATCAATTAATTTTGCTGCGTAATTATTTTCTGGATTTTTAAAAACGCTACCAAAACTTGGTAAATGATACGGCTGTATTTCAGTCTTTAATTTGAGGTTATTTTTTGTTATTTGAATCAATTTTTCAATATTTCCTTTTGGCTCGAAATGTAGTTTTGCACTAATTATCAATAGATCATTATCTTGAAAAGGACTAAATCTATACTTAAAGTTTATCTCTCTTTTTTCTATTTCAATTCTTTTAAGAGTTTTAGTATTTATAACTGTTACGGATATAAGATTATCTGCTATTGAAAAATTTCCTGAACCTGCATTCATATATATTGCCCCCCCCAATGTGCCTGGAATTCCTACAGCCCATTCTCCTCCTTGTAATCCATTTTTAGCGAGTAAATTTGATAAAGTTGGGAGCATCAAACCAGCTTCTGCTTCAACAATCCCTGAATTTATGTCAATTGTGACGGAACGCATTTTTTTTGTACATATAATTAAACCTTTTAAAAAAATATTATTGATTAATAAATTTGAACCTGCTCCAATTATTCGACATTTTTGATTATTTATATGTGACCACTCTATTAAATTGTTAAATTCTTTTAGATTACTTGGTTTAGCAAAATATTCAGTAACGCCCCCAACTTTGATAGTTGTATAATTGCTTAGATTAATGTTATTAGCAAAAATATTTTTTTTCATAATTGATATAAACTTTTTACTTATTTTTATTATTTAAAATTGACCATAATTCATGGCAATCTCCAGCTCCCATATTTAAAATAAAATCTCCTTTTTGAGTTAATTTATAAAAGTTAACTCTAATTTCATCAAAATCATTTATATATTTAACATTTTTGTTTTTTTTATAAATGATATTAGTAATAATTTCTGAATTAATTTTATCTTTGTTTATTTCTCCAGCTCCATAAATATTTGTTAAATAAATAACATCTGCTTTCGATAATTCTTCAGCAAATTCATTAGCAAATTCTTTTACTCTAGAATATCTGTGGGGCTGAAATATTACTACTAATCTATTTTTTTTGCCTTGCTTATGATTGTTTTGATTAATAAATAGTCTTGCTAAATCAATTGTGACTTTGATCTCATTTGGGTGATGTGCATAATCATCATATATTTTTCTTTCATCTAGTTCACCTCTTAATTCAAATCTTTTCTTAGGTAGTTTTAAGTATTTAATATTTTTTTTAATATCATCAAACTTAACCCCAATCATTCTAGAAGCTGCTATTGATGCAGTAATATTAGATAAGTTGTGAAATCCAGGAATAGGGATGTTTAATATATCAATAAAATTCCCATTTTCATAATATCTCCCAATCGTATGCTTGTTATTAATTAAAGTTGGAATTATTGAATAAGCTATATTTTTTGTTTCTTTATTAGACCAATTACTATTAGAGTTAAAGTTTTTTTTAGTTATTTCGCAATCATAATTAAGTAATAATTTTTTAGAATTAGATGCGAATTCTTTAAAACATGATAAAACATCATTTATGTTAGAGAAATGATCGCAATGATCAAAATCAATATTATTAATTATCCCAATTTCAGATTTATATTTGTTTATTGTTCCATCAGATTCATCAACCTCAGCTACTAAGAATTTTGTATTTTCTATATGCGCATTAGAGTTGTAGATAGGAATTATTCCACCAGTAATCGAAGATGAGTTATGTGTGCATAACTCTAATAGTGTAGATAGGAATGTACTTGTTGATGTTTTGCCATGACTTCCTGCTATCGCTAATGAAGTGTAAGACTCCATTACCATAGCTAGGATCTCTGAACGATGTTTTATTGGTAGATTATTGTCCCTACAGTAAGATAATTCTTCATTTTCTGGCTTAATGGCAGAACTTACTACAAAATTAATTACTTTATTATTGAATACTGAATTTAAATTTTCAATATTTTTTTTAATTTGACAGTTAAAGATTAGCGCACCATCCTGTTCTAATTGCTTGGTTTCATTGTTTTTAACTACATCAGATCCAGACACGGAATAGCCTTTTTTTAGCAAAGCCATTGCGATTGCTGACATTCCTATACCTCCAATGCCTATAAAGTGAAAATGATCTTTTCGTAAAAATTCTTTATTCAATTTTCATATTTTCCTTAAATCAAAATAACTTCTTTGAAATTTTTTGCTATTTTTTCTTAAAAAAAGATAATTATTTTTGTTTTGAATTAATACAAAAAATACTGATTTGCTTAATAAATCAAAAACTACTTCACTTTATTGCAAAAAGTTCAGTATGATCAGCAACTTAGGTTAATCATTAGAAAAATTTTCAGTTATGACTTTGCGTGTTGCTATTAATGGGTTTGGCAGAATCGGTCGAAACGTTATGCGTTGTTGGCTTAGTAGGGGTGCTTACACGAATATTGAGGTTGTTGGTATTAACGTAACTTCCGATCCTAAAACCAATGCTCATCTGCTTAAATATGATTCAGTACTAGGTAATCTAGAAGGTGTTGATATTCAATATACTGATGACACTTTTGTAATCAATAACAAAACAATTAAGTGTTTCTCAGATAGAAACATAATGAATCTGCCATGGAAAGATTGGGGTGTTGATTTAGTGATTGAATCAACTGGCGTTTTCAATAGTGACGTTGCTGCAAGTAAACATTTAGAAGTTGGAGCAAAAAAAGTAATTCTTACTGCTCCTGGAAAAGGAGATGGTGTTGGTACTTATGTAGTAGGTGTTAATGCTGATACTTACAAGCATAAGGACTTCGATATTTTAAGTAATGCAAGTTGTACTACAAACTGTTTGGCGCCAGTAGTGAAAGTGCTTGATCAAAATTTCGGTATAAATAAAGGTTTGATGACTACAATCCACAGCTATACCGGCGATCAAAGGATTTTGGATAATAGTCATAGAGATTTAAGGAGAGCTAGAGCAGCAGCAGTTAATATTGTTCCTACTTCAACAGGTGCTGCTAAAGCAGTTGCTTTGGTTTACCCAGAAATGAAGGGAAAACTAACTGGTATTGCGATGAGAGTACCTACACCAAATGTTTCAGCAGTTGACTTGGTCTTTGAATCATCTAAATCTGTAACCAGTGAAGAGGTAAATAATGTCCTTAAGGAATCTTCTTTGGGTTCTATGAAGGGAATTATTAAGTATGGTGACGAACCTTTAGTTTCAAGTGATTATGCAGGAACTAATGAGTCATCTATCGTAGATAGTGATCTTACAATGAGTATTGGTGACAATCTTGTTAAAGTCCTTGCTTGGTATGACAACGAGTGGGGATACAGTCAGAGAGTTGTAGATTTAGCAGAGATTGTTGCAAAAAACTGGGAATAATTAAAAGTGTGAGAAAGGCTTAGATTTTAATATTGTATTTTTCTTAGGGTTTGTAAATTCCACTGTTGCTTCACCTTGAGAGAAATACCCTATTTCTTTACTGCTTTTATCTGTTTTTAAATAATTCTTTGCCCATTTTTTTGGTAGAGAAAAGACTAGTTTGTAATCTTCGCCTCCATAAAAATAATATTTCTCCCATTCATCTCCTTGAGGCCAATCTTTATGCTTGGGTATTTTGTCGTAATCAATAATTGCTTTACAGTTACTTTCAATTGATAAATCTTTTAAGGCTTGAATTAAACCATCGCTACTATCAGTGCATCCAATTTTTGTTATTTTTTTATTAGTACGCGTTTTAAGAAGTTTTTTGTTGAAATTAGGTTTAAGTCTTGGCCTACAAAATTGTTGAAGTGATTCGCTGATCAGTTTCTCTGTGAGACAAACATCACTATCAAAATTATTGTCACTTTTTATCATCAATCCTAATTTGCTAAGACCATGAATCCCAGTTGTCAAAATGATCTCTCCTGGTTTACATGCATTCCTTCGCAATTTCAGTTCCCCTTGCACGCCTAAAGCGGCAATTGAGATCACTTTTTCTTTGCCTAATGAACAGTCTCCTCCAATAATTACACCACCGTAGTGATTTAATGCTTGATTTACCCCTGTATATAATTCTTCAATCCAAGCCAATTTTGTTTTGGCTGGCATTATAAGACTAATAGTAATCCCAATAGTTTTTTTGCTGCCACTTGATAATAAGTCTGATATATTACTTGCTACTGCTTTCCATCCTAGGTCTAGAGGGGATATTGTTTCGTCACTGAAATGTACATTTTCTACCAATGCGTCGGTATTTACAATTATATTATTTTTTTTATTTTTTACGAAGCCGCAGTCGTCTGAAGCTTGATTATTAGGCATAAATTTCGAAAGCCTTTTGATTAATTCTTTTTCTCCAATATCTTTTAATAATTTTTTATGCATTTGGTTTGAGGTTTTCAATTCCCTCTAATACATCAATGGATATTATCGTATCGTCTTTTGTTAATTCCTCTAATATTTCAAATCCTTCTACAACGTAACCAAATGCAGCATTCCTTCCATCAATTAAATTGCGGCCAGCTGGATTAAGTTCTGCCTCATATAAAAAAAAGAAAAATTGAGATGATCCATCATCTACTGCTGTATTTGAATGCGACCAGCCTAGTGTTCCCAGTGTTGCGAATGGTAACGTTGGTGTTTCTGTATATAAACCTAATTCTTCAAAAGTTTGATTATAAAAAGTCTCTTCTTTATTAGGTATTCTTATTTCAAGCGGAACGTGCCGTTCTTCATTCGTGTCAGGATCTACGTATCCTATTTCTTCTCCAATTGGATCCCCTGTTTGAAGAACAAAAAATTCTTCTGCCCTATTGATTGGTAAATTACTATAAAAGTTTTTCGATGATAAGTCGATAAATGCTCCTGCAGTTAGTGGAGCATTAAAGCCATCTATGATTGCTTGCATATCTCCTTTTGAAGTCTGTATCTTGACTTTTGCTCTGCCTAGCAATCTAGGAAGATTATCAAATTCACTAGGGATAGAATATGGAAATTGATTCGGTAGAAAATATTCTTCTAGGCCGCCTATTTTGTCTAAAGCTTCTTTTCTAGTTGCTATAAAAGAGTATTTGTCTTTTAGTTTTGCATTGTTTTGTAGATTATCAAAATTGTCTTTTAGTTCTAAAAATGTTTTTTCAGCAGCCTTTTGTTTTTCAGTTGGTAATTTTTGAATAATTCTACTCTGGTATTTTTTTAGTAAAGATTGACATTTTGTAACAGTTTTTGTAAGGGCTGGCCACCTCCCACCTCGTATAAGGTTGCTTGTTTCTTCTAATTTATGTTGAATTTCTTGTAGTTCAACTTGCTTTACTGGGAGAGCGTTTCTGAGGATTGTATTAGGGTCTTTGACAGCGTTTCCATTAGGTAAATCAGCGTAAACTTGAATTGAATTGCAGAAAAAAACTTGTATAAAAATGAAGATTAGAATAAAACAATGTTTGTTCTGATTTGATAAGAATTTTTGCATAGCACTCTTGCAGGTTTATGATCCTTGGGGATGTAATACAGGAATGATTTCCAGTAACGATTTTCGCACAGGTACCACCATCGAGCTAGATGGACAAGTTTGGCGAGTTGTAGAATTTCTACATGTCAAGCCTGGTAAGGGTTCTGCTTTCGTGCGAACAAAATTAAAATCAGTTCAAAGCGGCAATGTAGTTGAAAAAACTTTTCGAGCCGGAGAATCAGTACAGCAGGCTATCCTTGAAAAGTCTAACCTGCAACATACTTATGTGGAGTCTGGAGATTATGTTTTTATGGATATGACCAGTTTTGAAGAAACCAGACTTTCTATAGATCAAATTGGTAAGGGTGCGAAGTATTTGAAAGAAGGAATGGAAGTTAATGTAATTTATTATAATGGCAAGGTTTTAGAAGTAGAACTTCCTATAACTATTACCTTAAAAGTGAAAGAAACAGATCCAGGTGTTAAGGGTGATACAGCAAGTGGGGGCACAAAACCAGCTATTCTAGAAACAGGTGCTCAAGTTATGGTCCCTTTATTTATTTCGGTTGGAGAAATTATTAAGGTCGATACTCGTAACGATAGCTATCTTGGACGTGAAAACTAATGGTTATGAAATTAGATCATGATGAATTAAATCGCTTAATAGAAAAAATCTCTTCAAGCGATTTTCAAGAATTTTCTCTCGAGGGAGAAGATTTTAAACTTGAAATAAAAAGGAATTTGTTTAACAACAATCAATCCTCTAATTACTTAGCAACTCAAAATTCTTTAGAGAAACAGCAAATTATTGCTACTCAAAATTCTTCCAGAGAGAATACTGCTCTTGCCAGCACGGCTGAAGCCCCTCAAGTCTCCCCTCCTGGCCGCTCAGATCTTATTGAAATCACCTCTCCCATGGTTGGAACCTTTTACAGAGCTTCAGCTCCTGGTGAGGAGCCATTCGTTGACTTAGGCACTAAGATAAAGGTTGGTCAAACTATTTGTATCTTAGAAGCTATGAAATTAATGAATGAGATTGAATCAGAATTTAATGCCGAAGTAGTCGAGATACTTGTTGAAAACGGAACACCAGTAGAATTTGGTCAAGTTTTAATGCGTGCTAAGCAGGTTTGAATTTTTAGTTAAATCAATAGCAGTTTTGATAGCCTCAATCATGCTTTGAGGTTGGGCGATACCTTTCCCTGCGATATCAAAACCAGTTCCATGATCTGGAGATGTTCTTATAAAAGGCAATCCTATAGTTGTATTCACTGAGTAATTAAGAGCTATAACTTTCATAGGTATTAATCCTTGATCATGGTACATAGCAAGAATTCCATCATGTTTTTCTGCTTCTTGTTCTCTCCATGCTTTTGCTGATGAATTCCAGCACGAATCAGGAGAAATTGGTCCAGATAATTTTATTTCTTTATTTTTTTTACTCCAAGTCTTAATTGCATCATTTATCCAATCGTTTTCTTCACTTCCTAATATCCCATCTTCTCCCGCATGTGGATTTAATCCCGCAACTTTTAAGGTGGGATTTTTTAAGTAATTACTAGAAAATGCTGAAAGCAGATCTAGTTTAGAATGAATTAAGTTAGTGGTTAGTTTTTTTGGGACTTCACAAAGAGCTATATGTGTTGTTGCTAATAAAGTATTGAATCTCCAACCAGTAAAAGGTGACTTAGCCGTAAATAGCATCCCAACATTTTTTATTCCGCAAGATTCTGCTAATACTTCTGTTTGTCCTGAGAAGTTATGACCTGCTAATGACCATGATTTTTTGCATATAGGGCCAGTAACTAATGCTGAACTAGGGTATTTTTTCACAATTTCAATTGCTTGTTTCAAGTAATGAAAACTTGCATTACCAAAACTTAATTTAGGATTACTAATTGCGAAAGGAATATTGAGATCGTGTATTTCATAATTATTTGGATCTACGATGTTTTCCACTCCTAAAGATTGAAGACTTATGAATGTTTCTTGTAAGATTTTTTTTGATCCAACTATCAAAATATCAATTTCTTTAGGGATTTCCTGAGAATATAAGGCTTTTAAAATTATTTCAGGACCTATTCCAGATTCATCTCCAACACTGAGAACAATTTTAAATTTATTATTTATTGTGTTTTTTTTTGAATACATAAATATAATTTTGGTTTTTTACAAAGTACTTTAAAACTTACCAAATAAAAATTTAATTATTAGTTTTAGTCTTAAATATCAATAAGACAATTTTTTAACCCTACTTTATAATTTTTATAAATAAGCTTATACCCAAGGTTCTGGCATAATAGTTTATTAGAAACCCTTCTGTTTTCTATCCAAAATGATTGGGCGATTGGAGATAAATCTTTTTTTGCTTCTTCAAATAAAATTGGTTTTGGCATTTCTAGGTCAAGTAAATCGTAGCAATATTGAATAACCTCCAATTGAGAACAAGGTTCATCATCAGCAATGTTAATAATGCGATGGAAATTTAAACTATTTCTATTTTCTAGTAAATATATAATCGCATTGGTAATGTCATCTACATGTATTCTTGAAAAAACTTGATTCTTTTTAGAGATAATTCTAATTTTTTTATTCTTAATTGCTTCAAATGTCGATCTTCCTGGACCATAAATGCCAGGTAATCTAAAAATTTGTATTGGTAAGCCTGACTCAATCCATTCTTTTTCACAATTTAATCGCTTTTGACTTCGTTCTTGCAAAGGATTAGCTTGATCTTGTTCTGAAACCCATTCTCCATAAGTATTGCCGTAGACTCCAGTAGTTGATAAATATCCGACCCAATCAAGAGATAATCTTTGCAGTTTACTCTTCATGATTTTCAAGACGGGATCATTCCCATCTTTCCCTGGCGGAATACAGCTTAAAATATGTGTTACGCCATCAAAAATGTTTTCATCAGGAACAACATTTGCCTCACTATTGAATACAAAACTATTTTGATCATTTTTTTTAGATCTAGAACTTATTAAAGCAGTGCATCCAAGGTTTCTAATCTTTTGAGCAAAAACATTGCCGCTAAAACCACATCCAAATATTAAGAATTTCATATTAGAACTTAGTGAACTTGCCAGATTCTTCATACTATATTAAAGTAGTACATATGTATTGTTAGGAATGAAGACATTAATTAAATCTGGAACAAAACCAGACAATTTTAGATTAAGAGATCAAACTTCTCATGTAAGTAAAAAGTTCAAAAGTTCTGAAACTTTCGTAGATTTTAAATTCTACCAAAAATTGTTTGTTGTTCTTACAGCATTGTCTACATTTTTAATATTCCCTGAAGCACCTAAGGAATTAGAAAATGTATGTAACAGTTATTATTCCAAACCAATATGTAATGTTTGGTAATTAAGCGGCTTTAAAATTCGTTTTGTCATCTTCAGGATTATTGTTTTTGAAATTAGGATTAGCCCATTGCAATAATCTGATTGCTAATCTTAAATCTCCTTCCAACCATGCTCTAATAGCCATTGCTCTTCTAGGATCATAGAATCTTTGCTTTCTATACCAATACATTGCATTCTCATCTGATTTGTCTCCATTACAAGATAGACATGCTGGCACACAATTTTCAGTTGTACTTAAACCACCTTGACTTCTTGGTAAAATATGATCAATAGATTCAGATGGTTTTCCGCAATATATACAACTCTTTCCTGTAAATCGATGAATAGACTTTCGCCATTGTCTTAATCTGAATTTAGGACATAAATCCTCTAAAAACACAGCATCATTAGTATGCATTCAGCCAATTTGTTTAAATAAATAATGACTTAAATCTTTTAAAAGTCAACATTAATTTATTACTTTATAAGCAATATTTAGTCATGAAAAGATAACTTAGGTATTGATATATACGAAATTTCCTATTGACTATTTTAGCAATAATAAATACTAATTATGATGCAATTTAGTAACTATATCTATCAATTATTTCTTCAGAATAATCTTGATTAGTTTCTTCTAATTCTCTTTCTAACTGTTTTCTTCTTTCTTCTTTTTCTTTAGCCTCCTTTTCTTTTTTTTCTTGTTCTTTTTTTAAATTCCTTTGAAGTTGTCTATTCGGGTGGAGTTTGTCTAAATATTCAATGCAATAAGTGAACTTTTCTCTTTCCCTCACCACTGTTTCCACAATTTGAGCTGCAGCTTGTGTGGGAGAAACTTTAAAAATTCCACCTTTTTGTTTTTTTATATATGTATAGGCTGCGTCCCAACTGCTTTCATGATCATTTCCACCATCTCTCATAGTGCAAAAAATTTCAGCTCCAAATGATCCTGCATTGGCTTTTGATGCAAACAGTGCTAAAGGGGTACATATACCACAAGTGATAAAGAGTAACTTACGTTTCGTAATTATTTTCATTAAGTTCATTTAGTTATATATAAAAATTATCTTTTATTATGATTATGTCTAGGGATCTTTAAGATTTTATTACCCCAAATAAGTTCAATTTGGCATAATATTATGTAAAGCATTATTTGTTATGGCTTCACAAATTTCTTATAAAAGCAATAAAAATCACATCAAGAAGAAATTATCTTTTCTTGAAGGAGGTCATCAACTTGAAAAGTTAGAATTTGCTCTGGCGATCGCTTTAACCAATGGCGATGAAAAAAAATCACTAATTTTGAGAAAACAGATAATTGAACTTGGTGGCAATATTGAGGAGCCAGGAACATAAATCAATTTATTTTAAATGTTTCGAAGCCACTAATAAAGCTTCTCCTGCTTGTTGGGCTGTAATTTTATTTTGATCTAGTAGTGTATTGCTAATAGCTGAAATGACTGAAATAATATCTCTATCATTAACATAACCTAAGTGTCCGACTCTAAAGATTTTTCCTTTCAAATGGTCTTGTCCACCAGCTAATAAGATATCAAATTTATTTTTTATTTTTTTTCTAAACTCTTCAGCATCGATTCCATCTGTATCTATCGCGGTGATGGCAGGACTTAAATATTCTTCATCAGCAAATAACTTCAGATTAAGAGCTTTTGCGGCTTTACTCACTGTTAATTTATGTCTATTGTGCCTAGCAAAAATGTTTTCTAGTCCTTCTTCTCTCATCATTTTTAATGATTCATCTAAAGCAAAAACCAAATTAACTGCTGGAGTATATGGATTGCTGTTGCTCAAAAGACTTGTCTTGTAAGATTTTAAATTTAAATAAAATTTTGGTAAATTAGACTGTTCTGAAGCTTGCCATGCTTTTTTACTCATTGATATAAAGCTTAGTCCCGGCGGTATCATGTAACCTTTTTGCGAACCTGAAGCTACAATATCTAATTCCCATTCATCTACTGGTACATTGCAAGCTCCAATACTTGTGACACAGTCAATAATTGATAATGCTTGTTTGTGATTACGAATATGAGAACTTATCATTTTTAGATCATTTAGTACTCCTGTTGAGGTTTCTGAATGCGTTAAGATGACAGCTTTAATTTCCTTTTGCTTATCTTCTTCCAGTATTTTTTTGAAATCCTCTGGATTCAATGGTGTACCCCATTCAGAATCGATTTTAATTACTTCTAATCCAAATTCTTTGGCGACCTTGACCCATCTTTGTCCAAATTTGCCATTTTCCCCACAAATAACTTTGTCTCCTTTGCTGAGGGTGTTTATTATGCCAGCTTCCATGGCAGCAGTGCCACTTCCAGTAATTGTTAATACATCATTTTCAGTTTGATGAAGCCACTTTAGATTTGCCGTAGTAATCTCAACAAGATTTTGAAAGTCTTTGCTTCTATGACCAATAGGGTGTTTTCCTAATGCTTGTAAAACTTTTTCTGGAACTGGTGTAGGACCAGGAATCATCAGAGATAATTTTTCTTGTATGGCCACTTTTTAATTAATAGGTCATTCTTAGATTAGTTGTCATTAAATATTTTTCAATTACTTGGTTTGAAAAAAGGATTTTCTTTACCTTTATGGGTTGCTGGTGCTGCTAAATCAGCCTTAAAAAAATTAGTAGGATCATCATTTCAAAATTATGAATTAATTAAAATTCCTAATGAAAAAAGACTGATAAAAATCGAAGTACATTCTGCTGCTTTAATGCAAGGTAACTCTCATGCAATGGGGATTTCTTATGCGAAGTCTTCTTTAGCCCTTGATTTAACACAAAATTTGGAAATATGGACAATAGCTTCTTTAGAAAAAAGTTTAATCAAAAATGTTTCATCAAAAAATCAGATAAATATTATTGCAGGCGATGGAGTGGGTATTGATCAAAAGACATCCGAATTATGTATTTCTAGTTTTGCTAAAGAAGTTTTATTTGAAAATTTATTAGATATTATTCCAGATGGCTTTAAATTGAATCTTGAAATTATTTTCCCAAATGGAAAATTTTTGGCTGAGAGAACTAGTAATAAATCATTTGGTATTGTCGAAGGATTATCAATTATTGGAACTAGTGCAGATACTTTTTCAAGTGCATCGCCTGATCAATTAAAACAAGCAAAGGCGCAGCTTGAAAATGTAATTGAAAATAATTTTAAGGGAACACTCATTTTTGTTATTGGTGAAAACGGATTGCATTTGGCAAAAAGTTGCAATATAAAATTTCCTATTATTAAAGTCGGAAATTGGATAGGACCATTATTAGTTGATGCTGCAATTAAAAATGTTAAAACTGTTATTCTTTTTGGTTATCATGGCAAATTAATTAAATTAGCTGGCGGTATTTTTCATACTCATAATCATATAGCTGATGGGAGAATTGAAACGCTTGTTTATTTGGCTGTAAAAGAACAAATCCCCATTGAAGTAATTATGAAATTATCTAATTTAAATACCATTGAGGAAGCTTTCTTATCTCTTGAAGAATTTAGTAAATCTAAAGCTGATAAATTGTGGAATAAATTATCAAATTATGTTGAGGAGCGCTCTTTTGAATATGTTAATAGATATTTAAAGACAGATATGCAAATTGCTGCAGTTATTTTTGATAGGAAAAGAAAAATAAGGTGGTCTGGCTGTAATGGCAAAGACTATATTTCTTCTTTTGCATGCGATTAATATTTGATTATGCTTTTGCAATAATTTGAGCTAACTTTTATACATGAGTCAAAAATCATTAAAAAAGGAAAGGGATCCCTCAATATTAATATTGGATTTTGGATCTCAATATTCTGAATTAATTGCTAGGCGAATCAGAGAAATCAATGTTTTTTCTCTTGTAGTTAGTAATCGCATTTCAATTGAGGAGATCCATAATATTCATCCAAAAGGGATAATTTTAAGTGGAGGACCAAACTCGGTTTATGAACAAAATGCACCTACCTGTGATCCGGCAATTTTTAGTTTGGGGATTCCTGTTCTGGGTATTTGCTATGGTATGCAATTAATGGTTAAAGAGCTTGGAGGCTCCGTCACGCCGGCAATTAAGAAAGCTGAATATGGTAGAGCTCCTATAAATATTGATTCAAATATAGATTTGCTTTCTCAGGTCAAGGATAAATCGATTATGTGGATGAGTCATGGAGACTCAATTAATTCTTTGCCTGATGGATTTGATAAAATTGCGCATACAGAGAATACAATTCATGCGGCAATTGCAAATAATCAAAAGAAATTATTTGGCGTTCAATTTCATCCTGAAGTCATTCATTCAGATTTTGGGATGCATGTAATTAAAAATTTTGTTTATTCAATTTCTAAATGCCCGCCTGATTGGACTACTCAAACCTTTTTAGAAGAGACAATTCCTAGAATTAAGGAGCAAGTTGGTAACAAAAAAGTTTTACTTGCTTTATCAGGTGGTGTTGATTCATCAACTTTAGCTTTCCTTCTTAATAAAGCAATCGGCAAACAACTTACATGTATGTTTATCGATCAAGGTTTTATGAGAAAGGGTGAACCAGAATTTTTAATGGATTTTTTTGATAATAAATTTCATATTAAGGTTGAATATATTAATGCAAGAGAAAGATTTATTAAGAAATTAAAGGGGGTTTCTGATCCAGAAGAAAAACGAAAAATTATAGGTGGCGAATTTATAAGAGTTTTTGAAGAGGAAAGTAATAGATTAGGTCCATTTCAGTACTTAGCACAAGGTACCCTTTATCCTGATGTTATTGAAAGTGCTGGTGCAAATGTTGATCCTAAAACAGGGGAAAGGATAGCGGTCAAAATAAAAAGTCATCACAATGTAGGAGGATTACCTAAAGATTTACAATTTAAATTAGTTGAACCATTAAGAAAACTTTTTAAAGACGAAGTAAGAAGAATTGGGGGTGCTTTAGGCTTGCCGGATGAAATCATAAAAAGGCATCCATTCCCAGGACCAGGATTAGCGATAAGAATTTTAGGTGAAGTGACTGATGAAAAACTAAATTGTTTAAGGGATGCAGATTGGATAGTGAGAGATGAAATCAAGAAAGCTGATCTATATAATGATATTTGGCAAGCTTTTGCTGTCTTATTACCAGTTAAAACCGTTGGTGTTATGGGAGATAAAAGAACTTATGCGTGGCCAATAGTTTTACGATGTGTATCTAGTGAGGACGGTATGACGGCAGATTGGTCAAAAATTCCTTTTGAGATTTTAGAAAGAATATCTAATAGAATCGTTAATGAAGTAGTTCAAGTCAATAGAGTTGTTTACGATATAACTAGTAAACCCCCTGGAACAATTGAGTGGGAATAGTAGAAGGGGTATAAAGTCAGTCATAATTCGGCGATAAACCATATACATTTAAAAAAAAATAATTCCTTTATTTTTTCCTTAACTTTATCCATAAATATGGTTCAAGTAATGAAAATTACAGTAGCCGAATTTAATTACAAAGACAATAGTTTTAAAGAATAAAATCTTAGGTTTCTAAAGAATAAAAAAATCTTTTCTAAAAAGAAAACAATTCTATTTGTCTTATAAATTGAAATTAATTTTGACCCTATTTATAAGCTTTTATATTAAGTAAACAGGAAAAAACCCTCCTTTTAGAATGCGTGTATTAAGCGTGTTACTATAAATAATAGATTTTTTTATTGAGTGAATTTTAAAAATATTTTTTGGAATAAATTCCAACTTTCTAGAGATATAGGCATTGATTTAGGTACTGCCAATACTCTGATTCATGTATCTGGTAAAGGTGTAGTGCTGGAAGAACCCTCAGTTGTTGCTATGGATTTAGAAGAGGGAGTTCCTTTAGCAGTTGGCTCAGAAGCGAAATTAATGCTAGGAAGAACGCCAGGAAATATTAGAGCTGTAAGACCACTCAGAGATGGAGTTATTGCCGATTTTGATGCGGCAGAACAAATGATAAAAACTTTTATTCGAAATTGTAATGAGGGGAGAGGTATATTAGCTCCAAGAATAGTTATTGGTATTCCAAGTGGCGTTACAAGCGTAGAACGTAGAGCAGTTAGAGAAGCTGGTTTGGCTGGGGCTAGAGAGGTGCATTTGATTGATGAACCTGTTGCTGCTGCTATAGGAGCCTCATTACCTGTAACTGACCCTGTTGGAACTATGATTGTCGATATAGGTGGAGGCACCACTGAAGTTGCGGTGTTAAGCCTTGGAGGAACCGTTGTAAGTGAATCTCTTCGAATCGCTGGAGACGAAATAAATGAATCAATTGTTTCTTATCTTAAAAAATCTCATAATATGGTTGTTGGAGAGAGAACCGCAGAAAAAATCAAAATCAAAATAGGCTCTGCTTTTCCTAATGATAATTTCGACAATACTCCTTTTGAAGTTAGAGGCTTACATCTATTGTCTGGTTTGCCAAGATCAATTAGTTTAACTGCAGGAGAAATTAGAGAGGCGATGGCTGATCCACTTAGTAAAATTATTGAAGCTATAAAAAGAACATTAGAACGTACTCCTCCAGAGTTAGCTGCAGATATTGTTGAGAGGGGAATTATGCTCGCAGGAGGTGGAGCTTTAGTAAGAGGCATAAATGATTTAGTAACTAAGGAAACTGGAATTTTGACTCACATCGCGGAAGAGCCTTTGCTTTGCGTTGTAAATGGTTGCGGTCAAGTATTAGATAATTTTAGAAAACTTAAAAGAGTTCTTGATACTGTTGATTTAGCCAATGATTCAATCAGAACTTAATTATTCATTTCAAATATCTTCTTAACTCTAAAAATTAAATAATTAATACTTAAAATTAGACTTAATAAACAAATTAGGAATACTTATTTTTCTTGATAAATTAAAAATAAAAACCTTTTATTCTTTAAAACTATTGTCTTTTTTAATTATCTTTTTAAACTATAAAAAGATAAAGAATAAACTTTTCAATTAATTTAATAGATAATTTGAAATATTTTTTGAGCAATGAGTGATTTAATTAAACTCAGTAGATCAACAGTAGAGAAATATATCAATTGTCCTAGATGTTGTGTATTAGATAAAAAACATAAAATTAAACCCCCATCTCTTCCTTTCACTTTGAATATTGCTGTAGATAATTTATGTAAAAATGAATTTGATTATTTTCGAGACATTCAAGAACCTCATCCTTTATTTATTGAACACAAAATTGATGCTATACCTTTTAAACATAAAGATATTGATTTATGGAGAAGTAATTTTAAAGGTATAAGATATAAATCTATTAAGTATAACTTCGATTTTGGAGGAGCAATTGATGACGTTTGGCAAAAAAAGAATGGTGAATTGATTATTGCAGATGTAAAAGCAACCTCAAGAAATAACTTTGATTGGAATGAAACTTTTAATAAATATGATTATGCAAAAGCATATAAAAGGCAATTAGAAATGTATCAGTGGTTATTTAGAAAGAATGGATTTAAGGTTGCAGATGAAGCCTATCTTGTTTACTTTAATGGGAAAAAAAATGAACGTTTTTTTAATAATAAACTCCATTTTGATACGCATGTTATTAAGTTAAATTGCTCTGCATCTTGGGTGGAACAGAAAGTTATTGAAACAGTTAGTCTTCTACAATCAAATATCTTTCCTAAACCTTCAACTAAGTGTGAGTATTGTAATTATTTAAAAAAACGTTGGCAATTACAGAACAATTAAATTTTTAAGCAACAATGAATAATATTTTCCTATGAATATGGAAAAATACTTTATAAAAGATAATCTTAAGTAGTTATTTAATAAAAATTTGTTCAATAAAAAAAATAAAAATAATAAAATTAGCAATCATCTGCAGCGAGATGTAATAAAAATTGCTGGAAAAACTATTTTTATTAATCCATTTTTATATATGAGAAGAGTTGACGAAAATACTAATAGGTGGTTTAGAGAGCTTGGTCAAATCTCTGAAAACCAAACATCTTCGAATAGGAATCGATTTTTCCCTGAATTAGATTGGAATGATCTTAGCCAAGAAGAAAAACTTATAAAGGATGCAACTGTTGAAATGTTTATAAAAACCATAGACATAATTAATACTTTCCATCCCCAACTTAATTCCGAACAATTACTAGAAGTTGAGAGAAAGATAGTAAATACAAAAAAAATAGCTTTTGAAAAGTGGGTTAAAAAATCTTTTGCTAAAAAAGCTAGAATTGAACTGAATGAGAAAAGAAAATATCAAAGAGATAAAGCGATCAGAAATTGGAAAGAATGGTTAAGTCTTAAAAATACTAATCAAGCTTTTTTGCCTATAATAGTAGTCATTCTTATTGCTGCATTTGTCGGTTGGTCATTAGGAATATCTAAAAACAGCTGTAATCCTTATTTCGAGCAAGATTTAGATCGGTTAATCTGATTATTTTGTTCAATAGAATACTTATTGATAATTCAAAATTCTTTTGATAATTTTTAATTTCTTTCCTAGAATGTTATTAGGAAATTTTAAAAACAACTGATTAAAACTTAATGAATAATAATCAAGAAAAAAATAAAATTAAAAATACTGAATTTAACCAAAATAATTATCAATTATTACTTGATCGACTTCTAAGCATTAAAGAAAAAATAATGTCCTTAGAAAAGAAATTTCTAGTTAAATAAAATTTAAGTTTGGAAAATCAAAAAATCAATCAAGAGAGTTCTTCATTAAAAAGACAACCTCTTGTTCTTTATTTATTAACTTCTTTTACTTTTTTATTGATATTAATTAGATTAATTTTTTTGCAGCTCATCAATAATGAGACTTATAAAAACATGTCTGATGAAAATAGAATCAGGTTAATTGCCTCACAACCAATACGTGGTTTGATAACGGATAAGAATGGATTCATTTTGGCAGATAATAAAATTAAGTATTCTTTAATAATAAAACCTCAATACGTTAATGAAATAGATTGGCAAAACTATAAATCCAAGCTTTCTATTTTATTAGATATTAGATCTGATTTTCTTCAAAAAAGATATATTGATGGTTTGAGACATAATGATCTTTCAATCACTTTATTAGATGATTTAACAGTTGATCAAATTATAAAATTTAAAGAAAATGAAAAACTATTAAATGGTATTGAAATTTCAAACAAAGTGATTAGAAATTATCCTTATAAGACATTAGCTTCTCATGTTATTGGATATACGCAACCAATTACTGATTCAGAGTTTCGTATTTTATCTAAAAAAGGTTATAAATTAAATGATTTAATTGGAAGAACAGGTATAGAATTTGTTTACGAAGATTTTTTACGAGGGGAATGGGGTGGAGAGATGATTGAGGTGAATGCTGCAGGCACATTTCAAAAATCTTTAGGTATTAAACCCTCAAAAGAAGGAAAGGATATTCAGTTGACCATTGATTTGAATTTGCAATTAGTTGCCGAAAAAGTGCTTAAAGACAAACAAGGTGGAGCCATAATAGTTATGGATCCTAGAGATGGTGCAATAAGAGCCATGGCTAGCAAACCGACATTTGATTTGAATTTTTTTTCAAAAGAGTTCAAACCTCAAAAAGAATATGATGCATTATTTAATTCGCCCAAAAAACCCTTATTTAATAGAGCTTTAAATGCTTATGATCCAGGCAGTGTTTGGAAAATCGTAACAGCCTTAGCAGGATTAGAAAACGGAAGGTTTCCACCTAAAACTATCTTAGAAACTAAGCCTTGCATTAGATATGGTGGTCAATGTTTTCGAGAACATAATGATTTAGGTTTTGGCTATATTGGTTATGAAGATGCCTTAAGAGTTTCTAGTAATACTTTTTTTTATCAGATTGGCCATGCTGTAGGGGTTGATCAAATTTATGATATTGCCAAGAAGTTAGGCTTCGCTGCATTATCTGGTATTGAAATATATGAACAAGAAAATGTAGGTTTGGTAGCAAGTAGTAAATGGGCGAATGAAGGCAGAGGTTGGGGTGAACCAGGAAAGACTCCTTGGCTTCCAGAAGATATTGCAAGTATGTCTATTGGTCAATTTGTTGTTCAAGTTACTCCTATGCAGATTGCACGAGCTTATTCTGCTATTGCAAATGGTGGTTACTTAGTGACTCCTCATTTATCTAAATTAAATAAAAAATTTATATTAAATGAAAAGCCAAGAAAAATTGATATTGATCCGAAGAATATTCAGTTGATTAAAAATGGCTTAAGAAAAGTAGTTGAGTCTGGAACTGGAGTATCTATTAATTATGGTGTAAGTAATCTTCCTCCAGTATCTGGTAAAACTGGCACTGCTGAAGATGGAGAAGGCGGTTTAGATCATGCTTGGTTTGTTTGCTTTACTCCCTCAGATAAAAGTGAGTTACTAATAGTTGCTTTTGCACAAAATACTCCAGGAGGTGGTTCTGTACATGCTCTTCCAATGGCAAGAGAAATTCTAAAAGTATGGAATGAGAATAATTGATTTAAAACTTTAAATACTCAAAATTATTATGTTTTTAATTTTTTCATTTGCGATAGTCTTTGAATTATATCTTCAATAGTTTTGCTATCAATTGGTTTACTGAATGAGGAAAAAAGTTGTCTTCCTAAGACTTGACTTCCCAAATGCACTAATTGAATTCGTAATGACGTCAGTAGTTCTAAACCTACTCCTCCAGAAAATGTAGCAATTGCAATTGGTTGACCATTAAATAAATTTCTAAAATCATCTCCTGATATGGATAACCATGCTATGAAGTTTGTGAGAATTGGTGGTATTGATCCATTATATTCAGGTGCACAAATTATCCACTTTTCAGTTTCAAAAAGCTTTTCTTTTATTTCTAATATTTTTACTGGAATATTTTCTTTGCTATGAATTCGAGGATTAAATAAAGGAATATCTAAAGTTGTAAGATCTAATATCTCTGCACTTATTTTCATTTCACTGCTTTTTTCAAGAAATTTTTGTGAAAGTTCTAGGTTTTTTCCGCAACTTGCCGAAATGATTATTATTTCTTTTGAATCATTCATAAATTAAAAAAGTAGTTTAATAGTTAGCTCCACTTTTGCGGTGATGAACAGCCGTTAGACTATCTGATCTTATTATATTGCCATGTAGAACTTCAGCATATATTATCCAATGATCTCCACATTCCATTCTTTCTTTTACTAAAGCATCTAACCATGCTAAAGACTCAGGAATAATTACTTGATTATTAGGAGTTAATTTAATCTTCAATCCTTCAAATCGATTTTCCCCTGGAGCGAAAGGTTTTGTGAATCTTTTTAAAGGTTCCTTGAAATCCTTTTCGCTAAGAATATTTAAGGCGAAAGAGTCACCTATTTGTAGCAGAGATTCTACTGATCTATCTTTTGCGACTGCAATACTTAATCCTGGAGGAGAAAAACTTGCTTGACTAACCCACGATGCCAGCATGGCTCCTTTCACATTATTCTCATCTTTTCCTTTAGAGGCAGTTAGAACGCAAAGTGAACCGATTACTCTTCCTAAAGCTTGAAGTGTTGGATTGGTTTTACTAGTAATCATTCCAGTATCTGATTTTCTGATTTTTTGTTTTGCTTTTTTTAATATATTTCTCCCAAAATGAGTACCAATTTCTTCCAGTTCTTTAATTTTGGGTTTATTAGGACTAAATTTAATTCTTATTGGGTCAAAACTAAATTTGAAACCACCATCTTTTAATTTTGATTCAAGTAAATCTATTGCTTCCCCACTCCATCCAAAACTACCAAAAATACCGACAGGCTTATCTCTATTGCCCTCAGACAACAAAGTGCCAAGGGCACTTACTATTGGGGTGGGTGCATGCCCACCTAATGTGGGAGATCCAATTAAATACCCATCAGCATTTTGAATTGATTTTATTAGTTCATCATTAGATGTAAATTCACAATTAATACTTTTTACCTCAACTGAAGTTCTAGTTATACCTTTAGCTAATGCATCTCCTATTGAAGCTGTATTGCCATATGCACTAGCGTAAATCAAGGCAATTTTAGGATTATTTGTTGAAAGATTTTCTCCCCATCTGATGTAGTTATTTAAAAAGCTTTTTAAGCTATATTCAATAGCTGGACCATGAAGTGGAGCAATAGTTTTAATATCTAATTCAGCAATTCTTTCAGCTATTGTTACGATTTGATTAGACATTGGTGCCATCAGGCAATCATAAAAGTGCTTTCTATTAATTTCTGTACTTATTAGATTTGTCTCAGACCAATATTCAGAGGCAATGTGTGCAGAGAAAATTTTTTCACTTAAAAGTATTTCTTGATTTCGTTCATAAACGATTAGGCCTCCAGGCCAACGCGCTGTTGGAACAGGAATTAACTCTAGTGAAATATTTTCTAATTCTAAAATAAGTTCCTTTTTGATTATGCTGATTTTGGGTAATTTAACCTCGACAAATTTTTCTAAGTTTGGGTTCCTTTGATTCCAAAGTTCGGAAATAAGTTTAAAGCCTGGATTAGAGCATGTAATAGTTAAGTTTTTGAATTTCGTATTTATATTTTTTATAGTTTCTATGATTTGGGGATTTATATGACCAGTAATGATATTTATTTTATTTAATTTAAATTGATCAAAAAAGATAGAGATTATTTTATTGAATGAATTTAAATAACTTTTTTCAGGTGGATGAATAACAAAAAGCTCTTCATTACTTCTAATTAAAAAAGTGTTGAAGGACGATCCCTGTTCAAGATTAAACTCAAGTTCAAATCTTTCTTTATTTTGATCTAGAAATCTGATGCAAGTAAAATTCTCAGTAATTTCAAATTTTGATAATTTTTTATCTTCAAAGAGTGAACTTTTATTGATTTCTAACATTTTTAAAAAATAGTTTTCTAATAATGGTTTGTGACTTATTAGTGATACCAAGGGTTTATATGGGGTTTCAACGGATTTTCAACTATCGACCAGAACATTTAATTCTTGTGAAACCGTTATATATATCAGTCGATTATACCTATACAGAACCATTATTGAGTTAGTAAATGTAGGGTTTCCAACTGGAACGCGATTTCTTGGTGATTATCTAAGCAAATTGATGATTTTTATAAAATTTTCTGTAATCATCATGTAATCTTTCTGTTGCTAATCTTCTATTCTTCATTGCTTCTCTAATTAAATCCATTTCATGGAAGTTTTGATTGAGAATAGTGAAAGGAGTAATGAGTTTCATAAGACCTCCTATATCTACACCTATATTGTCCTCCTTTTTACTTATAATTCATAGGGTATTTCTATTCGAGTATTAGTGCTTTGTGGATGTCACGACTATCATTTTCCATTAAGTAGGAGTAGAAATAATTTAGGAGTCAAAATCACTTCATCGACTTTGTGGATAGCGAGGTGCATATGACTCGAAGAGGGCAAAAAATGCCCTCTTATTTTTTTCTTTCTTTCACTTTATAGATCTACAGTGTGGAAAGGGAGAGTGGAATGTTGCTCAACTGTCACATGTGACAGTTGCCAAAGAATAATATTTCAACTTTAAATTTTCAACAAATAATTTATTGTTTAGATGTGTGAGTGAGTTGTTGAAAATATCTTAATTTTTAAAATGAAAATTCTTGTCGCAACTCTTATATTGGGTGCTTCTTTTCCAGTCAATGCTCATGAGGGCATTGGAGATCACATTCATCGAGAAGCATATGAGTCACAAAAAGGATACGCATATGAGAACAAGTGCTTCCGTTATGAATATAGGGAAAAATATATTCCAGGCACTTCAATGTCTCCAGGATATGTCAAATCTTATAGTGAGAAGGTTTCTATCCCATGCAATAGTCATCGCAGGGTATTTAACCATTATCATCAGAAGACTGAACCACAAACTTCGTATGTGAAATATAAACCTGCTCCAAAATGTACTGGAAGTACAACATTAGGTGGATTAATAGGTGGTGGAATTGCAGCATCTTTATCAAAAAGTGAAGCATATGGTTGGAGTATTCCTTTAGGTGCAGTTTTAGGTGCAGGAATTGGAAATGCCGAATGTAAATAATTATGGTTTTCATTTAATATTGGGGGTCAATTTTCAACGGATTTTCAACTATAAATCAAAAAAAACCTAGTTATAACTTCAATCTATATTTTCTTTAACTGGATTTCAAAGTATATTGTTTCTATCTAAACGTAGTGATGCCAATGGTTTATAAATACTCTAAATACAAAGACTGGTCAATAGTGATTTCCAACTTTCCTGTGATGGACAGCTGTTTTACACGACAAATCTGAAACATTACCATTTTCAACGATACCGTAAATAATCCAATGATCTGGAGTTTCTAATCTGGAACTGACTTTACAATCTAAAAATGCGAGAGAATCAGAAAGAACTGGCCCACCTTCTGCAATATTGCTAATTACATCTACATCCGCAAATCTATCAGCTCCAGGGGCGAATCTCTTTAAAAAATGTCTAAACATTTTTTGATAGTTGTCTTCTCGCAATATATTAACAACAAAACCTTCGCCAACTTGCATGTAAGATTCAATAGCTCTATCTTTTGCTACTGCAACTGTAATGCCCGGTGGAGAAAAACTTGCTTGACTAATCCAACTTGCGACCATTGCACTTTGTCTAAACGTTGATCCTTCGCCTTGGCTTGCTGTAACTACGTATAATCCGCCACTTAATCTACCTAAAGCTTTATCTAAGTTTGAATCAAGGCTCTTCATGGAGGCAATATTTTTCTTTTTATTGATCAATTGCCCTAAGTCAGTTCCAGCTTCTTCGAATTGTTGATAAATAATTGGATCAGGTATAGTTTTAACTCTTAAAGGGGAAAAAGCTTCTTTTTGGCCTAGTTCTCTTAACTTATTAGCTAAAGAATCTATTGGCTCATCATTTCCGCCAAATGCATCATAAACAGCTGTAAATTGTTTAGGTTTTAATGCGGCAAACAGAGTGCCAAGTGATTCTTTTAATTCATTATCTGAATCAACTGGCCATGTTGGTATGACTACTGCTTTGGATGCAGAAATTAAACCTGTTAATTCCTGAGAATCGGAAGATCTTATATCAATTAATTGCACCTGAGCATCTGCTTTGCTTATCCCATGGGAAATAGCTTGGCTTAGTCGATCACAATATCCATAATCGCTTATGTAGCATACAGATACAAATTCGCTTCCTTTACTTTTATTACTACTCCATTCTAGATACTTTTCTTTCCAAAATTTAACTTGATTTTGAAGCAGAGGCCCATGACCAACGGCTATTGCTTTTAGTTCAGGTAGTTTATCTATTCTTTTAATTGCTTGTAGAACGCTTCTGGCGTTCGGGCCCATTAGGCAGTCGTAATAAAAACGAAAATCATCATATATTTCTTTTTGATCAGTGTCAAAAAACTCTTCGGAGCAATAATGTAGTCCAAATGCATCGCAGGTGTATAGAACATTAGTGCTTTGATCGTATGAGAAAATTGTATCTGGCCAATGTAAATTTGGTGCGCTTATGAATTCAATATTATGCTCTAATCCGCTATTCGGATTAATTCCAAGATTTAGAAATTCTCCACTCTTAACTTCTAGATGTTTGAAGGGAATATGTATTTGATCCTCAATGAATTTAAGAGCTAATTTTGATCCTACTACAGTAATATTTTCATTTAAGCCTAAAAGCTTGCCTATTAGGCCAGAATGATCAGGTTCTGTATGGCTTGTAATTAGATAATCAATTTCTTGAGGGTTAACCTGTTTAACTAATTCTGCAAGCCATAATGTTTCGAACTTCGCATGACTTGTATCAATAATTGCTAGTTTTTGACCTTTAATAATGAAACTATTGTAAGTAGTTCCGTTTCTTAACCCAAATTCGATATCAAATCTACTTCGATCCCAATCCAAAGATCTTATAGCACAAGAATCCTTAGCAAATTGTTGAGATTGAACTGACAACCTGTTATTTTTTTGTGCCAAATTTGATTTACATGTCTGGGCAGAGGCTATCATAGAATAATCCGCTTTATAAATTAACTTTAGTTATATAGAATATAAATCCGCGTGATTATTTTTGTGAAATAATGGAAATTACGCTATTTTTTAATTTTTGCTCTTTATTATTCTGGATAAATGACATCTCAACTAATTAAAAAAATAATTACTGGAGATGAGATAAGAAATGCATTTTTAAATTTTTATAATGAAAAATCTCATAAAATCATTCCAAGTGCATCTTTAATTCCAGATGACCCTACGGTTATGCTCACAATTGCTGGAATGCTACCTTTTAAATCAGTTTTTTTAGGTTTAAAAGAAAGACCTTCAGAAAGGGCTACTTCTAGTCAAAAGTGCATAAGAACAAACGATATAGAAAATGTAGGTGTTACAGCTAGACACCACACTTTCTTTGAGATGCTTGGTAATTTCTCTTTTGGAGATTATTTTAAACAAGAGGCAATTCAGTGGGCCTGGGAATTAGTTCATAATATTTACCGACTTTCTGCTGAAAATATAATTGTGAGTGTCTTTCACGAAGACGAAGAGACGGAAAGGATTTGGAGAGAAGAAATTGGTATTCATCCAGATAGGATAATTAAACTTGGTGAAAAAGATAATTTTTGGTCTTCAGGAAAAACAGGTCCATGTGGCCCTTGTTCAGAACTTTATTACGATTTTAATCCTCAAAAAGGCCTTCAAAATATTGATTTAGAAGATGGAGATCGTTTTATAGAATTTTATAATCTTGTATTTATGCAATATAATCGCGACTCTGATGGTAAATTGACAGATTTAAAATGTAAAAATATTGATACAGGAATGGGTCTTGAGAGAATGGCCCAAATATTGCAAAAGAAGAAAAATAATTATGAGACGGATTTGATTTTTCCTATTATTCAAAAGGCTTCTGAGCTTGCAAATATTGACTATTTTTCTTCAGAAGAAAAAACCAAAATTTCTTTAAAAATTATTGGAGATCATACAAGAGCAGTTATACACTTAATCTCTGACGGAGTATTAGCAAGCAATCTGGGAAGAGGATACATATTAAGAAGACTCATTAGAAGAATGGTCAGACATGGGAGATTATTAGGTATAAAAAATGAATTTTTGTCGAAAATTGCTTCTGTGGGGATTCAGTTAATGCAAAAGAATTATCCAGATTTAAAACATAATATTGATTTAATATTGAGTGAGATAAAAATTGAAGAAGTAAGATTTAGAGAAACACTAGATAGAGGAGAGAAATTACTAGATGAGTTAGTTTCTTCAGGGCAGAAATTAATTACTGGCTTTAAAGCTTTTGAACTTTATGATACTTATGGATTCCCTTTAGAACTCACAGTAGAAATTGCTCAAGAAAATAGTATCGATGTAGATGTTAAAGGTTTTGAGAAGGAAATGTATGCACAAAAAGAGAGAGCTAAAGCTGCTACAAGTAATATTGATTTAACACTCGAGGGATCATTAGAACGTGAAATAGACTTATTTCCTCAAACTGTTTTCACTGGTTATGATGCACTTTTATCGGAAGCAGAAATAAAGGGTGTATTTCTGGATTCAACCTTAGTTAAGCAAGCAAGTGAAGGTCAGAAAGTTTTAATTGTTCTTGATCAGACTTCTTTTTATGGAGAATCTGGTGGTCAAGTTGGTGATATTGGATCGATATTCTCAAAAGACCTAGAGGTCTTTGTTGATAACGTCATTCGTAAGAAAAATGTTTTCCTACATTATGGATTAGTCAAAAAAGGGATATTGAATATTGGACAAAAAGTTAAAACTAAGGTTAACGCTGCCAATAGAGCTAAGGCTGCGGCGAATCATACCGCTACCCATTTGTTGCAATCTGCTCTCAAAACAGTAGTTAATGAAAGTGTTGGACAAAAAGGTTCATTAGTTGCGTTTAATAAATTACGATTTGATTTCAATTCGTCTCATCCTATTTCTAAAGATCAACTTTCTAAAGTTGAGACTCTCGTGAATTCTTGGATTATGGAAAACCATTCTCTTAACATTAAAAACATGGCTAAGAGTGAGGCTCTCGAAAAAGGGGCAGTTGCGATGTTTGGAGAGAAATATGATGAAGAAGTAAGGGTAGTTGACGTTCCAGGAGTATCGATGGAACTATGTGGTGGAACACATGTTAAAACTACATCTGAATTAGGTTGTTTCAAAATAATTAGTGAAGAAGGAATCTCAGCCGGTGTAAGAAGAATCGAAGCATTATCTGGGCAGTCAGCCTTTGACTATTTTAATGATAGAAATTCTTTAGTAAATCAACTAAGTGATTTATTAAAAGCAAATCCTACCCAACTCTTTGATAGGGTTAATTATTTGCAATCAGAGCTTATAAAGAAGAATAAAGAGATACAAAAAATGAAAGATGAAATTGCATATTTTAAATATTCTTCTCTAAGTTCCTCTGCAGAAAAAATAAATTCTTTTGCAATATTAGTAAGTCAGATTGATGGCTTAGATGGAAATTCTCTGCAATCGGCGGCGCTAAATTTAACTACTCAGTTAGGTGATAAAGCTCTAGTCATTCTTGGGGGAATACCAAGTCGAGAAAATAGTAAGTTGTTATTTGTAGTCTCCCTTGGAGATGCTGTAGTAAAAATAGGATTTCATGCAGGGAAATTAATTAACGAAATTGCAAGGATTTGTTCTGGAGGCGGAGGAGGAAAACCTAATATTGCCCAAGCAGGTGCTAAAGATATTGACAAATTAAATGATGCTTTAGATTATGCAAAAAATCATTTGAAGCAAAACCTAGAAAGTTATTCTGATAAATAGCTGCTGTTTCTTAGACTTGTCTCGATTTGGCTAATTAATTTTCTTGCTTCTTCAATAGTTAAATGCTTTTGATCAATGGCTGATTCAGTATTAATTCTTATAGATTCCACTAGAGAATCTGAATCGTAATCTAGTAATTGTAAAATTTCAGATTTGCTATCCTCTTTAATAATATTTTTAACCTTATATGAATTATCTTGATTTATATCAATATGAATAACATTTGTATTTCCAAATAAATTATGGAAGTTTCCCAATGCCTCTTGATATGCTCCTGTCATAAAAATTCCTATTAGATAATCTTTATTTGGTTCTGGTTTATGTAGATTTAGTAGTGATTTAATTTTCCCATTATCAATAAAACTATTTAGTTTTCCGTCTGAATCACAAGTTAAATCGGCAAAGTTACCTTTACAGAATGGCTCTTCTAAATGCCTATGTATTGGAATTGTCGGAAAAATTTGGTTAATTGCCCAGCTATCAGGAATAGATTTAAAGATAGATAAATTTGCATAGTAAGTTGATGCGAGTGTTTCTGTAATCTCACATAAATCGGGATGATTTATTTCATCATTATTAAGGTTATAAGCAATTTCTTTTGCACAAGCCCATGTAAGCTCTTCAGCATGTGCTCGTTCTTCTAAATTTAAAAATCCTAATCTAAACGCGACTAGGCAATCTTCCTTGAATTTTTTTGCATCGTTCCATAGTTCAATTATGTCAGATAAATTTACTTTTTTCTTAGTAAGTATTTTTAGCTGATTGAAAGTTTCAAGTAGATTTGCAATGATTAATGATTGGGGGTTTTTGTTAAATACTTTTATTTGGGAACTTAGATCGCTTGTACCTAAAACATTAAAAATTAAAACTGAACAATGACTAATTATTGCTCTTCCGCTTTCTGAGACTATGGTTGGATGTTCTATATTATTTGACTGACATGAATCTTTGATTGTCGCAATTACATCGTTAGCATAATTTTGAAGAGAATAGTTTGTAGAAGTGCTAGAGGAAGTTTTCGTTCCATCGAAATCTATCCCCAATCCTCCTCCAACGTCGATATATTTCATTGGGGCTCCTAGTTTGCATAATTCAACATATATCTGACTAGCTTCTTGTAATGCGTCTTTGATCACAGCAATATCACTTATTTGACTTCCTATATGAAAATGAAGTAATTTCATTTCGTTTATAAGATTTGCTTCTTTAAGTTCTTTTATAGTTGACATAATTTCTGGAATGGATAACCCAAATTTTGAATTATCTCCCACAGATTTACTCCACCTACCACTGCTTTTACTTGATAACTTTGCTCTAATTCCTAGCAAAGGGGTTGCGTTAAGATTCTGAACTGCTTTAATAATTCTTTTGACCTCATCTCTTTGTTCAATGACTATTATTGGCTTTTTACCGAGTTTTCTGGCTAATGTAGCAACCTCAATATATTTTTTATCTTTATATCCGTTGCATATCAATAATGAGTTTTGATTTTGAAGGAGAGCAAGGCCAATTAATAATTCTGATTTACTGCCTACTTCTAAACCAAAATTCCATGGGCTTCCAAACTCTATTATCTTTTCAAGTACATTTTTCTGCTGATTGCATTTGACAGGAAAAACACCTTGATAAATATTTTTATATCTATAAGTTTCTATTGCTTTTGAGAAAGCCTCATGCAATTCAGTAATTCGATCTTTCAAGATATCGTTAAATCTTATTATTAATGGCGTATTGATTTCTCGACTTTTGAGTTCTTTGACAAGCTTAAAAAGATCGATTGTTTTTGCTGAGTTTTTTGATGGAGTTACTGAGATATTTCCTTTGGAATTGATAGAAAAATATTTATCCCCCCACTTATCAATGTTGTAAGTAGCAATACTATTTTCTATAGTCCAATTTTTATTTGATTTTTTTAGCTCAAAATTGGTCAATTTATGTCTTAGTAATTTAGAAATGTTTTTGAAAATAACTCAAAACAATATCTTTTATTTTAATTATTACTTGCCAAGTTACCACCTAAAAGATGAATATACATAGAGTGATAATTAATTAAATGACAAAAGAGAGAACGTTTGTGGCAATTAAACCAGACGGAGTTCAAAGAGGATATATTGCTGAGATTATTGGTAGATTTGAAAAAAAAGGATTTAAATTGGTTGGTCTAAAGCAGTTAATTCCATCAAAAGAGCTTGCTAAGAATCATTATGGAGTCCATAGGGAGAGACCTTTTTTTAATGATTTAGTAGATTTCATTTCAAGTGGTCCAGTCGTGGCAATGGTTTGGGAAGGTGAAGGAGTGATTTTGAGTGCTCGAAAATTAATAGGTTCTACAAAACCTCTTGATGCTGAGCCTGGAACAATAAGAGGAGATCTCGCGGTAGATATAGGCAGGAATATAATTCATGGTTCAGATGGAGAAGAAACTGCAAAATTTGAAATTAATTTATGGTTTAACCGAGATGAACTATGTGAATGGCAAACTTCTGATGCAAAATGGCGTTCTGAAAATTAAAAATTTATATCTCAAATCTTTTTAAACTAAATTTTTCTAAAAACCTTATTTCAAGATCTGTGAGGGTTTTATCTTGAATAAATTTAAAAATAATATCACTTGTTATTGCAGAGAATAGAACTCCATTTCTGTAATGACCGGTAGCTAGAAAAAGATTTTCTATCTCAGACTTGCCAATAATTGGTTTTAAGTCAGGTGTACATGGTCTAAATCCCCACCAATGTTCCATTTGTGGCCAATTCATAGCCTCAGGTAACAAAGACCTAATACCTTCCTGCAGTTGATTTATGCCATTAGGAGTGTTTCCTTGATCAAATTCTGCATCTTTTTCAACTGTTGCCCCCACTACAACTAGTCCGTCATCACGAGGTACTAAGTAGATATCTGGACCGAAAAGAACTCTTTTAAGAAAATTTGAGGGACCTTGTATTGATAGCATTTGTCCCTTTACTGGAAAGACTGGAATTTTATTTAAAACTTTTTTACTCCAAGCGCCACTGCATAAAATTGCTTTTTCACATCTAATATCTTTAAGTTCTCCTGTCGCATTTAAGACTTTTGCACCAATAATTTTGTTTTTATCTATTGTTAAATCCTTAACTTCTGATCCTTCTTGAAATTTGACTCCATGAAGGGAGCATGCACGTTCAAGTGCACGCATCAGTCTTCTTCTATTATCTATCTGACCATCCTGATCAAAAACTAATCCATGTTGCCAAATAGAATTTATTCCATTAATTTCATTTTTAAGATCTTTTTGATTTAAATATTTGCCATATTTATAAGTTGGAAATTCTTTAAGATCTTTTATATTTTTAAAAGGTACTATTATTCCACATTTCCTTAAACCACATTCAAGACCGCTATCTTTTTCAATATTTTTTATCCAATTAGGTATTAAATTTTGACTTTGTTGTCCAAATTTTAGTAATTCATCTTCTAGACCTTCAGCATGAGTCGCTAACATTCCTGCAGCCACAAACCCAGCTGATTCACTTCTGTTTTTGCTTAAAACTGAAACTTTGAAACTTTTTCTGGCAAATTCATAAGCAATAGATAATCCTATTAGTCCTCCGCCAATAATTAAAATTGAATTTTTAGTGTTTGCTGTCATTTAATTATTCTTATAATTTACTTATGTTTTGATCCTCTTTTACCTTATATCCAATAATATTAAGAAAGGAACATTTAATAATGAAAAAATTTGAATCTTGGGAAGCTGTAATTGGTTTGGAAACCCATGTACAGCTTAATACTAAAAGTAAAATATTTACATCTGCATCAACAGCTTTTGGCGATGCACCTAATACACATATAGATCCCGTAGTTTGTGGTCTGCCTGGTACTCTTCCAGTGTTAAATGAAACGGTTCTTGAATATGCAGTTAAAACTTCTTTAGCATTAAATTTAGATGTTGCAGAACATTGTAAATTTGATAGAAAACAATATTTTTACCCTGACCTGCCTAAAAATTATCAAATTTCGCAATTTGATGAACCGTTAGCAGAGAATGGTTGGTTAGAAGTTGAAATTACTGAAAAGGATAAAGAAACTTATATTAAAAAAATTGGCATTGAAAGGCTGCATATGGAGGAAGATGCTGGCAAATTAGTTCATGTGGGAAGCGACCGATTAGCTGGTTCTAAGTATTCATTAGTTGATTACAATCGCGCTGGTATAGCACTTTGTGAAATTGTAAGCAAACCAGATATTAGAACTGGTAGAGAGGCATCCGAATATGCTTCAGAGATCAGAAGAACAGTTAGATATCTTGGTGTTTCAGATGGAAATATGCAAGAGGGTTCATTAAGATGTGATGTTAATATTTCAGTTAGAAAAGGACCCAATGCACCTTTTGGGACCAAAGTCGAAATAAAGAATATGAATTCATTCTCTGCAATTCAGAAGGCGTGTGATTATGAAATTGCTAGACAAATAGAGGTTTATGAAAATGGAGGTGAAATTTATCAAGAGACTAGATTATGGGATGAAGGTAAGCAATTAACAAAAAGTATGAGATTAAAAGAAGGGAGTAGTGACTATAGATATTTTCCGGATCCTGACTTAGGCCCAATTGAAATATCAAAAGAGCAAAAGGGAAAATGGTTTAATGAATTACCTGAACTACCCTCCAAGAAAAGAAAGAAATATGTTGAAGAATTAGGTTTATCTCCATATGATTCAAGAGTAATTTCTGATGAAATTTATATGGCAAACTTTTTTGAAGAAACAGTAGCTAATGGTGCTGAGCCAAAACTTGCATCAAATTGGGTTACAAGTGATATTGTTGGATATTTGAAAGCAAATAAACTTAGCTTTAGTGAATTAAAGCTAAGTCCTGAAAATCTTGCCGAAATGATTAATATGATTAGTGAAAATATTATTAGTGGAAAAATAGCAAAAGAAATTTTACCTGAACTAATACAAAAGAATATTTCTCCTAAAAATTTAGTTGAAGAAAAAGGATTGGCAATGATTTCTGATTCTGCAAGCATTTCGCCAATAATTGATGAACTTATTAGTGATCATCCTATTGAAGTGGAAGCATTTAGGAATGGAAAAACCAAATTACTTGGTTTCTTTGTAGGTCAACTCATGAAAAGAACTAAAGGGAAAGCAGACCCTAAACTTGCCAATAAACTCCTTTCAGAAAAATTGAATAGTTAAATTACTAAATTAGTTCTCTTATTTTATGAATCCATTCATTTTGATTATCTGAATTATCCAAAATAACATTAGACAATTTTGTTTTTTCTTCAAAATTTAATTGAAGATTAATAATATTAAGTGCTTCTTTTTCACTAATATTATCACGTTTAATAAGTCTTTTTTTTTGAACTTCTTCTGGACATTTGACTAGCCATATTTCTGTACAAATATCTTCAAATTTTGCTTCAAATAATAATGGTATAACTAAAAGTATTATTTGATTATCTTTGTATTGAATGCATCCTTCTATCATTTTTTCTTTGATTAGGGGATGAAGAAGTTTCTGGATCCATTTTCGATGTTTGGCATCTTCAAAAATAATTTTCTTTAATAGGTTTCTGTTTATTTCTTTTTCTGAAGAGTATTTATCTATGATTTGATTGCCAAAATAGTCCAAGATTTTGTTATATCCTATGGTTTTTGGCTTGATTAGTTCTTTTGACAAATTATCTGCATCTAATATTGGAATTCTTTTATTTTTTCTAATGTAATTAGTTATTATTGATTTTCCACTGGCTATGCCTCCAGTAAGACCGATTCTTCTTTGATTATGTATTAATTTTGGGATGATCATAAATTTAATGATAATCTAATAACTTGTTTCTTTAGTATCAAAGAATAGTTAATATGAATTTGTTTTATAAAAAAGATTGAACCAGTTTGATAACAATTGGTCATTTATTACTGAAGGTGATTTAACACCTGAGGGGTTTTGTTTCGCGGGAATATCTGCAGGATTAAAAAATTCTAACAAGAAAGATTTGGCTCTTGTATTGGCTCCAGAAGGCAGTATTTGCAGTGGTAAGTTCACTCAATCAATAGTAAGGGCTTCTTGTGTAGATATTTGTGAACAAAGAATTAAAAGATCTTCAGGTCTAGTTCGAGCAATTTTGATTAATTCTGGTCAAGCAAATGCATGTACAGGTGATCTTGGAACTCAACATTGTTTAATTGCTACGGAAAAGATTTCAGAAATATTAGGCATCAAAAAAGAAGAAGTTTTAATGTGTTCAACAGGTGTAATTGGTGTCCCTATAGAAA
The DNA here is from genome assembly GCA_003212535.1 of Prochlorococcus sp. AG-436-O11. Lineage (GTDB taxonomy): Bacteria > Cyanobacteriota > Cyanobacteriia > PCC-6307 > Cyanobiaceae > Prochlorococcus_A. The sequence goes on from QCPO01000007.1 coordinate 46,263, forward strand.
TAGATAATTTAGTAAAGAATTTACCGAAATTAGTTAGAGAGCTAAAAGTAAATAGTTTTCAAAATGCTGCCGAAGCGATCTTAACTACTGATTTGACCTTAAAAAAGGTTGCAATAGAGAGGAGTATTGAAGGTAGAAAGATAAGAATAGCGGGTTTAGCTAAAGGATCAGGAATGATTTATCCAAACATGGCTACAATGCTTGCTTTTCTTGCCTGTGATGCTGGTATTGAGAAAAAAGAATGGGACAAGATGATTTCTATTGCTGTAAAAAAATCATTTAATGCAATTTCCGTGGATGGAGAGACAAGTACTAATGATTCTTTTATTGGTATAAATGCGGGGAAGAAAATTAATAAAGAATTTTTACCGATAATTCAATCAGGAATTGATATCGTATGTCAAAACTTGGCTAAAAATATTGCGAGAGATGGAGAGGGAGCAAATTGTTTATTAGAGGTTTTAGTTCAAGGAGCAAAAAATAATGATGATGCAATTCTTATTGCTAAATCTATATGTAATTCTGCACTGGTAAAAACCGCAATTCATGGCTGTGATCCAAATTGGGGAAGAATTATTTCAGCCGCAGGCAATTCTGGGATTAAATTTAAACTTAATGAAGTGGATTTGTTTATAGGTGATTATCAGATTTTGAACAAAGGTAAGTTAAATCAATATAATTCTCAAAAAGTTTGTGATTATATGCAATCTAAAATGAATGGTAAATATTTAATAGAAGATACCGTAAGAATTGAGCTTAACCTTAATTCTGGTAACGCTAAAGGTACTGCTTGGGGTTGTGATTTGTCTAAAAAGTATGTTGAAATTAATAGCGAATATACAACTTAGAATATAATTGTTTTGATCCCAATAACTTTAGGAGTATAAATAGTCTGCCCACAACGGATTAACATTAGGATAAGACTTTTTATAAATTATTTTAAGTTCATAATTTAGTTGCAATAGATCAAACACATTCATTGATTAAGTTTGGATCTTCTTTGTTTTTCAACATTTTTCTATAATCATTATGCAATCTTTTAGATGCGAATTTTCTTGAGTACATTGCCTGTCTGATTAAATCCATCTCATTACATTTTCTGTTGAGAATGGTGAACGGAGTAGTGAGTTTCATAAGACCTCCATATTTAATTAGTAAACTTTGCAATGAGAACTTGTTGGGTGTTCTATACATTCTTTTTCCCAATAATCTTGTTTTATATCTTTCGGCAATTGATATTTAAAGTCATGCATTTTCCAGATATCTGAAGTTGCATTTCTCAGAGCAGTTAGCGGAGTAGTAAGTTTCATAAGACCTCCTTTATCTCTACTCTTTTATTATCCTCTTTTTAAATTAAAATTCATAGTGTATTAATACCCGAGTAGAAGTGCTTTGTGGTTGTCACGACTATCTTTCCACATTCAGTTGGAGTAGAAATAATTCAGGAGTCAAAAGCACTTCTTCGACTTTGTGGACAGCGAGGTGCATACGACTCGAAGAAGGCAAACAAATGCCCTCTTATTTTATTTTTAGGCAACTTCAGTACACCAAACTTCTTTTAATTTGTGTTCACTGTATGTGTATAGTTACAAACTTTTATTTTTGCTATTACAGGTTTTCTAAAAATTGATAATTTTTTTACTCTATTACTAGATTGCAAAACTTATTATCTGCAATGTATTACATGTATTTATAGAGTATATCGGAATGAATAGAGAATATATTACTTGAGGTTGAGTAAATCCATTGGAAGATAATCATTTATATAAAGGAACAATATTGTTAAAGTTCCAATTACAGAACCTACAAAACCTCCAACAAAATTAATTAATAGTCCGGATTGACTAATTTCATTGGGTTGGCTGTTTGGTGTTTCGATATCAGGCGAATCTACAATTTTTAAGCGCTGATTGGTTGTTGGTTGTTTAAGTTGTTGGTGTCGGATGAGGGCTTCGAAATCAGGCATGGAATTTGTGATGCAATTGAACAGTAGGCAGACCAGCCCGTCATTCGACGAGGATCTGATCTACCTAAATCGTCTACAGCTTCAAATACTGCTTTACCAGATGCTTCTGCTTTATCAAAAGCTGAAAGTAAGGGTATAAATGTATTGAAAACGTGTAAACCAAAATTTTCTAGAGCAGCTTTAGCTTGCTGAGCTGCTTTTTGCTGCCTAAAATCTACTTTTACAATCATTACTGCATGGTTTACTTTTAAATTAGTTAATAAACTAGCTAATTCAACAGTTAACTCTATGGATCTTGCTTTTGCGGTGGTTGGCAAGATAACTAAATCTGAACCATATGCTAGATGTTCAAGTTCTTCTTGATCACTGCTAGCTTGACCATCAGTTATAACAATTTCTGATGATCTTGATGCTTTAGCCGCTGAGCTTACTGGGAAAACGGGGAATGGAAGATTACCTCTTGATGAGTAGGCTAATGCTGATCTATTCTTATCAGCATCGACTATACAGACTCTTTTACCTTCGGAATGCCAAACGCTAGCAAGGTGAATACTTGTGCAGGTTTTAGCTACTCCTCCTTTTTGTCCGCAAACAGTAATAAACAATTTTTTATTTTTATTTCTTTTACTTTGGAGAATAATTGCTTAATGTCAATAGAAAATGCTTGTAAATACTTTAAAATTTATTTTTTTTAAATATTTTTAAGGAATCCATAATGTTCGCTAATCTGACAAAAGAGTTTTTATTAATGGGCAATTGAAAAAAAAGATTGGATTAGGTACATGGTCTTGGGGGAATAAGTTGTTTTGGAATTATCAAACTCGAAATGATAATGATTTACGTGAGACATTTGATGAAGCATTGAAAAGAGGTTTTGACTTAATCGATACTGCAGATTCTTATGGTACCGGAAATCTTAATGGAAGAAGTGAATCACTGTTGGGCGAATTTTTATTAGATACCTCTTTTGCTAGAAAGAAATGTATTCAAATCGCTACTAAACTTGCACCTTATCCTTGGAGGATTGGGAATAAAGGCTTTAATAAGCCATTTTTAAAAAGTTTAGAAAGATTAAACAATAAATTAGATATTGTTCAATTACATTGGTCAACTGCAAAATATAATCCTTGGCAGGAATTACATTTCTTAAATAATCTTTGTGATTTATTAGATCAAGGGTTTAACTTTCAAATTGGCTTATCAAATATTGGTCCTAAAAGATTAAAGACATTAATTCAACATTTATCAAAGCGAGATAAAAAATTAAAAAGTGTGCAGATTCAGTTTTCTTTGCTTGCTCCAGATTTAATAAGACAAAATCAAGTAAAGAAAATATGCGATGACAATGATATTGATTTCTTGGCTTATAGCCCTTTATCTTTTGGAATATTATGTATTGATCCAGATAAAGACGAAAATAGAGACAGTACTATTTTACGTAATGTTTTATTTGAAAACTATAAAAAACCCACATATGAATTAAGGAGATGTTTAAAAAGTATTGCTAATCAAAGATCAGTTTCACAGGCTCAAGTAGCAATTAATTGGTGTTGTTACCAGGGAACTATTCCACTTGTTGGAATGAGAAAGAAATCTCAAGTTCTTGATATATCGAATGTATTTAAATGGAATTTAAATAAAACTGAATTCAAGTTACTCCAAGAAGTTTCCACACATTGTTTAAAAAGAATGCCTAGCAATCCTTTTTCAAGTTTTTAAATAAATATGTTTTATGCAGATATTCTTTTATTTTTTTTAATCTGATTAATATTCCATAGCTCAGTTGGGAATTTTTCTCCAGTGAATCTGATTACCTTTGGCTTCAGGTTTATTAATAAGTCATTTATATTTTTATTAGGATTCATTTTTATTATGCAAGTTTTTTATAAGATAAAATAATTCTTGTCTAATCTTCTCAGTATTTATACTTATAAATCTGGAGAAATCAATTTTAATACAGGATATTGCAGCAATATTTACAAGAACTTTAACCATCTAATACTACAGTGTCGACTATTAATAATGGTGGAGTCCTTCCAGACTCCTTGTGTCATTTTGTTTATAAGGCTGACATCACCCCATCTCCTTTGAGATCAAGCAGCAACTGGGGCTGTTTGACGGGAGAAACTAACGATTTTGTTAGCGTTTGTGTTTTTGCTCTAACCGAGCCGGCTTCAGTCACCTTCCTTATGCCCCGTCGAAACCATTACAACCCCAAAAGGTAATGGAGTTGAGCGGAATCGAACCGCTGTCCGAAACATCGGTTGAGATTACCTAGTCCAATTGGACATTTATATTCTGACAGGCAAAATGAGTATTGAATAGTTATTTGATTAAGTTTTATTTTATATGAATATAATTGCCTCAGCTCCAGAAGGATTAGAGAAATATTTAGCGAAGGAAGTTGCAGATTTAGGTGGATTCAAGATTAATACTTATAAACGGTCAGTTAGTTTTAAATGTGATTATGCAACTTTTTTTAGAGTTCATTTCTTTTCTAGGATTGCTTTTCGTTTTTATAGAGAGGTCGCAAGTTTTCCTTGCTATGATAAGCAATCTTTATATGAAGGAGTAAGAGATTCATTTGAATGGTTAAAGTGGTTACCGTCTCACAAAACATTCAATGTTCAAGTTACTGGGAGAACCTCAAATTTAAATCATTCACATTTCACCGCTTTAGAAGTGAAAAATTCCATAACAGATTTGCAAAAGTCTGCTTGGAATTTAAGATCAAATATTTCTTTAGATAAACCTGATTTTATAATTCATCTCCATTTGAATAATAATAAAGCGGTCATAAGTCTTCAGAGTAGTTTAGACAGTTTACATAAAAGAGGTTATCGACCTGCTGTTGGCAATGCGCCACTAAAAGAAAATTTAGCTTCTGGATTGTTAAAGATTACTCAATGGAATGGGACTCAACCTTTAATTGACATAATGTGTGGATCAGGAACTCTTTTAATAGAAGCAGTGAACCAAATTCTTGAAGTTCCATTAAATACAAATCAAGTTTATCTTTTTGAAAATTGGTTGGATTTTAATAAAGATATTTACTTGGATGAGAAATATAAGGCAAAAACTAAAATTATAAATTACAAAAAATTAGCACCAATTATTGGTTGTGAAATTAATAGAAAAGTTTTTGATGAAGCTGCTGTAAATATTTCATTAGCTGGCCTTGAAAATTATATCGAATTAATAAATGATGATTTTTCAACATTAAAATGTAGTTTTTCTAAGGGATTAATTTTATGTAATCCTCCATATGGAAAAAAATTGGGGAACGAAAATGAATTAATTGGTTTATATGAAGCGATAGGAAATTTTTTGAAAATTAATTTTTCAGGTTGGGAATTTTGGTTACTTAGTGGCAATCCAAAACTTACAAAATATTTGAAAATGAAATCTTCTTTGAAAATACCTGTAAGCAATGGAGGTATAGATTGTAGATGGATTAAATATTTAATAAGATAATTTATTTCTTACCTAAAACTGCTTTTGTTGTTTTGCCTAGGCCTTCTAATGTTTGAGGTAGATATGGTCCTTTAGCTAATTTCCCGCCCAGCTTTAAGCAAAAGCCTGCAAGGAATAAATCAAAAACGGTTATTATTAGTAAATTATATTCAGTTTGCCAATTGTTATAGTTTTTTAGTGAAAGATAAAAAATAATGTGAATGGATATTAGAACTAATAATAGTAATATTCCCCCTATTGCTATAAATATTCCACCACTAATTAATCTTCTTTTTTCTCTATCCACTTCTTGAAGAGCTATTCTGACATGCAAATCCATCACAGAGCTTGCTATCGCTGAAATTCTTGAAGCTGTGTTTGCAAAGTTTTTATTTTTTGGTTTATCCATATTATTTTCTGCCACTCTTAATTAAAGTTCCAATTAATAAACCAATACCTGCTGCAATAGCAATAGATAAAATTGGTTTTTTTCTAATAGGACTTTCTATTTTTGGTCTTAACGTATTGTTAAGTTCATCTAATAAATCTTCTAATTGACTTTCAATAGGTTCAATTTTGTCTGAAATCTCCCAATTATTATCGTTAATTGAATCAATAATTTCAAATAATTGATTCTTGATTCCATTCGCAGAGCTCCCAGTATGGTTTGCTATTACGCCAACCAAATCATCAATACTCCCTTTTGTTGCTTCAAGGGTTTGTTGAGCAATGGTAGGCCATTTTTCTTGTATTAAAGGGATTAAATTATCAATTTTTTCACGTAACCATTTTTCTGAGATGACTTCTTTGTCTGGAAGTTCAGAATTGTTTAACTTTTCTTCTTTTGCTTTGGGAGGATGATAAGTCTCCATTAATCCAATTTGATTATTTGTAGATTAGACCCTATTTTCTTAATTTGAAACCCTTATCTTGAGATTTGTTCTATTTAATTAAAAAAAACATATAAAAGTTTATTTACATTTTATTTATCTACTCTGTTCTGCCATAAGGTTTTGTTAAGCTATTACTGAATTTATTAAATTAGTTTAAATTTCATCATGGATATTACATTCACAGCATTAACTTTTGCATCTCGCACAATCCCTACAGACTTTGGATTAGTAGCAGCATCTATTGCTGGTGCTGGAAGTTTGATATTTATTGCTTTGAGATTTGTACCTGATGCAGGTAATTAATTCTAGAGAAATTACTTAAAAAATGTAGTGCTTCGTTCAAGGCTTTTATGACAATTGATTCAGTTTATTTATCAACTAGATAATGAATCGATGGGTTCTACTTGAACATAAAGTTTCTTTGGGTAAGTTGGTAGATATTCATTATGATTTTCTTGTTGAAGATGAAAGAGAATGTTTGACATGGAAATTTTTAGAAATTCCTTTAGCAAATAAAGAATTTGTTCAAATAGTAAGACAGCCCAATCATAGACTTGTTTGGTTATCAAGGGTAGATCATCAGCTTTCTAGAAATAGAGGACAGGTAAAAAGAATTGATCATGGAACTTTTATAAACGTCTCTCCCAAATTAGATTTTCAAGAGCTTAGACTTGTTTTGGATGGAAACCTTTTAAATGGTTTATTTGAAATATCTGGTAATTTTTGTAAATTAACTAAGAACAATTAATATTCAATTTAGAAATAATCTTAATAAATCTATTGAGAATGTTTGAAAATTAGCTATTCTTCATTAGCTATTGTGACTTGCGATTGGTACATATCAATCAGGTCGAGTTTGAAAATTTTAAATCTTTTGGGGGGAGTGTAAAAATTCCTCTTGAAGAAGGTTTTACTGTGGTTACAGGTCCTAATGGGTCGGGAAAAAGTAATATTTTAGATGGGATTTTATTTTGTTTAGGCTTAGCTAATAGTAGAGGGATGAGGGCAGAGAGATTACCAGATTTAATCAACAACTCTAAAGTAAAAGAGGGAAAATCATCCGAAACAAATGTTTCGGTAAAATTCAATATTGAAGATTGGTCTCCTAGGGAGGATATGCCTCCTTTGGAATTAGAAGAAGATGATATTTCTATTAATCAAGGTCAAAAGGAATGGGTGGTTTCTAGAAAATTGAGGCTTATGCCTGGGGGGTCTTATGCCTCAACTTATACGTCCGATGGAAAGCAATGTACTTTACAACAAATACAGAGAATTCTTAGAGATATCAGTGTTGATCCAGAGGGAAGTAATGTTGTTATGCAAGGGGATGTTACAAGAATAGTTTCAATGAATAATAAAGATAGGAGAACTCTTATTGATGAATTAGCTGGAGTAGCACTTTTTGATACAAGAATAGAACAAACTAATGCAAAACTAAATGATGTTTTTGAAAGACAAGAAAGGTGTGAAATTTTGGAAAATGAATTGCAATCTAGTAAGAATAGGCTCGAAAAAGAATGTGAAAAAGCTAGGCAATATAAAGAGTTAAAGGCAAAACTTTTTCAAATTCAAGAGTTAGAGAAAGTTCTTATTTATGATAGACAAGTGAAGCATGTTGAATCAATGAAGGGAAAAGCCATTGAATTTGATGAAAATAAAATTTTGTTTAATAAACAAAAAGAATCTATTACGAAAGAAATATCAGTACTAGAAGATGCATTAAAAATAATGGTTGCTGAGCTTAAAGAAAAAGGAGAAGATAAATTGATAAAAGTTAATTCTGATATTGGCAGTATAAATTCTAGCTTAAGAGAACTAGATAGAATATCTAGCTTGAACAAAGAAGCAGGGATTAAATTGCAAGAGCAAAGGGATGAGATTGCAATATCTAAGAAGAATATTGAGTTAGAAAAGAAACAACAAGAAAATTTTGATGATACTTTTTTAAATAAATTGCACTTAGAAATTGAAGATATATCTTCAAAACATAAGTTATCCAGAAAAAAACTTTCTGACGCTGCGGGAGCATCTGGAGAATTTTCTAAGCAAAGCATCAAATTAAATAATCAATTGGAAAGTATAAAATCTATTATTGATCCTCTTGAAGTTAATAAAAGGAAAATTGAAGAGCAAACCACACAAAACAATGTTCAAAAAGAAGAAATCACTTCTCAGATAAAGCTTTTGTCTTTAGAAAAACACAAACTTGTAGACAGTAATCAAATAAAGGAAGAGACATCTAATGTAAAGAACCAAAATTTGGATAGTAATAGTTTTGAAATTAATGATTTAAAACAAGAAATTGATTTATTAAATAAAACTAAATTAAGGCTAAATAATGAGCAATTAAGACTTGAAAAGGATTTATCTAGATTTGAAAGTAGAAAAGAAGCTTTAAATGAGACCAGAGGATCATATGCTCTTAGGATTCTTTTAGAAGCAGGTTTAGAAGGTATACATGGTTACGTGGCCCAACTTGGAGATGTGAGTGAGAAGCATAGGTATGCACTTGAAATCGCGGCTGGCAATAGACTCGGACAAATTGTTGTTGATAATGATAATATTGCCTCTAAAGCAATTGAAATTCTTAAAAAGAAGAAGGCAGGAAGATTAACTTTTCTTCCTTTAAATAGAATTAAAAGTCAAAAGAAAAATTATGCAATTTCACGATTTGTAAATAATAGGGAAACTGGATTTATTGATAAAGCTATTAACTTAATTAAATTTGATGAAGTTTATTCCGATGTTTTTAAATATGTATTTGGAGATACATTAGTTTTTTCAGATTTAGAATCAGCTAGGTTATCTCAACAAAAAATTAGATTAGTTACCTTAGGTGGTGAATTATTAGAAGTAAGTGGAGCTATTACAGGTGGGAGTAAGTTAAATAAAGATTTAGCTTATAGATTTGGAATTAATAATGATCTTGAGGATTCTAATCCTATAAAAGAAAGATTATTAGTGATTCAAGAGGCTTTAAAAAAATCAAATAACGATTTAATTATAAAAACTAACAAATTAAGTAAATTAACCTCTAACAGGACTCAAATAATTGAGGATTACGCCTCTTTCACTAAAGAAATCGAATTCAATAAAAATTCCCTGAAGGTTCTCATGCAAAGAATCGAAGATTGTAATTCGAGATTAAATAAACTTAATAGATCAAATAATTTTTTACAAAAAGAATTGGATCTCATCCAGAATAAATTGAAGCCCCATAAAGATAAGTTTGGTGAGTTACAAACAATTCTTAAACAGAATTATGAAAAGAATCAAAAATCATCATTAATAACTTTTAATAATGATTTTAATAATCTTGATAAAAAACTTGAATTACTTATTCAAGAGAGAGATACATTAATAACTAAAAAAAATCAATTTGCTTTAGATCAAGAACGTATAAAAAATTCATTAAAGCTTATATCATTGCAAGAAAAAAACTTACAGAAATCTGTGAAAGATCTTGCAAATGCTCATAGTGAATGGATAGAAAAAAGAGATAAGTTTACAAAAGAGCTTGTAGTTCTTGATGATCAAAAAAAATTACTTGAAAAGGATTTAGGTTTATTAAGACGAAAAAGAGATGAATTAACCTCTTCAATTTCAAATAAAAGACAAGAACATAATAATTTTATTTTGAAGCTTGAATATCTTGAAAGAGATATTAGTTCTTGGAAAGAAGAAATGAGGAGTGAGACTGTTAAGCTAGAAAATTATAAAAAAGATTTACCTAATCCTTTACCAGAGTTTGGAGATTATGAAGGTAAAAGTCTTGATTGTTTGCAGTCAGATATCTCAATTATCAAAGCAAAATTAGAGAGCTTAGAACCTGTAAATATGCTGGCGCTGGATGAATTAGAAGAATTAACTGAGAGATTAAATGCTTTACGAGAGAAATTAGAAATCCTATCTAATGAGAGATCTGAGTTGTTATTGAGAATTGAAACTGTTTCAACAATGCGTCAAGAAGCATTTATGCAAGCATTTGTAGAAGTTGATAAACACTTTAGGGAGATTTTTGCTAATTTATCTGACGGAGATGGCTTTCTTCAGCTTGAAAATCCTAATTCTCCTTTGGAAGGAGGTTTAACTTTAGTTGCGCACCCTAAAGGGAAAAATGTTAGAAGATTAGCTTCCATGTCTGGGGGTGAGAAATCATTAACTGCTTTAAGTTTTTTATTTGCTTTGCAAAAATATAAGCCTTCCCCTTTTTATGCATTAGATGAGGTAGATAGCTTCTTAGATGGGATCAATGTTGAAAGGTTATCAAAATTAATTACCAATCAGTCTTCAAATGCTCAATTTATAGTCGTAAGTCATAGAAGGCCTATGATAAGTGCATCTGAACGAACAATTGGTGTTGCTCAAGCAAGAGGTGCTAATACTCAAGTTGTTGGATTACCAAATGCTGCATAAACACACTTTTTTACATTTATACGTCAGAATGATAGAAAGTTATTAATGAGTTTGTCTAACACATCCACCAATAATAATCGACGCAATTCCGTCCCAAGCGAACGCTTATGGTTGAGGTCAGAATTGATGGGAACTCAAGTTATTACTACTGATACTGGTAGACGACTTGGTGTCGTAGGTGAAGTTGTTGTTGATATTGACAGAAGAGAAGTAGTCGCCTTAGGTCTTAGAGATAATCCACTGACAAGATTTTTACCGGGCTTACCAAAATGGATGCCCTTGGTAAGTATAAAGCAGGTTGGTGATGTTATTTTAGTTGATTCTTTAGATTCATTGAGTGATGGTTTTGCTCCAGAAAGATATGGAAAAGTAATTAATTGTCAAGTGATTACAGAATCTGGTCAACTTTTGGGAAGGGTACTTGGATTTTCTTTTGATATTGAGACTGGTGATTTAATTTCTCTTGTCATGGGAGCAGTTGGCGTACCTCTTTTAGGTGAGGGTGTTTTAAGTACTTGGGAAATTCCTGTCGAGGAAATAGTGAGTAGTGGTACTGATAGGATAATTGTTTATGAAGGTGCTGAAGAGAAGTTGAATCAATTAAGTAGTGGTTTATTAGAGAAACTGGGAGTAGGAGGCTCTGCTTGGGAAGAAAGAGAGGCCAATAGATACTCAGGAAATCTTGTACCCGTAGAAAATCAATTATTGTCTGGTTCAGAATCAGAAGAACAAAATAATTTAGTTGAAGGATTTGAAGAAGAAGTTATTGATGAAGACGATTATGATGAAGAATTTGAATATGTTGAAGTAGAGCGTTCAAAAGAGGAAATTAAGAATAAAAAAAAGCTTTACTTAGAAAATGATTATCCAGACCAAAGGGAATATCAAATGACTGAGGATAATCAAATTTATGAAGCAAATAAGATTGATGTTCAACGAAAAAAGGAATCCAGATCAAATTTGGCATCGAAGAGGCCTATTCAAAGAGCTTTAGAACCATTAGATATCGAACCATTGGAGGATAAGAATTTAGTTACAGAAAACCAAAACTCAGATAAGCTCGAAATCGAAGATCCTTGGTAATTAACTAAGCTTTTTTATTGAATCAAAAATTATGTAAGCAAGTTTTCCAACTGCACCGTTTTCCCCTCTTTGCTTTAGTAAATTATCTTTTATATTTTTTAAATTCTCCTTATTATTCATGAGAAATTCTGCTTCTTTTGCAATTTGTTTAGGTGAAATATCTCCTATTCTTTCTGGAACAATCAACTTCCTTACTTTTATATTGGGCCAGGCAAAAAACTTTTTCGCTTTTAAATTCCTATATTTGATGATTAAAGTTAAGAGTTTATTTATGAATGGTATTTTTCCAATTATTCCCAAAATACCGTCCCAGGAATTCATTACATTTAAATGCTGAGTTGGTAGTACAACTATCATAGGAAGGGCAATTGCAGCTAATTCTGCAGTATTTGCTCCGACTGTAGTTATTGCAAGGTCACATTCTTTCAATACTTCATAACAGGGATGTTTATTGATTAGATAAATCTTAGTATTTTTTGCTGTTTCAATAACATTATCAAACACAGAATTGCTTATATTTTTAATTGTTTTTATTTTGGAAGAGTAATAAGTTGCAATAGGGTTTTTATTGCTTTGGAAAAATAAATATTCATTTTTATTTGTGGTTGGAGCAATAGGAATAATAAAATCTATATCACTATTGTTTTCAGCAATATGATCAGCCATTTCTAAAAAGAAAGGAATACCAACAGAAAGCTTAGCTTTTTTAGAGCCAGGTAATAATGCAATATATTTTTTTTCTTGATTTCTCAAGGAGATTTCACGTTCAAATTTTATATCTGCCATCAAATCTCCAATAATTGTGCATTTATATCTGTATTTTTCTGGAAGTAATTTTTTTACTTTTCCATTCATGGCTGCGATTATATTTGTCCATTTAGGCCATCTTGCAATCCATTCTGCATATGTAATATTGATATAACCCAATCTTTTTGCTAATAAAATACTCCAAAATTGGTCACCGCCAAGAAAAATCACAATACCTTTTTTTGGCCAATTTGCAAAAGCAGATGGCCTTATTAATAAATGCCAAAATGTTTTTGCCTTTGTAACTAATTCAAACTTTTTCCATGACTCTGCAACTTCAAATTCTTTACCTGTGCCATTTGGACAAGGTACAAGAACTAGTCTAATAGAGAAATTATATCTCTTTTTTTCTTTTAAAGAATCATTTATTTGATTTAAATGATCTACTACCGGCTTCACCCAAGTTGATAACTCACCAGGCCCATTGGTAATAATTACTACTGCAACTGATTTTTTTTTCATTGCAGTTAATCCAAAATAAATTACATGCGGACGGCGAGACTTGAACTCGCAAGGCCTAAGCCACACGCTCCTTAGACGTGCGCGTCTACCAATTCCGCCACGTCCGCAAGAGGTTTTCGATCACAATAAAGTTCGTAAACCACTGATATATCATACATGATTGCAAGAAACAGGTTTGTGAGTTTAAACATGATGTTTGCTTAAGATTGTTATAGGATATGTTTATTTAAAATCTTGTAAGTTATCTAAATTGGAGAAAATATTGTTCTATTGCATAAAACAAATAATTATCCATATATAACGTTTTAGGTTGTATTGTAAAAAATGTCCTCTGATTACTAAAAACATTTTGTTTAGTACTTTGGCAGAGTATTGTTATTTTAAATCATTTTCATTTCTTCAATTTAATTTGCGTAATGGTTGAAAAAGTTTTAATTGCTAATCGTGGAGAAATAGCTTTACGAATTGTTAGAAGTTGTAGAGAACTAGGCATTGCAACTGTGGCTGTTTTTAGCACCATAGATAAAAAAGCATTGCACGTACAGCTTGCAGATGAAGCAGTTTGTGTTGGAGATTCATTAAGTAATAAGAGTTACCTAAATATTCCAAATATCCTTGCTGCTGCTACCTCGCGAGGAGTTGACGCTATTCATCCTGGCTATGGATTTCTCGCTGAAAATGATAAATTTGCTGAAATGTGTAACGATCATGGCATAGTTTTTATTGGGCCATCTCCAAAAGCTATTAGATCTATGGGAGATAAATCTACAGCTAAAGAAACTATGGATAGGGTTGGTGTCCCAACTGTGCCTGGAAGTAAAGGTTTATTATCTAATGTTCAAGAAGCGTACAAATTAGCAGATGAAATTGGATATCCAGTAATTATAAAAGCTACAGCTGGAGGAGGAGGAAGAGGGATGAGATTAGTTGAGAATCAAGCAAATTTAGAAAAAATGTTTAAAGCAGCTCAAGGTGAAGCAGAAGCTGCATTTGGTAATGATGGTCTATACATGGAGAAATTTATAAAGAAGCCAAGACATGTCGAGATACAAATTCTCGCCGATAGGTCTGGGAATGTAGTGCATTTAGGAGAGCGGGATTGTTCTGTTCAAAGAAGACATCAGAAGTTATTAGAAGAATCTCCTAGTCCTGCAATAAACTCTGACCTTAGAAAAAAGATGGGCAATGCAGCTATTGCTGCGGCAAAAAGCATAGGGTATGAAGGAGCTGGTACCGTTGAATTTTTAGTTGATGATAATGATAATTTTTACTTTATGGAGATGAATACTAGGATTCAAGTAGAGCATCCAGTAACTGAAATGGTTACTGGTGTTGATCTTATAGCTGAACAAATTAAAATTGCAGGTGGAGAAAATTTAGAATTTGAACAAGATGATATTCAATTAAATGGCCATGCTATTGAATGCAGAATTAATGCTGAAGACCCTTCGCATAATTTTCGGCCTTCACCCGGCAAAATAACTGGATGGCTTCCTCCTGGAGGACCTGGTGTAAGAGTTGATAGCCATGTGTACACTGGTTATGAAATTCCTCCGTTTTATGATTCCTTAATAGGTAAATTAATAGTTTGGGGGAAAGATCGTAATACTGCTATTAAGCGTATGAATAGGGCTTTAAATGAATGCGCTGTAACAGGAATCCCTACAACAATTAATTTTCATCTATCTCTCCTTAATAAAACAAAATTTAAGGAAGGGAAAATTCATACTAAATATGTTGAAGAAGAATTATTACCTAACTATTAAAAAACATAAATATTTTTCACATAAGGTTTTTATGTATTGCTAGTTTTATTAGTCCTTGTTGACCAACTAAAATTTCTCTTAAAAAACTTATAACCCCAATCCAAATAACAGGTCCCACATCAACTCCTCCTATCGGAGGAATGAATTTCCTTGTTAAATTTAGGATAGAACTTGATGGTATAGAAATCAATAACCATAAACCTTTACTTAAATCAATTTTTGGGTACCAAGTAAGAATTAATCTTATTAAAAAAACTATTGTTAGAAATGATAGAAAAATTCCTAACGTAATATCTAAAATTTGCAGATAGTTTTTAAGCAATGAAATCACAATTATTTAATTCATCTTAATAAATAACACATTAATTAGTATTTAATTCGTATTATAAATTGAGAATTAAATCTTTAAAAAGTGCTTCAAATCTCAAATTTATTACTAGCCGCTGATTTCGCTCCTGAAGTCGCTAACAATTCTGCCGTTGGAATGTTAGGTAGTTTTATTGCAGCAGCTTTACTGATAGTTCTTCCTGCAACAGGATTTCTGATCTTTGTTAGTCAGAAAGATTCTCTTGATAGAGTAAATCGCTAGTTTTTGTAGAAGTTTTAAGTACACTATATATAGAAGGGTGATTCGTTTCACCTTAAAAAATAAGTTTTTGGAGAAAGAATGTGGTCAATGCTAGTCTCAACTGGGCCAGTATTGTTGGAATAGTTCTTGCAGTTTGTGGAGGTGGCCTTTACTTCTTAAGGTCTTTTAAACCTGCATTAGCAAGAGATTATGATGTTTTCTTTGCAGCAATTGGTCTTTTATGTGGAGGGATATTATTTTTTCAAGGTTGGCGATTAGATCCTATACTTCAATTTGGTCAGTTTTTATTAGCTGGAACGACAGTTTTCTTTGCATATGAAAGTGTTAGGTTAAGGGGAATTGCCACTGATCAGGCTAGAAGGTCATCTTATTTTGAAGAAGATGATATACCTAATATGCCAAGAAATTCTTCCAGAAATAGATTTCAAGATGAATATGATCAGTTTGAAAATTCTGCAAGGCCATCAAGAAGATTTAAACCACAAGAAGATGATTTTGAAGATAATTACCAAGATAGTAGATCTGGTAGAAGGAGTGTATCAAGAGCTATACCTGAGTCTGCAGTAAGCAGAAGAAGGCCATCATCTAGACAAGTGAATCAATTTGATAATGAGGAGCCCAGAAGAAGGCCATCATCTAGACAAGTGAATCAATTTGATAATGAGGAGCCCAGAAGAAGGCCATCATCTAGACAAGTGAATCAATTTGATAATGAGGAGCCCAGAAAAAGAAGGTCTAGTTATGAAGATAGAACTAGTAATGAATCAATAACAAATAATTTTGGCGAAAGACGTAGTGAATCTCGCAACGAAGTTAAAAGAGGATCACGGCCTAAAGCTAATCAAGCAGTTTCTAGAGAATCAAATAGGTCCTCATTCTCTGATTCTTCTTCAGTATCTAATAAATCTACTAGGCCTTCTATTAGACCTCAAACCAAACGTGAAAAGATAGAAGATGCCTCATTTCAAAATATTGATGAAGTAAAAAAAACTCGCCAGCCCCGTAGAACAACTACTTCAGAAAGATCTACTTCAAAAAAACAATCTGGGAGATATAGTGTTGGCTCAAAGAAAAATAAGCCTAGAGATAACAGTTCTAGATTTGATGATTAACTATAAAATTCCTGCCCATTTTAAAAATGATTGTTCGCTAAATAATTCAATTAGAATGATTGCAAAAAAACCAATCATTGCAAATCTCCCATTTA
>QCPO01000008.1 GCA_003212535.1 Prochlorococcus sp. AG-436-O11
TTAGCTAAATGTTTTTGAATGATTTTAAAAGAATTAAAAAGTTAGGGAGATATTTAACTAAAGATAAAAAAACAATTTTTTTGATTTTGATAGTTTTGTTACCTGTATCTTTTGCAGGCGCTATACAACCTCTATTGGTAGGGCAGGCAATCACAATTCTTAAAAAAGAAAGTACAGATGTCTGGTTAAGTAAAACCTTCTTTGGGCAGTCAATTAATTTAATAATATTAACATTATTTATTACCGTTCTTTTGAGATTGGTTTTGCAAGGATATCAAACATATAATATCCAAGCCGTAGGCCAGAGACTTACTGCAAGGATAAGGAGAGAACTTTTTGAACACTCTATCTCCCTCTCTCTTAAATATCACGATAAAATGCCTGTTGGTAAATTATTAACAAGGTTGACCAATGATGTAGACGCTTTAGCCGAGGTTTTTGGTAGTGGGGCCGTTGGTGTAATAGCTGATTTCGTTAGTCTGATAGTTATTTCTCTAACAATGCTTTCTATAGATAGAGGGCTTGCTATTTTGTTACTGTTAACCCAAATCCCCGTTTCATATTTTATTATTTGGCTTCAAAAACGTTATAGAAAAGCAAATTATCAAGTAAGGGAGGAATTGTCTCAACTTAACTCTGACTTCCAAGAGAATCTTCAAGGATTAGAAGTTGTTCAGATGTTCAGAAGAGAGGCTTTCAATAGTAAGAAATTTTCTAATACTGGACTCGCTTATAAAAAGGCGGTTAATGGAACAATTTTTTATGATAGTAGTATCTCAGCATTTATAGAGTGGATATCTCTAGCTGCAGTATCTTTGGTATTAGCAGTGGGAGGATATTTAGTTACTTCTGGAAATATTGGTTTGGGAACATTAACTACCTTTATTTTATATTCTCAAAGACTTTTTGAACCTTTAAGACAGCTTGCGGAGAGATTTACTCAAATTCAAGGAGGGCTTACAGCTGTCGAGAGAATAAATGAATTATTAGATGAAGAAATTGAAATTAAAGATAATATTTCTTTGAAGCATTTTTCAAAAGAGGTCTTAAATAAAGACTTTGCTTTTAAAGGCAAAATTGAATTCCGCAATGTTACTTTCTTTTACAAAGAAGGTGAAGAGGTTATCAAGGATTTGTCTTTCTTGGTAAATCCAGGAGAGCATGTGGCTTTTGTTGGTCCAACTGGTTCAGGTAAAACAACCATAATAAGATTGCTATGTAGATTATATGAACCGCAATCTGGACAGATTCTTATTGATGATATAAACATAAATGAAATTCCTATTGCAAAACTTAGAAATATGCTAGGAGTTGTTTTACAAGATACTTTTATTTTTAGTGGTAATGTTGCAGATAATCTAAAGCTAAGTACTAATATCAATAATTTTGACTTAGAAAAAATCTGTAAAGATCTAGGTTTGGAAAGTTTGTTTAAGAAATTACCTGATGGTTTAAACACCTTTCTTAGAGAAAGAGGAGGAAATCTTTCTTCTGGTGAAAAACAACTTCTTTCTGTCGCTCGTGTTGCGATTAGAAATCCTGTTGTCTTGATAATGGATGAGGCAACTGCATTTATGGACCCCTCCACTGAAGCTACTTTGCAAAGAGATCTTGAAAGAATTCTAAAAAGAAGAACAGCATTAGTTATAGCCCACAGACTAGCAACTATTGAAAGCTCTGATAAAATATTAGTCTTAAAAGGGGGGGAATTAATTGAAGAAGGAACACATATTGAACTTAGAAGTAAAAAAGGGCTATATTTTCAGCTCTCTGAACTTCAAGAAAAAGGATTCGCAAGCTTTTAATGATTTTTAGAAACCAAGTTTCATTAACAAAGAAAACAAACTCGATATCAAAAGATGAGCTTATAAAAAATTATGGATTGAATTCTTATGAATTTACTCAAAAAAATAAAGAAGAGATTTTTGTTTGTAGTAAACATAAAGAATTAGATCTGATTGAGTTAGATCAACTTTTGCAAACTGTTGGTTGGAGTAGAAGGCCAATAAGGAGAGTTAAAAGAGCTTTAGATTTTAGTATTCTGGTTGTTGGATTATGGCTTCATGATGAAGATTTCCCTAGACTTGTTGGTTTTGCTAGATGCACAGGTGACGGTATTTTAGAGGCCACAGTTTGGGATGTAGCTGTTAATCCTGTTTATCAGGGAAAAGGTTTAGGTAAAGAATTGATGAAATATATCTTAAAAGAATTAAAAAATATTGGAATTTATAAAGTTACCCTTTTCGCTGATGCAGAAGTGGTTTCATTTTATAAAAGACAAGGTTGGATATTAGAACCAAGAGGTTCTAAATGCGCTTTTTGGTATGCGAATTAATTATTTTTTGTAGTAATCAAGATATATAGTCTTTATAGATTCCCCTTTTAACCATCTTCTCCTAAATTTCCAATTATTGAATGCTTGTAGAAAAATATTAGTTTTTTCCCATTTCCTAGAACTTGTATAAATTGGAAAATTTAATACTCTTAAATTTTCTTTATTTTTTAGTCTTTTTATAAAATCTAAATCTTCCATCAAAGGAATTTTGCTATAACCATTATTTTTAAAATAGGTTTTTCTATGTATTAATAAACCCTGGTCTCCATAGGGTGTTTTTAAAAAATAGCTTCTAAAATTCACTAGGATTTCAAGAAATCTGTATATTATCTTTTTACTATCTATTTGAAACGTAAAAGAATAAACATAAGATTCGTCATCTTTTAAAACTAACTTTATTTTTTTTAACCAATCGCGATTTAACCTTGAGTCTGCATGTAAAAAAATAAACCATTCTCCTTCTGCATTTTTGGCACCAATATTTAATTGTAAACCTCTATTTTTTTGTTTTGATTTATATACTTTTGCACCGTAAATATTTGCGATATCAATAGTTTTATCTTTACTACCACAGTCAATAATAATAATTTCTAATTCTCTATTTATAATAGACAAATCTGAAAGCAATAATGGTAAATTATTTGCCTCATTGTAAGTTGGAATAATAATTGAGATTTTTGACAAAGTGATTAATTTCTCTTCTCAATGTCAATTATTGTATCTACATCTATTTTTGTATTTAAAAACTTATATCTAATATCTATGGAAGAAAAATTATCAATTGTATCTTGTAGTACATTCTCTTTACTCCAATTTATATTTATGAAAGGTAAATGTAAATGAGAGGATAATATTTTTTCTGAGAAAGCAATAAGCCAATATCCTCCATCATTTGATGGACCTAAAATGAGATCGTTTTTTTTAAGTTCTTTTATCGTATTTACAATATCCAAATGACATAAATCTGGAAGGTCAGTCCCAATAAAGATTATATTTTTAAATTTTTTGTTAATAAAGAATTTTTTATTAATGATTATTTGTCTTTTCATTCTTTCTCCTAAGCAACCTTTCCCCTGTAAATTAAAGTTTCTAATGCCTAATTGATTAGACCATCTTCTACTTTTATTAAATCCAACACCAGATATTGCTAGAGAAATATCAATTAGTCCTTTTTGTTTGATAGATTGAGCAACTGATAGTGTATGTTTTGTCATTATACCTTGCACTTTCGCAGAATTGATTTTACCTATATCTCTAGATAACCTTGTTTTGCAACGACCAAAACCATGCCACTTAGCCATTATTATAAGTAATGATTTATCCAAAAAGACAATAGGAAATTTGTTTTAATTATAAACTTAAAAAAAAATTTTTTACTTACAAATTTCTAATCTCCATTGTTAAAAATTTTTAAATTTATTATGATCTTATGATTAGAAAATGGCCAATTATTAAATTCCAACTAGATTGGATATCTATAGATTAAAATTTTGCAAGCAACTAATCCTATCTGGGCGGAAGTTCAACAATTACTCCAAAAAAATTTAAGTAAGCCTTCCTTTGAAACTTGGATAAGGCCTGCTAAATTTAATGGCTTTGAGAATGGGATATTGACTTTGATTGCCCCAAACTCATTCTCAAGTGATTGGTTGAGGAAAAATTATTGTGAAACAATTGAAAAAGCTGCAGAAGAAATATGTGGGCATAATGTAAAAGTAATTTTTAAATATGAAACTAATATCAACAGCCTCTCAGAAACTAAAGATAATTTAAAAGAAAAGAATATTAATATTCAAGAAAAATCTTTTTCCAATAGCCAAGATATTACAGCTACTTTAAAAAATAGATCCAAAAACCCTAACAGTTTAAATTTTCGTTATGTATTTAAAAGATTTGTAGTGGGTCCAAATAGTAGGTTGGCTCATGCTGCAGCTTTGGCTGTTGCGGAATCTCCTGGAAGAGAATTTAATCCATTATTTATCTGTGGAGGAGTTGGTCTTGGGAAAACTCATTTAATGCAGGCAATAGGACATTATCGCGTAGAAATAGATCCAGAAGCTAAAGTCAAATATGTCTCCACAGAGACTTTTACTAATGATGTTATTAGCGGTATCCGGAGAGATGGAATGACGGCTATTAGAGATAAATATAGAAATGTGGATTTAATTTTAATAGATGATATTCAGTTTCTAGAAGGTAAAGAATATACTCAAGAAGAATTTTTTCATACCTTTAATGCACTTCATGAATCAGGAAGTCAAATAGTTATTGCAAGTGATAGACCACCAAGTCAATTATCTGGAATTCAAGAGAGATTAATTTCTAGATTTTCAATGGGGATGACTGCAGATATACAATCTCCTGATCTTGAAACCAGGGTGGCTATTCTTCAAAAAAAGGCAGAACAAGAGAGAATGACTCTCCCAAGAGATTTAATTCAATTTATAGCAGGTAGATTCACTTCAAATATTCGAGAATTAGAAGGAGCATTTACTAGAGCTGTTGCATTTGCTTCAATTACTGGATTGCCATTGACAGTCCAATCAATTGCGCCAATGCTCGACCCTAATAGTGTTGGTGTTGTTGTGACTCCAACTCAAGTTATAAAAAAAGTATCCGAATTTTTTAAAGTTTCAACTGATGAATTGATTAGTTCAAGTAGAAGGAAGCCAGTAAGCCAAGCGAGGCAAATAGGAATGTATCTTATGAGGCAAGGAACTGATCTAAGTCTTCCAAGGATTGGAGAAGAATTTGGAGGCAAGGACCATACAACTGTAATGTATGCTATTGAGCAAGTCGAAAAAAAATTGTCGACTGATCCTAATATTGCAAGTCAAGTTCAAAAAATTAGAGATTTACTTCAAATAGACTCAAGAAAAAATTTATAAATAATATTACTGAAAGTTTTGTGGATCCTGATCGTATCTATGTCTAATAGGTATTTTTTCGATATCTTTATTATTACTAAATGACTCGATTTTATTTAACGATTTTCTTAAGATTCTTGCAGAAATAACTGGCATATCTCTAGGCACTGAAATTCTATTTTTCAAATATCTTATAGATTTTCCTGCATTATATTGAGGTTCGTATACTTCACCTGTGATCATATGTGTAAGAGCAGATCTCAATGACTCTTCAAATAAATCCTTATCATATGGGTTTACTTTGATAATGTTTTCTTTATGTTTTAGAACTCTTTTAAGAGCAAATTTAGCGTAGTAATTTAAATCAAATTCTTTATTGAATTCTAAATTGCCAAGACCTTCTCCATTATCTATTGATTTAGAGAAGGAAACTTGTTGATCATTAGTCTCTTTGAAGCAACCACCCATTTGGGGAGGTAAATCATGAGAGTGTGTGTGAAAATCTCCTTGAGTACCTCTATATGAACTTGTATCTTCAAAAAGTGTTAGCCAATTATTAATATAGGGATAATTTCCTCTTAAGTTAAATCCTTTGTAATAGCTTAATGATGCATTCATTCTTTCCATATAGGGAATAAAAATTATATCTCCAGTCCCAGGTTCTATTCTCCCAGAAACAGAAACTGATGGATCAATAAAGCCCGTTTTTGAAGTGCTTAAGATTTCCTCGAATTTAGAAATAGATTCTTGAAATCTTTTTTTTCTAAAAGAATTGTCTAAAAAGTTCAATCCCTCTCGACAAAGCCAATTACACCAAGATCTAAAAATTTCTCTTTCTAATTCCCTAGTTTTTAGAAGATTCTTTGACATCAGTAATGATCCTAATGGCCCGAATTCATTCTCTAAAAATTCAATGATATTATCACTCTCTGTTATTATTTTTTCTTCAAATTTAATGGCGGGTAATTTCCCTGAGCTTACTTTCTCAAGATACCATTTTTCTTTTTGACCATAACAAAACATATTTATTTTCTCAATTTTGTAAGGAATTCTTTTGAATTCAAGCCACAACCAAATTTTCTGACAGTAAGGACACCATGAATGCCTGTCTCTATATAATGTGACAATGGCTTCATTTTTACTATGACCAAATAACCTTAAATTTGCGTAAGAATTATTATTACCGTTCACTCTATCGATATCTACTATTTCGAACTTACTTAAATCTTCCCAACTCAAAATATCGCGCATTCTTTGATTTTAAGATATATTTTAACTTTATAATAATTGATTTAAAAAATCTTGGAATTTTATTTTGATTTAATCGTCATTGGGGCTGGATCTGGAGGGCTAGCTGCAGCTAAACGTGCAGCTAGTTATGGCGCTAAAGTTGCAATTATAGAAGTTAATCAAATAGGTGGGACTTGTGTAATACGAGGTTGTGTTCCAAAAAAATTGATGGTCTATGCAGCTATCAATAGAAGAAACATTATTTCTTCTGAAGGTTATGGCTTGAAAATTAATCAAATTAGTTTTGAATCGAATATTCTTCTCAAAAATATTAGAGAAGAGGTTTTGAGACTAAGTAATTTTCACAAAAATTCTCTAGAAAAATTAGATATAAAAGTTTTTAAAGGCTTAGGAAGATTTTCAAGTGAAAAAGAAGTAGAAATAATTTGTCCAAAAACAAATAAAGTAATTAATAAAATAAGCGCAAAAAAAATTCTAATTTCAGTTGGAGGGAAGCCAAAGAAATTAAATATTCCTGGAATAGAATTAGCATGGACGAGCGATGATATCTTTCAATTACATAGCTTCCCTAAGTCATTATTAATAGTTGGAGGTGGATATATTGCTTGTGAATTTGCATCTATTTTTCAGAATTTGGGTACCACAGTTACTCAACTAATTAGAGGTAAAAGTTTACTTAATGGGTTTGATAAGGATCTATCTTCATGCATAGAAGAATTAACGACTTCTATGGGCATAAATATAATATACAAAAATGAATTAAGGTCTATTCAGAAAGTTGATGAAAATCTTGAGTCGACATTGGATTCCGGTAGTAAAGTTTTAAGTAATAATATACTTATTGCAACAGGAAGAGAGCCAGACCTTCAACCTTTAAATTTAGATTTTTTAAATCTAAAAATGGATGGTCCTTATTTAGAAGTCGATGATCTTAATCAGACAAGCAACTCTAACATATTTGCTATTGGTGATATTACAAATAAACCAAGCTTAACTCCAGTAGCAATTGAACAAGGAAGAGTCTTTTCAGATAATTTTTTTGCTGATCTTAAAAGAAAAGTAAATTATGAAAATATCCCTAAGGCTGTTTTCACTATTCCTGAAATTTCAACAGTTGGATTAAGTGAGGAAATAGCTAAAGAAATTTACTCTGAGAAAAACATAAAAATTTATAAATGTAATTTTACGCCTATGTCTAATACCTTTAAAACAAACAAATCCAAATGCATGTTAAAACTTGTGGTTAATAATTTAAATGATAAGGTTTTAGGATGTCACATGTTTGGTGAATCGTCTTCTGAAATTATTCAAATGGTCTCAATTTCATTAAATGCAGGGATAACAAAAAAAGATTTTGATACCACCATGGCCTTGCACCCAACCATCTCAGAAGAATTTGTAACTATGTATGGCTAATAAACTATGATCTAGATATCTTAAATTTTTCTTGAGCAAGAAGAAACAAAGTAAGTATTGAAAAATAAATTAAAATGAAAATCCTTAATTCATAAAGATAATTAAAGCTATTCAAAAAAAGTATTTTGTCGAGAATATAAAATATATAAAGATTCAAGAGTATAAAACCTTCAATTCTTGTAATTTTTCCTTTACTCCAAAAAATTGGCATGCAAGCAAAGGTAGTTAAAACCATAAATGGCAGGTCAACTTTTATCAGGCTTTGTTCAATTGATAACCCTTTAAATCCTGAAAAGATACTGCAACTTCCAAGGATTAGAAGTTGATTAAGCAAATTGCTTCCTATGACATTCCCAATTGCAAGATCAGTTTTACCTTTAAATGCTGCAATTATTGAAGTTACTAATTCTGGGAGAGATGTTCCAGTGGCGACTATAGTCAAACCTATAACAATTTCATTTACTCCTAATAGAATGGCAAGTTTCTGAGAACCATTGACTAAAATATTTGAACCAAAGCTTAGAATAAATATTCCAAATATCAACTTTATTAAAATATTAAGTTTACCTCTATTGCAATCATCAAAGTCTTCTATTTCTGGTTCGGCATTTTTTGTATCCTCTTCTTTCTCATTGATGGTATTTATTTCCCAAATTGTATTTAATATCAGACAAAATATAAGAAAGATCCCTGCTTGCCATGTTAAAAGGCCAGTTGATGACATTGCCCAGATCGCACAGGAAATAGCCATTAAAAGAGGGACGTCTCTTCTGACTATTCTACTTTTTACTTTTAGAGGTGTTATTAATGAGCTTATACCTAATACAACAAGAATATTAAAAATATTGCTCCCTATTACATTGCTCGCTGCAAGAGAATCACTGCCCTTGAAAACTGAATTTAAACTTACTAATAATTCGGGAGAGCTTGTACCTAGTGAGACAACTGTTAAACCAATTACTATTTGAGGTATTCCTAAAATTAAGGATAAGTTTATGGCACCTTGAATAAAGAATTCTCCTCCTGTAAAAAGTAATATTACTCCTACAATTATTTCTATTATTGGCAATAAAAAATCACTCATATTGAAATTCTTTTGTTAGACATTTTATATTTATATAGTTGTTTAATAACTATCATCGAATATCTATAAATCATTGTCAATTTTTATTTGCTGTTAAAATTAATTAAATAGTTAAAATTTTGAAGACATTTACCATATTAAAACCTGATGATTGGCATTTACATCTGAGAGAGGGGCTCGTTTTAAAAAATATTATTAAGTTTACATCTGATTATTTTGGTAGGGCGATTGTAATGCCAAATACGAAGAATCCTATTACAACAATAAATAAAGCTATCTCTTACAAAAATTCTATTGCGCAAGCTTTACCTGAAAACTCAAATTTTCAACCATTAATGACAATATATCTTACTGATGAGACTGATAAAGATGAATTAATACAGGGTTACAAGAATAATGT
The DNA here is from genome assembly GCA_003212535.1 of Prochlorococcus sp. AG-436-O11. Lineage (GTDB taxonomy): Bacteria > Cyanobacteriota > Cyanobacteriia > PCC-6307 > Cyanobiaceae > Prochlorococcus_A. Next base: position 9,354 of record QCPO01000008.1, read on the forward strand.
ATTTTTTGCGGCAAAATTGTATCCTGCTAATTCAACTACAAATTCCAGTCATGGAGTTAAGAAAATAGAAAATCTTTATAATATTTTTGAATCAATGGAAGATTCTGGAATGCCTCTTTTAATTCACGGAGAAGTGACTGATTCTGATGTGGATGTATTTGATAGAGAAGAAGTTTTTATAGATAGAGAACTTTTACCTTTAGTTAAAAGATTTCCAAAATTAAAGATTGTGTTAGAACATATAACTACATCTCATGCAGTGGATTTCGTCCAAAATAATAAAATAGGAGCTACTATTACTCCTCATCATTTACACATAAATAGAAATGCTATGTTTTTTGGTGGATTAAATAGTGATTTTTATTGCTTGCCAGTTGCCAAGAGAGAAACTAATAGAATTGCTTTAAGGAAAGCTGCAACAAGTGGGAATGAATGTTTTTTCTTGGGAACAGATTCTGCTCCCCATCTAAGGGAATGGAAAGCTTTTTGTGGCTGTGCAGGCATTTTTAATTCCCCTGTAGCAATAGAGAGTTATTTAACTGTATTTGAAGAGGAAAATGCGCTGGATAACTTTGAGAAATTTGCAAGTTTGAATGGCCCTAATTTTTATAATTTGCCTCCAAATAAAGAAAAACTAAAATTGGTAACTAGACCAAATAAGATTTCAGAATTTGTCAATATAATTGAAGAAAAAAATATTGTTGGAAAAATAAAACCATTTCATGCAGGCGAAACTTTAAATTGGCAAGTTGAAGGAATAGTTAAATAAAAAATTAAATTTAATCCAACCATTCAAAATAAAGTGTAAATATTCAAATTTTTAATGGTTAATTGGGTTGCTTTCAGCTACGATAAATATGCGCAAATTCCTCTTGGGAGTGTGGCGGAATTGGTAGACGCGCCGGACTTAAAATCCGTCGAGCGCTTTAGCTCGTGGGGGTTCAAGTCCCCCCACTCCCATTATTAAACTATTTATTTTTAGTCCTTAACTATGGCTTAAATAATTGTTATGTTTAACTTAGAAAACTAGAATTTAAATGGAAAGTATTTTAAATAATTCATTTGCTACTTTTTTCACCTTCGTTGGAGTTATTTTTATATATTTTTTAGTTATACCATTAATACTTTTTTATTGGATGAATAATAGATGGAATTTTATGGGCAAATTCGAGAGATTAGGAGTTTATGGATTAGTATTTCTTTTTTTCCCAGGTTTGATTTTGTTTTCTCCATTTTTAAATCTTAGGTTAAAAGGAGATAGCAAAGGGTAAATAATTGACTAAAGGTAAAGTTCTACAAATTGGTTTTTTAATTTCATTATTAGGAATATTAAGTTATGGATTAGCTCCACAATTTGGTGCTGATAACTTTACAGCTAGCACTATTTCAAGTTTTATATTAATTTCGATTGTAATAATTTGGGTCTCTTCTTATGTTTATAGAGTTGTAAACGGAAAAATGACTTTTATGGAACAAAGGAAGCGTTATAGAAAAGAATATGAAAAAATTGTTAATGATAAACTAGAAAGTAAATTCAATGCATTGTCAAAGGAAAAACAGAAAAAACTAATGGAAGATTTAGAATAAAATCAATAAATTCTTAAAGGATTATCAAATAAGTAATCTCAAAATTTATGAAAGAAATCAACAAAATGCCAATGGATAAAAATGAAACTTTATCAAAAATAGATAAGAAGTTTAATGAATTAAAGATTAACAATAAATTAGCCTTGATGCCTTTCTTAATTGCAGGTGATCCAAATATTGAAACTACAGGAGAGATTTTATTAAAGTTGCAAGAAAAGGGAGCTGACCTGATTGAATTAGGAATCCCATATAGTGATCCTCTTGCAGATGGCCCGATTATTCAACTTTCTGCCTCTCGAGCTTTAAAGTCTGGCACTACACCAAAAAAAGTTATCAAATTATTGGAGTCTTTAAAAGGTAAACTAAATGTTCCAATAATACTTTTTACTTACTTTAATCCTTTATTAAGTTTTGGGTTTGAAGAATTTTGTAAGATGGCATCCAAAGTTGGAGTATCGGGATTAATAATTCCAGATCTTCCTTTAGAAGAAACTTATAAATTTTCTAAAATAGTTTGTAGTTTTTCTATGGATTTAATCTTATTGGTAGCTCCAACTACTCCTCTTGAAAGAATGAAAATAATATCCAATAAGACAAGAGGTTTTACTTATTTAGTCAGTGTTACAGGTGTTACAGGTGAGAGAAAAGAAATGGAAAATAGAGTAGAAAATCTTATTAATAAATTAAAAGAAATCAGCCCTAATCCTGTTGCAGTTGGTTTTGGCATATCCTCTCCCGAACATGTTCATAAAGTTAGCCAATGGGGAGCAGATGGAGTAATTGTTGGCAGCGCATTTGTAAAAAGAATTTCTAGTTGTAATAAAAATGAAGTCGTTACTCAAATAGGGGATTTTTGCGAAGAATTGCGTAAAGCAGCTGATCGATAAATCAGAATCTAATTGTATCTATTAAATTCCTTTTGAAACTTTATAATGAGAAGTTTCTTCTTAATATATTGACTATAAAAGTTAATTATTCTGATTCTTCAGATGGTAATAATCTTATTTGCTTTCTGCCTAACTTTATTTTGTACTCGTCACCTGGTTTTAGATCTAAAAGAGCTGTATAAGCTTTACCTATTAAAAGATTTCCATTCCCTTGGACTGTAGCAGTGTAACTTAGTTTTCTTCCACCTTTTCCTATCCCAGCAACATTTCCGCCACCCATTTTCATTCCTTTAGCTTCAAGGAGAGCCTTGTAATAAGCTGTATAGTTTAAGCGAGGTTCTCCATTTCGTTTTGTGGACACATATCCACAAGCACGACATTGCTCTGACTCGCTAAGCCCTTCAACTTCTTTGAATTTAGCAAGAAGATCACTACCAGTGAGCATAATTAATTAAAAGAAAGTTCTTCTTAAATAACATAGCAATTTGTGTGTAATTTGTGCAATTATTGATTATATATTTATTCAATTAGTTATCTTTTAAAAATGGAAAAGTTTATAGTTTTTGGTAAGTACTGTGAAGATGCAATTAATAAAAGAGAACCATTCCGCGATCAACATCTTAATAGACTTAAAAATTTAAAAGATAGAAATATTTTAGTTACTTTAGGGCCTACAAAATGTACAAAATATTTATTTGGTATTTTTAATGCTAATGATGAAAATCAAATGAGAGATTTTATTGAGAAAGATATTTATTGGGAAAAAGGTATATGGATTACTTATGATATTTATCCTTGGATAAAGGCTTTTTGAATATAATTTTCAATTTAAAACAAATAATAATTGAAAATTATTATTACTAGAAAAAATAAAATATTAAATTTTTTATTACAAATTTTTTTTTACTTTTCTAATGAAAAGAATAATATGATTTGTGGATTAGTTTATTATGAAAAATAATTTTTCTTTAGATATTATTTTAACAAAGTAAGTAATTTCCAAACAAAAGATTACCTTCTAAATAATTATTTATTCGCCAGTGTCTTGCCTTATTTGGTTTACTAAGGAGTCGATATCTAATTGATTATATGGTGTTGTTTCGTTTGTCTCTTTAGAATCCGTTTTAATATTGTTTAACCATTTTTGTTCGATTTTAATGAGATTTTTTGCAATATTGAAAACCCCTCCTTTTTTATAAAATTCTTGTAATTTTTGGACAATCTCAGATGTTCTACTTGATTTGATATGTAACTCATTAGCTAAATCTTTTTGATTATATCTATGGGCTTTTAGCCAATCTTTAATAAAAGCTATAAGTTCTTTTTCTTCTTGCTGAGATAGTTTACTCATTAATAATAAAACGGGAATAATTTATTCAGCTTTCTTTCTGCTCTGATTCTTATTGAAGGAGTCATATACTTACTCCATATACTTAATACTGCTGTAAGCGCTACAAAATCATCACTAAACCCAACTAAAGGCATAAAGTCAGGGAAAAGGTCAAAGGGCATAATTAGATAAGCTAGTGCAGCCATTAAAGAGACTCTTACTTGTGCTGGAGTATAAGGATCTATGGCCATTTCTAAAACTTCTAAAGCTGGTTTGGCAATTGTTCTTCCAGCCTTAATTAGAATTTTTTTAATGATATTTTCATCAATTGATGAACTTTCTAAAACTTCTGCATCATAAATTTTTCCTTTGTTATTGTGAAATTCCTCTTTCATATTGTATTAATTTTCATTTTTAAGTTAAATACTTTTAGCTAAGAGCCTCAACCAATCCATTCTGTATTCCTGCTTTCCGTAGCTTTCTTAAGGCTCTTTGCACCACTTGTCTGCAATATTCTCTACTACAATTCATATGTCTTGCAACTTCTGCTAAAGTTCTCCACTCATTTGAACCATCTAAACCAAACCTCAAACTTACTATCTTTCTCTCCTTTTCAGTTAAATTGGCTTTATCTAATAATTTCCAAGCAGATGCTGACCTCTCAGCTAGTTCTGCTAATTCCATTGGAGGGGTTTGATCACTAGGTAGAATGTCAACTAGCTCAGAGGGCTCTGATTTAGATTTAACTGTTCCTTGAAGGCTAACCGTAATACTCCTCAATTCACACGAAAGTAGTTCATCTATCTCCTCTTTTGTAATTTTCATTTCTGTAGCCAGCTCATCGCTAGTAGGAGTAATGCCCTTAATTTGCATTAGTTTTGACTTTGCGGATCTTAATTTAGTGAGCTTTTCATTAATATTAACTGGTATTCGAATGGTTCTGCTTTGAGTTGATAATGCCCTATTTAGACCTTGTCTTATCCACCAATAAGCATAAGTGGAAAATCTGTGTCCTCTAGAAGGATCATATTTTTCTACAGCTCTTGTAAGGCCTAGTGTTCCCTCCTGAATCAAGTCGAGTAAATCTAATCCTTTACCTTGATATCTTTTGGCAAGGTTAACTACTAATCTTAGGTTGGCTGTAATCATTTCATTCTTAGCTTTTTCTCCAATTTTGATTTTTCTTTTCTCTTCATTTGAATATTCACAAGCTGGTCCCTTTCCTCCAGCAGTTTGACATCTATTAACAAGCATAAGCATATCCTGGACTTTTCTGCCCATGGTGAGTTCTTTCTCCGGAGTCAAAAGTTGATGACGTCCTATTTCTCCAAGAAAATCGCTTAATGAACTCACGATTTACTCCTTTAGTAATATATTTAACGTTAGAGTTAATTCTTTAATAAGCTATACATGTAATAATTAATTAATAATTAATTAATAATTATAAATTATTTTTTAAGAATTTCTGAATGTATTTTTGCAATTAATTAGGCAGAATTAAGAATTTAAAGATTTATTTCCCCCTTCTTGATTCAAGTACAGAAAGAATATCTCTCCACTCAACTCCATTATGCAAAAGGGCTACTTGAAGATGATATATTAAATCAGCCGCTTCATTTGATATGGCATTCTTGTCTTTATCTTTACAAGCCATTATAAATTCAGCAGATTCTTCTCCAATTTTTTTTAGGATAGTATTACTCCCTTTTGTTAATAAATAATTTGTATAACTTTCTTCTAAAGCATTTCTTGACCTTTCATTAAGAGTATTAAATAATTCAGAACAAATATTAGAGAAAGGGTTTGTTTTCTTTTCTTTTTTATTAGTTAAATTATTGTCTATTTCATTGAAGAAACAACTTTTTTCGCCAGTATGACAAGCGCCTGAACCATTCTGTTGTATAGATAGAACAAGTGCATCATTATCGCAATCAAATCTTATTTCTTTAAGTAATTGAGTGCTGCCGCTTGTAGCACCTTTTCTCCAAATCTCAGATCTTGATCGGCTCCAATAATGGACATTTTTTGTCTCAAGTGTTTTTTTTAATGATTCTTTATTCATCCAGGCAAGCATAAGAATTGAGCCGTCTAACCAATCTTGTGCTATTGCAGGGATTAATCCATAATTATCAAAGCGAAGATCTTCAATCGAAAAATTTGTTGAATAACTCATTATGTTTAATTTGTTAAACCCTATCCAATTTTTTTACTTAAAATTATCCTAACAGTTAATTGATGTATATTCATTCTTTGAAATTTTCTTGCACCAAAAGTTATGAGGATTTTCCTTGTTCTCATAGGCAATGGAACCATGAAGGTCACTGTAGATTTGTGCATGGCTACTCAAGAGCATTTACCTTTTGGTTTACTGCCAAAGAATTAGACCTAAATGGTTTTGTCGTTGATTTCTCAAGTCTAAAGCCCCTCGAAAAGAGACTTAAGGAACAATTTGATCATACTTTTTTGATAAATAAGAATGACCCCTTGATGAATTACTGGGAAAAATTACATCACTTAGAGGCTTTAGATTTGAGAATTATGGATAATGTAGGAATGGAATTTACCTCTAAATTGATTTGGAAATGGGCAAACGAATACTTGAGAGATAAAGATAAGGGAAGGACATGTTGTTGGAAAACTGAATCAAAAGAAAATAAATCTAATAAAGCTGCTTATGAAAACATTCCAGATTGGTATAAATTCTAGATTAGAAATATTGAATTTATAATTACTAAAATGTTTTTTCAATTATCAATTAACTGAAATTTGTCCTCCCTTTATGGAAACGAGAATCTCTTTCTTATGTAAATAATTGTTTTCTAAAATATTCTTTGCAATTTTTGTCTCAATTTCTTTTTGAATAATCCTTCTCAATGGTCGTGCTCCAAAATTTATATCAAAACTAACTTTAACCAATTCGTGAATTACATCATCTCTAATTTGCAATATTAAATCTTTTTTAGTAAGTCTATTTTCTAAATTTTTTAGCTGAATTCTTGCAATTTCTTTTAATTCATGGAATTCCAAATTTTTAAAAATTACTATTTCATCAAGCCTATTTAGAAATTCGGGCTTAAAGAATTTTCTTAACTCGGAATCTATAATCTTTTTAATTTCATTTTTCTCTTCATTTTTTACAGATAAATCATTTATGGATTGACTTCCTAAATTGCTGGTGAGAACAATTATTGAATTTTTAAAGCTAATAGTGCGACCTTGTCCGTCTGTAATAATGCCATCATCAAGAACTTGCAAAAGGATATCTAATAAATCTTTATGTGCTTTTTCTATTTCATCAAGAAGTATTAATGAATATGGATTTTTTCGTATAGCTTCAGTTAATTGACCTCCTGATTCAAAACCTATGTATCCAGGAGGAGGACCTATAATTTTGCTGACAGAATGTTTTTCCATAAATTCTGACATATCAAGCCTTATGATCGAACAATTTGAATCAAATATTGTTTTTGCAGTTACTTTACTTAGTTCTGTTTTTCCAACACCAGTTGGTCCTAAAAATAAGAAACTAGCTAACGGCCTGTTTGGGTCGTTTAATCCTGTTCTGGATCTCTTAATAGCGTCTGCGACTGCAGAAATAGCTCTATCCTGACCAATAATTTTTTCTTTAAGAATTAATTCGAGTTTTAGAAGTTTATCTTTTTCAGATTGGTTGAGATTATGTACTGGAATAGAAGTCCATTTCGATACAACTTCGGCAATATCATCTGATGTTACCTCTTGTCTTAAGAGGGGTTTCACCCCATTCTTATAGGAATTGACTAAACATTCACTTTTGTTAGCTAATTTTTTTTGTAAGGAATTTAAAGTACCAAACTCTAATTCTGCAGCTTTGTTTAGATCAAAATTTCTTTTTGCTTGATCTATTTGTAATTGTATAGATTCAATTTCCTCTTTTAAATTAGTAATCTCATCAATTTCATGTTTTTCTTTTTCCCATTGAGCATTTAATTCTGCTTGTTTATTCTTGAGGTTATTAAGTTCATTATTAATGTTTTTTAATCTCTCATGAGAGAAGTTATCTGTTTCCCTGTTTAGGGATAACTTTTCCATTTCTAATTGAAGAACTTTTCTATCAATTTCATCAATTTCTTCAGGTTTCGAAGTTATGACCATATTCAATCTTGAGGCAGCTTCGTCTACTAAATCTATGGCTTTGTCAGGAAGGAATCTATCATTAATATATCTATCGCTTAGGCTTGCAGCTGCAACTAAAGCGTTATCAGAAATTCTGACGCCATGGTGAACTTCATATCTTTCTCTCAAGCCTCTTAGTATTGAGACAGTATCTTCTACTGAAGGGGCATCAATTTGTATTTTTTGGAATCTTCTTTCTAGAGCGGGATCCTTTTCTATATTTTGTTTATGTTCATTGATCGTAGTAGCACCAATACATCTTAGCTCTCCTCTTGCGAGCATAGGTTTTAAAAGGTTGCTGGCATCCAAAGAACCTCCATTTGCACCTGCACCAACTACTGTATGAATTTCATCAATAAAAAGAATAATCTTACCTTCAGATTCTTTAACTTTCTTTAAAACATTTTTTATTCTCTCTTCAAACTCCCCCCTATACTTTGCTCCAGCCAATAATGAACCCATGTCTAATGAGATTAATTGCCTTTTTTGTAATGAAGTGGGTACATCACCATTAACAATCCTTTGAGCTAATCCTTCAACTATCGCTGTTTTACCAACGCCAGGTTCTCCAATAAGAACGGGATTGTTTTTTGTTCTTCTGCTTAGTATTTGTATTGTTCTTCTAATTTCTTCATCTCTACCAATAACGGGGTCTAAAATTCCATCACTCGCTGATTGGGTTAAATCAATGCCAAATTTATCTAAAGAATCATTAGAATTATCAAAATCAATTTTATTTTCCGGATTTGATTTCATTTCTTTTATAGTTTCTAAAAATTCTGCCCCCCTTTTTTTATTTAAAATTAGGGAACCATATGAAGCATCATAAGTGAAACCGTAAACTAAGTGTTCTGTTGATATCACTACATCATCTAAAGTGAGTTTGAGTTCATTTGCTTTTAAAAATATCTTATGAAGGGTGTCACCAATATATAAATTAGCTTGTTTATGTTTCATTTTCGCTTTCGAATTTAATGAATAAATTATTGTTTTCTCTATCTCTTTTATATTTACATGATTTTTTCTTAATATAGCTTTAGTAAAGTTATCTTGTTTTATAAGAGATAGTAATAAATTATCAGAATCTACATTTTGTTGGTAATTTTGATATGCGATCTCTTTAGCAAAAAGAAAATAGTCCCAAGCGGAATTTGAGAATTCACTTGGGACTATTTTAATCAAGAAAAATTTTATTAAAAAATAAAATTATTCATTAAATTAATGAATAATTTTTATAAGTAATAATATATTTTATTGAACGATTACTTTACCTACCATTCCAGCCCCTCTATGAGGTTCACAATAGTAGTCATAGGTTCCAGCAGTATCGAATTTCTCGGTCCAAGATTCTCCTGGTGCGAAAGCTAGATCAGCATGACTTAATTCTTCATGACCATCGAAGACAGCATTATGAGGTGCTAGTTTATTATTAACGAATTTAACAGAATCACCAGTACTAATGGTCACAGAACTTGGTTCGAATGCAAGCATCCCAGCATCGGTTCCAAGTTTTACCTCAACAGTTTTAGCTGAAACAGATGATATTCCAAGGCCTAAAGTTAAAACTATTGCAAAAAAGCCTGTAAGGATTGAACGTAACATAATTTAAATTTGCTTATTTATATATATTACAAGGTTTTGGTGACCTTAAAGCAATAACTTTAATTGATATTACAGCTTGGTAACTTTGATAATCTTAAAATATCACTTAATGATTTGGCATGACTTTTTAGTTTAAAAGTCTCTGGATTAGTTATGGATCCATGATTAAAGTCATATTTTTGTATGCTGAAGCTATCCCAGGGAGTGGTTTCTATGGGGAGGATTCTTAATAATAATTTTAGGATTTTTCTAGTAAGAGGTATCGCAAAAAATCTTTTCATCTTATTTTTCTTTAGAAGTATATTTATTGCCTCATCAATTGAAATGAATCTCTGACCCAATACAAATTTCTTGAAGCCTTTATATTGTTCTTCTTTATGATTTTTAATTAGAAAACCACAAATTTGAGCAATGTCATTTGCATGTATAAAGTGGAATTTGGAATCAAGTTTTAAAAATCTCGCTAACCAAAGCCATTTACCAATTTCTTTTAATCCACTTGTTAAATAACTCACAGGAAATTTACTTTTTTTACCAAGTGTTCCTCCAAAAACTAATGTAGGAAAGACTGCAAATGTTTTGTCCGCAAATGTGCTTTCTCTAAGTCTCTCGAAACATTCGTATTTTGTTTTGATATATTCTGTTCCATAAATTAATGATTCCCTCATTAATTCATTATTTGTATTAAGAATACTTGCTGTTGAAAAGTAAATTATTTTTTTTAACTTTTTAATATCAAGCATTTTCAGTAATTCTTCAAAAGCTTTTATATTTACTTCATAAGCCCTTTGGGGATTTCCCCAAGCTGTAGCAGTGTGTATTAAGTAATTAACTTGACTAATTTCCTTGTTATATTTATTGGATTCTCTGATGTCACATATTATTAACTTTACTCTTTTATTTGTTTGAACAGAAAGTGGTAGCTTACTTTTATCTCTTACCATAAGATAAAGTCTGAATTGGGTGTTTTTTAAAAACCAATTAATTAGATATTGGCCAACACATCCATTGGAACCTGTTATTAATAATTTTTCAAATGCCAAGATCTTTACTAATAAGTTAGTTTTTTTCCGTGTTCAAAAAATGTCTGAGCATTTTCTTCTGGAGTACCAGGTAAAATACCATGACCTAAATTAAGAATATATTTTCTATCTTTTACTTTATTGAATGTATTATCTATCCTTTCTTTTATTGCTTTCTTATCGCCAAATAATATCCCAGGATCAACATTACCTTGAATAGCAATACCTTTAGGAATTCTTTTGCAAGCCTCTTCAATATCTACTGTCCAGTCTAATGAGATTATATCTACTCCAGTTTTAGCCATCCTTTCTATTACTCCAGCACTTCCTGAAATATATAGAATAATAGGAGTTTCAGGGTATTCCTCTTTTACGATGTCAACAATTTTTTTTTGATAGGGTCCAGCAAAAATATCATAATCTTGTGGACTTAATTGGCCTGCCCATGAGTCAAAAATTTGTACAACTTGAGCACCAGACTTTATTTGATATTTTAGATATTCACCTATGGATTTTGCAAAGTGATCAAGAAGTTTGTGAAGTAAATCAGGCTCTTTAAAAGCCATTGATTTTATTAAAGAATAATTTTTGCTGCTTTTGCCTTCAACCACATATGCAGCAAGAGTCCAAGGTGCACCAACAAAACCTAGAACTGTCGCTTCATTATTTACATCTTTTTTTAATGATGAAAGAACTTGGCCAACAAAGCTTAAACTATCACTTGGATTTAATTCTTTTAAATTTTCTATTTGGCTAAGAGTTCTTATTGGGTCTTCTATAATTGGGCCTTTACTTTCTATAATCTCAAAATTTATACCCATCCCTGGAAGAGGTGTAAGAATATCTGAAAAAAGAATCACGCCATCTGGTTTGAAAGCATTAAAAGGTTGCATTGAAATCTCGTAAGAAAGTTCTGGATTCTCAGACCTTTCTCTGAAACTTGGATAACGCTCTCTTAGATCTCTATAAATCTTCATATATCTCCCTGCTTGTCTCATCATCCATACTGGAGGCCTATGCACTTTTTTGCCTAATGCGGCAGAAAGTAGAAGTGGTAAATTTTCACCCATTTTTCAATTCAATATGTGTTTAGTAAATTTAAAATTCCAACTTAAAAATCTTACAACGCAAAGCTGAGCAAAATCGTTATGTGAACATTTATATGAAGCAATGAGTTAGATAAACTTTTTATTTTTATGACTGATGTTTGAAGATACTCACACTTAATGGGGGTAAAGCAAGTTCAAGAGCATTTTCATAATTATGAATATTAAACTTTAAAGTTTCTTTCCCGCCCATATTGCCTTTATTACTTCCTCCGTATCTAGAACTATCTGAATTAAAGATCTCTTTATAGAATCCTTCTAACGGAACTCCTATTTTATATGAGCCATGAGTATTGGGTGTGAAGTTTGCCACAATAACGAGCCATTCATTGCTGTCATTTTCCCTTCTCATAAAACTTATTACAGAATTAGATTTGTCATTACAGTCAATCCATTGGAATCCATAAGGATCAAAGTCATTTTTCCATAGCGCATGTTCATTTTTATAAAGTTTATTTAAGTCATCTACTAAGTTTCTAATACCTTTGTGAGGTTCAAATTCTAATAAATCCCATTGAAGATCATCCCAAACATTCCATTCTTGCCTTTGTCCAAATTCCATCCCCATGAAAATCGTTTTTTTACCAGGATGAGTCCACATATAAGTTAGTAATGCTCTAGTATTTGCAAATTTTTTCCAGTCATCACCTGGCATTTTATGTAAAAGATGACTTTTCCCATGAACAACTTCATCATGACTAAGGGCAAGCATAAAGTTTTCTGTGTAATTATAAGTTATTGAAAAGGTCACACTATTTTGATGGAATTGTCTAAACCAAGGATCTATTTCAAAGTAATCGAGCATATCATGCATCCATCCCATATTCCATTTTAAATTGAACCCTAGTCCTCCAATATCAGTTGGTTTAGTAACCATTGGCCAAGTTGTTGATTCTTCAGCAATAGAAAGTGCACCAGGAAAGTGTTGAAAGAGTACATGATTTGCTTGTTGAAGAAATTTAACGGCTTCTAAGTTTTCATTCCCACCATTCTCATTAGGTATCCATTCTCCATCTGGACGTAAGTAGTCTCTATACAACATTGAAGCTACAGCATCAACTCTTATTCCATCAATATGAAATTCTTCGAACCAATAAATAAGGTTTGCTACGAGAAAATTTCTTACTTCATTTCTGCTGTAATTAAAGATTAAGGTCCCCCATTCTTTATGCTCTCCTATCCTTGGATCGCTATGTTCATAAAGGTGAAACCCATCAAAGAAAGCTAGTCCATGTTTGTCTTTTGGGAAATGACCAGGTACCCAATCAAGAATTACGCCGATACCTTCTTCATGACATCTATTTATAAACTCTCTAAATTCATTTGGAGTACCAAATCTACTAGTTGGAGCATACCAGCCTGTGACCTGGTATCCCCATGAGCCATCGAAAGGATGCTCCGAGATTGGCATTAGCTCAATATGAGTGAATCCTCTTTCTTTTACATAAGGAATGAGTTTTTTAGTTAACTCTGGATAAGTTAATAACCTTGTGCCAGGTTTTAAATCTGCTGCGGGGACTGGATCTCTTGGCTTCCCATCTTTTTCTAAGTATTTATTGTCAGTTGATTCGTGAAGCCAACTTCCTAAATGCATCTCATAAACGGAGATTGGTTTGTTAATTTGACTTGAGGAATCTCTATTTGAAATCCATTCACTATCATTCCAATTAAAATTATTTAATTTTGAAATTATTGAACTTTTTTGGGGCCTAATTTCATGAAGGAATCCATAGGGATCAGCTTTCTCATAAATATGACCTTGTTGTGTTCTTATTTCATATTTATATTTATCTCCTTCTTTCATATTTGGTATAAATATTTCCCAAATTCCACCTAGCCTTTTTTGCATTGGATGATGCCGGCCATCCCAAGAATTTATATCTCCAATTATTGATATTGATTTTGCATTTGGTGCCCAAAGACAAAACATAACGCCATTTTTATATTTATCTTCAATGAGATGAGCTCCCATTTTTTTCCATATATGATGGTGATTCCCCTCTGCAAAAAGATGTCTATCTACTTCTCCCATCCATTCTTCTTTAAAAGACCAAGGATCATGTTGTGAATGCGTTATCCCTCCTCGTAAAATATTTAGTTCATAATTAGATTGAGGGTCTTCAGGCAGGATTCCCTCAAAAAGCCATTTGTGATTTGGGGTTTCTAAGTTATAGTTTTTATTTTTGAAATTTATATTAACTTCATCTGCTTCCGGCATCCACACTCGCGTTACCCATTGTCCTTCAAAAAAATGAGGCCCTAAAATTTTTAATGGATTATCATTGCAACAATTTTCTAGGTTGATAGCTTCTGATTTAATCCAGTCTGCTTGAATTGTTTCTTTCATGACTGGTATATATTAAGGATTAATAATATCAAATGATTAACCAAAAAAGCTTTTTTTACTGAAGAAAAGGTTTCAATTTCATAAATGTATTATTCAGTACAAAACTTAGAGTAGTAATTCTGTGATTAATGGTAGGGGCTCCAATCCTTTCGTCTCCAAATCCAGGATTAACCCCAATAGAGGGATAAGCTGCGGCAGATATAGATAATCTAAGTCTACTTCGTTTAATTAAACAAATATTTGTGGGTTGCATTGTTATTTGATAATTACATTCTACATTTCTTTTTGAGTTTTTAACTCTTAAAAAACCAGTTGAGAATTGATTAACTTTTTTATCCTCTTCATCAACTAGAGATAAAGCAAGGCATATATCGAAGCTTGGTTGATCACTTTTGACGGAAGTTTCAAATATTGGAATACCTGTAAAGTTTTGGTTCTCTTGGAGAAAATTGGTTTGAAAAACTCCTACATCCAATCGTTGATCAATAATATGTCTATTAAACTTTCCTGGCTTCGGGCCTAAATGACCTCCATCAGCTGGTGCAGGCCTCCATGGGTCATGAACGATTGTGAACCAACCTGATCCTTTTGAATTCATGGTAAGACTTCCATCCTCAATATCTACATTTGCAGTGCCATTACTTTTAAGTCCCATAATATATTCTGAGTAATAATTATCATCTATTTCCTCCCATTTATTTAATGAAATATTCCATATTTTTCTTTGTAAAATAGTTTCTTTAAAATTAACCTCTTTGTCAATTTTTAAATGTTTATCAAAAAATTTTAATAATGTTTTTTGTGACCCTTCCCACCAATTTAGATGTGTAGCATTAGCAATAATTATTTCTGGATTACCTCCTGCTTCTCGAGCTTTTTTATAAAGATCTAATGCCCCTTTTAAATGAGGGTCCCAAAGTCCTCCAATAATTAACATAGGTTTTCCCATCCATGTTGAGATTGGGTTTATTTCTAAAAAAGGGTCATCATTCTGTAAATTGTTAAGCCATTCAATTATAAAACTATTAGGATCATATTTTTTTAAAAGGTCTAATCCTTTTCTTAAATAACTTTTACTTTCTAAAGCTAATCTTATATCCTCCCATTCAAGAAAATTATTTTCTCGCCTCATTTTTAGCGCAGCAATTTGTAGTCCCCATGCAATATTGTTATGCCACCAAAATGCCCCTCCGTCTGAGCACCAATGGTCTTTTATATTTAGTCCAGTCATAGCAGGAGATAGACAATCAGGTGGTTCTGAATTCGATTCTCCACTTAGTTGGGTTAATCCATGGTAAGAAAAGCCATAAAGGCCAAGTTTTCCATTACATTCTTTTAGAGATCTAACCCATTCATGCGTTTCTGAAGTATCACTGGCTTCTTGGGAGAAGCCTTGAAAAACGCCCCCTGAAGAACCCATACCTCTAACATCTTGAATGATTACCATATAACCTTTTGAAGTCCACCATGAAGGATGCGAATAGGTAATTGTTGAAGCTATCTCTCTACCATAAGGTTGTCTCATCAATAATGCAGGCCATGGCCCGTTGCCTTCAGGTAACCAAATTCTTGATACAAGTTCTACACCATCTCTAAGTATTAGAGACTTGTCAAAACATCTTTTTTCAAACATTTAAGTTTTTAGATAATCTCAGGACAATGCAATCCAATTACATAAATAGAGAAGATTTCAGCATTAACAGGAGTTAGGTTATTCCTTTTTGAAACAAATTCTATAGCTTTATCTGAATTTGCAGAAATACCCTTTCTATTGAACTCTTTAAACTTATTACATATTTTAATAGCTTCATTTGGATTATTCTTTACGCTTTTTAATAAATTGGATTGACCTAAAACAGGATTTAAGGGAGAGAAAAGCAAAAATATAAAAAACAGAAAACTTTTCATTATATATCTAACATTTGTTTGAATTCTACATTAAAAAATTTTTTTAACCAAGGTTTTAAATAGTTTTACAGCTTTGATGAGATCTTTTAATCCAATCTTTTAAAATAGATAAGTTTATATTTGTCTCGGTTTTAATTCTAAGACTTATCTCTAATCTTCTGATTTTCTGTTCCAGCTCATAAGGTTTTAATCTTGATAATGCTTTTACTGAACCCACACCGCAATGTAAAAGTAAATAAGCAGCTGGAGGTGGGATGTCAATTTCTTTTTTAAAAATAGCAATAGCTCTTATTTTTTTTAAATTATTTAATGTACATAGCGGAGAGATTATCTGAATTTTGTTTATTTCCAAATCTGTTAGAGTAGTTAATTTATCAAAATTTATTGGCTTGTATTTAATTAAAAAGGATTTCTCATGTCTGAAATTTATAGGTAAAGAATCTAAAAAGGTTTTAATTTTCATTTATTGAAATTAATTCATACTGACAGTTTTCTCGATTTCTCCAATTATTACGGGTTTACTTATTTCATCTGAAATTTCCTCAAGTTTTCTTATTTTTATTTTTACATTTGCCCCTGATCTACTTCCTTCCCTCAGATTATCTGACAATTGCTTTAAAGTTGGTTTGATAGCTTCTTCTGGGAAGTCATCTTCAGCTTTGGCAATAATAAGATCAAAGCCATTATCATAAACAATTGGAACATATCTCGCCCCTTCTACTTCCACTTTTTCGCTGTAACTTTGCATAAATGCCCAGCTACTTAAAGAAAGTAACAATGAAAATATAGTTGCTCCTATTATCCGAAATTTAAAACTAAAATTAAAAATAAAAGCGACTATAGTAATAAGCGAAAGAAATATTCCTAAAAAACCAAAAATTTTTGGAGTATTATCTAATAGTTCAAAAAAAGACATTTTAGTGGCTTTGACCTGATTAATTTCTTATATTTTGTAAGCCTACTCTATTTTGGGTTCTAACTTGGAAAAAAATAGATATCTGAATTTATATACAAAACTTTTTTTCCTAGGAGCTATTTTATCACTAGGATATGTAGGTACATTCTTGTTAAATAATTTTCTAAAAGAAACTTATAGTTCTAAGAAATTAAAATTTGAAGAAAGAATAGAAGAATTTTTAAATAAAAAAGTTGATTTAGGTGATTTTTCCGGCATTAGGTTGCTGGGAATCTCTTTGGCTAATTCAAGGATAATTGATAAGGAAAATATAGATTCTGAAATTAAAGCGAAAAATATTTATGTAGGTATCATGCCTTTAAAATCATTTCTAAGTCAAAAATGGATTATAAAAATAAGGCCTGAAAATACTGAAATTAATGTCAATAAAGATTTCTTCAAAAAGGGAAAACCTTATATAAATAAAAGAAATACTAATAAATCAAAGATAAAATATGACTTGAATTTTAATTTAGCTCAATACGCTAGTTTAAAATTCAAAGATATAGGTGTAGAAACTAAAGTAAAGGGTGATCTCATCTTCAAGTCTAATAACAGACAGATAATTGGAAATGTTAGATCAAACTTTGAAGGGAAAGGTAAATTACAATTAAAATTAAATACTAAGTTAAATCAAGACTTTTTTAGGTTTGAGATCTTTTCTAAAGGGCTTAATCTAGATAGCTCGGCATATAATATTGGAACAAGGAAAGTGTTAGTAAAAAAAGGTAAATTTAAATCTAATTTTAGATTTTATAAATCAAACACTAAAACCCTTTGTAAAGGGGGATTTTCTTTAAATAGATTAATTTTAAATGCCTCTGATCTTTCAGAAAATATAAATTCAGATTCTCTAAGGTTTAACTGTAAAGATAATCATTTAAAAGCTAATAATGTAAATCTCAATTATGGAACTTTAACTTCAGATCTTAATCTCAATATCCCATTAAATAAAAATATTAACAATATAGATCTAAAAGGTAGTATTGGATATTTAAATAGCTTAAATCCAGATATTAAATTATCAGGAAATATCCCATATTGGTTTGATAAAAAAAGTTTAAAGTTTGGAAATATTAATTCTAGTTTTGATTTAACTAGAACTCAATTATCTAATTTAAATATTTTTCGTAGTGAAAAAATAAGAGGCTTTGTTACCGCTAAGGGAGAATTGAAAGGGAAAATAAATGACCCCAAAATTTCGATCAATTTTAATCTTGATTATCCTCACTATAAAGGTATAAGAATTAGAGAAACATGGGAAGGTGAGATTAAAAATGAAAAAAATAAATATATATTAAATATGAAGAACCGATATTCTCCAATTCCTTCATTCCTCTCAATAAAGTTTGATTCTAAAATTAAATTAGAAAACCTAATTTTTAGCAGAGTTTTCAATTCTAATAAAGGTAGCTTGAAAATCGATAAAGCTAACAATAGTTATACTTGGAATGCTACTAATTTCCCTCTTGATGAACTTGAGTTTTCTTTTAGTAAAAATCAATTCGATAGAATTAGTGGAATTATCAATGGTTCAGGATACATTGCTTCCGACCAATCTTATTTGGATGGGAGACTGGCATGGAGTTTAGGTAAGTATAGAAAAATTAAGCTTGCCAATTCGTTATTTGATTTTACTTTTAAAGACAAATCTTTTTATGTCAACTCATCTTTATATCCCATTGATGGTGGAATAATTGAAGTTGAATATAATCCAGATAAGAATAAGGTATTCAGTATAAATTTCAATAATATTAGTAGCGGCTGGTCAGTACTTACAGCCTTTGATATCTTCAATTTCGAGAATAAAAAAGCTAAACCAATTAGCAAATCTAACTTCCTAAAAGATTTAAAAATAAGTAAAGATGATATGACATTTAAAGAGAAGATTAAATTTATTGATGATTTTCTTGAGAAGAATAATGTATTGGAAGATAAATTCAACTTGAAAAGATATTTAAGTAAATTTGATAGTAGATATGATGCAAAATTAACGATAGAAGGAGATAACCCACTAAATTACAAATTAAAAACCAAATTAAATGGTTATTTCGATTTATCTAATTCTGAAGGCAATATTAATAATAAAGAAGAATTTTCTGTTGATTTAGAAGGAGGATTATTAAAAGGTAAAGGGTCTTTAAAAATCAAAAAATTACCACTAAAAGTAGCAAATATTTTTTTAGATGAGCCAAAAGATTTTAAAGGTAATTTGGATATTAATTTATTTTATGACTTAGATTCAAAATCTTTTTTGAGTGATATCTATTCTAATAATACATCTATAAAAAATAATCAGATAAAATTTGATATAGGAAAAATAGAATATAATAATGCAATTTTTGATATTGATTTTTCTATGTTATTAAATGATTCAAAAATACCAATTAATTTTGAAGGCTCCATCCCTATAAATAAAAATGATAAGTTAGATTTAAGATTAATTGGAAATGGTAAATTTATTGAGCTAATTGACATCTTGGCTGAAGATTATTTTACTTTTAAAGAAGGCGATGTAAACGTTAGAATATTAATGAAAGGGAGTATAAATCAACCTATCTTAAATGGATTTATTGTTATTAAGGATTCAGAAATTGATATTTATAAAAATATACTCAAAAATATTAATAGCTTAATAATTTTTGACTTTGATTATGTAGAAGTTAAGCATCTTCAAGCATCAGGAGAAGACTCTGGAAATATTTTTATACAAGGGTCTTTACCTTTTAATTATAAAAGTGATTCTAATAACAATGATATTAGTTTAATCGCAAATAAATTTAATATAAAAACTAATAATATAGATTTCTTAGTCGATTCAAATATAGATATAACTGGATCGTTTGCAAAGCCTGTTCTAGGGGGTTACTTAGCGCTTAATAATGGTTTTATTAATTTTAATAGTACTAGTAATAAAACAACTAATAATAATATTAAAGAAAAAAAAGATAAAAAGAAATGGCCAGAACTTTATTGGGATAATGATAAAAATATTGAAATAATCTCAAACGAAACAATTCTGAATTCAGTCCTTTTAGGAGAAACTTTGCCAAGTTATTTAGAAAGTATAAGCTTTAATAAGCTTAAATTAAAACTTGGTCCAAATTTCAGGCTCCAATACTCAGAAATAGTTAAAGCTTATTTAGATACGAAATTAGATTTAAATATCAACGGTTCGGTAGGTGAAGATTTAAACGCTAGAGGTTTGATCTTTTTGAAAAAGGGTAGAGCAAATTTATATACAACACCTTTTAAATTAGATAAAAACAAAGATAATTATATTTTATTTGCATCAAGAAGTGGTGTGGTTCCATTTATTAATTTTTCTCTGGTTAGTAAAGTGCCAGATTCAATAATACCTATAAGTGAAAATAATCAAGATACAAATTTTTCAGGAGATTTAAATGCAGATGCCTCTTCAAGCGGTATTGGTACATTTGGGATTGGTAATACAAGACTTATAAAAATTGAGGCATCTTATGAAGGATTCTTAGATCAGTTATCTTTTGAGGATGAAAATAAAAAAATCCAATTAAGAAGTACTCCAAGCTATAACAGGTCACAGATTATTGGTTTAATTGGAGGTAACTCAGCAAACTTAATAAATCGAGCATTTATTTCTCAGTTTAATAGCGCTGATGCCTTTAGTGGGAGATTTCAGTTGTCTTTATATCCAGCCTTGATAGAAAATAATGATTCTCTAAAAAATGTTTTTTCTAATGAAAAGTTAGATTTAGAAAACAAAGATGAAACAACTTCGAACGAAGAATTATTTTCTGAAGCTTGGGTCGCAGAAGTTGGTCTTGATATTACCGATAAGATAAACTTTGCAGTACAAACTATTCCTGGAAGAGATGATCTCCCCCCATTAGGGATATTTACTTTTCAGGCTAATCCAAACTTGGAATTGTTAGGTTCTTTCGATTCTGATGGAGATTGGAAAAGTCAATTACAATTGTTTTTCAGATATTAAGTCCTCAAAAATATTAGTTTTAAGAATGATTACTTTGAATTATCATAAGAGTAAATAAAACAAATTATGGCTTATATATTTGAAGTCCCTCAACCGAGCAATGAGCTTTTAGAAAAGGCCCATAGAATTCGTTTGGCTTCACAAAAAATAAGTCAGGCTGAAAATAAGATTAGAATTCAAGCTTTGAATTTGATGGCTGATTATCTAGATAAAAAATCTAATGAAATATTAGAGGCTAATCATGAAGATTATTTAAGAGCAGAAAGAAAAAGTATCTCAAAGGCTTTACTTTCTAGATTAAAGTTATCAAAAGAAAAACTAAATGCTGGAATTGAAGGAGTAAGAAAAGTAGGAAACTTACCTGATCCTGTGCATCAAATTCAAATTAAAAAGGAGCTTTCCAATGGATTGATTCTAGAAAGAAAAACTGTACCTATAGGAGTCTTAGGAGTTATTTTTGAATCTAGACCTGATGCTCTTATGCAGATAAGTTCTCTAGCGATAAGATCTGGTAATGGAGTAATGCTAAAGGGGGGTAGTGAAGCTGGCTTCACAAATACTGCAATCTTCTCAGCTTTGCAGGAGGGCTTAGAAGAGGCAGGTATTGATAAGAATGTAATTTGTCTCCTTACAAATAGAAAAGATAGTATGGCGATGTTGAATTTGGAGAAATATCTTAATTTAATAATTCCAAGAGGAAGTAATGAACTAGTTAAATTTATTCAAGAGAATACAAAAATTCCTGTATTAGGTCACGCTGATGGGATTTGTCATCTATTTATAGATAACGATGTAAATATTGAAATGGCTTTATTAGTTGCTCTGGACAGTAAGATTCAATATCCTGCGGCTTGTAATGCTATTGAAACTTTGTTGGTTCATAAAGATATTGCAGAAAGTTTTCTTAAAAGAGCTATACCTTTATTTAATTCTAATAATGTTAAATTAATCGGGGACAAAAAATCTGTTGAATTAGGTGTGGAGTTTGAGGCTAGTGTTGAAGATTGGCAAACTGAATATCTAGATTTGGTTTTATCTATAAAAATTGTTGAGGATATTGATGAAGCAATATCCCACATTCAAAAATTTAGTTCAAAACATACAGATGGAATAATTACTGAAAATATTACTACGGCTAATAAATTTATGCATGAGGTTGATAGTGCAGGTGTCTTTCATAATTGCTCTACAAGATTTGCTGATGGCTTTAGATATGGATTTGGTGCTGAAGTTGGAATCTCAACGCAAACGCTTCCTCCAAGAGGACCTGTTGGATTAGAGGGGTTGGTTACTTATAAATATTTCTTAAAAGGAGAAGGAAATATAGTTGATGATTTTTCATCTGGTAGGGCTGTTTTTACACATAAAGATCTTTAAAATTTCAAAAGATGGAAACATTTATAAAAATTGAGAATATTAAACTTTGGGCTAGAGTTGGTGTCCTAAAGGAAGAACGGGAATTAGGACAGCTTTTTTGTTTGGATGTGTTTTTATGGACTGATTTTAAGACTTGTACTGAAAATGATGACATTAAAAAAACAGTTGATTATTCAGAATTAATTGAAATTCTAAAAGATCAGGCAAAGAAAATATATTGTTTTACAATTGAAAAATATTCAAATGAGATTGTGCAACTTATTAACAAACAATTTCAGATTAATCGGATCAAACTTATTTTGACAAAATGTACACCTCCAATTACTGGATTTGATGGTAAGGTCTCAATAGTAAGAGTCTTTGACAAAAATTAATAGCTTTGGTAAACAGAAATCCCATAATACTTATTCATGGTCTTTGGAACACATCAAGTATATTTTCCTTGATTACTTCAAAACTTGATGAAATGGGAATTGAATATTTTGCGCCAACTCTTAATCATGCTTTTGGAATGACTTCAATTGTTGAATTAACTAATTTAATGGATCAGTTAATAATAGAGAATTATGGTTTGGAACAAGAAATTGATATTTTAGGCTTCTCAATGGGGGGGGATAATTGGTAGGTATTGGATTAATAAATTTAATGGTTATAGAAGGACCAAAAGATTCATTACTATAGGTTCACCACACAAAGGAACACTTGCTTCTCAATTAGTTCCTAAATATCCTTTTAGAGGGATATCTGAAATGAAAATAAATAGCTCTTTATTAAGAGATCTATCTAACTACGATTATTTTCTTAATGATATCGATTGCATTAGTTTCTTTACTTATTGGGATCTTATGGTTTTCCCAGGCTGGCGAGCTAATTTGAATGTAGGAGAAAAAATATCATTAAAAATATTTAAACATAGAAATTTAGTTAGAAATCCTGTGGCCGTTGAGAGAATCATTGAGAGACTTATAATTTAGAGTCAGATAGACCTAGGTGCCTTATTAGGGGTTCAGTTTTTGGTTCTCTTCCTCTAAACATTTTAAATATTTCTAAAGCAGATAAGCTCCCTCCAAGGCTAAGTATTGTATCTTTAAATTTTTTTCCGATTAATTGAATATTTTGACTATCTTCTAGGTTGGCCTCCTCAAACATAGAAAAGGCATCAGCACTTAGAACTTCTGCCCATTTATAAGAGTAATAACCTGCAGAATAACCTCCTGCAAAAATATGACTAAAACTGCATAGGAATTTATCTTCTTGGATAGGAGCAATTACTGTAGTTTGTTTAGTAATTTCTTTTCTGATTTCATCTGATGTCTTACCTTGGTTAGTATCAATATTGCTATGTAGTCTGAGATCTGTAATCGCAAAATGTAATTGTCTAAGTGTCGCCATCCCGCAATTAAAAGTTCTATTCTTTACAAGTTTTTCAAAATTCTCATCAGAAAGTCTTTCTCCAGTTTTATAATGCTTAGCAATATTTAATAGTGTGTTTTTATGGAAACACCAGTTTTCCATAAATTGACTTGGAAGTTCAACTGCATCCCATTCAACATTATTAATTCCTGCTGCTTGCGGAAGATTTATGGTGGTGAGCATATGTTGAAGACCGTGTCCAAATTCATGAAAAAGTGTCTGAACTTCTTCAAAGCTCATTAAACTTGGTTTGTCTTTGGATGGTGGAGTTTGATTACAAACTAGATAAGCAACGGGTAATGTATTTTGATTAAAAGTATTTTTATTAAGGCATTCATCCATCCATGCCCCCCCCACGCTTTGATTCTGGACGTGAATATGGGTCTAAGTAAAAAGAAGCTATTTTCTCATCTTCTTTATTAAGGATATTAAAAAACAAAACGTCATCATTCCAAATAGGCGCTTCATTATTTGCTTGAATTACTTTAATTCCGAATAGCTTTTCACTTAGGTTAAATAAACCTTTTAAAACATCATTAAGTGGGAACCATGGCCTTAATGCTTCCTGATCTAAATTAAGCTTTTCCTTTCTAAGGAGCTCAGAATAATAACTAATATCCCAAGGTTTAAGTTTCTCCGATTCTGGGAATCCGTTTTCTTTAGAGAACTTTTCAAGTATCTCTAATTCATTTGTGGCACTTTTAAATGCAGGCTTTCGTAATTCTTCTAATAGTTTCTCAACATGTTTAATTTCTTTAGCCATTTTTGTTGACAAACTTAATTCTGCCCAACTTTCATAACCAAGAAGATGCGCTTGTTTAGTTCTAAGTGATAAGATTTCTTCAATAATTTGAGAGTTATTTTTTTCTCCATGAGAAGCCCTACTCACAAAAGACTTATATAGTTTTTCCCTCAGGCTCCGATCTTTGGCATATGTCATAAAAGCCGTATAAGTTGGAATATCCAGACTTAATTTCCAAGGACCAATTTCTCCCTCAACATCTCCCTCTTTCTTTAAGTGATCATTAGCAGATATTGCCATTAATTCCAAAACCCTCTCTGGGAGACCATCTACTTGAGATTTATCATTTAGAATTAAATACCATGTATTTGTCGCATCAAGGACATTATTGCTGAAATTTGTTGATAGTTTGCCTAACTTTTCCGAAATAATATTAAATTCATTTTGAGCATTTACTTCTAATGAAATTCCTCTATGCTTCATTTCAAGTATTTCTTGATCTAAAATTCTATTTTTGATTCGATCAAAATTATTTGTTTTTTTAAGTTTTACCAAAGCATTGAAAATAATTTTACTCTGTCCAAACTTATTATTTAAGCTAATAATCTCTGGTAAGAATTTTGAGTAAATTTCTCTTAGACTTTCTGAGTTATTTACAGCATTTAAATGACTTATAACTCCCCAGCTCCACCTAAGAACTTCATTTACTTCATTTAAAGGATTTATTACTTCCCCCCAGTCTAATTGCTTTTGGTTTAGATAATTAGATAGAAAATCTTCTATATTTTGAAAATCTAAATTTATTTGCTCTATTACACTTGGAAATTCTTTGTTGATATTCTCAGGTGTAAATTTTTTAAATTCTGGGAGTTCTCCAAATTTAAAAATTGAGTTTTTCATTTTTTACTATAAAAATTAACTAACGTTAGAAATTAACCCAACTAATTTAGCTAAAGTTAATTGATCACTGAGAGCATTTGTAGAAGATTCATAGAGATTTATTGCAATCTTTGGCCAGAAACCTATTAGTAAAGTAGGCAATAACAAACTGAAGCCTATTGTCAATTCTCTAATATTCATTTCTTTTACAGTGGCTAGTGCGGGGATCCTAGGACCGAAGAATACTCTTCTGCACATTGATAAAAGGTAAATAGGGGTTAAGACAAGACCAATAGCTGCAATTAAAATCGTTATCGATCGAAAGAGAGAGCTAAAGCCTTCTTGACTTGTAATTCCTAAAAAGATAGTTATTTCACTTATAAAACCACTCATACCAGGTAATGCCAGAGAAGCTAATGAGCTTGCAAGGAAAAAAGCAAATGTTATTGGTAAGACTTTTGCTAAACCGCCCATATTTGGAATTGATAGCGTATTTGTTCTTTCATAGAAAGAACCCGTTACGAAGAACATTGCTGCCGCAATAAGCCCATGACTAATCATTTGTAGCATTGCGCCGCTAATCCCTAAGGCATTAACTGCTCCTATTCCCAAAAGTACGAATCCCATATGACTAACTGAACTACATGCAATTCTTCTTTTAACGTTATCTTGAGCGAATGCGTTTAATGCCCCATAAATTATATTTATTATTCCCAGAATTATTAATGCAGGTGCAATTTTTATATGGACTTCAGGTAATATTTGAACGTTGAATCTTAGGAGAGCATAACCTCCCATCTTTAATAGGATTCCAGCTAATAACATTGAAACAGGAGCATTAGCCTCTCCATGGGCATCGGGTAACCATGTATGTAAGGGGAAGATTGGAAGTTTAACCCCAAAACCTATTAAAAAACCTAAATAAGATAATAATGCGAGACTACCTTGTACATTCTTTTGTGTTATTTCTGTTAGGTTTAAAGTGAAGGTATCACCACTCAACGCGAGTGCAAGTCCGCTTATAAGTATCAGTAAAGAAGCTAAAGCAGTATAAAGAATAAATTTTGTAGCTGCATACAGTTTCTTCTTCCCCCCCCAAATAGCTATAAGAAGATAAACTGGAACTAGTTCTAATTCCCAAGCTAAGAAAAATAATAAGAAATCTTGTGAAAGGAAAACCAAAGCCTGAGCTGAAGCCTGAACTAATAAAAGAGTAAAATATAAATTAGATTTCTTCTTTATTTTCCAACTCGCGAAAGCAGATAGAAATGTAATTAATCCACTTAAAGCTACTAAAGGGGCTGATAATCCATCCACCCCAAGAGACCACTCTAAACCTATTGAAGGTAGCCACGTAATCCTTTCTACAAGTTGTAGGGAGCTATTTGAAGGATCAAATTTTTGTAAAAGTACTCCAATAATTAGTAAAAAATCTATAAATAAAAAAATTAACGATATATTTCTTGGGAGCGAATTATCTTCTCCTTCCTTTGAACTTAAGAAAGGCATTATTAGTGCCCCAATCAAAGGGAATAAAACAATAGATGATAGCCAAGGAAAAGTTTCTAAATTCATTTATGTAATGAATAATTTTTTTATTCTAGTTGAATATGTTCTAGCTTGGGGCTATAACATTAAAATTACCTAAGTAAAACTACCTACTAGGAGCAGCCCTGAATTGACTGCCTTTTGTTTGGACGTTTAAATATGGAGCTCTACTTGCCACCCCTGAATTTTCCCATGCTTTAACCATGGCATGACTGACTTCTTTGCCATTGTCCTTCTCGCACAAAGCTAATATGCTCGGTCCTGCTCCACTAATTGCGCAGCCTAATGCACCGGCTTCTAATGCGGCATCTTTAACTTCTAATCCACCTTGAATAAGTTTCCATCTATATGGTTCATGCAACTTATCAAACATTCCCTCTTTTATTAATTCAGCATTTCCTGTTTTTAGACCGTTAAGTAATAAAGTAAGTGCCCCCATATTTGTTACAGCATCAGATATTGGTACATTTTTAGGCATTACTCTTCTTGCTTCGCTTGTACTTAAGCGAATAGCAGGAATAGCTATTACAGCTTTAATGGAATCATGCCAATCACACCTAATAATTCTCCATCTCTGTGAAGAAGATCTTGCTGTTAAACAAAGGCCTCCTAAAAGAGATGGAACTACGTTATCAGGATGCCCTTCTATATCAATTGCAAGTTCTAAAAGCTTTTCTTTGGGCAGGGGGCAGTCCATTATTGCATTTGCTCCTATTAATCCTGCAACTATCGCGGTAGCGCTACTTCCTAAACCCCTAGCAGGCGGTACTGCTAGTTTTACTCTTGCTTCAAGTGCGAAAGGTGAAATATTAGCACTCTCCCATACCTTTTGCGCAGCTCTAAAAACTAAGTTTTCAGGACCTCCTCTTAAGTGATTACCATCGGTACTCTCCATTATTAAATCAAACCTATCTCCTCCACCTTCTATTCTTGTGAAAACAAACTCATTATATAAATCTAATGCTGCTCCAAGACAGTCAAACCCAGGACCTAAATTGGCAGTTGTAGAAGGGACTGTTACTATTATCTTTTTACCTATTTCTGGGGAAGACATTTAAAAACTATGCTCTCCGTAAAAGCATTTTTGCTCTGCAAGCTGCGCTAAACAATCCAAAATCTTCATCTAAGATTACTTTTACAGGTATAGATTTAACCATATCTTTTAATCTGCCTTTATCTGAAAATTGTTTCAGAAATAAATCTGATTTAAAATTTTTGAAATGTTTTGGTGCTGTTCCTCCTGAAATCCATAAACCCCCTAAGCATAATTCATGCAAAGCAACATCCCCAAGTAAAGAACCATAAGCTCCTAACCATATATTTACTATCTCATTCATTAAAATATCACCTTCATTTGAGAGTTTACAAATTTTTTCGGGTAGTATCTTTTCTAAATCATTAGTAAATTTTAATTTCTTTATATACTTCTGAAAAGGGTGATTCTTCGCATCGGGTTTGCTTAGCCTCCATTCGGCTATTCTTGATAACCCAGCACCACTTACAATTCTCTCACAAGAAATCCTATTAATTTTCAGAGATTTTTTGAGCCAATTCTTTAAATCCCATTCTAATTTTGATTTAGGCGAGTATTCTATATGCCCACCTTCGCTAGCTAAAACTTGTATGTTATCTCCTGAAATCAGCCCCCTTGCAATACCTAGACCAGTTCCAGCTCCAACTATCGCATGCAAATCTTTGTTAAATCCATTAGCTTGCTGCCCATTTTGGATTGTTGAATATTGATCTTTTTGTAAAAAGGGTATCCCATAAATTAATGCGGCAAAATCATTTATAATTTCAAAACTTTTAAATTTGAATTTGTTTTTAAATTTATCACCAGAAATTTCCCAAGATAAATTAATAATTTTTGCATTGTTATTTTTTACAGGACCTGCTACGGCAAAACATGCAGAAAAAGGGTAAGCAATTTTTTTACATTGCTTACCAAGGAAGTCTTCGAGAATCAAGTCAAATGAATCCCATTCAGAAGATATATATTTTTTTTTAAATATTAAATTTGGAGAGTGACTATTAATATCTTGTGAGAAAATCCCCAACAGAACTTTTGTACCTCCTAAATCGCAAGCAAGAAAATTCATCTATTAAAAATCATTCTATTTTCCCTTTCTTTTCTATTAATTCATTCATCAGTTGATAGAGATTATCCAACTTAAAAATGCCTAAATTTTTTCCATCTAATGATCTTAAAGAAAGTGAATCAACTTCTTCTTCTTTGTCTCCAATAATTGCAATTAATGGAATTCTTCCTATTGTGGCCTCTCTTATTTTGTAACCTATTTTTTCATTCCTAACATCAAGCTTTGATCGATATCCTTTTGTATTTATTAATTCATTTAATTCAATACATTTTTCTTTGTTTCTATCAGTAATACTTAATAAAATTATTTGATAAGGAGCAAGCCAGATCGGGAATTTAGCTTCATATTGTTCTATTAATATTCCTATAAACCTTTCGAATGAGCCTAATATTGCTCTATGAAGCATTACTGGATTTTTTCTTTCATTATTTATATCTATAAAAGTTGCATCCAGCCTTATTGGCATTGAGAAATCAACTTGAATAGTTCCGCATTGCCATATTCTATTTAGACAATCCTTTAATGAAAATTCTATTTTTGGACCATAAAAAGCTCCTTCACCAGGTTGTAATTCCCATTTCAGATTTTTATTATTTAAAGCCTTTATTAGCGCCTCTTCTGATTTATCCCAAATCACTTCACTGCCTACCCTTTTTTCAGGACGAGTTGATAATTTGATAATAATTTCATCAAAACCAAAAGTTTTATAAACCTCAAAAACTAGGTCAATAAATTCAGATACTTCTTTTTGAATTTGTTCTTCAGTACAGAATATATGAGCATCATCTTGAGTGAAATTCCTAACTCTCATTAAACCGTGTAATGCTCCAGAAGGTTCATTTCTATGGCAAGAGCCAAATTCAGCTAAACGAATAGGTAAATCTTTATAACTTTTTAAACCTTGATTAAATACTTGAATATGGCACGGACAATTCATTGGTTTAATTGCATATGTTCTATTTTCTGAAGCAGTAGTAAACATATCGTCTCTAAATTTTTCCCAATGTCCTGATTTTTCCCAAAGAGATTTATCTACTGCTTGAGGGGTTTTAATTTCCAGATAATCATTTTTTTTAAGTATTTCTCTTATATAATTCTCAATCACCTGGTAGATTGTCCATCCATTAGGATGCCAAAAAATCATGCCTGGAGATTCTTCTTGTATATGAAAAAGTGAATGTTTTTTTCCAAGTTTTCTATGATCTCTTTTTTCAGCCTCTTCGATTCTCGTTAAATAATCATTCAGATCTTTTTCTTTCGCCCAAGCAGTTCCATAAATTCTTTGCAATGATTCATTCTCACTATCCCCTCTCCAGTATGAACCTGATAATTTTAGTAACTTAAAGTGTCTAAGATGTCTTGTATTTGGCACATGAGGTCCTCTACACATGTCAATATATTCTTCGTGTTTATATAAATTGATGAGTTCTTCATCATCAATTTCTTCAATAATTCTTAATTTAAAAGTTTCATCTCTTTCTTGAAAGGTTTTAATAGCTTCTTTTTTGGAAACTTGTAAAATCTCTACGTCATAATTTGTTTTTATTAGGTGATTGATTCGTTGTTCAATTTTGATTAAATCGTCTGGCGTAAATCTATATTCTGAAAAAATATCGTAATAAAAGCCATCTTCAATTACAGGACCAATTGCCATCTTTATATTTGGATAAATTTGTTTAACTGCATGTCCAATAAGATGTGCAAAGGAATGTCTTATTATCTCTATCCCTTCTTTATCTTTAGATGTAATTATTACAACTTTGGAATCATCATTTATGGGAAGAGTTGCATCAAAAAGTACATCATTGACTTTTCCTGCAATTGTTGCTTTGGCTAATCCTGCTCCAATACTCTGTGCAATTTCTAGAATAGTTACAGATGTTTCGAAAACCTTTTTAGAACCATCAGGCAATGTTATTACTGGCATGATTTATTTCTCCATTTCAAAAAATCCTAATTTTGATTTAACTCTCTTAAGAGTTTTATTTGCTTCTTCCTCAGCCTTATCTTTCCCTTCTAGAAGAATATTATTTAGTTGATATGGATCATTAATTAGGACTTTATATTTTTCTTGAATAGGTTCAAGTGATTCTATAAGTTGTTCAGTGATTAATTTTTTAAATGTACCCCAACCAGTTTGGGAGAATTCATTTTCTAATTGAGAAATTTCTTTCCCAGATAATATTGAATAAATCATCATAAGATTTCTTGATTCGGCTCTCTCAGGATTACTAAATTCTATTCCAACATAACTATCGCTTTTTGCTCTTTTTATTTTTTTTGAGATTATTTCAGGAGTATCTAACAAATTAATCCGACTACCCTCATTAGGATCACTTTTACTCATCTTCTTAGACCCATCAATTAAACTCATTATTTTCGAACCATTTTTCATAATTATTGGTTGAGGTATTTTTAATATATTTTTATCCTTACTAAATTTGGCATTAATTCTTTGTTGTGCAATATCTCTGGCAAGTTCAAGATGTTGCTTTTGATCTTCCCCTACTGGGACGAAATCAGCATCGTAAAGAAGTATATCTGCAGCCATTAGGATTGGATAGTCAAATAATCCAATAGATACATTATTCCCTTGTTGTATAGACTTTTCTTTAAATTGAATCATTCTTTCCATCCAATTTATTGGCGTCATGCAATTTAATATCCAACAAAGTTCTGAATGAGCAGCAATCTGACTTTGTACAAAAATAGAACATTTTTCAGGCTCTATCCCACAAGCAACATATAAAGCGGCAGTAGAAAGGGTGTTTTTAGATAATTCTTTAGGATCATATGCGGCGGTTATTGCATGTAAATCAACTACACAGAGAAATGTTTCATATTGTTCTTGAAGAGATACCCAGTTATTTATTGCTCCAAGCCAATTTCCTATATGTAAATCTCCAGTTGGTTGAACTCCTGAAAGAATCCTTTTTTTAGTTGTCATCCTCTTCTACTTCATTAGATTGTATTTCTTCCTTAGAGGGACTTTTTACAGGTCTTGCAAATGGGTTAGGAGCTGTTTTTGTTACGTTTTCTTCAGGATTTTGTGATTGTCTAATAGGAGAAGAATTTTTATTGTTTTTTGCATATTTTGTAATTGATTCTATTAATTTTTCGTCTTTAATCATTTCACTAAGTGTTCTAACGGAGAAACCAAGAACTGCAACAGTAGATCTAAGTTGAAAAGCTTCTTGTATTGATTTAACAGCTTTCATTTCATTATCACTTAATCTTATTCGAAATCCGCCGCCATCTCTGCGGCCTCCAGATCTATCTCTGAAATTAGATCTATCATTGTTACTACGACTTCTGTAAATTTCTTTCCCAGAAGCATTATCATAATTTGAATTTGACATCTTAGTAATTCTTTTTAAATAGTCTATTAACTTAGCATCCAGTTACGCAATAAATCTTTTGAAAATCCTTAAATTTCTATCCATAAATTAACGAGTTATGTAATTTTGTTTTTTTCATTCGCAATTTGCGTTAAATTAAAATAAGAGTAATAAAGTATTGTGCTTGATATCAGTAAAGAGAATCTTTTGAAGGACTTAATAAAGTTTCCTAAGAAGAATATTTTTATAATTTTACTTTTACTAGGATTTGGAGAATGGTTTGCAAGTGATGTAATCCATTTAACAGGGGGGTCAATAGGGCTGTTTGTTTTATGCTTTGGAGGATATTTTTATCTAAAGAGCGATAAACCAAAATTTAAAGAGCCAAAGGACTTAGATGGCTGGGTAAATCTTTGTAATGAAGATTTAAACTTCTATGAGGAACTTGAGCAGAATAATAATTTAGAAAAACAAAATATTAAAAGACAACAATCCCTTGAATTGATAATTAATAGATTTGGAAAAGAGAAAATTTGTTGTATTGGAAAGAAAAGTTATGATTTAAATCAATCTTTATTTAGAGATTTCTTCAAAGAAGATAAGTTTGATTTTGATTTTATTGAAAAACTTCCAAAATATAATTCTTCTGAGATTGTTCCTGATTCAGTAATAAATACTGATGCTATTTTATATTTCTTAAATTTCCCTTTATCTGCGAATGATTTTTTGTGGTTAGAAAAGCTTCCTAAGAATATGCCCATATGGTTAGTAGCGTTATCTGCAAATGGATTTGAATCTCAAAATGAAATAGATGAATTAAAAGATCAAATTGCAGGAGAATTTATAAATAGAATAATTAGAGTTGATACAATCAAAAATGAATTAATTCATATACCTTTTTCTTTAAGGAGGTTTTTTCTAAGTTCAAATAAAAATATTGAATATACTAAGAAAAGGCTTTTGAAGCAATTGCATACTAAATGGCAATCTGAGATTGAGGGAATAAGAAGAACACAATTGAAAGTGTTACAGAGGAAGAATCAAATTCTTGTTGCTACTACTGTTTTCTTATCACCACTTCCATCAATCGATGTGTTGTCTATGACAGTTTTGAATTCTCTAATGATTAAAGAAATTAAATCAATATGGGGATGCAATTGGTCTCCAGAAATTTTGGATAAAGTATCAAAACAAATAATAAAGACTGCAATAGCTCAGGGAGTAATTGAATGGAGTGGTCAGACTTTAATAGGATTAACAAAATTGCATGGCCCAAATTGGTTGTTGTCAGGAACTTATCAGGCAATAAGTGCGGCATATTTAACAAGAGTAGTATCTAGTTCCTTGGCGGATTTTATGGCTATAACAAAAGGTGTCTCAGAGCCTGACTTGGAATTTATAAAAGAAAATTCTGAAAAGATTGTTGAAAAGGCTTTTGAAAATGAAAAAATAAATTGGAAATCTTTGATATCGGATTTAAGAAATCCATTGAATAGGCTTACTTATAGTTCATAATTTACTGAAGTTTAAAAATAATGAAAAAAAGGCATACTTTTCTAGTTCTGGCATGTTTAATTTGTCTTTTTTTTACTACGGCCTGTAAAAGAACCTCAAATAACAGTGAAACTAAAAAGGAATTTGTTTTAGCAAGCTTTACCGTTTTGGCAGATATTATTCGAAATGTTGTTACAGATGACTTCATAGTTAAATCAATAACTAAACCTGGAGTCGAAGTTCATGCTTATAAACCAACTCCAAGCGATCTAATAAATGCCTCTGAAGCATTCGTTTTTGTGGATAATGGATTTGGATTTGAAATATGGTCAGAAAAATTTGTTTCTAATTTACAATTTAAAAGACTAACTATTGCAAATGATCTAGATCCAATATTTATAACTGAAGATTTTTACAAAGGTAAACCAAATCCCCATGCCTGGATTTCTCCAAAAAGAGGAATCCTTTATGTAGATATTATCGTGAAATCTTTATCAGAATTGAGGCCCTCCAAAAGAGAATTATTTGAAAGAAATGGAGAAATTTATAAAAATAAACTTTCTAAAATTGATAAAGATTTTAAACTTTTTATCAATAACTTAGAACAAGATAGAAGGTATCTAGTAACTTGTGAAGGCGCATTCTCATATCTTGCTAAAGATTATGGATTAAATGAAGTTTATTTATGGCCAGTTAATGCTGAGAGTCAAATTACACCCAAAAGGATGGCAAGAACGATTTCATTGGTTAAGAAAAAAAACATCCCATCTGTATTTTGTGAAAGTACAGTAAGTAATGAATCTCAAATGGTTGTTGTAAATGAAACGGGAGCTAAATTTGGAGGAAATCTTTTTGTTGATTCCTTGTCAAGTGCTAATGGCCCAGCTAATTCCTACTTAGGAATGCTTAAACATAATTTGAAAATTATCAAAAAGGGTC
This sequence comes from Prochlorococcus sp. AG-436-O11, assembly GCA_003212535.1. Classification (GTDB taxonomy): domain Bacteria; phylum Cyanobacteriota; class Cyanobacteriia; order PCC-6307; family Cyanobiaceae; genus Prochlorococcus_A. The sequence goes on from QCPO01000008.1 coordinate 44,055, forward strand.
TTTACTAAAATATGGACAGAGCTAATTACCAAAACTTCAGGATTGAAGCCGAAAATATATGCGTAGACTATAACGGCAAAGTTGCATTATATGATGCCAATTTAATATTAGGACCTGGTCAAATTTGTGGATTGGTAGGTATGAATGGAGCAGGGAAAACAACTTTCTTTAATGCCTTGACAGGCTTTGTTAATATTTCGAAGGGAAAGATAAGAATAAACGGCGAGTCTTTAAGGTCTGCACAGAAAGATCAGACAATCGCTTATGTTCCTCAAAGTGAAGGTATTGATAGTCAATTCCCCGTAAATGTTTGGGATGTTGTAATGATGGGAAGATATGGTTCGATGAATATTCTCAGGTGTCCAAGAGAGTCTGATCTTCAGGCCGTTAAAGATGCTATTGAGAGGGTTGACTTGGTTGCTTTTTCATCTACGCCAATTGGGAATTTGTCTGGAGGTCAAAGGAAAAGAACTTTTTTGGCCAGAGCAATTGCACAAAGAGCATCAATATTATTGCTTGATGAACCCTTCTCGGGCGTTGACATAAGAACAGAGAAACTAATTTCAGAATTATTTATTCAGTTTAAAAATGAGGGGAAAACAATTTTATTATCTACTCACGATATGATGCATGTTCGAGAATTTTGTGATTTGGTCCTTTTAATAAACAAGACTGTTGTAGCCTACGGTGAAACCTCTGAAGTTTTTACAAAGGAAAATATAACAAGTACCTTTGGTGGGATCTCTCCTGACGTTTTGCTTGGTCCTGAGTCATAAGAATTTTTTATGGAGCCTTTTTTTTTCTCTAGTATAAATACATTCGTAACAGATCCTTTAACTCATAATTTCATGAGAAAAGCCCTACTTATGAGCTCTTTAGTGGCTGCTGTTTGTGGCTTTTTATCTAGCTATTTGACACTCAAAGGTTGGGCTTTAATGGGGGATGCTGTTTCTCACTCAGTAATGCCTGGAGTTGTTGTAGCATATGCTTTGGGACTTCCATTTTCATTGGGCGCATTTGTATTTGGAGTAGGTTCTGTAGCCCTTATAGGATTTGTTAAACAAAAATCTAGAGTTAAGGAAGATACAGTTATTGGGTTAGTCTTTACAGCCTTTTTTGCTCTTGGAATAGTTTTGATTTCTAAGATTAAAAGTAATATTGATCTCCACTCTATTCTTTTTGGAAGTCCATTAGGCATCTCAATATCTGACGTAAGGCAGACTGTAATCATCTCTTTGTTGGTTGTAATACTTTTATCAGTTTTCAGAAAAGATTTAATGCTTTACTGTTTTGATCCTAGACATGCAAAAACTGTCGGAATTAATGTGATCTTCCTACATTATTTACTTCTTACATGCTTATCTTTAGCTGCAGTTGTTGGTTTGCAGACGGTTGGAATAATATTGGTAGTTGCAATGTTGATTACACCAGGAGCTACAGCATATTTGCTTACTGATCAATTTGATATTATGACCATTATTTCAGTATGTAGCGCCATTATCTCAAGTATAATAGGAATCTATTTTAGTTTTTGGTTTGATCTTGAAACCGGAGGCTCTATAGTATTAGCACAAACCTTTATATTTTTACTCGCTTTTTTATTCGCTCCGAGATATGGAATATTAAAGTTTAAAAGAATATTTTTTATAAATAATAATGGTTGAAGAAAGTATTAATAAAAATTGGGATTGGTGGCCTTTATTTCCCTTATATCCCTATGGGAAAAAGAAAACTATTTTAAGAGAGTTAATTCCAGGTCAGATATGGTCATTGGAACAAATTCAAGGATTATATTATGTTGCAGTACCAATCAGAATGACAGTTTTAAAGCTTGACGAAGGGTTGATGCTCATTAACCCTTTACCTCCTACAAAAGAATTAGTAAATGAGTTGGAGAAATTAATTTCAATTCATGGCAAAGTAAAAACAATAGTGCTCCCTAGTGCTTCTGGATTAGAACATAAAATTGGACTGCCTGCTCTGTTAAGAATCTTTAAAGATGCAAATATTTGGCTTTGTCCTGGTCAGTGGAGCTTTCCCATAAATCTTCCCTTAGACTTTTTAGGAATTCCTTCAAAAAGAACACGAATACTCTTTGAAGATGGAACTCCTCATAAAGACCTCTTTAAATGGTCTTCATTAGGTCCACTGAACTTGGGACTTGGTAGATATCATGAGGTAAGCTGCTATCATTTCTCAACAAGAACTCTTCATGTTACTGACGCAATAGTTGGAATAGATTCAAGACCTCCTGAAATATTTGATTTTGATCCAACTCCTCTTCTTTTTCACTCAAGAGAGAGAGGAGATGAACCTTTAATTGACTCCTTTGAATCTAGGAAAAAAGGTTGGGCAAGATTAGTATTATTTTCATCCTTTCTAAAACCAGGAAAATTAAAAATACCTCCTTTAAAAGAAATAATTAAATATTCTTTTAAAAAAGATCTTCGTAATAGGAGAGCACATTTTGGTATTTATCCCTTTTTATGGGATGCAGATTGGGAATCATCTTTATTTGAAATAATAGGTGAGGATATGCCCAAGATTCAGATTGCACCTGTTTTACAGAAATTAATATTTCCTCGCTCAAAAGAAGTATTAATTGGATGGTTAGAAAATATTAAAAGTTTTAAAGATATGGCATATCTAATTCCAGCTCATTTTTCGGCACCTGTTGAATTTACAGTTGAAGATGCTAATAAATTAATCAATGAAATCAATTCTGAAAAATGGGATAAATTACCAGAAGATAATAAATTTTTAATGAGTTTATATAAGAAATTATTTGAATTAGGAATAATTCCAGAAGAAGTTAATATTTAAAAAAATATATTATTCTTCAATAGACATATTTTCATCATTTTTAAGAGTCTGTTCTAGCTCTTTTCTTTGCTCCATTTGTCTTAAAAAATATCCTGTCATCATTGCAGAAGATAGCAAATTGGCAATGTTGTCTTTTGAGGATGTTATTTTTACATCAAATTGATCAGAAGGAAGCATCCCAAGAAGACCTTGAACATTATGTTTAATAATTTCTTGAATATCATCACTAGCTGATTTAGCTACTCTTTGCAAAACTTCTGGGGATTGTTTTTGTAAATATTGAATTAAATCATTCTCATCATTTGGATCATTATTTTCAGTAGCAAGAAATTCTGGATTAAACATTTCTATAACTTCAACTTATAAAAACACTACAACATAATGAACCCCTTAACCTAAATTATTAAGGACAGGGAACCGAATAGGTCCAATTTTTTTTAGAGGCCAATATCTAAAAATTGCTCTTCCAATTACCTTTTCATAAGGTAGGAATCCCCAAATATGTGAGTCCATACTATTGTTTCTATTGTCTCCCATAACCCAGAATGACTGCTCAGGAACAATTAAAGGACCTATTGAATAATTTATATTTTTGTCGGAGATATAATTATCTTGAGCTATATCATTTAAGAAAAGGTTACCTTCTTTTACTTCTACTTTGTCCCCTGGGACTCCTATTACTCTTTTAATTAATGCAGTATCAGCTTCATAACCAGCCTTAATTAATTGATCTGGAACATTAAAAACAATTATTTTATTCCTAAGTTTTGAAAGATTTGATTTTGGGGTGATTTTAGGGGTTACTTTCTCAACTAGAATTTTGTCTTGAATTTGCAGCGTAGGGAGCATTGATCCAGAGGGAATCCATCTTGGCTCGAGAACCTGCCATCGTATAATTAAAGCAATTGCTATCCAAATTAAAAGATTTTTTAAATCCCTTATTATTGAATTTTTTTTCCCTTCTTGTGTTGGCATTTTTAAATTACTTAATTCAGTTATTAAGGAAATTTTCTAAAGCATTTATATAAATTATGACATCATCTATTGAATGCATAAATTTTCTTAGAAGTTTACAACTTTTAAATCTTTTTATAAACATTGGCGTAAAACATTTAATACTATGTCCAGGTAGTAGGTCTGCACCTTTAGCAATAGCTGCTGGAGAGTTAAACAAATTAGGCAAAATAAATATATATAATTCGATAGATGAAAGATCTGCAGGATTTCATTCTCTTGGTATTTCTACGGCGTCTGGCAATCTTTCTTTGGTTATTACTACTTCTGGAACGGCGGTTAGTAATTTATTGCCTGCAGCAGTTGAGGCTGATAGATCATGTAAAGGTATTATTTTCCTTACAGCTGATAGACCTTTGAGGTTAAAAGATTGTGGTGCAAATCAAACAGTAAATCAAGAGGAATTTTTGAGTTCAGTCTGTAGAAATGTTTTAAGTACAAATCTTAATGGACTTCATGAAACAACAGATAATGAAATATTTAATCTAGTAAATAAAATTGATCAACAAAACTCTACTTTCCCTGGACCGATCCATTTGAATATACCTATCGATAAGCCTTTAGATATATCATTCTTTAATAGAAAAAAGGTTTTAGACGTTTTTAATAGAATTTATTTAAATAAAAAGTATAAATTTATAAAAAATGAAAGTAATTGTGAGAAAAATAAAGTCTTAAAAAGTTTTAAAAATTTAAATTTAGATAAAACTGGAATTATTTTGGTAGGTCCTTATCAAGGTTCTATAAATGAGCTATCGTCTTTCAATAAATCTTTAGAAAAAATACAAGAAATTACTGGTTGGCCAGTTTTTGCTGATCCTGTCTCTGGTGTTTATTCTAACTTGAGAGGATTAGTTGAAAATTGGGAATTAGTCTTAAGAAAAAATAAGAGTTTTATAAATTGTCATCAACTTTTGAGGCTAGGCCCAATGTCGAGCTCGACTGAGCTAGAGAATTTTTTAACACTTTTCGAGGGTTTACAAATTCTTATTAAAGAAAAAAACTTTAGAAAATTAGATCCTATAAAAAAATCGATTGAATATGAGTTTGGGTTAACTAAGTTCATTAATCAATTATTAGGAGAATTATCAAATGATAAAAAAAACAAAAAACCTTTAAATAAATTGGCTTTTGATCTAATAGAAGATGGTCAAAAAATCAAGAAAATTTTTAAAGAGCGACTTTCAATTAATGATGAGATTTCGGAGTATAAGCTTGCCAACCTTGTTCCAAAAATTTGGCCAGCTGAATATCCTATTATGCTCTCAGCTAGCAGTCCAATAAGAGATTGGCTTACATTTTCTGAAAATCGTACTTTATCAAGAAAATGTTTTAGCTTTAGAGGAGCTTCTGGAATAGACGGAACTTTATCTCTCGCATTAGGAATTGGTAGAATTACAAATCCACTTCTTCTAATAACTGGTGATTTAGCTTTTGTACATGATATAAATGGTTGGCTTATTGAAAATTCAATTGACTTGAATTTAACAATCCTTTTAATAAATAATAATGGTGGAAATATATTTAATCGTATTTATAAAAAAAATTTAAAAGAAGAAGAATTAAAAAAACTATTTCTTATGCCTAAAGAAATAAATTGGCCAAATCTTGCTAAAGGTTTTCAAGTACAGTTTAAAGGTGTATCAAATTTTAAAAAATTAAGAGAGGCTTTTGAATGGAGTCTTTCTATCCAAAAATCTGTCATAATTAAAGTTGATATTGATGCAGAAAATGAAATTAGTGAAAAAAATGAATTGCTAGAAAAAATTATTGGCAATTAAATTAATTTTTTACTATTTTAAAATAATGGGGTTTTATGAAAGTTTTACCTGGAAAGCTAGCCGCAGATTGGAAAGAGTTTAAATCTTATGAAGATATTTTGTTTCATAAATGCGATGAGGGGATTGCGAGAATTGCAATTAATCGTCCGAATAAAAGGAACGCATTCCGACCTCAAACTGTAGATGAGCTTATAGATGCATTTACTATCGTAAAAAATGATGAGAATATCGGTGTTGTGCTTTTAACAGGCGCTGGACCTGACAAAAAAGGTATTTATTCTTTTTGTTCTGGAGGAGATCAAAGTGTAAGAGGTAAAAGTGGTTATGAAAATGATAAAGGGAAGCAAAGACTAAATGTTCTTGAGTTGCAAAGATTAATAAGAAGTTTACCCAAAGTAGTTATCGCTTTAGTTCCTGGTTTCGCTATAGGGGGAGGACAGGTTCTTCATTTAATTTGTGATCTAAGTATCGCTTCTGAGAATGCAATATTTGGCCAAACAGGTCCAAGAGTTGGTAGTTTTGATGCAGGATTTGGATCCAGTTATTTAGCTAGACTTGTTGGGCAAAGAAAAGCAAGGGAAATTTGGTTTTTATGTAGAAAATATAATTCCAAAGAAGCTCTAGAGATGGGATTGGTAAATGCAATTACAAAGATTGAAGAATTAGAAGCTGAGGGTGTAATCTGGGCAAGAGAGATACTACGAAATAGTCCAACGGCTATTCGTATTCTTAAAGCTTCATTTAATGCTGAGAATGATGGAATTGCTGGTATTCAAGAATTGTCTGGGTACGCAACTCAATTATTCTATTCGACTGAAGAAGCTCAAGAAGGTAAAGATGCTTTCCTTGAAAAACGTTCACCAGATTTTTCTGACTATAAGTGGACTCCCTAATGAATTTTTTATTCAAAAGAACTTTTTAAATAACTATCAATGAGAATTCTTCTTGCGGCTGCTGAATGTGCTCCAATGATCAAAGTTGGAGGTATGGGAGATGTGGTTGGTTCATTACCTCCATCTTTGATAAAGTTAGGACACGAAGTAAGGGTAATAATCCCAGGCTATGGAAAATTATGGAGACTTCTGAAAGTCGATAATGATCCAGTCTTTAGAGGAAATACTATGGGGACTGATTTTGCTGTATATGAAGCAAAACATCCATTACATAATTATATTATCTACCTAGTTGGTCATCCAACATTCGATTCAGATCAAATATATGGAGGTGAGAATGAGGATTGGCGATTTACATTTTTTGCTAGTGCCACGGCAGAATTTGCTTGGAATTGTTGGAAACCTCAAGTTCTACATTGCCATGATTGGCATACGGGAATGATTCCAGTATGGATGCATCAAGACCCAGAAATTAGTACTGTTTTCACAATTCATAATTTAAAATATCAAGGACCTTGGAGATGGAAGCTTGAAAAAATGACTTGGTGCCCTTGGTATATGCATGGAGACCATACAATGGCTGCGGCTATGTTGTATGCGGATAGAGTTAATGCTGTTTCCCCAACTTATGCAGATGAAATAAAAACTAGTGAGTATGGGGAAACTCTTGAAGGATTACTTAATTACATATCGGGTAAATTGAGGGGTATTCTTAATGGAATTGATTTAGATGAATGGAACCCTGCAAAAGATTCTGTTTTGCCTGCGAAATTTAGTATTAACAATATAGAAAAAAGGTTGCAAAATAAGAAAATTCTTCAGAAAGAAATGGGCCTTGAAGTTAATAGTAAAAAATATCTTTTAGGAATGGTTAGTAGGTTGGTCGATCAGAAAGGTGTTGACTTAGTTTTACAAGTTTCTAGAAGGTTACTTTCATATACAGATTCTCAAATAGCTATTTTAGGAACAGGAGATAGATCTTTAGAGTCTGGATTATGGCAATTGGCTTTAGATTACCCTGGTAGATTCTCAGTATTCCTTACCTATGATGATTCTTTATCAAGGCTCATCTATGGGGGGTCTGATTCATTCTTAATGCCAAGTAGATTTGAACCTTGCGGCATTAGCCAATTGCTAGCTATGAGGTATGGTTCAATTCCAATAGTAAGAAGAGTTGGAGGTTTGGTTGATACTGTTTTGCCTCATGATCCTGAACAAAATACTGGAACAGGTTTCTGCTTTGATCGCTTTGAACCTATTGACTTTTATACTGCTTTAGTAAGATCATGGGAGGCCTTTAGGCATAAGGATAATTGGAAATTATTGCAAAAAAGAGCTATGAGCCAAGAATTTAGTTGGCAGAGATCAGCTATCGAATACGAAAGAATGTATAAAGATGTTTGTGGAATAAAGGAACCATCACCAGATTTAGCTGAAGTTGAAAAGTTCTCTTATGGACAATCAGCTGATCCATCCTTAAAAAATTTATGATCAAACTTTTTGATGGACTTTTCTGTATCTGAAGTTAATGATCTTTTAGGCGATATTAGGAATCCTGGAAATACTAAAAAAGATTTTTTAAATTTTAAAAATATCAGTATAGATAGTAGAACTTTATTAAAAACAGACCTTTTTATTGCTATCAAAGGAAGGAATTTAGATGGTCATAGTTTCCTTCCCCAGGCTATAAAGAAAGGAGCTAAATCTGTAGTAATTAAAGAAGGAATGCAAAAGTTACTTCCTAGTGATTTTCCTTGCTGGATTGTAAATGATACTTTAGAGGCATTTCAAAAATTAACTTTGCTCAAGAGAAAAAAATTAAAAATTCCTTTAGTAGCAATTACTGGATCAGTGGGTAAGACAACAACAAAAGAAATGATGGGTGAAGTTTTAAAGAAACTTGGGAAAATTAAAATATCATATGCAAATTATAATAACGAAATTGGTGTCGGTCTTACCATTCTTGACGCAGAAATGGAAGATAAAGTCTTAGTCATTGAAATGGGTATGAGGGGTCTTGGACAGATTGAAAACTTATCAAAATATACTGAACCTGATATCGCTATTATAACGAATATTGGGAGTGCTCATATTGGCTTGTTAGGTTCAAAAGAAAAAATTACTTATGCAAAATGTGAAATTACTAAGCATTTAAATCCTAATGGAGTGGTAATAATCCCAGCAAATGATATTTTTCTAGAGAAAACATTAAAAGGATCTTGGAAAGGAAGAATAATAAAAGTAGAATTATTAGATATAGAGGATCAGGATAAGAGCCTTAAGCAAGATGATAAATTGCAGGGATTTTATAATAGAACAAACAATACAATTTCTATCGAAGAAAAGATCTTTGAAATTTCTTTTGACGGATTTCATAATTCATCAAATTTTATGTTTGCATATGCAGTTGCAAAAGAGTTTAGTCTTGATTTTAAATATTTAAATAAGTTTGATTTTGTTAGTTTAGAAGGTAGAAACAGGGTTCTAAAATCGCTTAAAACGACAATATATGATGAATCTTATAATGCCTCTCCTGAATCTGTAAAAGCATGTATAAAAAATCTATTGGAGAGACCAAAAAATCATTTTCTAATTTTTGGAAGCATGCAAGAATTAGGAAATAAGTCTAAAAAATATCATAAAGAAATATTCGATTTAATAAACAATTCAGATATCAAAAAATGTTTGTTTATCTGCGATAAAACAAACGAAATCTATTTCTCAAATTATCTAAAAGATAGCAGAAAATTTTTATTTTTTAATGATATAAAAGATGTAGCAAAAACAATAAATAAATTTACTAAACGAGGTGATTCTATCCTTATAAAAGGAAGTAGATATTGGCATCTTGAGGAAATTATTAAATTAATTGATTAAATTAAGATTTATTTTTTTTCCAATTTTCGATATTTACCTGTTTTGGTCTTGAAATTACTAATGAATTATCTTGCGAATCTTTAGTTATAACTGAACCGGCTCCTGTTGTGACTGATTCCCCAAGGTTAATAGGAGCTATTAAAACCGTATTTGCTCCAATACTTGAATTTTTTCCAATTTTTGTTTGATGTTTTTTCTGACCATCAAAATTAGCGGTAATAGATCCTGCGCCTATATTAGTAGATTTTCCAATTATGGAATCGCCAATATAACTTAGATGGTTTACTTTAACTTCATCCTCTATTTGACTATTTTTTATTTCAACAAAATTACCGATTTTACTATGAGAGTATATTTTGCAATTAGGTCTTATATGACTATAAGGGCCTATTTTTATATGATCCATTATTTGAGAATTGTAAACAGTTGAATTTAAAATTTTACAGTTCTTTTCTACAATTGAATTTTCAATAAAAGTATTGGGACCAATCACACAATTATCGGAAATTTTAGAGTTTCCTCTTATATGAGTATTAGCCTCAATTATTACATCCTTGCCAATCTCTGAATCTTCACTTATAGAGCAACTGGGTGCATTTATAAAAGTTACTCCTTTAAGCATGTGCTTTTCCTTAATTAACTTTTGTATGATTTCTTCGCATTTAGATAACTGAATTCTGTTATTAATACCTTGAAGCTCTCCATTATCGTCTACCTCTAAGCTTAACGATTTATTCAGCAAAGATATTGTATCTGTTAGGTAAATTTCTTTTTGATTATTATTGCTTTTCAAGCTATTAATTGTTTTTGATAATTTTCCCCATTTAAAACAGTAAATACCAGCATTTATTAATAAATGCTGGCGTTCTTGATTATTGCAATCTTTTTCCTCAACAATTTTTTCTATAAAACTTTTCTTTATAAAAACTCTGCCATATCCATGAGGATTTTTTTTCTTTGTTGTTACTAATGAAACATCGGCATTTTTTGAATCGTGTAAGGTTAAAAGTTTTTTTAAAGTATCAGATGTGATAAGTGGTACATCACCATTAAGGACTAATAGATTACCTTTATTCTTTTCTACTTGGTTGCAGAGAACTTGAATAGCATGTCCAGTTCCGAGTTGAGGTTTTTGAATAATAAACTTGATATTTTTACTATGAGGAATTGAGTCTTGTACTTCTTTTGATTTGTGACCAATAATTACAAAGATTTGATCTGGATTTAATTCACTACATGCATTAATAACTCTTTCTAAAAGAGTTTTGCCAGATATCTCATGTAAAACTTTTGGTATCGAGCTGGCCATTCTAGTGCCCTTACCTGCAGCCAATATTGCAATACTTAACATATCTTTTTTGAATATTTTATTTAAATCTAACTCTTGAAGGTCGACTTCGTCATTTCCACTTTTCCCGCCATTTTTTTGTAGGACTAAGATTTGATAATAATTGCTCTTTCAATCTTTCTTTAATGATATATTCTGATTTTGAATTTAAATCAGGGTCTCTATAAGGAATGCTTGCTTTGGTTAAAAGATGTTCTTCTTCCATAAGAGATAATTTATCAAAGCATAAGTTCTTTTGAAATTTGTCTTTAGAGAAGTTTGCTATTGCAACTGTGCCTTGACTCCACTTATTTTGTGAATTTAAATTTGACTTAATACTAAAAATTTCTAAACCAAGATTTCTTAATGTCATTCTAACTGCAGCTGAGGATGAGTAAGTTATTAAATAGCCATGAGGATTAAGTTTTTTTGTAACTTTAGATAAGAATTCAACTGTCCAAACTTGAGGACACTTTTGGGGTGAAAAACCGTCTAAATAAATCAAATCGAATTTAATTTTGGGAGGAATATTATTGATTTGCTCTCTTGCTTCTCCCCAAATAATTTTACATTTTAAAAATTGATCTTCAAATCGGTTCTTTTGATATAAAAAATTGAAAACTTTGAAAACTTTAGGATGCCACAATTTTAGAAAAGACTTATTTTTTAGAGAATATTCAAGAGGCTTTTTATCAATTTCTAGAGCATACCAATTTAAAAAAGAATTTTGTTTAATTAAATCACTAAATAATGAAGCAGAATTATATCCAAGGCCAAAACAGATATCTAATACGTTAAGAGATTTATTCTTAAATCTATGCAGACCTGAAGGGTTTGTAAATTTAATTTTTGTTTCCTCAAGAGCTCCTTTAAGACTGTGGAAGTTCTCTTGAAAAAGTACACTTCTCAATGAATAACTTCCATCTTGTGTTAAAAATTCAATTAATTCTGACAAAAATTTTTTATTAATTTAATTAGTGAGTTTAGCAAGGTCATCCCAAAAGGTTGGGTAAGAGACGTTAGAGGCATTTGCTCTAAAGATTTTTGAGGAACCCTTCGCAAGAAGTGAAGCTATTGCAAGACTCATTGATACACGATGATCAGTCTCACTATCTACTTCAGCAGAATTGAATTTTGATTCTCCAGTAATTATTAATCCGTCCTCCTTTTCTGAAATTTTTGCACCAAACTTACGTAATTGTCTTGCCATAACTTTTAATCTGTCCGTTTCCTTAACTCTTAACTCCTGAGCATCTTTAATTTCTGAGACTCCCTTACAAAAGCAGGCGGCTACGGTAAGAATAGGGATTTCATCTATAAGCTTTGGGAGAATATCTCCCTCTATGTTAAATGGTCTTAAATTATTTGCAGTTTTTACATTAATAGATCCAATGGGCTCTCCAGCAATGATTGATTTCTCTACTATCTCATAGTCGCATCCCATTTCATCCATAACATTTAATATGCCTGTTCTAGTTGGATTTAATCCGATATTTTTAATTAAAACCTCTGAATTAGGAACTATTGATGCGGCAATCATCCAGAAAGCTGCAGAGCTGATATCCCCAGGAATTAATATTTTTTGACCAATTAAGGTTTTCCCTGGCTTAATTACTATATTCCTTCCTAATTCCCCTCTTATCTCAATATCTGCACCAAATGCTTTTAACATTCTTTCAGTATGATCTCTTGAAGATGCCGGCTCGATAACTGAAGTAGGTCCAGATGCCTTAAGACCAGCTAATAATAGAGCGGATTTAACTTGGGCACTAGCTACTGGGGTACCAATTACACCACCTTTAAGTTTATTGCCTCCAATTGAAATTGGAGCTTTACTACCGTTTTCTCTTCCGAAAATCCTGCCTCCCATTAAAGATAATGGTTTGCTAACTCTCCCCATTGGTCTTTCATTAAGAGAATTATCTCCAGTTAAGATAAAATTCTTACCTTCTAGCCCTGCCAATAACCCCATTAATAATCTCATTGTCGTCCCAGAATTTCCGCAATTGAGAATTTCTTTGGGTTCTCTAAAACTATCGAGACCAGAGCCTGATATCTTAAAAGGCTCATCTTTTTTTATCGGTGGAATATTTACACCCAATTTCCTAAGACAATCAGCAGTTGAAAGTGGATCTTCAGAATGTAAAAACCCCTCAATAAGAGTCTCTCCTTGGGCAATACTCCCAATTATCAAAGCTCTGTGTGAGATAGACTTGTCCCCAGGTACTTTTATTTTTCCTTTTAAATTTCCCCCACCTTTTACTGTGCGGATATTATTCATATTCAAATTAATAATTGATTAAATTTTTATAAATAATTAATAGATATATCTTATCAATAAGTTTGGTTTTTAAAAAAAATATTCAAAGTAAGTAACTGTTTTCTATAATACTTCTAGAACGAAATTTGATTATTAATCTTACTTATTACCACGTCGCAAATGATGTTCCAGAAATAAATCCTGATGTTGCTGTAGTAATTGATGTTTTAAGAGCTACTACAACAATTTCTTGGGCTTTAAAAAATGGAGCTGATTCAATACAAGTTTTTGAGGATTTAGATTTGTTAAAAAAATCCGCGATGAAATGGCATACTGATAAGAGACTAATGCTTGGGGAAAGAGGTGGAAAAAAAATAGATGGCTTTGACTTAGGTAATTCTCCTTTATCCGTAACAAAAGAAATTGTTCTTGGTAAAAGACTTTTTATGAGTACTACAAATGGGACAAAATCATTGAAAAAAGTTCAAAATGCAAAACATTTATTTGCCATGGGACTTCCAAATAGAAAGGCAGTTGCTGAAAAAATAATTACATTAAATATTGAAAATCTTTTAATACTTGGTAGTGGCTGGGAGGGAGCATATTCCCTAGAGGATTCTTTAGCAGCAGGAGCACTGGCCTCATACTTGCAAACAAACTACACTTCTGAAGTCAACATTGCAAACGATGAATTACAAGCCGCCTTATCACTTTGGTGCTTTTGGGAAAATGATATTTTACAATGCTTAAAGACAGCAACACATGGCAAAAGATTGACAAGTCTTGGTGATTATGAGGATGATTTTAAGTGTTGTTCTGAACTTGATTGTTTAGATATTGTTCCCGCTCAAGTTGAAAAAGGTGTGATTCGTGCCTCATAATTTACGAATTGGTTCTCTTGGAGTAAAGTCTTGACTGATTTTTTAGTAGCTGCACTGCAAATTACAAGTACTTCTAATCTAGAAGCAAACTTTGCTGAAGCTGAAGAACAGATTGAATTAGCCGCAAGAAGAGGTGCGGAATTAATTGGGTTGCCTGAGAACTTTGCTTTTTTAGGAGAAGATGATGAAAAGCTTAAATTAGCTTCTGAATTGTCGATAAAGTGTACTAATTTCCTTAAAACTATGTCTCAGCGATATCAAGTTTTCCTTTTAGGAGGAGGATATCCAGTCCCTGCAGGTGATGATAGACATACCTTAAATAGATCAGCACTTTTTGGTAAAGATGGACAGGTTTTGGCAAAATATGACAAAATTCACCTGTTTGATGTGGATTTGCCAGATGGAAACTTATATAAGGAATCATCCACTATCTTATCTGGAAAAGAATATCCCCCCGTTGTAGATGTGCCAGGTTTATGCAAAATAGGGTTATCTATTTGTTACGATGTTAGATTCCCTGAACTTTATAGATACTTGTCTTCAAATGGTGCTGAACTAATTATGATTCCAGCTGCTTTCACAGCTTTTACAGGGAAAGATCACTGGCAAATCTTACTTCAAGCAAGGGCAATTGAAAATACAGCATATGTAGTGGCTCCTGCTCAAACTGGTATTCATTATGGTAGAAGACAAAGTCATGGTCATGCAATGGTTATAGACCCATGGGGGACTGTTTTATCTGATGCAGGCAAAACACAGGGTGCTGCAATAGCTCCAGCTGATAAAGAAAGAGTAAAAAAGATTAGAGAACAGATGCCAAGCCTAAAACATAGAAAAAATACATTGTTTGCAAATTAATGTCGAGGTTTTTTAGTAATAAACTTTTTCGTTACTTATCTGTTCTTTTATTTTTTAATACGGCTATTCCCCCTCTTAAGTCATCTAGTGCTTTGGCAGCATGGGCTTTGAAATCTAATGGATATTTAGAATTAAGAACAAAATCAAATACTAATTTAGAAGCATACTTTCAGAAAGCCAGCAATATATATGGTGATAGATTCTGGATAGATTTTCCTGGGGAACTAAAAACCCCTAGAAAAATCAAAGGTAACGGTCCAATAAAAGAAATTAGATTAGGTAAACCAATTACAGGAAAAACAAGATTAGTTGTTGAATTTACTGATAAAAAAAATATTAAACCTTTGAAATGGAGGCTTGTCGGCTTAGATCAGAATAGATGGAGAATTAAATTATTTTCTCCGCAAAATTCATTTAAAACTATTGGTGAAGGTTTCGTTAATAAAAAAAATATCGTGATTAAAACAAATCAAAAGCCGATTGATTTAAACAAAAGGAATTATGATTATTTTAGATTACCTGATCTTAAGCAGAAAAATTCTTTTGTTATTATAGATCCAGGACATGGTGGACCTGATCCAGGAGCGATAGGTATTGGCGGGATAAGAGAAACAGATGTGGTACTAGATGTTTCTAAAATAGTCAAAAAATTGTTATCGGAAAAAGGTGTAAAAGTAAGATTAACTAGAAATAGTGAAATTGATTTAGATTTGTCGCCAAGGGTTTCATATGCTAATAGAATGGATCCCGACATTTTTGTAAGTATTCACGCAAATGCGTCAAGAGGTAAAAGAAGAGATGTTAATGGCCTAGAAACTTTTTACTATAGAGGATGGAGAGGTAGACTCCTTGCTAAAAAAATTCAAAAACAAATTATCGAAGTTTCCCCAGGGAGCCCTGATCGAGGTGTTAAGCAAGGAAGATTTTACGTAATTAAAAATACTAGAATGCCTGCAGTCCTTGTAGAAATTGGTTTTTTAACAGGAAGATTAGATGCAAGAAGACTAGAGAAATCTATTCATCGTAAAAGAATAGCTTATGCAATTGCAAAAGGCATAATTGAATATCTTCTTAAAGTAGGGTGACACTAAAAATAGGTATTTTTGACAGTGGTATAGGTGGTTTTACTATCCTTAATTCTTTACTGAAAACTCGTAAAGATGTTGAAGTTTTATATTTGGCGGATACAAAAAGAATCCCTTATGGAAATAAAAATCACAATGAGATAAGATCCATAGCAAAAGAGATTTGTAATTGGTTTGAAGATAAGAATTTGGATGCAATATTGATAGCTTGTAATACTACTAATGCCTGTGCACTAGATATTTTAGAAAAAAAACTAAAAATTCCATGTTTTGATCTTATAAACTCTGTGTCAGATATAGTTAGTAAAGAAATTATTGGTGTCTTAGCAACACCTACAACAGTAAGATCTTCATACTATAAAAGGGCGATAAATCTTAAAAAAGAAAATTTTGATATTTTCCAACAAGAATGTCCTGAGTTAGTATCAGAAATTGAAAAAAACAAACTAAATTTAAAGAGGATAAATTTTCTTTCAGATTTTTATTTAAGTCCTCTATTAAAAAAGAATATTCAGGAACTAATACTTGGATGCAGCCATTATCCTTTGATTTATGACGTTTTAAGATATAAAGTAGACCCAAATATAAATATCATTGATCCATCGGCCGCGTTAATAAAAAAATTTAATGAATTTTTTTTAATTCCAAAAAATTCCTGCTATGATTGTATTTCTTACAATAACGTGAGATTTTTTGTTACTGCAAAAAATGAAGAATTTTCCCAAAAAGTAAAATATTGGTTGGAAATTAATAAAGAAATTACGTTGGTGAACCTCCGAAGCAATGATTGATTCTTTAA
>QCPO01000009.1 GCA_003212535.1 Prochlorococcus sp. AG-436-O11
CAAAAAGTAGAGAAAATGATATTCCACAACATCTTTTAAATTCAATTAAGAGTTATCTAAATAAGTTAAATCATTCAACTTCAAATTTAAGTAAAAAAAAATATATATTTGAAGAGGATATAGATAATTTAATGCTTAGCGAAAAAGATCTAGTAAACAAGATATTAATAGATTTGCAAAGTCACTTGATTTTATGTGAAAAGAATACTGGTATATGGAGTGTTGAATATTTGAATGAAGTTGTTTTTGGTCAGAAAAAACCCTATGACCTCAAAACTCTTGAGGAGGGTGTTCCGATCATGTGCACAAAAAACAATAATGAACTTGGATTGTCAAATGGAGATATCGGCGTCCTTATAGGTTTGAAAAATGAAAGAAAATATCTTTTTAGAAAATTTAATGATAATAACGAAGAAATTGTTGAATTAATTGATCCATCTAATTTAGAAAATGTTGTTCCAGCAATAGCTCTTACCATTCATAAATCTCAAGGAAGTGAATCTGAGAAAGTAAGCATTTTGTGGTCTCAAAAATATAGAAGAAATCAATATAATTTGAAAATAAAAAAAGACAATGAAAATATCTTTTGTAGAGATAATTTTGAAAAAAGATTGCTTTATACTGCAATTACAAGAGCGAAGAAATTTCTAGATATATATTATTTAAATTAAATCCTATTTTTGAAATATCAGTAAAATTTGAACCTCAAGATGTTAGATTAATAATTCGGCTCTGTAAGGCTAGTCAACAATTTAAGTAAATTTAGATGTTTGTTGAATGCCTGATCAGAAGATAATTGGGCATTCTAAATGGCGTTAAAAAAAGATAATCACTCAGTTGATAATGGTGATGAAAAATTTCAGAAAGATGATGTTTCCCTTCTTGAGTCAAAGAACTTAGAAAACAAAATAGAAATTGAATCTAAACCATTGGAAACCTCAAAAGGAGATAATAATGAGAATGGATTTATCGATTTTGGATTTAATCAATCGATCTTAAATTCGTTAAGAAATAAAGGATACAAAAATCCAACTCCTATTCAAAAAGCTGCTATTCCGGAACTAATGTTAGGCAGAGATTTATTAGGCCAAGCTCAAACTGGAACAGGTAAGACTGCAGCTTTCGCATTACCATTAATAGAAAAACTTACAGATAATAAAGAATTAAATGCCAAAGTTTTAGTTATGACTCCTACAAGAGAGTTGGCAACTCAAGTGGCAGATTCTTTTAAAAGTTATAGTTCTGAATCTAGTAACTTTAAAACAGTTGCAATATATGGAGGCACCGACTATAGAAATCAGATTTCTGCATTGAAAAGAAAAGTTGACGTAGTAGTTGGAACGCCTGGCAGAATAATGGATCATATAAGGCAGGGAACTTTTAAAATTAACGCTATAAGTTGTCTTGTGTTAGATGAAGCCGATGAAATGTTAAATATGGGTTTTCTTGAAGATATTGAATGGATTATAGATAGGCTTCCTGAGAATAAACAGATGGTATTGTTCTCAGCAACAATGCCTAATGAGATTAGAAACATAGCAAAAAAATATCTAAATGATCCCGCCGAAATATTAATCAAAAGTGTTAAAAAGGAAACTCAATTAATTTCGCAAAAATTTATTTATGTTCAAAGGCATCATAAGTTAGAAGCTTTAAAAAGAATATTAGAAATTAATAACGAAGGAGTAATAATATTTGTGAGAACGAAATTACTTACTACCTCAATTGCTGAAGCTTTAGAAAATTCAGGTCATAGTGTTGCCGTACTTAATGGAGACATACCTCAAAATCAAAGAGAAAATACTGTAGATAGATTAAAAAAAGGATTTATTGATATCCTCGTAGCAACTGATGTTGCTGCTAGAGGTTTAGATGTTGAGAGGATTAAACTTGTAGTTAATTATGATTTTCCTTTTGATAAAGAAACATATACTCATAGAATTGGAAGAACAGGAAGGGCAGGTAGATCCGGAGAGGCGATTTTATTTGTAAATCAAAGAGAAAAGCATTTTCTAAGAAACTTGGAAAACTCTACAAGAAATAACATTGAAGAAATCAAAATACCAAATAATAAAGTTATTAATGAAAAGAGGATGGAGAAACTAATAGCAAATATTAATGAAAGTGCTTTGGCTCAAGAAAAAAATGAAGAGAATAAAGCTTTGATGATAGATATTTTAGATAATTTAAAAGAAAAACACTCGATGGATGACTCAAATATAGCGATGGCCGCAATTAATTTAGTCATAGGTAATAAATCTTTTTTTGTTAATGAAGATGAGACTTGGATTTATAAACAAAATAATACTGATCGTAATAGATCAAATAGAAATGGTAATAATCGTTTAAGAAATTCAAATAGGAGGAATAATTATCAAAATGATTCTTTTGAAACTTATAAATTTAATTTTGGCAAATACGATGGAGTTAGAGTAGCAAATATTATTTCTACAATTTGCAATTCCACTAATATAAACGGAAGATCCATAGGTAAAATCCAAATCTTTAATGATTATAGTTTGGTTGACTTACCTAAAGATCTGCATATTGAAACAAAAAATAAATTAAAAAAAATAAAAGTAAGAAATTAAACTTGATAATGAGATCTACTAAAAATAAATTAGTTGTTCTAATAAATTTAATTATTTCATTGAATTCTTTTAACGGTTATTATCTAGCTGAAAACCATAAAAATTCCATTATTAAAATATTCTGCGTTAATAATTTTAAGGAGGAAATGGTAAAAGCACAAATAGAATTTAGTCAAGAAATTGCAAATAAAACCTGTGAATGTTATTTGGAAGAATTTGCAAAAACTACAAGTCATCAAAAAGCAAAAACTAAATGTCAATTAGAAGCTCAGGAAAAATTTAATTTATAATTAATAAAATAATTGCTAATTTAATGAGATATTCAAGTAATCAAAATCCAATATTTAGGCTTTACTCAAACCTAAGAGAAGAAAGAAAGTTGGTTTTTTTTGCTTTTTTTAGTTCTATTACTAATAAAATATTAGATTTAGCTCCTCCAGTTATAATTGGTCTCGCCGTTGATATTGTTGTTAAAGAACAGAATTCATGGATAGCTGGTTTTGGTATAAAAGAGGTTCCGGTACAATTAATTTTTCTAGCATTCGCTTCTGGAATAGTTTGGTCGGGTGAATCTTTTTTTGAATATTTATATTCAGTTTTATGGAGAAATTTGGCTCAGTTATCACAACATAAATTAAGAATAAAAGCATACGGTCATATACAGGAATTAGATATGGATTTCTTTGAGAAAGATAATACTGGAAGACTTCTGTCTATTCTTAATGATGATATAAATCAACTCGAAAGGTTTCTAGATCAAGGCGCAAATCAGATCATTCAGTTATTTATTACTGTTTTGATAATTGGAGGCACAATGATTTTTGTTGCCCCAGAAATTGCATTGTTTGCTTTCTTACCTATCCCTATCATATTTCTAGGTTCAATTAGATATCAAAGAAAGCTTGCTCCAAAATATAAAGATATAAGGAATAAAGCAGGACTCTTAGCTTCAAGATTAAACAATAACTTAAGTGGAATTCTTACTATAAAAAGCTTCACCAAAGAGAAATGGGAATTAAAAAGATTAAATAAAGAAAGTCTTGCTTATCAAAGTAGTAACAAGGCCGCAATAAAATTATCTTCAGCTTTCATACCCCTAATAAGATTCGCAATATTATTTGCTTTTATAGCAATACTTCTTATTGGAGGCTTTCAAACATGGAATAAGACACTGGATGTTGGTACTTATAGTTTTTTAGTATTTATTACCCAAAGATTATTGTGGCCTTTAACTACATTAGGTCATGTACTTGATGATTTCCAGAGATCTATGGCATCAATAAATAGAGTAATAGATCTTATAGATACCCCTATAAAAATCAAAGATGGGAAAATAAAAATTGACCCTAAAAATACCAAAGGACAAATTCTATTTAATAATGTAAATTTTAATTATCCTGGGAGAGATATAACATTAAAAAACATAAATTTCAAAATTCCAAATAACTCAACATTAGGAATTGTAGGCTTAACTGGTTCTGGTAAAAGTACAATAATAAAATTGCTTCTTAGAATTTATGATATCAATAATGGTTTTATAACTTTAGATGGCATTTCTATTAAAGAAATTAATTTGAAGGATTTGAGAAAATGTATATCTCTCGTTAGCCAAGAAACTTATTTATTTCATGGTACTGTGCAAGAAAATATTTCATATGGGTCCAACAGTCCAAGATTTGAAGATATCCTTAAAGCATCAAAAATCGCCGAAGCCCATACATTTATTGAACAATTACCAGATGGTTATAAGACTATTGTAGGAGAAAGGGGGCAAAAACTTTCTGGAGGTCAACGGCAGAGAATTGCTTTGGCAAGGGCAGTTTTAAAGGATGCTCCAATATTAATCCTAGATGAAGCTACAGCTTCAGTAGATAATGAAACAGAAGCTTTAATTCAAAAATCATTATCTAAAATAACAAAAGAAAGAACTACGATAGTAATAGCTCATAGATTAAGCACTATAAAAAATGCTGATAATATTATTGTTATCGACAAAGGAAAAATTATTGAGAGCGGTAAACACGAAACCCTATTAAATAAAAAGAGTATTTATTCAGATTTATGGAATGTTCAAGTTGGAATTTAGAATTTTTTTTAATACTAAATTAAAAAGTTAAATGATTGAATAACATTAGTAAAAATACCATCTACTTTATTCCATCTTTCTTCGTTTGTTCCTACCGCAAATGTATATAAATTTCCTCTATCAATTACTACAGTTGCAATTTCATGCCTAGCTTGTTCATTCAGATTTAATTTATATTCTAAATCATAGAAAATATGATTGGATGCCTCCCTTTTATTAGCCCTAATAAGGTTTACCGATCTTCCTGAACCTTCAGGAGCTATGACTTTATTTATTAATGTATTTCCAACATCTTCTGGACTACCTAATTGTTCTAATTTAACCTCTTTATTTACTTCTGATATTACTAAACTTAATGTTTCATTACTGTTAATTAAATCATGGTAAATAATTTCAGGCCCTCCATCTACTTTAACTCTCGTCCAACCTGTCGGATATAAGAAGGCATATCTTCCATCGGTACTTTGATATGCTTCTAATCCTGCATTTATACCTCCACTGCAAGAGCTCAGTGTAAAACAAAGAAGTATTAGTAATAAAAATCTAAAAGGGTTGAATTTCATATTTTTCATTTTCGATGAAAATTATTAACTAAAAATATAATAAGACATAAAAAGCAAACAATTATTCCTAATTCAGAATTTTGCGACTAAATTAATTCTAGAAGAAATTAAATCTTGATCACTTTTACTAAACCACTTTCAAAATTAATCGGTCATTTTGAGAAATTTCCAGGAATTGGTCCAAGAACAGCACAAAGATTAGCCTTATTTATTTTAAAACAACCTGAAAGTACTATTAGAGATTTTTCTAAGGCATTAATAGAAGCTCATAGGAACGTAGGCCATTGTAAAAAATGCTTCAATTTAACATCAGAAGAGGAATGTGAAATTTGCAGAAATCCTGAAAGGAACCAAAAACTAATTTGTGTAGTCGCGGAAACTAAAGACTTACTTGCTTTAGAACGATCTAGAGAATTTAAAGGTGTCTACCACGTTATTGGTGGCTTAATATCTCCAATGGATTCTGTTGGCCCAGAATTATTAGAAATAAGAAGTCTAGTAGAACGAGTAAGTAAGGATGAAATTGATGAGATTATATTGGCATTAACTCCAAGCGTTGAAGGAGATACAACTAGCCTATACATTGGAAAATTATTAACTCCTTTTACTAAAGTTACAAGGATTGCATATGGACTTCCCATGGGTAGTGAACTTGAATATGTCGATGAAGTAACACTAGCCAGAGCTTTAGAAGGGAGAACAAATTTAATTTAGAAATGCAACATAATAATCATGTTAGTCAAGAAAAAATCTTAAGACTTCCTTCCTGGATAAAATTTCCTATTAGTAAAGCTTCAGAGTTTGAAAAAATACAAACACTTATAAAAAAATCTGATATTCATACTATTTGTGAAGAGGCAAGATGTCCTAATAGAGCAGAATGCTATGCCTCAGGCACGGCTACTTTTTTACTGGGGGGGGGCAATATGTTCTCGCTCTTGTGCTTTCTGTCAGGTCAAAAAAGGTAAACCTAGTTCTATCAATATTAACGAAAGTATTCAAGTTGCCAATGCAGTAAGAGTCCTTAATTTGAAATATGTAGTATTGACATCTGTAGCTAGAGATGATCTTCCTGATCATGGAGCAAATTTATTTGTATTAACTATTAATGAGATTAGAAAAATTGATTCAACTATAAAAATAGAGGTTTTGACGCCTGATTTATGGGGAGGTGGAAAGAATATTGAGGAGAATAATAATCTGCAGAGGGATAGATTAAAGATGATTTTAAATAAAGAACCAATCTGCTTTAATCATAATCTTGAGACAGTAGAAAGACTTCAGAAAACAGTTAGGAGAGGAGCAAATTATAAAAATTCTATAAGCCTATTAAAAAAATCTAAAGAATTTGCTCCTAATATTCAAACTAAATCTGGCCTTATGTTGGGTCTTGGAGAAACATTAGAGGAAATTGAAAATACAATATATGATCTTAAAAAAGTAGATTGTGACCAAATAACAATAGGCCAATATTTAAGGCCTTCATTAAATCATTTATCAGTTAAGAAATATTGGGATCCAATGGAATTTGAATATTTATATCGTTTCTCTAAGGATTTAGGTTTTAAAAAAGTATCCTCTGGCCCATTAGTTAGAAGTAGCTATCATGCTGGTTAATTATCTTTAATTAAAGAAAGTTTCTTTTCGAGTTTATTTAATATAACAAAGCACTCTCCTGTCATAAGAGTACCAGCTCCTCCCCAAACCAATCTTAAAAAAAGATCTACTGGGCTAGAGCCAACTTCTTTAACAATTTTAAATCCTATAATTTGAAAGTATCTTACAAGTTTTATACTATATCCTTCACTATCGAAAATAGCTAAAAGTCTTGCTTTTCTGCTTGATTTTTTTTCAATTGCCCAGGCCATGGTAGTTGCCCATATTAATTCCGAGACAAAAGGAGGAGAGTTACTTAAAATTTTCAATGTATCAAGTTGTATACCCTTCTTATTGAAATAAGTCCAACCTTTCATTTCTCCCCAAATCTTTACGATGTTATTATTTTGCTCAGCAATTACTATTCTAAAAAAACATAATCCAAGAGCTTCCCTAACTTGAATTTTAATTAATAGTCCCAAGGAAAAAGCTAATTTTTCTAATTCTTCTACTTTCATTTTTTTTATAAATTAATCTTTATAGATTATTTGCTTTTCCTTTTTAGATTTGTTGAACTGTTTTTGTCTTTCTTCAAACCTTTTTCTATCATCATCACTAAATTGGTTGACGCATAAATGACATTGGATACCCTCTCTATATTCATCTTTCTTTTGATCCTCTAAAGAAATTGGCATCCCGCATGCATGGCATATGGAATAAGAACCTTTTTTTAATTCATTATCTAAAGCCACTCTTTCATCAAAAACATAACATTCACCCTCAAATAAGTTTTCTCCTTTTGAAGTGTCTTCTAAGTATTTAAGAATCCCTCCTTTTAAGTGGTATACATTTTTATATCCTTTATTTCTTAATAAACTAGTGGCTTTTTCACATCTAATGCCTCCAGTGCAAAACATAGCTATATTCTTAGATCCTTCAATTCCCAGGTATTTTTCTAGATTATCATCTACCCACTTAGGGAATTCTCTAAAATTTCTAGTATTTGGATTGATTGACTTTTTAAAACTTCCTATAGAAACTTCATAATTATTTCTGGTATCAATGACTATTGTATTTTGATCTTTAATTAATTTATTCCAAGAATATGAGTCAATATAAGTTCCTGCATTTTGTGATGGATTTATTTCAGGAACGCCCATAGTTACGATTTCTTTCTTGATTTTAATTTTTAATTTTTTAAA
Organism: Prochlorococcus sp. AG-436-O11; assembly: GCA_003212535.1. GTDB lineage: Bacteria > Cyanobacteriota > Cyanobacteriia > PCC-6307 > Cyanobiaceae > Prochlorococcus_A. Next base: position 8,039 of record QCPO01000009.1, read on the forward strand.
AACTTTCTTTCTTGAAAAACTCACTTTAAGGTTTAATTCATTCGGGCCTATATATCTTTTTATTAAATCTAAAACAATTTCAATTACTTTTTCTTCAGCACATATAGTTCCATTAATCCCTTCATTTGCAAAAATTAATAAGCCTGTAAGATTATTAGTATTCTCTATATTCAATAATTTATTTTCTAGTTCAACAATCAAATTTTCACTAAATGGGAAGAAAGAATAAAGAGAAATTATTTTGAAATATTTTTCTTTCATAAGGAAGAACAGGTTGTCTCAGGAGTTTCAAAATCTTTATTAAATAAAACACCTATTTCTTTGAGAAGTTTCCTGTCCGATTGAAACGATGGGTTTGAAGTGGTAAGTAATTCATCTCCATAAAAAATAGAATTCGCACCACATTGAAAACATAAAATTTGAGCTTCTTTTGATAGCTTTTCTCTTCCTGCACTTAATCTTATTTTACTTTTTGGCATAAGAATTCTTGCAGTCGCTATCATCCTAATCATTTCAATAGAATCAATTTCTTTTTTATCTTCTAAACCAGTACCTTCAATAGCTACTAATGAATTAATTGGAACACTCTCAGGGTGCGGATTCATATTTGAAAGAACTTCTAAAAGAGATGCTCTATCCCCATATGTTTCTCCTAAGCCAATTATTCCTCCGCAACATACATTTATTCCTGCATTTCTGACTCTTTTGATAGTATCTAATCTATCTTGATAGGTTCTAGTAGTAATAATATTTTTATAAAACTCTGGGCTAGTATCAAGATTATGATTATAGGCTGTCAAACCAGCTTCGGCTAATTTTGACGCTTGTTCTTCAGTAAGCATACCTGCTGTGACGCATGCTTCCATCTCTAGATCTTTTACACCCTTGACCATTTTTAACATGGATTCAAATGATTTACCGTCTCTAATTTCCCTCCATGCCCAACCCATGCAAAATCTTTCTGCACCCTCCTTTTTCGCTATTCTGGCTCTTGCTAAAACTTCTTCAACTTCATATTGTGGATGACTTTTTATTTCGCTAGCACTGTATATTGATTGGCTACAGTATGAACAATCCTCCTCACAACCTCCAGTTTTTACACTGTAAAGTGATGCTAATTGGATTTGATATTTGTTAAATTCCCTATGAACATTTTGAGACTCCCACATTAAATTGATCAGAGGCTTATTTAATATGTCCAAAATCTCTTTTCTATCCCAATCAAATCTAATTTCACTAAATATCTGATTATGCGATTTAATCATTTTTAGTTAAGAACAGTAAGAATCTTCAAAAGATTCATTTGGTAATGATTCTATACCGCCGAAACGCCTATTCCTAGATTGGTAATCAATTATTGCTTTAAGAAATTCAACTTCATTAAAATCTGGCCACAATACATCTGTTATATAAATTTCAGAATAAGCTAATTGCCATAAAAGAAAATTGCTTATCCTTTTTTCTCCACTAGTTCTTATTAGTAATTCAGGATCCTTCACTCCTTTTGTTAATAGCTCTGAATTAAATAATTCTTCATTTACTTCACTAGCTTTTATTTCACCAGTAAAAGATTTTAAGGCTATTTCTTTAGCTACTTTTACTATTTCTTGCCTACCTCCATAATTTACACAAACATTTAATATGAAATTTTGATTATTTTGAGTAATAGATTCTGAACTTTTGAGGACTAATTTTAAAGTTTCAGGAAAAGGTGATAGATCTCCTATGAATTTAATTTTTATTGATTCTTTATGTATTTCATCAATTTCTTTCCTTAAAACTTTACCAAATAGATTAATTAGATAATCAACTTCTTTAGCAGGTCTTGTCCAATTCTCTGTTGAAAATGCATAAACTGTTAAAACTCTACAACCTAAATTCTTAGCTGCCTTTATTATTTCTTTTAATACACTCACTCCCTTATTATGGCCAAATGATCTGGGTAGGCCTTTTTTAGTGGCCCACCTGCCGTTCCCATCCATAATTATTGCGATGTGTTCTGGGATTCTTCTCTTATCTATTTGCTTAGATAATTCTAAATTTCTTTCTGTAATTATTTTTTTTGATCTCATTGATTAGTCTTTTATGTTAGTGAGGCTTTCTGATTTCTTTTTATTTTTTTCATTTGTAATATTGGTAATACTATCATTTGAGCTTGTCTTTTGCGATGAATTGGTTTTATTCACAGATGATTTTGATGTCCCTAAATAATTCTGATTACCAATTAAGTTTATAAGAAGCTCTTGTAATCTGCTACTAGTAATTGGTCTTTCAAGTTTACCTTGGTTTGCTAATGATAATGTACCAGTCTCTTCAGAAACTACAATACAAATACATCTGTCAAACCTTTCAGTTATACCCAATGCGGCTAAATGTCTTGTGCCATATCTACTTATTCCTTGTCTAGATAGAGGAAGTATCACACCAGCCGATATTATTTTATTTCCTTTAACAAGAACGGCTCCATCATGAAGGGGAGTATCTGTCGCAAATAGATTTATCAAGAGATCAGTTGATAATTGCGCTTCAATGGTTGTTCCTGGATATAAGAAATCTTCGGGTCTTAAATCGCTGCCTAAATCCACAACAATCAAGGCTCCTCTTTTATTTTGAGATAGTTTTCCAGAGGTATCAACTAACTGCGTAATAGTAGTTGATGTAGCTCTAAATTCTTTAGGAGGATTTCCTAGTAATACATTTAATCTCCCAGTTCCTAATAACTCCATTAATCTTCTAAGCTCTCCTTGCCATAAAATGGCTAAAGAAAGAGAACAAGCGAGTACTACCGCATCAATTAATTTTGAAGTTAAGGGTAGGTATGCATATCTTTGAATGAACCAAGCAAATGAAACTAAAAATAAATATCCTCTTAAAAGCCATAAAGTTCTTTGTTCTTTAACTCTTGAAAATAGTAAAAGTCCAATGCCAATAGCGAATAAGACATCTAATAAAAACTTTAAATTTATTAACCCCCAGAAATTCACATCAAAAGTAAAATTAATTTAAATGTACCTAACTTTGCTTGATAAAGCGATCAGGTAAGACATCATATTTTAGAAGATCGTGCGGACTCTCTCTCCTTTGTATAATCTCTGCTTCACCATTAGATACTATGACAGCTGCAGGTCTTGGAATTCTGTTGTAATTAGAACTCATCGAATTATTGTATGCACCAGTTCCAAAAACACAAATTAAATCTCCTGTTTTGCAATTTGCTAGTTCGAGTTCCTTAAATAAAACATCTCCAGATTCACAATGTTTACCTGCAACGGTATACTTATTACGGCAACTATTATTTAAAGGATTATTAACCAAGCAGGCTGAATAATTTGATTGATAGGTTATTGGTCTAGGATTATCACTCATCCCTCCATCAACTGATAGGTATGTTCTAATGCCAGGTATATCTTTAAATGATCCAATCTTGTAAACAGTAACACCTGCAGTAGAAACTATAGATCTTCCAGGCTCACACATCAAAATAGGTAAGTTTAATCTATTTTTTTTGCAAGCATCAATAACAGAAAATGAAATGGTTTTTACCCATTCATCAATTGAGGGAGGATCGTCATCTTTAGTATATTTGATACCTAAGCCACCTCCAACATTCAATTCTTTGATGTCGTGACCAAATTTTTTAGCTTCCAAGATAACATTGACCATTATTTCTCCAAGATCTTTATGAGGTTCTAGTTCAAAAATCTGAGAACCAATATGTGCATGCAAACCAATTAATTTTAAATGTTTCTTGTTACTGATAACTTCAAATAAATTGTTTAGGGATTCAATTCCAAAACCAAATTTACTATCAAATGAACCAGTTCTAATATATTCATGGGTATGGCATTCTATCCCAGGGGTAAATCTTATCATTATTTCTAAATCATGATTTAAGGAATTAGATATTTTTTCTAACCTTTCTAAATCATGATCATTATCTACAATTATTTTAATATTTTGTTGGACTGCGAATTCTATTTCTTTGTTTGATTTATTATTACCATGAAAAACAATTTTTTCATTTTTTACTCCACCTTTTAAAGCAGTTAATAGTTCTCCTTCTGATACTGCATCAAGTCCAAACCCTTCTGCAGCTATAAAATTACTCATAAATATAGAACTATTTGCCTTAGATGCATATATAGGAAGAGACTCTCCTGGATAGTATTTCTCTAATGCTTTTTTGTAAGCTCTACAAGAGTTTCTTAATGTAATCTCATCTAAAATATATAGTGGTGAGTCATATTTTTTTACTAAATCTTCAATAGAACATCCACCAATTGATAATTTACCATCATTATTTATTGATGTAGTAATAGGTACTATATTTTTATTAGGGCTTTCAAGATCAATGGTATTTTTTAAAAATGAGGTTTTTTCTTCCATGGGTAACCTTTTATAGAGATATTCTATAACTTTCAGATATTTATAATAGCCTAAAGTCTAAGGTTTTTCTAGGAAATTTTGATCGAAAATAATGTTATCCATTAGAAAAATGACAAAAGAAGATGTTGGATTATGTTTTGAGTTGGATTCAAACACAATTTCTCTATGGAGCAAAAAGCAATGGGAAGAAGAACTTAAAAAAAAAGGAGTAAAAGTTTTTAGTTTATCTTTATTAAATGACGTTATAGGTATTTGTGCAATTCAATTAGTAATTGATGAGGCTCAAATAAATTATTTTTCAATAAACAAAAAATTTAGAAGGAAAGGTTTTGGAACTTATTTAATGAAATATTTAATTAAAATATGTGAGAAATTAAATATAAAAAAACTAATATTGGAAGTTTCAGAGAGTAATTATGCTGCTAAGAATTTTTATAGTTATTTTGAATTTTTTACGGTAGGAATAAGAAAAAATTATTACAAAGACGGATCTGATGCTCTTTTAAAAGAAAAATTTTTAATAAAAAAATAATTCTTAAAAATCACTGTTCGGATAACCAGAATCTTTGAAATCACTTTAATAAGCTGCTATATCATTAAAAAAGTATATTTTGATTGAATAAAATACCATTTTAGGTCTTCACAAAAGCTCATTATGAACACAATATTGACATATTACTGGTAGGTTATTAATAGGAATATAATCTTCTGATGTTTGAAAGATTTACAGAAAAGGCTATAAAAGTCATCATGCTTGCCCAAGAGGAAGCTAGAAGACTTGGCCATAATTTCGTTGGCACAGAACAAATTTTATTGGGATTAATTGGAGAAGGAACAGGTGTTGCTGCTAAGGTACTCAAGTCTCTTGGTGTTAATTTAAAGGATTCGAGAATAGAAGTTGAAAAAATAATAGGTAGAGGATCAGGTTTCGTTGCTGTAGAAATACCTTTCACTCCCAGAGCAAAAAGAGTTTTAGAATTATCACTAGAAGAAGCACGTCAATTAGGACATAACTACATAGGTACTGAGCATTTGCTTCTAGGTTTAATAAGAGAAGGTGAAGGTGTAGCAGCAAGAGTACTAGAAAATCTTGGGATTGATCTTACAAAAGTTAGAACCCAAGTAATAAGGATGTTAGGTGAAACCGCTGAAGTCGGCTCTGGAGCTAATTCCAGTAAAGGTAATTTAAAAACTGCGACTCTTGATGAATTTGGTACGAATTTAACTAAATTAGCAAGTGAATCAAAACTTGACCCAGTTGTAGGCCGTTATTCAGAAATTGATCGTGTAGTTCAAATATTAGGGAGGAGAACTAAAAATAACCCAGTTTTAATAGGGGAACCAGGTGTTGGTAAAACAGCTATAGCAGAAGGACTAGCACAAAGAATACAACTTGGAGATATACCTGACATCCTTGAAGAAAAAAGAGTTCTGACTCTTGATATAGGACTTCTAGTAGCAGGTACAAAATATAGAGGAGAATTCGAAGAGAGATTAAAAAAAATAATGGAGGAAATAAAATCAGCTGGTAATGTAATTCTAGTTATAGATGAAGTTCACACACTTATAGGTGCTGGAGCTGCTGAAGGAGCTATAGATGCTGCTAATATTCTAAAACCTGCATTAGCAAGGGGAGAACTTCAATGTATTGGTGCTACAACACTTGATGAATATAGAAAACATATCGAGAGAGATGCTGCTCTAGAAAGAAGATTCCAACCTGTAATGGTTGGAGAACCTTCCATTGAAGATACAATTGAAATCTTAAAAGGACTTAGAGAGCGTTACGAACAACATCATCGTTTAAAAATTACTGATGAAGCTCTAGAGGCAGCTGCTCATCTTGGAGATCGTTATATATCTGACAGATTTTTACCTGATAAAGCAATAGATCTTATTGATGAAGCAGGAAGTAGAGTTAGATTAATAAACTCTAAACTTCCTCCTGAAGCAAAACAAATTGACAGAGAATTAAGACAAATTCAAAAACAGAAAGAAGAAGCAGTAAGAGATCAAAATTTTGATCAAGCAGGTCAATTGAGAGAGAAAGAGATAGAATTGACAAAAAAAATTAAAGAGCTTTTAGAAAATAAAAAAGAAACTAGCCCAGAAGGTAATTCGGGTCAAGTTCCAGAAACTGCAAATGAAAATTCAATAGCTTTGCAGAATCCACTTGTAAGTGAAGAAGATGTTGCCCACATTGTTGCTTCATGGACAGGAGTTCCTGTACAAAAATTAACCGAAACAGAGTCTGTCAAACTTCTCAATATGGAGGAAACCCTTCATCAAAGATTGATTGGGCAAGATGAAGCGGTAAAAGCTGTATCAAGAGCCATAAGAAGAGCTAGAGTTGGGTTGAAAAATCCAAATAGACCTATAGCTAGTTTTATTTTCTCTGGTCCTACAGGCGTAGGTAAAACTGAATTAACTAAATCTTTGGCCTCATATTTCTTTGGCAGTGAAGAAGCAATGATTAGATTAGATATGTCAGAATTCATGGAAAGACATACGGTAAGTAAACTAATAGGTTCTCCTCCTGGATATGTAGGCTTTAATGAGGGAGGTCAACTTACAGAAGCAGTTAGAAGAAGACCATACACAGTTGTTTTATTTGATGAAGTAGAAAAGGCTCATCCAGATGTGTTTAATTTATTATTACAACTCCTAGAAGAAGGTAGATTAACTGATTCCAAAGGTAGAACAGTCGACTTTAAAAACACTTTGCTAATAATGACTTCTAATATTGGTTCTAAAGTCATTGAGAAAGGAGGCGGAGGTTTGGGATTCGAGTTTTCAGGGGAATCAGTTGAAGATAGCCAATATAACAGAATAAAATCTTTAGTTAATGAGGAATTAAAACAATACTTCAGACCTGAATTTTTAAATAGGCTTGATGAAATAATTGTATTTAGGCAACTAACTAAGAATGAGGTCAAAGAAATTGCTGAAATAATGTTAAAAGAAGTTTTTGCTCGATTAAAAGATAAAGGTATCAAGTTAGATGTAACTGATGCTTTTAAAGAAAGACTAGTTGAAGAAGGTTATAATCCATCCTATGGAGCAAGACCTTTAAGAAGGGCTGTTATGCGTTTACTTGAAGATAGTCTTGCTGAGGAAGTTCTTTCTGGACGAATAAAAGATGGAGATAATGCTTTAGTTGATATTGATGATAAGAAGAAAGTGACAATTAACATCTCTTCTGAAGAATCTTCTCAGGAGTTGGCAGGTGCTAATTTCTAAATAGTTTTGAAATGCAATCAATCTCTCCAGCAATTATATTTAGGGGAAATGGTGCTTGGAAAGAAGCTTTACCTCAAATCACTGAATTAACGAATAGGCCCTTAATATTAGGAAGAAGCGAAAGCACAAATAATTTGAGAAAAAAAATTTCTAAAGAATTAAGAGATCTAAACCTTTTTGTTTATTCTGCCAACTTACACTTTGATTGTTGTCAAGAAGATCTCTCTAGGATAAAGAAGATAATAATTAATAATCAATGCGATGCCATTATTGCTACTGGTGGAGGTAAAGTTCTTGATGCTGGAAAATATTTAGCAGAATGTTTTTCTATTCCATGCATTACGGTGCCTTTAAGTGCTTCTACTTGTGCGGGTTGGACTGCATTGTCAAATATTTATACGAAAAATGGCCAATTCATTAAGGATGTTGTCTTAAAAACTTGTCCAAAAATTTTAGTATTTGATCATGAGTTTATTCAAACAGCCCCAACTAGAACCCTTGCTAGTGGTATCGCTGATGCTTTAGCTAAATGGTATGAATCTTCTGTAACTAGCGCAGTAATAGATGATGGCCTTGTTCAACAAGCTATCCAAATATCAAGAGTATTAAGAGATCAATTACTTATTGATGGAGAGAAAGCTTTTAAGACTCAATCAGATGATAGTTTGTCTTGGAGAAATACAATAGAAGCCTGTGGACTAACCGCTGGCTTGGTAGGAGGAATTGGAGGGGAGAAGTGTAGGACAGCTGCTGCCCATGCTATACATAATGCTATTACTCAAATAATTTCCACCAATAAATTTTTACATGGTGAGATTGTTGGGGTTGGGATATTACTTCAACTAAGCATAGAAGAAATCAAAAATAATAATAAACTAGCAAAACAATCTATTAAACAACTTCTAGTTTTAATGAAAGCATTGAATTTACCTACTAGTATTGCAGAATTAGGAATAAATGTTTTTGAAAATAATAATTTAGAAAAAATTGCTGAGTTTACCTGTAGGGAAGAATCTGAAATTCATTTCTTACCGTTTAAGATTAATAAAGAAGATATTATGGAAATTATTACTAATTTTGAGAAACAAGAAATCAAAATATAATTAAATTATTGAATAAAATTAATTACGAAAGATTGAATAAACAGAATGTTTCTTTTTTTGAGAATTCAAGGAGGTCTCTTTTAGATCCATTAGGATTAGATATATCAAATGATGTTAATTGGATAGAACTTAATGAAAAATGGAATTCTTCAAGATCTCCAGTGGTAATTGCTGGGAAAGGGCAACCTATTCTTCTCTTGCATGGCTTTGATAGTAGCTTCTTAGAATTTAGGAGGATATATCCGTTTTTGAAAAGAAATTTTCAATTAATAATCCCTGATTTATTAGGTTTTGGATTTACTCCTAGGTTTTCTACTAATCAATATTCTCCTTCAAAAATAATTTCACATTTAATTGATATTCTTGATAATTTAAAAATTTCTAAAAAGCTAAAAATTATAGGAGCCTCGATGGGCGGATCGGTAGCATTAAAAGTTGCTAATGAGATTCCAGAACGTATTGACAAAATTATGCTCCTTTCTCCTGCTGGATTATTTGGTGAATCTAAGAATATTCCTTTCCCTCTTAATCATTTAGGAGCCTCATTTCTAGGCTTGCCTCAAGTTAGAAAAATTCTTTGCAGGCAGGCATTTGCTTATCCAGATATGTTTGTTGGCAAGATGGAAGAGCAAATTGCTTCAATTCATCTAGGTTGTAAAGGTTGGAAAAATTCTTTAGCCTCATTTGCAAAAAGTGGAGGTTTTGCAGGAACTTTAAAATATATTCAGAACATCCCAATTAAAACAGTTTGTGGAGAAAATGATCGTATTCTGGGAGAAAAAGAGATTAAAAATATACAAAAAATAGAAAAATTAAATTTTATTGGTTTGAAAAATTGTGGACATCTTCCTCATATAGATTTACCTTTATTATCTTCTAAAATAATTCAAGATTATTTTCTTAAAAAGAAATAATTTAATTAATTAAAATACTTAAAAATTACATAAATATAATAGATAATAGATGGAGTGAAAATATAGCTATCAATTCTATCAAGGATTCCTCCATGACCAGGTAAAAAATTTCCTGAATCTTTGATTTTTGCATCCCTTTTCATCATTGATTCAATTAAATCTCCAACTAATGCCATAAGAGAAATTAATATTCCATAGAAAATTCCAATTAAAAATGGATTTTGCCAATCAAGTAATAATGCAAAGAATATTGCGAGTAAAATTGAGCATGTAATTCCTCCAATTAGACCTTCAATAGTTTTACCAGGAGATATTGGTGAAAGCGATTTCCTCCCAAATGACTTTCCAATAAAATAAGAACCTATATCAAAAGCTACTATTAAAAAACATGAAATTAATGTCAAATATAGACCTAGAGCATTTGATAGATTTTCTAATTGTCCGAACCAATCAAATGTACTGATTAAAGATGATTCTAAGGCCCTTAACTTAATCCAATAACTCGGTAAAAAACCTAAATAAAACAAGCCAAAAATAGATGCTGCAATATCTGCAATGGTTCCAGATTTAGGTTGTAACAATAACCAAGTGCATATCCCTACAGAACATATTGGCAGAATTGAGCTAGATATTTCTTTATCAAGAAAACCTATGGATTCAAGATGGGTAGAGATTATGATTATTAGACATGAAAATAAAGTGGTTTTGGTGGCTGGTTTAATTCCTGTAAATTCTGCCATTCTAAAAAATTCTAATAACGCCAAATAAGTAAGTAATCCAACGGCTATTGTGAAATACCATCCCCCTAATAAAACAACAATTAAACCGAAAATCCCTATAAGTAATCCGCTTCTTAATCTCATATTTAATCTCTAAGTATTTAAGACTCTTATATAAGAATTTACCAGATATTCATTATATAAATTTTGAGTTCTTATCCAATCAATCCTATCTTTGTTTATTATTTCGCCAGGTACTATTAATGCTATTCCTGGGGGATAAGGGCAAATAATATCACCGGAAATTCTACCTATTGATTCATTTAAAGGAATTCTATGAGTTTTACTTCGCCAAGCAGAGCCCATTTCAATTGTTGGAGTTTCAACTAATTTAAAAGGTGGTTTAAGTGTTTTAAAGTTTTTAATTGTTTTAGAATGTTTTTGTAATTTCTTCCATAATTTTTCAAACAAAATAATAAAATCTCTTTGATCTGCAAAACCCAAGCAAAAAGTAAGTGTCATCATTTCAGGTAATTCAGCAATAAGTCCATTTTTATAGAAAAACCTATCAGCTGTAAAACCATCAATTCCAATCTCAGATGTTTTTAATACTATTTTTAATGGATCTTGTGTCTCAATAAGAGGAATTCTTTTTTTAACTAATTCTTGAAAGATAGCTTTTGCTTCCAAAATTCTTTTTTGATATTTCGAAAGGCTATCTTTATTAAGCCAGTCTTGAAGAGACTCTTCACAAGAAGAGAGTAACAAAGAACTTGGGCTAGTAGTTTGCAATAAGTTAATACTTTTGACTAAATTATTTTCTTCTATTAGATTTCCTTTATACCAAAGTACTGCTGTTTGGGTTAACCCATTAAGTGACTTATGCAATGAATGAACTACCAAATCAGCATTTGATACTAGAGCCGATTTTGGTAAATTAAGGTTCTCACAAAAAAGGAAATAAGAACCATGCGCTTCGTCAACCAAAACAGGTAGATTCTTTTCATGGCAAATCTTAATTAAAGGTTCTAGCTCTGAGGCATAACCTTGATAATATGGACTCACTAGAATCACACCAACAATCTTTTTCTTTTTGAAATCAATATTTTTAAATACCTTTTTCAACCACTTTGTAGATATTGGTTTGTAATGCCCCGTTTCTGATGAGAATTCTATGTCAAAGAATATTGGAATTATATTTTGCATTGCACAAGCTTTAATAACGCTTATATGAACATTCCTGGGCATAAGAATACATTCGCCCGGGTTTGCCATGGAAATTATTCCTGATTGAATTAATCCAGAAGCTCCATTAACACCAAAAAAACATCCTTTTGTATTAAATATTTTAGAAAGTGATCTTTGTGATTCAGCAATTAATCCACTTTTGGATAATGGCGATCCTATCTCAGGAAGTTCAGGTAAATCCCAAAAGCCAGGTTGTTTTTTTAATATTTTTATTAAACGCTTTGGTAAGGCCTTCCCCCGATTATGCGCTGGAAAAAAAAGAGACTTTAAAAACTTTTTAGTCAGAAAAGATGAAATACTCATAAAGTATTATTTACACATATAGAATGAATTTAAAATAAATTCTTCTTTAATATTTTTATAATTTAATGGAAATCCCTTATTCAAAATATTCACCAAAAGGAGATTTAATTTGGTTAATCTTGAGGCCATGGATTTTTATACCAAGAGTTTTATATATCCTTTTAACTTTAATTTTTCTTTTAATAAGAATACTTTTTCAAGGTAACAGTAAAAATAAAAATGTACAGAAGAATCTTTCAAGATATATTTTTAATGTAATTACAAAATTAGGCCCTTGTTTTATTAAATTGGGGCAGGCACTTTCAACTAGACCAGATCTGGTTAGGCAAGATTGGTTGACAGAACTAACAAATTTACAGGATAATCTACCCCCTTTTGAACATGAGATTGCCCTTAAAATAATTGAAGAAGAACTTGGATCTACTGCTAATGAATTATTTGCAGATTTCCCAGATGAACCAGTAGCTTCAGCAAGCTTAGGTCAGGTTTATAAAGCAAAAACAAAAAATAATTCTTATTGTGCAGTAAAAGTTCAGAGACCAAATTTATACTTTCTTATAAGAAGGGATGTTGTTATTTTAAAAATTCTAGCAACTACTTTTTCTCCATTTTTGCCACTCAATATAGGTGTTGGAATAGGAGAAATAATAGATGAATTTGGAAAGGCCCTTTTTGAAGAAATTGACTACGAGAAAGAAGGGGAAAATGCTTTGAAATTTGCCAATTTATTCACATCTAACCCAAATGTATTCATACCCAAATTAGAGAAAGATTTCTCTTCTAAAAGGGTTATTACAACTTCTTGGATTGATGGTTTTAAATTAAAAGATAAAGAAATATTAGTGAAAAATAATTTAATACCATCCTCTTTTATTAAAACTTGCGTAATAAGTGGTTTACAACAATTATTTGAACATGGATATTTTCATGCAGATCCTCATCCTGGAAATATGTTTGCTTTAAAAGGAGGAAGTTCAGATTCTGGACATTTAGCATATGTCGATTTTGGGATGATGGATACTATTACAAATTCAGATAGGATTACCCTTATCAAGGCTATTGTTCATTTAATAAATGAACAATATTTACTTTTAGCTATCGATTTTCAGAAGTTAGGATTCTTGACCAAAGAACAAAATCTTGATCAAATTGTCCCACCACTCAAAGAAGTTCTTGGAGGTTCGCTTGGAGCAGAGGTGGGTAATTTTAATTTAAAAAATGTAACGGATAAATTTTCAAAACTTATGTATTCATATCCATTTAGAGTTCCCAGTAGGTTCGCTTTAATAATTAGAGCAGTTGTTAGTCAGGAAGGTTTAGCTTTGAGACTAGACCCTGAATTCAAAATTCTAAAAATTGCATATCCTTATATTGCTAAAAAGCTTTTAACAGACAATTCAGATGAAATCTTAGAAATTCTTTTAGAAGTTGTATTTGATAGTAAAGGTAGAATTCAGATAGAAAAAGTTGAAAGTTTATTAAATATTTTATTTAAAGATTCTGAAAATATAAATTCAGATCTAATCCCAGTAGCAAATGCAGGTTTGAAATTATTTGTAAGTAAAAAAGGAGCTGAAGTGAGAAAAAATCTCCTTTTAAGTCTTATAAAAGATGACAAATTAGAATTCAAAGATGCAAAAAAAACTTCTAAGTTTAATTAGGGAGACTTTTAGCCCTTTAAATATTGCAAAAAGTGCATTTCAAAATATTATATCTGCAGCTTAGTTTAATTTATATATTCAATGAAAATATTAAATAATCTATTTTTAAAAAGTAAGCCAAGAATCGAAAACAAGAGAAGGCTTAAAAAGAACCTTCCTCAATACGATGAAATAGGAAAATTAATAAAAGAAGCAAGAATTAAAAAAAATATTTCTATTGAAGAATTATCTAGATTATCAAAGATTCCAAAATATACAATAAATTCGATTGAAAATAATATTGAAAACATTCGGCCTAAATATCCTTTTATAAGATCAATATTATTAAAATTAGAGGACTGTTTATCTTTAAGAAAAAATAGTCTGGTAGGTTTAACAATTAAAGAAACTAAAAACTCTAATAAAGATAGAAGAAAATTTTTAGTCAATAAATTTGATTTTATTAATTCATGGTGGGGAAGTGTTTTTTATTTCTTACTGTTAGTTTTGACTCTATTTATCCTAAAAATATTTTTTGCTTCTAATGTAAGTATTATTGAGATTCATAATATTGAAGAAAATATAAATGGAAAATAAATCTTTCGATAAAATTTCTAATCATTTATTCTCCCATAATTTTTCCCAAGTACACTAAAATCCTTTAGCTTCGATTCTATTTCTTCTAAAGGTTTATTCAATTTCCATTTCCAGTTATTTTTAATTGTCCCCGGTGTGTTTAATCTGCAAGAGTCATCTAAAGATAAAATATCCTGTATTGGAGCAATAAATAGATTAGCTTTTGTCTTCATACCAATTTCCATTAAATTCCAAGAAGGATTATTAGAAAATTTATAATCTTCATTTATTTTTGTTTTAATCTCGTTATCTAAGCATTCCCACCAAGATGTAGACGTAGAGTTGTCATGAGTACCTGTATAAACTACCCAATTCTCACCTTTGATATTTTGAGGTAGATAAGGGTTGTCTGGATTTCCATCAAATGCGAATTGTAAAATTTTCATGCCTGGTAGTTCGAAATTTCTCCGTAACTTTTCTACGTCAGTTGTTATAACTCCAAGGTCTTCCGCAATAATAGGTAGATTTTCAGCTTTTAAATCTTTCTTCAACAAGTTTAATATGCTGAAACCCGGCGAATTTATCCACTTGCCATTAATTGCTGTTTTAGCACTCCCTTCAATTCTCCAATATCCGGCTAAAGCTCTGAAATGATCCAATCTTAATATATCAACTAGTTCAAATTGCCTTTTAAATCTTTTTCTCCACCAATCGAAGTTTTCACTCTTATGATTCGGCCAGAAGTAAGTTGGAGTACCCCATAGTTGTCCAGTAGATGAGAAATAATCAGGAGGAACACCACTTTGAAAGATTAAATCTCCATTCTTAGATATTGAGAATAGTTTTTTGTTACTCCAGACATCAACACTGTCTCTTGACACATAAAAGGGTAAATCCCCTATGAGCTTAATTCCATTAGATTTCGCATATTCTTTAATTGTTTTCCATTGATTATCTAGATGCCACTGGATTAATTTTTTTATCAGTATTGCTTCCTTATTTTTTTTAACCCATTGGTTCAAAAACTTTAAATTTCTCTGTTTAAATTCTATAGGCCATTGCCACCAAGGCAGCATATTGAAATCCTCTTTTATTACCATAAATATTGAAAAATCCTCAACCCAATAATTATTTTTCATCCATTTTAAAAAATCTCTTTTTCTTTGTTCAGATTGGTATTCCCATGCCTTTAATAAATGTTCACCTATCTTTTTCGATAAATTATCTGCTAAATCAAAATTAAAATAATTATTATTTGTATTTTTTATTCCTAGTTCCTCTTCTTGAGAAACGAAGATAAAACGTTTTTCAATTAATTCGTTAATGTCAAGAAACCATGGGTTTATAGCAAAACTAGAGGGAGAACTATATGGAGATCCAGTTGAATCTGTAGGTGTAAGAGGTAAAAATTGCCAGTACTTTATACCATGATTAGAAAGCTTCTCAATCCAGGCTTTTGCATTTATACCAAAGGTCCCACTTTCACCTCCTCCAGGAAAACTTGAAGGATGCATAAGTATACCTAAAGATTTTTCAGTAAGAATTGATTTTATAGACATGACTTTAATAATATTTTGATTTTTTATAATTCAAAAACCAATCATCCTCTTAATTTAACGATATACAAATTTATCTTAATTAACAAATTAAAGTTATATGTTCTTGAAGATTAAATTAAAAAGCTTTAATATATTATCTTTATATTAACTTTATGGCTTGAAAATCAAGAGTTGTGACTTTTGACAAAATCAAGTTAATTTATTTTTGCGAATTCCACATAAACGACTACGATAATAATATAGTTTTTAGTGCTAATTTCGTGACAAGCTTTATCACGGCAGTACAGAATAAAGAGCCAAACTTTAATCTAAACAATAGTCGATTAAGGTTAGTAAGTGGAACATCCAATCCTAAATTAGCAGGAGAAATAGCTTCATACTTAGGAATAGAAAATGTACCGTTAATATCAAAAAGATTTGCAGATGGAGAACTCTACGTTCAAATTCAACAATCAATAAGAGGTTGTGATGTATTTCTTATACAGCCTACTTGTGCTCCTGTGAATGATAGTTTAATGGAATTGATGATTATGGTTGATGCCTGCAAAAGAGCCTCGGCCAGACAAATAACAGCCGTTATTCCCTATTTCGGATATGCTAGGGCAGATAGAAAAACTTCTGGGAGAGAGTCTATTACGGCCAAACTTACTGCTAATTTGCTAGAGAAATCTGGCGTAGATAGAGTTCTGGCTATGGATCTCCATTCTGCTCAAATACAAGGGTATTTTGATATTCCATGTGATCATATTTACGGATCTCCTGTCTTAATTGATTATTTAGAGACTTTAAACTTAGAAGAAGTTGTCGTTGTATCTCCTGATGTAGGAGGTGTCGCAAGAGCAAGAGCATTCGCAAAACTAATGAATGATGCCCCATTGGCCATAATTGATAAAAGAAGAGCTGCTCACAATATTGCAGAGAGTCTTACTGTAATAGGAGAAGTTAAGGATAAAACGGCTATTCTCATAGACGATATGATAGATACTGGAGGTACGATTTGCTCCGGGGCCAATTTATTAAAAAAAGAAGGAGCTAAGAGAATATTTGCTTGCGCTTCACATCCTGTCTTTTCTCCGCCATCTTGTGAAAGATTAAGTCAGAAAGATTTATTTGAACAAGTAATTGTAACCAATAGCATACCTGTTAGGGCAAAAGATAATTTTTCTCAGTTAAAAGTTCTTTCTGTAGCAAATATGTTAGGAGAAGCTATTTGGAGAATCCACGAAGAAAGTTCAGTTAGTTCGATGTTTAGATAGCAAGTAAATTATTTTTTATTTCCTTTAATAAGCTGTTTAAATCTTTTTTCGTAATCTTTTTTTACGTCCTTTGGGATGTTCTCAGAACAAATATTTATGGCACTTCCAACAATTTGAAATGTTCCAATATTAAAAAGCCTTTTTCCTTCTATCTCTTTCTTACCTAATTCTTTTATCCGCCCGCCATGTTTGCCAGTAAGAACGTTAGCGAAAGTAGCGCTTGCTATACCAAGACTCTTATTGAAATCTACTTCAGCTTTAGTAGCTATACAAAGATAAGAAGCCCCCATTTGTCTATATAAGAAAAGATCTTTCTCTGTAGCTGCAGGTAATCTTTTCTCTGCCTTAATTTCTTTATTTATAATATTTATGTCGAATAAGTTTAAATATAAGAATAAAGGAAAACCTAAAATATTAAAGATTCTTTTTGATTTTAAATTGATAAACATAAACTAGTTTTCTTATATTCTAAGATATCATTTTATTTTAATTCTATTTTAAAGACAGGTCTTACTTAATAATTTTTATTTCATGATGATTTTCCACTATTTTAAGTTTATTTTTATTCCATGAATATATAACCCTAAATCTATAATTGTCTGTATCAACTAGTCTTGTATGCTCGAGAACATACCAGTCATCATATGAAGATTCAAAAATCATTTCATGTTCATCTACTTGTCTAATATTGGATACCCCCTCAACATTACTTAAGTAGAAATTTTCTCTTACTAGTTGGTGGCCATTTAAGAAGGCTTGCATTTCGCCTCTCTCTTTATATTGTGGATTTTCGTCAAAGAAATTATATTTTTTTTCGGGATACCAAGTGAATTTGTAACGTGATTCCCATTCTATGTTATTTTCTATAGCTTCAATATTTATATTCATACATAGGTTATATGTTTTTTGTTTCTTCTCAAAGAAATATGTTCTATTTGATTTCCAAAGTCCAATATTTCTAGAAAACCATCTTTTTAAATTTCTATTTAAACTAATTTCTGGAGAATTATTCTGTCCAAAATTTAGGCTATTGTTCTGATTAATAACAACCATTTATAAATAAGACTTATTTATTTCATAGCTTATCTGTAAAATAATTATAAATATCTTAATGTGTTTATAAGGATTAACAGCTTTTCAACACTTCAGGGGAAATGATTTGAATGAAAAAAAAGAACTAAAATTAATACTTGTAGCAGGTAGAAATCACCTTTCTAGTGGAGACATTAAATCATTATTAACGTATTTAGAATTAGATGATTGCGAATTTGACATATCTCTACAAATTTCTGAACCTACTGAACAGCCTGAGCTCCTAGAGTTACATAGACTAGTTGCTATCCCAGCTTTAATAAAGGTCTCACCAGCTCCAAAGCAAGTATTTGCTGGAAGTAATATTTTTACTCAACTGCAGACTTGGTTGCCAAGATGGAAACAGGAAGGGTTAACAAAAAATTTAGGTATCAATCTGCAACCTGCCAAAATCGATTCAATAACAACTCAAAAAGAATTTCTTCTTGAAGACGAACTTCTTGTCTTAAGACAAGAGAATGAAACGCTAACTAAAAGAATTGAATCTCAAGAAAGATTGTTAAGAATGGTTGCACATGAATTAAGAACTCCCTTGACTGCAGCAACTCTTGCTATACAAAGTCAGAAACTTGGTCAAATTAATATAACAAAATTACAAGATGTAATCAAAAGACGTTTGGAAGAAATTGAGCTTTTATCTCAAGATCTTCTTGAAGTCGGAACAACTAAATGGGAAGCATTATTTAATCCGCAGAAAATTGATTTAGGCAATATCAGTGCTGAAGCAATACTTGAATTAGAAAAGTTTTGGAGAGTGAGGAATATTGAAATTGATACTGATATTCCCTCTGATCTGCCAAGTGTATTTGCAGATCAGAGAAGAATGAGGCAAGTATTTTTGAATTTAATTGAAAATGCTCTTAAATTTTCATATGACTCTGGTTCTATAAAAATCACCATGATTCATAAGACAAATCAATGGGTAGAAATAACAATTTGTGACAAAGGAGCAGGAATTCCTTTAGATGAACAAAAAAGAATCTTTCTTGATAGAGTAAGGCTACCACAGACATCTGAGGGTACCTCAGGTTTTGGCATTGGCTTATCCGTTTGCAGGAGAATCGTAGAAGTTCATGGAGGAAGAATATGGGTTGTATCTGAAGTTGGTGAAGGTTCCTGCTTTCATTTCACTGTTCCTGTATGGCAAGGCCAAAATAAAGATCAACAATACTTGACGAAAGGATAGCTTTACTCTTAATTTTAAAAAGCATGTAATGTTATTTCCTTGGCCCCATCGTCTAGAGGCCTAGGACACCTCCCTTTCACGGAGGCGACAGGGGTTCGAATCCCCTTGGGGCTATTAATTAAAAAATTAAGATTTTTAAACTAAATTACTGAAATTTTTGCTTGCTTATCCACAGCCATCAAATTTTCAGATAGGTCCTTCTTTAACCTTTTTTCAATCATCCCAATTGGCATCCATTGACATCCTTGTACAGTTAGATCGTAAATTAATGAGTTTTTTGTATTATCTTTGGTATTTTGTATTTTCCAACTACCTTCAAACTTTCTGAAATCTCCTTTAATCAAGCTAAATTTTAAAAGACCAAGTTCTTTCTCTTCAAATAAATTAATAGTTACTTCTGCGGAAAATTTCATTCCAAGGAAATCCTGGGACCCAACTTGTTTTAGATGAACATTATTATTCTTTTGGTAAATTTTTTTGCTTAATAAGAGATTTGGTATATAAAGATTTAGTCGATCATAATCAGTTAGAACATTCCATAAAGATTCGAATGATGCAGTAGTTGTTAACTGTGCGGCAAGTCTTCTAGTTCCTCCAGAAAGCTTTTCCATAGTTTGCTCAATTGTCCTGTAATCATTACTTTTAGAATCAACTACAGATCCTTGAGAATTATTCATTAGTGAATTTTTAATCAAGTAAAAATATTCCTGAGTTACTATACCGATAAAATATAAGAATATTGTTAAATAATTAAACTTCTTTTAATATATCCCGATCTCAAAACGTAACCATTTTTATAAAATCCAAACATTTTAAGATACAAATTGATAGTGTTTTATTAAAGAATTCTAAAAAATGTACTCTCAAGCAAAAGTTCTAGCAGGCGGATTAGCTCATATTCCAGTATTAATAGGTGTTTTTTATTTTATACTCACATTTTTTAAAAAAAGAGCTCAAGAATTTCCTCAGGACAATAAAGGAAAAACATCAGAGGTAAAAGTATCTTCATCAAAACCCGAACCTAAAAAAGTTCCTGTTTCAAAATCAGAAGCGCCAAAACCTGTTAAGAAAAAACATGCGGATGTCCCAGTAAATATTTATAGACCAAAGACCCCATATGAAGGTACTGTCATAGAAAACTATAGTCTTCTTAATGAAGGAGCTATTGGAAGAGTTAATCACATAACATTTGACCTTAAGGATAGTGACCCTTTCTTGAATTATGTTGAAGGACAGAGTATTGGTATTATGCCTGCTGGTGAAGATTCTAATGGTAAACCTCATAAGTTAAGGCTTTATTCAATAGCGAGTACTAGGCACGGAGATAATTTTGAGGGTAATACAGTTTCTCTTTGTGTTAGGCAACTCCAGTATGAAAAAGATGGTGAAACTATTAATGGTGTTTGTTCTACCTACTTATGTGATATAAAACCTGGAGATAAAGTGAAGATCACAGGTCCTGTGGGTAAAGAGATGCTCCTTCCTGACGAAGAAGATGCAAACATAGTTATGTTAGCTACTGGAACAGGAATAGCGCCTATGAGAGCCTATTTACGAAGAATGTTTGAAGCAACTGAAAAGAAAAAAAATAATTGGAATTTTAAAGGCAAGGCGTGGTTATTTATGGGAGCTCCAAAATCTGCTAATTTGTTATACGAGGAAGATTTTCAAAGATATCTGGCTGATTATCCTGATAATTTTAAATATACAAAAGCTATCAGTCGTGAAGAGCAAAATGAGAAAGGCGGAAGAATGTATATTCAGGATAGAGTTTTAGAGTCTGCGAATGAACTTTTCAATATGATAGAAGATGAAAAGACTCATATTTACCTTTGTGGATTAAAAGGTATGGAACCTGGAATAGATGAAGCTATGACTAAAGCTGCAGAAGAGAAAGGTTTAAATTGGTCAGAATTAAGACCTCAACTAAAAAAAGCAGGAAGATGGCATGTAGAAACTTACTAGATTTTTAAGATAGGAACATAAATAAGCGTTTATTGATACTTTTTGGTTTAGACACAAAATGTAGCTAATTCTCTAAAAAAAGAGGATTTTAAAAATAAGATAATTTTTATATATGCCTTCAACTTTAAGTAATCCTCTTAGATTAGGCTTACGACAGGAAAGAGTCATAACTCCACAATGCTTAGTGATTTTTGGTGCTAGTGGAGACCTTACTCATAGAAAACTAATACCAGCATTATTCGAACTATTTTTGCAAAGAAGAATCCCTAGTGAGTTCGGTATAGTTGGTTGTGCAAGAAGACCTTGGACTGATAATGAATTTAGGGAAAAAATGAAAGTTAAATTGTCAGATCAAATTTTAGGTAATGAAAAAGAATGGGAACAATTTTCAAATTATCTTTTCTATGAGTCAGTTGATTTACAGCAAAGTAATCATTTAATAAGGCTTTCCAAAAGATTAAATGAAATTGATAAATCACAAGCTGCACATGGCAATAGGACATTCTACCTGTCAGTAGCACCAAAATTCTACGCCAGTGGATGTAAATCTCTTAAAGCCGCTGGATTAATAGATGACCCTAAGAAAAGTCGTATAGTGATTGAAAAACCTTTTGGGAGAGATTATTCAAGTGCAAAAAAATTAAATAGAATAGTTCAAAGTTGTGCAAATGAAAGTCAGATATATAGGATTGATCATTATTTAGGTAAAGAGACAGTACAAAATATACTAGTTTTGAGATTTGCTAATACTATTTTTGAACCAATATGGAATAGAAATTATATTTCAAGTGTTCAAATAACTTCCTCAGAAACAGTTGGGGTTGAAGATAGAGCAGGTTATTACGAAAGTTCTGGAGCTTTAAGAGATATGCTTCAAAATCATTTAACACAAATGCTTGCTGTTACGGCAATGGAACCTCCCGGAAAATTTGAACCAGAGGCGATAAGAAATGAAAAAGCTAAGGTTCTTCAGGCTTCAAAACTTGCTGATGAAAATGAACCATGGAATTGCTGCATTAGAGGTCAATATGGAGAGGGAGGGAATAGTTCACATCGACTTAAAGAATATAGGCAGGAAGATGGAGTTAATTTGAACAGTACTACAGAAACTTATGTGGCGGCAAAGGTTTTTGTTGATACTTGGCGTTGGCAAGGAGTTCCTTTTTATTTAAGAACGGGTAAAAGATTACCTAAAAGACTTGGAGAAATAGTCTTGACCTTTAAAGACGTGCCAGTTCATTTATTTGAATCAACAATAATTAATCCAGCATCAAATCAACTTATTCTTAGAATTCAACCTGATGAAGGCGCTACATTCAAGTTTGAAGTTAAATCTCCTGGTTCTGGAATGAAATCTAGACCAGTTGAAATGGAATTCTCTTATGATAAATCATTTGGAGAACCCTCAGATGAAGGTTATGTAAGATTATTAGCTGATGCCATGCTTTCTGATCCAACCTTATTTACAAGAAGCGATGAGGTAGAGGCAGCTTGGAGACTTTATACACCATTAATTGAATTGATGGATAATTCCCCTTGGAAGTTACCTATTTATAATTATGAAGCTATGACTTGGGGACCTCCTGAATCTGATCAATTACTTTCAAAAGATAATATTTTCTGGCGTAGACCTTAATTAAAATGAAACCTCAATTAACACTTCAAACCCCATTACAGCTTCCTCATCAGGAAATATCTAATTACCTTGATCAGTTATGGATTGCTGAAAAAAATGATAATTCTGGTGCCAATACTTTTACTCTGATGGTCTGGCAGCCTGCTTGGCTTGAACAGTGTTTAGTTCAATCTGGATTAATACATGGACCAATTACGGGAAATTTGAGCCCAGAGATAATAAAAGTTGCTAAGAAATTTATATTAGATCAAGGACTCCCTCATACAACTTCTCTTAATAGCGATGAGTTATTGAATTTATTGAAAGAAAAATTATCCAATAATGATTTTGAGGACTTTAGAGGGCAATTCTTTGAATCTTCTATAAGTAAACTAAATCCAAGGAGATTAATAACCTTAGCACCAACTATAAATAATAATTATGGACTAAAAACTTATGTATCAGCCTATTGCCCCTTAAGTGAGACTTCTGGTCAGCAATCTATCTGCGGAGATTTGGTTGTTATTAGAGGTGATTCCAATTCAATTAACCACAAAGGCTTGAAAATTATTGATGAACTAACTGTTAAAGACTTACCGAATTGGTTATGGTGGAATGGAAGTTTGGATGAATCACCCGAAATTTTTGATTATTTTTCCAATCATGGCCTTAGATTAATTATCGATAGTGCTCTAGGATCACCAAATAGAAGCCTAAAAGTTTTAGATCAATTAAGAAAATCAAACAAAGCTATTAATGATTTAAATTGGGTTCGCTTAAAGAGTTGGAGAGAATCACTTGCAATGATTTTTGATCCGCCATCTAGGAGACCTATCTTAGAACATATTACTGATATTGATATTGATATCGTAGGTGATCACATGCTTCAAGCTTTGTTTTTAGTCTCATGGATTAGTGATAAACTTGATTGGAATTTTGCTACTTTTAAAAGGGAGAATGAATCAATAAAGATAGAATTTGATAGGAAGAATGGAGAGAAAATTTCTACATCTATAAATCCTTTACCTTTAGGAATCCCAAGCATCCACTTAGGTCAAGTTATTGGTTTGAGATTAATATCTAAAATTAGTGAGGTTCAAAAAAATAATACTTGCATAATCCTTGGTTGTGAGTCAGTTGAATGTATGAGACTAGAGGCCGGAGGAATGGCGGATATGCAATTAATAGAACAAGTTGTACCAAATTATTTTTCTTCATCAGAGTTTGATGTAAGTAACCTTTTAGAAAGCAGTAGAGGCAAAACAAGTCCTCTTTTCGAGAATACAATTAAGATAGCTTTAGAAATATTTAATGGATCTGTATAAAAAAAATAAATGCCCTGTGTAATATCTTCTCCTTCAACGGATTGTGGCAAAACTACTTTATCGTTATTAATTTCTTGTTGGGCTTTTTCAAAAGGTATAAAGATTCAAACATTCAAAGTTGGCCCGGATTATCTTGATCAACAACAACTTAGTTCAATTGGTCAACCAATTTGTAGAAATTTAGATATTTTTTTAAGTGGTGAACAATGGGTTCAAGAATATTTTTTAAAGTATTCTGCAAAATATCAATTTTCTTTAATTGAGGGTGCAATGGGCCTTTTTGATGGCTTAGGGTCAACCTCTTATTCAAGTACAGCAAATATAGCCAAACTTCTTAAAATTCCAATAATTTTTATTGTTAATGCTAGAGGTCAGGTAGCCTCTCTTCTACCTCTTATTAAAGGTTTCCGGCATTTTGATAATAAATTATTATTCAAAGGAGTTATCTTTAACAATGTAAATTCAAATAGGCATAAGAAATTAATTGAAGAAGTCTTTGAAGGTGAAGATATAGAAATTCTTGGATTTTTACCTTCTGATCCACAAATATCTCTTAAAAAAGCGAATTTAGGTTTGGTTTCTCCTATTGATAATGATAAAAAACTTGATATTAATTATTTTGCTAATTATGCTGAAAAAAATCTTAACTTGGTTTCTTTAATTAAATATCTGGAATCTCCTTACAAGAAATTACTAAATATTCAAAATGACCAGGAGTTCAAATTAGACAAAAATAAGCCTGTAGCAATTGCAGAGGATAAAATTTTTCATTTTCAATATCCTGATACTAAAGAATTTCTAAATGAAATTGGAATTCCATTGCTCCCTTGGAGTATTTTCAATAATGAAGAAATTCCTAGAGATGCTTCTTCTCTTATAATCCCAGGAGGGTTTCCCGAGAAATATGCATATCAAATAAGCAATTCAGAAAAAAGTCTTATTTCATTAAGAAAATTTCGTGAAAAAGGATTTATTTATGCAGAGTGTGGGGGAATGATGATTCTAGGAGAATCAATAAAGGATGAAAAAGGAAAAAACTATAAAATGAGTGGAATATTACCTTTTAATTCAAAAAAAAGTAAATTATCTGTTGGATATAGATATATCAGAGGAATACAAGATTCTTTAATAATCAAGAAGAATCAATTAATTAGAGGACATGAATTTCATTATTGGGAAATTGAAAGATCTTTATCAAAATTTGATTTAAAGAACAGTAAGTACAAAAATGAATTATTGACTCCATGGGAAATTAAATCATGGAATACTGAATATAAAAGTGAAGGCTTCTCCGATAAAAAGTTACACGCTAGTTGGGTTCACTTACATTTACCAAGTTGTCCTGAAGCTGCATCAAACTTTATAGATGCTTTAACAGTTAATTTATCTCAAGATTCTTAATTTATTATCAAATTAAATATTTTTAGAGGAGAACCTATAAAAACCATCCCTGGCAAAGTGATTAATGGGCCTAATAAACTTCCTACTATAACCTCAAATTTTGAATGACCAAGAGTGTCTTTTAAATTTAGCTCAGATTTAGGGTCCAATTTTTTAGATAGCTTATTTATTTCTCTGGCCTGAATTCCAGCTGATTTTCTAACTCCACTAGCGTCATACATCACAATTAGTGAAACTGCAATTGCTAATGCAAATGTTGAACTATCAAATCCTAATTCAAAACCTATTCCTGATGCCGCTCCTGTTATTAAGGCAGAGTGACTTGAGGGCATTCCACCTGTTTCGAAAATAATTCCAAATCTAATCTTTCCTGTTGAAAAATAATTAAATATTATCTTAAAAAATTGAGCTAGTAAACATGATAATAAACTCCAGAAAAGTACTGAATTATCAAATAAAGCTGCAAATTCTGACATAAATTAAAACTCTTTATCGATCTCTATTTGTAATGTAATCAGCTAAAGAGATTAAATATTTTGCTTCTGAACCCCAAGGTTGAATTGCTTTTTTTGCTTTATCTACTAAATCAAAAGCTCTTTTCTTTGATTCTTCCATCCCAAGTAATTTGGGATATGTAGTCTTATCAGCTAAAAGATCTTTACCTGCTGTTTTGCCAAGTTTCTCACTACTTGAAGTTAAATCTAGAATATCATCTATTATTTGGAATGCTAAACCAATTCCCTCTGCATATGTGGTTAGGGCTTTTAATAATTCCTTATTAGCTCCGGCTATCATGGCACCAGTTCTAACACAAGTTTTTAATAACGCGCCAGTCTTATGAAGATGAATATATTCAAGGGTTTCGAGGTCAACTTCTTTCCCTTCACATTCTAGATCAACTACTTGACCTCCAACTAGTCCAGGGGCTCCTGCTGCTAAGGAAAGTTCCCCAATAACATTTAATAATCTATTCGCTTCAACACCAGGGCTTCTTAATGAGACCATTTCAAAGGCTCTCGTTAATAAAGCATCACCAGCAAGAATAGCTAATGCATCTCCATAAACTTTGTGATTAGTCGGTCTACCTCTCCTTAAGTCATCATTATCCATAGCAGGTAAATCATCATGTATTAATGACATGGTATGAATCATTTCTATTGCAACTGCTGTAGGAACAGCTAAAGATGGTTCTCCTCCTGCTAATGAACAAGATGCTAGACATAATATTGGACGTATTCTTTTGCCTCCAGCTAGGAGAGAATATCTCATTGAATCTCTTAGTATTTCTGGTTTCTCTGGACCTAACGAAAAATCAAGGGCTTCTTCCACGACCCTTTTTGTCTCTTTTAGATATTTTTCGAAATCAGAAATATTTTTAATAACTTCTGTCATTTTATACCTTTAGTAAAGTTTTTCTTCATCTGGAGCTTTATGGCACTAGGTCATTAAGAGTTGATGATAAACCAAATTGTTTTTGCCAGCTAATAATAGTATTTACTAGTAACATTGTTACCGTCATTGGTCCTACTCCTCCAGGGACAGGTGTGTATGCAAATACTTTAGGAATTACATCTTCTAATAATACATCCCCACATAATCTGGTTTTGTTCTCATCATCAGTTTTTAATCTATGAATTCCAACATCAATAATCACAGCACCTTCTTTTACAAAACTTGAGTTTATAAGGTTAGGTTTTCCTGCTGCAGCAATTAATATATCTGCTTCCTTGCAGATATCAATCAAGTTTTTAGTCTTTGAATGAGTCATGGTTACCGTTCCATTTAGATTCAGGAGCATAAGGGATAATGGCTTTCCAACTAGAAGACTTCTTCCAATAACAACAATTTTTTTTCCTTCAATGCGAATATTTTGGGATCTAAGTAAATTAATAATCCCAGCAGGTGTGCAAGATCGCATAGCATCTTCATTTTTTACTAACTTGCCAATATTATGCTCATTTAATCCATCTACATCTTTGCTTGGATTGATATTACTAATTAATCTCTGATCATGAAATTTATTTGGTATGGGGAGTTGCAATAATATTCCATCGATATTCTTATCAAGGTTTAACTTATTTATTAATTGTTCAACTTCTTTTTGATCTACTGTATCTTTAAGATTATATATATAGCTCTTTATCCCAATTCTTGAACAAGCTTTTTCTTTATTCTTAACGTAAACACCGCTTGCTGGATCTTCACCTATTCTTATTACGGCTAACCCAGGACGTCTTTTTGCCATTCTCTCATTAAAAGAAATATAATTTTTCAACTTTTCCTCAATTTCTAGAGATAATTTTTTTCCGTCTAATTTTAATGACATTTAGAAAAACAATTCCTTTTTACACCTAGCATGCCTATAATTTTAAATTATTCAAATAGATTCACTTATATTCTGTGCAAAACATTACAACTAATCTAAAAAAATTGTTCTATTTCTGGAAAAGGAGTCAAGTTCCAAAAAAACAACAAAGTAAAATTTCTAAAATTGATAATTTAATAATTTTTTTAATATGTATTTTAATTTCAATAATTTCATCTTATAAATTCCTACTTTTATCACCTTCAAATGCATCAGCTATATATGATTGGCTTTTGAATTTCAGTGAGGTACTCGTTATTTGTTGGATTCTAATATTAGTTTCTAAAAAAGAGTTGCCTACAATTACTTCTAGGCAAATTATTTTAATTATTTCTCTTCTTTTGATAGTACAGTTTACAAAACTAACTTCTATCTCAAGCATTAGTCCATTATCAATGTTTGTACCACCTGCCTTAATAATCTCGCAAGGAATGGGAAGTATAACTGCCCTCGCTTGGGTATCAATAGCAAGCCTAAATTGGCCTGAGTCTGCAATCTCTCCCAATAACACTTTATTTTTTATTTCAATAGTTTGTGCTTCAGTTGTTTCTGTACTTGGAGGAAGAATAAGAAGTAGAGCACAGTTACTCCAACTATCGATATTTGTTCCACTTGGAGCTTTATTGAGTCAATGGATATTAATTGGAGGTGATCAGTCATCTTTTCTTGGGAAACAAGAACTTGTTTTTTCTAATAGTAAAATTTTTTCAGATAGTCTTTTATTAGCCATAATAATGCTTTTCACGATTTTATTTATGCCTATTTTTGAATCTATATTTGGATTACTGACTAAAGCAAGATTATTGGAATTGGCCGATAAAGAGAAACCTCTTATAAGAAGATTATCTATAGAAGCTCCCGGTACTTTTGAACATACTTTATTGATATGTTGCTTAGCAGAAGAAGCAACCAGAATGATTGGAGGTGATATTGATCTAATTAAAACAGGAGCTTTATATCATGATATTGGTAAATTACATGCCCCTAATTGGTTTATTGAGAATCAGGATGGTTCAAAGAATCCACATGATGAGATAGATGATCCAATTAAAAGCGCTTATGTTTTACAGGCTCATGTTGATGAAGGTTTAAAGTATGCAAGAAAAAATAGATTACCTAAACCTATTGCTAATTTCATTCCAGAACATCAAGGGTCCTTAAAAATGGGTTATTTTTTTTACAAAGCCAAAGAAAAAAATCTTAATGTTAATGAGAGTGATTTTAGATATAAAGGTCCCATTCCTCAGTCGAAAGAAACAGCTATATTAATGCTTGCAGATGGATGTGAGGCAGCATTAAGAGCTATGAATATCAAGGCATCCGACATTGAAGCTTTGGAAACGATATCAAAAATTATCCGTTCAAGGCAAAAAGATGGTCAATTAGATGATAGTGATCTTTCCATGGGAGAAATCTTTTTAATTAAAAGAGCTTTCTTAAATGTTTGGAAAAGAATAAGACATAGGAGGATACAGTATCCAACATCTAAAAATAATACTTTTTCATAATTTTTTTAGTAATTTATAACCTAATACTTCTTCGATGTTTTGGGTTGCACCAATATAAGAGAGCCAAAGTGCTAAATAAAGTCAATAAAAGGGTAAAACTACCTATTCCAAAAATACCTTCTTTTAGTGTTGCCAATCTAACAATAGAATATGGCGCCGTACCCGCAATTACCATTGAGAGTGAAACTAGAGTTAACGTTACTCCCCATTTTCGCTCAGCTAAAAGAGCAGAGGATGATACTATCCCAACTATTGCGGCAGGACCTCCTATACTGCTAGCTAAAGTAATGTTGGCAACTCTTAGTTCAGGTAAAAAAGTTATTAAAATTATAATTGGCAGCGCAATTATATTAGATATTAAACCTATCCAAGCCAAAGTCCAATATCCTAGTAACCTTTCTCTCATTATTTTTTCGCATTTATCATTAAATTAAATCTACATTATTAAGAGTATTTTTTTATATGCTACTTAATAATACCAATAATTAATTTAATTATTAGTTTTTTATAAAACTATTTTTTTATCTGAATTTTCTAAATTATCAAATTGTGGGTGAATAGAGTTTTTTTTCTCAGAAAAAACGAGTCTATTCAAAGCATTAATGTAAGCATTTGCAGCTGCAACAACTACATCCGTATCAGCAGAATGACCTGAATATATCTTGTTGTTATTTCTAATCCTGATGGTAACTTCACCTAACGCATCTATACCTTCTGTTACCGATTTAACTGAAAATTCAATTAATTCATTAGGAACTTTGGCTAATGCATTTAGAGCCTTGCATACTGCATCTACGGGGCCAGTGCCTATCGCTACTGCCGTATCCTCTTTATTCTCTTCTGTATTTAATAGAGTTATAGTTGCTGTAGGCCTAGAAGTGTTTCCGCAACTTACTTGTACAAGACTTAGTTGAAATTTAGATTCTGGAAGTTGAACCTGTTCACTAACAATAGCTTCTAAGTCTCTATCAGTAATTTCTCTTTTTCTATCTGCTAAATCTTTAAAACGAGCAAAAGCGTCATTCAAGTCTTCTCTACTTAAGTCATATCCCAATTCTTCCAATCTTGCTCTTACAGCACTCCTTCCGCTAAGTTTTCCTAAAGATATTTTGTTTTTATTTAAACCTATAGTTTTTGCATCGATAATTTCATAAGTTAATCTATTTTTTAGTACACCATCTTGATGAATTCCTGATTCATGAGCAAAAGCATTAGCTCCAACAATTGCTTTATTAGGTTGAACATTCATTCCAGTTAGGTTTGAAACTAGCCGTGAAGTTTTAGTTATTTCTTCTGTTCTTATAGCTGTAAGAGGAGTCGGTGAATTTGGACTTCTTTTAAAGAAACTATTAAAAAAACTTTTCCTTACATGTAATGCCATCACTAATTCTTCTAAAGAAGCATTTCCAGCTCTTTCTCCGATACCATTTATTGTGCATTCTAATTGTCTTGCTCCATTCTTTACAGCCTCAAGAAAATTAGCAACAGCTAAACCTAAATCATTGTGACCATGAACGGATAGGACTGCTTCATCAATGTTTGGAACATTTTTATTTATATCAGAGACTAAATTCCCAAATTCACTTGGGGTCGTGAAGCCAACAGTATCAGGAATATTTATTGTTGTAGCTCCTGCAGAAATTGCTAATTGAATTACTTCATATAAAAATTCTGAATCACTTCTTGAAGCGTCCTCACAAGAGAATTCAACGTCATCTACTAATGATCTAGCATAATTTACCATCTCAGGAACAATAGAAAGAACATCTTTCCTTGATTTTCTTAGTTTATGTTTTAGATGAATATCACTTGTAGCAATAAAGGTATGTATTCTTTTCTTGGGAGCTGGACTTAGGGCTTCGTAGCATGACTTTATATCGTTTTTAGAGGCCCTTGCTAAACCACATATTATTGGACCATTATCTCCTCCAACAACATTAGCAATTTTATTTACCGCTTTAAAATCTCCAGGGCTAGCAAAAGGGAATCCTGCTTCAATCACATCTACCCCTAATCTAGCTAGTTGATGAGCAATAGCAAGCTTTTCTTCTAGGTTTAAACTAGCTCCGGGAGATTGCTCTCCGTCCCTAAGTGTTGTATCAAAGATCAATATTCTGCCAGGATCTTTGGACATTTGCTGATTTCAATTAAACTTATATTAAGTCAATTAAAAAAAAATTACTATATGTTATTTAATTCAAATGTATCTTTTGACCAATTACTTGAATAATATTGGTTAATATTTTATAAATAAAAAAAAAATATATCGTTTACTAAAGTATTCTTTAAAATTAAAGATGATTTTCACTTAAGAGTGAATTTTTATATTTTTATGGTTTTCAAGCTTAAATTATAAATGATATGAATGGGAATTACCCAAATAAAAAAATATTAGGAAAATTAGCAATAGTATTACATGCCCATCTCCCTTACGTAAGGAAAAATGAAAAAAATTCTTTAGAGGAAGATTGGTTATTTCAGGCGATATTAGAGTGTTATATTCCATTGCTACAAGTAATAGAATCTTCCCAAAAAGAAAATCCCTTAAATACCAAACTTACGATTAGTTTATCTCCGACACTGTTATCTCTTTTACAAAATGAAAAAATTCAAGAAGCTTTTCCATCTTGGATTAAAACAAGAATGTATTTTCTGAATGATTTACCACCAAAAGAAAAAGTTGCCGCAGAATTCTTAATGAGAAACTTAAATGATAAATATTTATATTGGCAAAAACATTATGGGAATTTAATTAATAGATTTAAAATTCTAAATCAATCTGGGAATTTAGATATTCTTACTTGTGCAGCCACTCATGGATATTTGCCAATTCTTAGAGAAAATCCTGAAACTGTGAGAGGGCAAATCAACACGGCAATTGTTAGTCACAAAAAAATTCTAGGAACAGATCCTTTGGGTATTTGGTTGCCTGAATGCGCCTATTATGAAAATTTAGATGAAATATTATTTGATTCTGGAATTAGATATGCAGTCTTGGATGGTCATGGGATTTTGAATGCATCTCCAAGACCTCGATATGGAGTTTATGCGCCAATATGTTCAAAAAATGGAGTTGCTTTCTTTGGCAGAGATAGTGAATCAACCCTACCCGTGTGGTCTGCTAAAGATGGATTCCCAGGAGATAAGGTTTATAGAGAATTTCATAAAGACTTAGGGTGGGAATTACCTCCTTCAAAATTAAAAAAACAAGGCATTCCAAGTGTAAGGCCTTTAGGTCTAAAATATTATAAAATTACAGATGAAAAAGTTTCCCTAGGTAATAAAGATTTTTATATAGAAAGTGAAGCTAAAAACAAGGCCGAAGAGCACGCTGATACTTATCTTCTTGCAAGATCTAAACAATTAGAACACTTATCTTTATCCTCATCTTTTGAACCTTTGCTAATAGCTCCATTCGATGCTGAATTGTTTGGCCATTGGTGGTATGAGGGGCCAATATTTATAGAAAATATTTTTAAAAAAGCCACTAAATATTCAATTACTCTTACCAATTTAAGGGAAATTCTAATGCAAAAACCAAAACTTCAAATTTGCGACCCATCTCCTTCCAGCTGGGGGCAAGGAGGATACCATAACTATTGGCTTAATGATAAGAATTCATGGATTGTCCCTGAAATTACTAAGGCAGGCACTAAATTTGTGGACTTTTGTTCAAAAAACTTTAATGATGCATTTTCAATAAGACTATTAAAGCAAGCAGCGAGAGAATTGCTCCTTTCTGAATCATCAGATTGGAGTTTCATCTTAAGGGCAGGAACTACGACAGAGCTTGCTAAAGAAAGAGTTGAAAGACACTTATTTAGATTCTGGAAACTAATTGAAATGTTAAAAAATAGTTCCAAAACTGATTTGAAATTTCTCGAGATGATAGAAGAAGAAGATAAAGTTTTTCCTGATATAAAGATCGATGATTGGCAAAAATAAAATTTAATTTATATTAAGCATCCCAAGTTTAACTTTTAAAGGTGATTTTATAAACATTTTACTCATTACATAAATTAATTTTGGGAGAGGGAGTGTATTTGTAAGAAAACCAACCCATTCTTTTGTTGATAATTTAAAGAAGTTAGAAAAAAAACATCTTAATTTGCTCTCATCAAAACGCATTAATCTTTGGAGACCATATTGATAAAGTTTATGTCTTTGAGTTAATTCATATGGCCATAAGACAGCCCAGCCTTTAGAAGCCAATTCAATAGAACTTTGGTTTGGTTCTTTTAAAAAATATGCTAACTTTTCTGCGAGTAGGGGAGCTCTTCTTAATAAAGATCCAATCATATATCCAGATGCTGGATGAACCATGCTAGCTGATCCTCCAAAACCAAGTACAAATTGTTTTTTATATGGTAGAGGTAAATTCATTGGAAATAGACAATTCTCTTCATGAAATATTTCTTTTATTTTGATACCCTTATTCTCTAATCTGCTAAAAAGTCTTTTTTTAAGGTGATCTTGAGATAAAGCAGGATAGCTAGCTAAGGATGTCTCTTCAACAAAAAAAGTTTCATTACCTAGATCCATCGCATAGAGAAAGGAAGGGGATGATAATAGATCTTCCTTTTTTAAATGGTCTGGACGAAAATCCATTAAAACAAACTGATCATTTTCTACAGGTGGCGATGAGAATTTACCAACAATTCCAAAAGCAGCTTGTTGAGCTACATCATTTCGTGGAGGTCTTTTTATGAAATTACTCTTATGTCCACTAGCATCAATGACTAATCTTGCCTTTAGTTTTAGTCCTGAGAAACAAATGACTTCAGAAATATTTTTTTCTTCTTTTATTTGTTTAGCCGTTTCATTTAACCATTCAATACCTTTGCATTTTTTTAAAAGTTCATTTTGAAAGGCTTCCTGATTTATTAAACCGTAATCATAGCTATGGTCTGTAGTAATATTACCCTTCTCACTTATTCCATTCCCAAAAAAACTGACTGTTTTAGACCATCTATGCGATAGCAATGATTCTAATCCTAATTCCTCTAATTCAGATGCCCATATTCCATATGTATTTTCCCATTTCTCATTTGGTGATTTAGTTGAAATACCCATAATAGTTAGATTCTGTTTGGCTAATTCAGAAGCTAAACATAAAGCTGCAGGACCTGAACCTAAAATTAAAATATCAAGTATTTTCATATGATCTAATTAGATATCTGTTTTTTAATTATCTTCTTCTGAAATTAATTGATCTGATTCCTTGATTTGTTCATGAGGAACCAGTACAACTTCAGATAAATGGTCACCTTCATCCAACCTTTGTAATTTTACTCCAGTAGCAGCTCTAGATTGCTGAGATATTTTATCTGCATTTGTTCTTACAATCACACCCTTTTCTGTTACAAAAAGAAGTTCTTCCCCTTCTCCAAGGACCTTTAACCCAACTAGTACATCGTTTTTGATTCTAAATTTTATAGCTCTTAACCCCATACCAGCTCTTTTTTGCAATCTAAACTGTGTTACTGGCACTCTCTTCCCAAGACCAAATGCACTAGCTACTAAAACCCAAGGTCCTTTAGAGGTTTTACACTCAATATCAGAATCAATCTCATTAACTGAATCTTCAATGTTTGCTAATTGATCAACTAGATTAGATTGTAATACATCCATGGAAACGAGATTGTCGCCATCTCTTAAGTTCATTGATTTAACGCCCCTAGCTGTCCTCCCAAGAGGCCTTAATTCCTTAAGATCTAGCCTGAAGTGTATCGTCATTCCTGTTCTAGATCCAATTAAAACACTATCCCCTTCTTTTGATAATCTTACCCATTTCAAAGCATCTCCATCTTCTAGATTTATTGCTATTAAACCATTTGAACGTATTTTCGAGAAAGCACTAAGTGATGTCCTTTTTATAAACCCTGCTTTAGTTAACATTAATAAGTAACATTCGTTGTTAAATGAATCTACAGAAACAATAGAGGTGATTTGTTCTTC
The DNA here is from genome assembly GCA_003212535.1 of Prochlorococcus sp. AG-436-O11. Lineage (GTDB taxonomy): Bacteria > Cyanobacteriota > Cyanobacteriia > PCC-6307 > Cyanobiaceae > Prochlorococcus_A. The sequence goes on from QCPO01000009.1 coordinate 43,398, forward strand.
TCTGGGAATTGGAAGGAGTTGAACAGAAGGAGTCCCTTTTGCAGTTCTACTACTCATGGGAACTCGATAAGCTGGAAGGGCATAAGCTACTCCTCTATCACTGAAGAGCAAAAGAGTATCATGATCATTACAGCTTATGAATAATTTAACCTCATCATCTCCTTGCGTTTTCGTTCCAGCTTTACCCCTAGACCCTCTGCTAGTGGATTCAAATTCATTAACAGGCATTCTTTTTAAATAGCCAGCTTCAGTCAATAAAACTACTGATCTTTCATTAGCAATTAGATCAATATCATCAAGGCCAGCGCCTAAATTAAGGATTTTAGTTTTTCTTGGGGATGAAAACTTTTCATCAATTTTACTAAGTTCCTCAAGAATAATTTCAAAGATCTTTTCTTTATTATTAAGTATATCCTTGTATTTATTAATTTTTTCTGTTAGCTCATCATGCTCAGCTTTGATTTTATCTGCTTCTAAAGCTGTTAATCGCCTCAATTGCATTTGTAAAATTGCATCTGCTTGAGTAGAAGATAATTCATGATCTTTCTGTAATCTTTCTCGGGCTGTATTGGTATCCTTCGCTGACCTTATTAAGGATATGATTTCATCCATAGCCTCTAAAGCTAATAGCAGGCCTTTAACAATATGATCTCTCTCTTCTGCCTTTCTCAATAAAAAGCTTGTTCTTTTTCTAATTGTTTCTACTCTAAAATCTAGAAATACATCTAACATTTTTCTAAGTGAAAGAGTTGTAGGCTCTCCTTTAACTAGAGCAAGAATATTTGCACTAAAGTTGTTTTGAAGTGGCGTTAACTTAAATAAATTATTTAAAACAACCTGAGGATAGGAATCTCTTTTTAGCTCTATCACAATCCTCATTCCATCCCGATCACTTTCGTCTCTAATATCAGAAATTCCTTCTAATTTTTTTTCATTAACTAAATCTGCGATTCTTTCTATTAAAGCTGCTTTATTTGTTTGAAAAGGAAGCTCAGTGATTATTACCGCATCTTTTTCTGCTCTACCAGTTGATTTTATTTGTTCAATATCGGCTACTCCTCGCATAGTTATTGAACCTCTTCCTTTTGTAAAAGTTTCTTTAATACCATTCCTTCCTAAGATTTCCCCTCCCGTGGGGAAATCAGGACCTTTAATTAATTCAAAAAGTTCATTATCTTGTATTGAAGGGTTTTTAATTATTGATTTGAGACCACTTATTAATTCTCCTAAATTATGCGGTGGAATATTAGTTGCCATACCTACAGCTATGCCAGATGAACCATTTAATAGGAGTTGGGGGATTCTTGCAGGTAAAACAGTTGGCTCTTGTTGAGATCCATCAAAATTATCAGAGAAATCTACAGTTTCAGATTCAATGTCTTCAAGTAAGCTCTCATCTGTAAGGGATTGCAGGCGTGATTCTGTATATCTCATCGCAGCGGGCGGATCATTGTCCACTGAACCAAAGTTTCCATGGCCATCTATAAGAGGCATGCGCATAGAAAAATCTTGTGCCATCCTAACCAAGGCATCATAAACTGCAGTATCTCCATGCGGATGGTATTTGCCAAGAACTTCTCCAACTACCCTTGCACATTTTCTATAAGGTCTCCCACTGGTTAATCCAAGCTCATACATCGCGTAAAGAATTCTTCTGTGTACTGGCTTTAATCCATCCCTAGCATCTGGAAGGGCACGACCAACAATAACGCTCATAGCGTATTCAAGGTATGAGCGAGACATCTCGTTTCTTAAATCAGTCTGAATGATTCGATCGTTATTTTCGCTCAATCCAGAATCCCCAGAATCAACAATATCAGACATACAAAAAGGCTTTATTTAATAATAATGGCTGATTGTCATAATGAATAAAAAAAAACTTATAATTAATTTCCAAATACTCACATTTACACACAAATAAGAAAAAAAACTGTGTTTTTTGAAAAAAAATTGGCTTATTACACCTTTAGTTGTTAATTTAATCAGAATAATTAAAAAATCCGTGAATATTGAACTTGGTTTAAATAGAAAAGTCAGAAGGGCTTATGGCATTGATGAAATAGCTTTAGTTCCAGGAAAAAGAACTATTGATTACGATTTGATCGACACTTCTTGGTCAATAGGAGATCTTAAAAGAGAAGTACCAATTATTGCTAGTGCAATGGATAGCGTTGTTGATGTAAAAACAGCCGTAGAACTTAGTAAATTAGGTTCTCTTGGAGTCCTTAATATGGAGGGTATACAAACGAGATATGAACATCCTCAAGAAATATTGTCCCAAATCTCATCTGTTGGAAAAAGTGAATTTGTTCCATTAATGCAGGAAATCTATAGTGAACCGGTCAAAGAAGAACTTATCTTACAAAGAATAAATGAAATTAAGGAAATGGGTGGAATTGCTGCTTTAAGTGGAACTCCCCAAGCTGCCATAAAATTTAAAGAGACACTAGTTAATTCGAATATAGATTTATTTTTTTTGCAAGGAACTGTTGTTTCCACCGAGCATCTTGGCATGGAAGGAAAGGAAACCTTAAACATTACAAATCTATGTCAATCTTTAACAGTTCCAGTAATAGCCGGTAACTGTGTGACTTATGAAGTAGCACAACTACTTATGAAGGCAGGCGTTTCTGGGCTAATGGTTGGCATAGGCCCAGGAGCTGCGTGTACTTCGAGAGGTGTATTAGGAATTGGCATACCTCAAGCAACCGCAATTGCTGATTGCAGTTCTGCTAGAGATGATTACTTTGAAGAAAGTGGTCACTATATTCCTATTATTGGAGATGGTGGAATTGTTACTGGTGGAGATATTTGTAAATGTTTAGCATGCGGAGCAGACGCAGTAATGATTGGTTCACCGATAGCTAAATCATCAAGTGCTCCAGGAAAAGGCTTTCACTGGGGTATGGCTACACCAAGCCCAATATTGCCTAGAGGTACGAGAATTGAAGTCGGTTCTTCAGGATCTCTAGAGAGGATTATTAAAGGCCCAGCATTGCTTGATGATGGGACACATAATTTACTGGGAGCTATCAGGACATCAATGAGCACCCTTGGGGTTAAAAATATTAAGGAAATGCAAAATGTAGAAATAGTTATTGCTCCGTCACTTTTAACAGAAGGTAAGGTATATCAAAAGGCTCAGCAACTTGGAATGGGTAAATAATTATTAAAACAGAGAACTATGTATAAAACCTTGCTTACTTATTTTTAACAAAATTCTTTTTAGGAGCTATTATAAGAAAATGGGGAATTTCCCCATACTCCTCACACACCAAATCGCCCGTTTTTCGGGCTTTTTTGATATTTGTTACTTAAATTAGTTTATCTGTAATGAAATCATCACTTAAAAGAATAGCCTGCTAAATTTTTTAAAAGGAATACTTAAATTATGTCTTCAGCTCCAGCCGTAACAGATGCATCTTTTGACAAAGAAGTACTGCAAAGCAATCTCCCAGTATTAGTTGATTTTTGGGCTCCATGGTGCGGCCCTTGTAGGATGGTTGCACCAGTAGTAGAAGAAATTTCTAAAGACTTTGAAGGGAAAATTAAAGTTTTTAAATTAAATACTGATGAGAATCCAAACGTTGCCAGTCAATATGGAATAAGAAGTATCCCAACTTTAATGATCTTTAAAGGAGGTCAAAAAGTAGATACTGTTGTAGGTGCTGTTCCAAAAGCTACCCTTTCAAGCACTTTATCTAAGCATTTGTAAAAAAACTTTGCACAAAATAGGACTTATAGATTACGGAATGGGAAATATTCATTCTGTAATAAAATCTCTAGAAAGTCTCGGAGAAGAAATTTTATTAATTAAAAATAGTTATCAATCAAAGCATTGCAAGGCATTAATACTTCCTGGAGTTGGTGCTTTTGATCCAGCAATGATTAACCTTAAAGATAAAGATTTAATAATTGATATTCAGAATTGGATTAGTACAGGGAAATCATTTTTAGGAATTTGTTTAGGACTTCAACTACTTTTTGAATCAAGTGATGAAGGAACACTTAGTGGTTTGGGTATAATCAAGGGGCAAATAAAGAAAATACCTCAAATAGTCGACCAAAGATCTCCGCATGTTGGTTGGTGCAATTTGAATCAAACAAAAAGTAATACTCTTATAAGAGACGGTGAATTAAATAATTGGGTATATTTTGTACATTCGTATCATGCCGTGCCTAAAGACTTAAATATAATTGCAGCCAATGTTAATTATGGTTCTGAAAAATTAACAGCAATAATTGAAAGTGGTAATTTATTAGCTTGTCAATTTCATCCAGAAAAATCTGGTAAAACGGGAGATAAATTTTTAAGAAGGTGGCTTAAGAATATTCAATAATTTGAAGAGCTATGAAAACAAAATTAAGGTTAATAGGAGGGATGAGGCTTGAAAGTCCGAAAAATATTTATACTAGGCCTACTACTTTAAGGGTAAGGGAGGCTATCTTTAATATATTGAAAAACAGAGTAGAGAATAGTAACTGGTTAGATTTGTTTAGTGGTACTGGAGCGATATCTTGTGAGGCATATAATCACGGTGCAAAAAAAATTGTTGCGATTGAAAAAAATAAAAACAACTCAAAAATATGTTTGAAAAATATTCTGTCACTTCAAAATATCGAAAATAGAAAACAAGATATTGATGTGATTTGCAAAGACGTTTTAATTTGGACAAAACCAAATCATGAAAGAAACGCATTATCTAAAAATATTGATTTAAATAAATTAAAATTTGATTTTATTTATTTAGACCCACCCTACGATGCAAATTACCATCAATTAGTTTTAGATCAAATATTTAACTGTAATTTTATAAAAAAAGATTCAATAGTTATTTGTGAACACTCACCTGAATTGGTTATTAAAAAAAGTAATTTATGGGAGACTATAGACGTTAGAGATTACGGGCAGTCAAGATTAACTTTTTTAATCTATGTCTAACATTCCAGATCCTCTTCTATATTGATTCCAAGCACTTACAAATAATCCTAGAATTGTAATTGGTACTAATCCTAAAACTATTCCACATAAAAGAGGCTCAATCATTTTCTGGCATTTTTTTAAATTCTTATACACAATTGTTACATAGGGAATATTTTTTGTGACAACATCTTCATCATCTGCAGCAGAAAAGAATTTAAAAATAGAGATCTGGAAAAAGGTTTTAATTGTTTCTGTTGTAGTTTCGTTGTTATTTATTCTTTTTTACTTAAATAATTATGACAAGAATCAATATATCCTTAAAACTCTTGAACTCGAGGGATCTGTAAAAGATGGAAAGGCTCTTTTTAAAACAAATTGTGTTGGATGTCATGGCATTACAGCTAGAGGTTTAGTAGGGCCAGATTTACACTCAATAACTCAAACTTTGAATGATAGGGAGATTATTAAACAAGTAACTGGGGGGCTTACACCTCCTATGCCAAGTTTTGAAATAGATCCTCAAAATATGTCTAATTTATTGAAGTATTTAAATAGTCTGGAATGAATTTGGAGAAAAATTTTTCGTATTTAATAGTTGTTTTAGTAGAACCCAATGGACCTTTGAATGTGGGTAGTATTGCAAGATTATGTGCAAATTTCGAGGTTGATGAATTAAGAATTATTTCCCCTAAATGTGATATATACTCGTTAGAAGCAAAAAAAATGGCTCTTAAAGGTCAAAGGTATCTTGATAAATGTAAAATCTTTACTAATCTGGAGCAGGCGATATTTGATTGTGATTTGGTCCTTGCTTCTTGTGGGAGAATTGAGACAAGCAAAGATTCACATTTTCAATCACCTGAAGAAATATCTAAATGGATATCATCTATACAAAAGATAAATAATTTAGCAATTTTATTCGGAAGAGAAGATAGAGGTTTAACTAATGAAGAATTACTTATGGCACATAGGATTTATAATATACCCTCTTCTCAGAATTATCCTTCATTAAACTTATCTCACTCAGTTTCAATAATACTTTACGAATTAAATAAATCTTCTAATATAGCTTTTAATAAGGACTTAAAAGTTTTTGATCTTGCTTCATCAAAACAAATTAATCAATCTTTTTTGGAGATAGAGGAAATGCTTATTAAGGTTGGATATCTTTTGAAACATACATCGAGATCTAAAATAAGTAAGTTTAAAAAATATATTTTAAGAGCAAATACATCAATTCATGAAATGAATATCCTGAGAGGAATTGTGCACCAAATAAATTGGTTCTTGAATAATTCAAAAAATAAATAAAAGCTTATAAATTAAAAAGACTGTTTTTGTGAAGTTTCAATTTGATATGTATATTTACTAAAAACATTTTCTGAAGTAGCATCTATTGATCATTTGATAATTAAAGAAAACTAAAACTGTGAATAGAACAAAGAAAAGAAGAGTTTTTCCTTTTACGGCGGTAATTGGTCAGGAAGAAATGAAATTAGCTCTCTTATTAAATGTTATTGATCCAAGAATTGGAGGTGTAATGATAATGGGAGATAGGGGAACTGGTAAGTCAACCACAATTAGAGCTTTAGCTGATTTGTTGCCAGCAATAGATGTTGTTAAAGACGATCCATATAATAGTTCCATGGTTGATCCTGATTTGCAAAGTAGAGAAGTATTAGAAAAAGTTCTTCAGGGAGAAAGTCTAGAGAGTGATCAAAAACAGGTACCAATGGTTGATTTGCCTTTGGGTGCTACTGAAGACAGACTATGCGGAACTATTGATATAGAAAAAGCTTTAAGCGAGGGAGTTAAAGCTTTTGAACCAGGGTTGCTAGCAAAAGCTAATAGAGGATTATTATATGTTGATGAAGTAAATTTACTTGATGATCATTTGGTTGACGTACTCTTAGACTCAGCCGCCTCAGGGTGGAATACCGTTGAAAGAGAAGGTGTCTCAGTTAGACATCCAGCTAGATTCGTTTTAATTGGTTCTGGTAATCCTGAAGAAGGGGAATTAAGACCGCAATTACTAGACAGATTTGGAATGAGTGTGGAGGTAAAGACAGTAAGAGATGCACAATTAAGAGTTAAGGTAGTAGATCAGAGAACATCTTTTGATGATAATCCTGATGATTTTTCAATAAGCGTAGAGAAGCAACAGGATGAGCTTCAGCAAAAGGTTATTAAAGCTCAGGAAATATTAAATTCAGTTCAAATGGATGACGATCTTAGATTAAATATTTCTTCAATTTGTGGAGAGCTGGACGTTGATGGTTTACGTGGGGATATTGTTACTAATAGATCTGCAAGGGCAATCGCAGCCTTTGAGGGCAGAACTGAAGTGCAAGAAGAAGATATTGCTAGGGTAATTACTTGTTCCTTAAGACATAGGTTAAGAAAAGATCCTTTAGAACAAGTTGACTCAGGTGAAAGAGTTATTCAAGCATTTTGTAACGTGTTTGATTTAGACGAAAAAGATAATCTTTCAAAATTCCAGTTAGCTTCTGAAGCTTAGTTACTGTGAGAATAATTGGGATTGACCCTGGATTAGCAAGAGTTGGATATGGAATTATTGACATACAAGATGAAAAAAAGATATTGCTAGATTGTGGTGTAATTGAGACGAATAAAGACAAAAAAGAAGGTAATAGACTTTATGAAATATTCAATGATCTTAACGAATTGATAGAACATTGGAGTCCTAATATTGCAGCAGTCGAGAAATTCTTCTTTTATAGATCTAGTACAACTATTAGTGTCGTTCAAGCTAGAGGTGTAATTATGATGGTATTAGCCTCAAAAAATATTCAAGTTAGTGAATATGCTCCTGCTCATATAAAGCTAACAATTGCAGGATCAGGTAAGGCATCTAAGAAAGAAGTTCTCGAGGCAGTTATGTATGACTTGAAACTAAATAAACCTCCAAAACCTGATGACTCTGCAGATGCATTAGCGATAGCCCTCACAAAGCTTAATGAAGAATGTTTTACTTAAATATTAATTATGAATATTTCGGAAAAAAAGAATTTAGAAAGGAATATGTTTAGAAAACTAAGAGATGAGAGCACATTAACTGATAGAAGAAATGTAGAAAATAATGTAAAAATATATGTTGAGTTGTTTTTTAAGAACTTAATAAAAAATAATCATATCGGAATATATTGGCCTTTAAAAAATGAAGTTGATATAAGAAGTCTTAAGGAAGACTTTTCTTTAGCTTTACCAAAATGTGAAGAAAATAAGAGATTATCATTTTATCCATGGGATGATAAACCTCTTTATAAAGATTCTGAGGGAATACTAAGTCCTTTTAATTCAAATCAATTAAGTTTTAATCAGATTAGTTTGATTTTTATTCCATGCCTTTCGGTAGATAAAAACTTAATCAGATTAGGCTATGGAGGAGGTTACTACGATAAATTAAGAGGAGATAAAAATTGGAGAAATATACCATGTATTGGATTGTTAACATCAAATTGTGTAAGTACGATTTCATTAACTAGAGCTGATTGGGATATACCCTTATCAGGGATCATTACTGAAAAAGAAATATTAGTATAATAAAATACTTCATTAGTAATTATTTTTAGATTTGGAAAGATGGAAAATCAAGAAAATTATAGTAATTTATCAAAGTTAGTTTCTAAACTGAAGAATTCAGAAGATCCTAAAAGAAAATACGAGTACATTTTATGGTTGGGTAAAATGTTAAAAGAACCAGATCTTAATATTCTTGTTCCTGAAAATAAAGTTAAGGGATGCGTTTCTGAAGTTTTTGTTAAAGCAAGTATTCATGGAGGTAAACTTTATTGGGAAGGATATTCTGATGCCTTAATAACAAAGGGTTTGTTAGCATTTCTTATAAATGGATTAAATGAATTGACACCAAAAGAAGTCGTTAAGGTAAACAAGAAATTCATAGAAGAAACTGGTTTAAAAGCAAGCTTAACTCCTTCAAGATCAAATGGATTTTTAAATATACTCTTAAAAATGCAGTCTCAGGCAAATGAATTTTTGTAGGTCTAATAATATAAAATTGAATTGATAACAATAAGAGATTAAAAAATGGGAAAATGTAAGATTGGGATTGTTGGTTTTGGAACTGTTGGAACAGGAATTTATAAAATATTAAGATCAGAAGTTGATTTACATCCAATTTTAAAAGAAATTGAAATCGCAAAAATAGTAGTAAACGATGTTAATAAAAAAAGGGAAATTAACTTCGAAAATAATTTGTTAATAGATGATCCAAATATATTAATTAATGATCCTTCTATTGATGTAATTGTTGAAGTAATGGGAGGTATTGAAATAGCTAAAGATATTATTATGAAATCTCTAAAAGCAGGTAAATCTGTTGTTACTGCTAATAAGGCTGTAATAGCAAGATATGGTAGCGAAATATATGAGACTGCGGCTAAACAAGGAGTTTATGTTTTATCAGAAGCGGCAGTTTGCGGAGGGATTCCAATAATTGAACCTTTAAAAAGATCTCTAAAGAGCAACCATATAAAAAAAATGATTGGGATAATAAATGGTACAACAAATTTCATTCTTTCAAAAATGACAAATGAAAAAGCTGATTATAAGAAAACATTAGAATTGGCACAAAACCTTGGCTATGCAGAATTTGATCCAACTGCAGATGTTGAAGGGCATGATGCTGCAGATAAGATTTCAATTCTTAGTGAACTTGCATTTGGAGGGAAAATTAATAGAGACTCCATAAGTACAGAGGGTATTAGTCAAATTAATCTTAAAGATATTGAATATGCAAATAAATTAGGATTTGAAATAAAACTTTTAGCTCTTTCCGAAAGAAATCATATTAATAAAAATGATTCTCTTGCTTTAAATATATGGGTAGGCCCTTCTTTAATTTCTAAATCGCACCCTTTAGCAACTGTTGAAGGTGTAAACAATGCCTTGTTGATAGAGGCCCATCCACTAGGAGAAATAATGTTGTATGGCCCTGGAGCTGGGAGTGGGCCAACAGCTGCATCAGTAGTCTCTGACATATTAAGCCTACATGCTAATACTATGAAAAATAATGCTTCTATCGATCCACTATTATCATTTAATTTTTGGAGGAATTGCCATATTATTGATTCTTCTCAAATAACAAAAAAAAATTACCTTAGAATTATTTGTATAGATAGCCCTGGGGTCATAGGTAAGATTGGAGATGTCTTTGGTATTAATGATGTTTCAATTGAATCAATTGTTCAACTTGATGCAAGTGCAGACAAAGCAGAAATTGTTGTCATTACTCATGAAGTAAGCAATGGGAGTTTCGAGAAATCAAAGGAGGAAATAAATGCTCTTAATGAAGTTGAAATTATTGCTAGTCAATTAAGTTGTATTTGAAAAAATAATTTGCATATTTCTTTATAGCTTGTTAAACCGAAGAAAGTAAGTCTTTAAATTTTATAGCCATAGTGAAAGATTCAAAATTAATAAAAAGCAAAAAAGAAAATAGTTCTAAGATTAATTATGAAACCCTTTATAAAGGAGCATGCGTAAAGATTAAAAATAGTCAAAAAACATTTCAAGTAATAGGAATTAATCCAGACACAAAAATTTGTTGGATAAGAGATTGGCCTTTTGCTTCTGAGGCAAAAAAACCATTTGCCTTAGATATGAGTCTAATAACCTTACAAATCTTTTGCTCTAATCAATTCTCTGAATAATTTAATACAATAATTTAAAATAAAATGCAAAATAAATTTCTATTGCCTATATTAATTTTTTTTATTTCCTTCTTACAGTATTCTTGCGGATCTAAAAAAATATCTCAAAGAATCATAGTTGCAAGTTCTGGAAAAATAGAATCTTTAGATCCAGCTAGAGCAAATACTCTTAAGGCAAAACAATTAATAAGTTCTCTTGGGGATACATTATATGAATTAAATACTAATGGAGAATTGATTCCTAAATTAGCATCAGAAATGCCAATTTTTTCTAATGATGGGCTTCAAATAATTATAAATTTGAGAAGAAATGTTCTTTTTCATGATGGAACTTCTTTTAACTCAAATGCAGTTAAGTTTACTTTTGATAGATTCAAAAGAATTGGCACTATGAATTATATTTTGGGAGATAAAATTAAATCAATAGAAACGCCAAGAGAATATAAGGTAATAATTAATCTAAACAAACCATCAAGTTCTTTGAATGGTTTACTTACTTCTGTAAATCTAACACCCATTTCTCCAACTTTTTATAAAGAATATGCTAATAAATTTTTAAATCAAAAATTTGTTGGTACTGGCAAATATGTCTTGAGTAGTTTTTCTAATGAAATCCAAGTAATTGATACAAATTTGAATTATTGGGGTGAGATAGCTAGCAATAAAGGTGTTAATTTTGTGGGCTATTCCAATTCCTCTTCTCTTTTTGGAGCTTTAAAAAGTAAACAAATTGACGTTCTTTTATCAAATTCTATTGATGACAGTCAAAGAAATAGTTTAAAGTCTTTGAGTAAAAATAAAAGGATTAAAGAGGGTAATAGTCCATCCAATGAAATAAGTTTTATAAGTCTTAGGACAAATATTTTTCCATTAAATAATCTTAATGTAAGGCTAGCTTTAGCAAAAAGTCTTAATAGAAAATTAATTAGTGAAAAAGTAAGCTATGGATTAAGAAAACCATCAAGATCTATAGTCCCTCCAATTTTTAACAAAGGGAATCAAACTTTGTGGCCAAAATATGATTATTTAGAAGCGAAGAATTTACTTAGGGAAGAAGGTTATTGCAAAGGAAATATACTAGAGATCCCCCTGACTTATAGATCGAATGTACCCGCTGATAAACTTATTGCTCTTACATGGCAAGAAGAGATAAAAAGTGTTTTGAATGATTGTATTGAAATAAAACTCAATGGAGTTGAGTCCACTACAATTTATAAAAATCTAAGTTTAGGAATTTACACAGCAGTCATTCTTGACTGGACAGGAGCTTATTCCGATCCAGAGGCCTATCTATCACCACTTTTAAGTTGCAGTATAATATTAGATAACGACGAATGTAAAAAAGGTGAATCAGTTTCCAGTGGTAGTTTTTGGGGGTCAAATATAGTAGAAGGTTTATTTCTAGAGAGCGAGAGTTTAAAAGGTGATAAGAGATTAGATAAACTTTTTGAAATTGAAAAACTAGCCTCGGAGTCAATCCCATATATTCCTATATGGGTATCCTCTCAAAAAGCATGGTCTCAAAATAATATTTCAAAACCTATTTTTAATGGCGCAGGAATCATCTCATTAAGTGATCTCAAATTAATAAATGAGTAGAGATCTAAAAAAACTTTTTGATTATTCTTTATTAAAGCTTTCTTTAATACCAATAATGTTATGGATAATATCTACATTGGTTTTTATTTTATTAAGAGTTGCACCTGGGGATCCAGTTGATGCAATCCTAGGTTCTGGAGCTGATGAAGCGTCAAGAGAAATTCTTAGATATAAATTAGGTTTAAATGAATCTCTTCTAGATCAATACCTTAATTACATTAATAATATTTTGCACTTCAATTTTGGGATATCGTTAAGTACAGAGGAACCAGTATTAAATATTATTTTTAGGTCTTTGCCTGCAAGTCTAGAACTATGCTTCTTTTCCATTTTCAGTGCAATTATCATAGGTTTCCCTTTAGGTTATCTGGGGTTAAGGAATAAAGGTAAAAAAGGAGATTATATTGTGAGAATAGTTGGTATAGCTACATATGCTATTCCTCCTTTTTGGGGAGCTATGATAATTCAATTGATATTTTCTGTATATTTTAATATTTTCCCAATAGGAGGTAGATTCCCAATCTTTCTACAACAACCTCAAATAACAGGCTTTTTAGTCTTAGATAGTCTTCTTTCTAATAATATGATTGCTTTTAGAGACAGTCTTTATCATCTTGCACTTCCTTCCTTAACTTTAGGGTTTCTTTTAAGCGGGATATTTAGTAGATCTTTAAGAATAAATTTAGATAAGTCATTGAAAAGCGATTATGTAAATGCTGCTATTTGTAGAGGTATTTCGAAAAGAAATATTATTCTAAATCATGCATTACCTAATGCACTTTTGCCAATAGTTACTATTTCAGGTTTGACAATTGCTTCATTAGCAGGTGGAGCTCTTTTGTTTGAAGTTACTTTTTCATGGCCTGGGATTGCTTTAAGGTTACATGAAGCTATTTCTCAAAGGGATTATACTTTGGTTCAAGGAATAGTTATTATTACTTCTTTATTGATAGTTTCTCTAAATCTATTTGTTGATATTGTTATTGCTTTATTAGATCCTAGAATTGATTATTAATTTTTGGAAATTTCACTTACAATGTTTCTATCTAGAACGTGAAAATCAAGATTGGTTTCTCTCTGATTTGCAATTATTTTGAGGCCTTCTCTCTTTTTAATATTATTCATAAATTCAATTATTATTTTTAATGATAAATCTTGAACTAATATTGGATTTGAACCAATAAAAGGTTCACTTATTTTGAACAAGTCATCACTGCCTGTAAAACTATTTTCTATTCTTATTGGAGAAAAATGACTAGCTCCTTCTATAATTAGAAATCTATTAAGTGAATTTTTTGTAGATAAAAATAATTTAAATTGTTCGCTTATTAAAGGAGTAATAAGATCATAGGTGCCTCCTATAAGAAGAATTGGAATATCAATACCTGAGCTTTCTTCTTTTGGCCATATTAGGCTGCCGAATGTATTAAACCCTATTATTGCATTTGCTTTTTTAGCATTAATTTTTTTAGGGAATGGGATTTCGCTTAATTGACATTGTAGTAATTTTGATAAATTTGTCACAGCAAAATCAGTTAATGAAATATCACATCTATTCTCGAGCCCATTTATTGGTTGATTTCCCTCATATAAAAGTGCTATGAATGCCCCAAGTGAATGTCCCATCAAGATATAAGAATCATTATCTAATCCAAAACTTCCATTACTATGAGCTTTTAATACGGAATTTAAGTCTTTTATCCTATATAAGAAAACATCAGCACTTCCAGGCATTGCTTCTTTACCTTCAATAACTTCTGTAAAAGCATCTGAATTACTGCCTGAATGATCTATAAAAACTATCGGCCAACCCCTCTTACTAAGTTCTCTACCAATCCATTTGAAATTATTTATATCTCCTCCAAGTCCTGGCATGAAAATTATTAGTTCCTTTTCAGGGTATAACTTATTGCTTTTCCATAATTCGATTTCAAGGGGTTCAACTCGGTGGGAAGAAT
>QCPO01000010.1 GCA_003212535.1 Prochlorococcus sp. AG-436-O11
TTGTTCTTGAACTGAAGCTATATCATTCTCGTTTTCCACAATAATCCCTATAGTTTCACCTACTGGTGCAGTACTACCAGCAGGCATTAAAACTGCCGCAAGATATCCATCCTGAAAAGATTCCACATCCATATCTGCCTTATCCGATTCCACTACCAAGACAGATTCTCCTCTTTCAACTTTATCTCCAGGATTTTTCAACCATTCCACAATCTTGCCTTCTGTCATAGTAGAACTCAACGCAGGCATGAATATTTCGTGAGACATAAGAAAATTGTTATTACATTGGTTTTTAGGGATTATCTACCAAACTGTCTACAGTCTTAATGGTTAGGGACCCTTTAAACTCTTGAACTTATTATACGAAATCATGATCACGCTGGGAACTCTTCAAACTAAAGAAAGTAATATTTTTGATAGGCAGCAATTAAAACCTTTTTATAAAAATTTTGTTTTAAAAAGGATAATTTTATTTAGTTATTATCTATAGATTGAATAATTCCATCTTTCACTGTTATTGAGACTTGCATCTTTTCAATAAGATTATCTCCAACAGAGACATCACAGAAGCTATCTACTTGCCCTTGATCAACAATTTCATCCATTTTTAATTCACGAACTTGGCTCTGTTGTTGAAGTAGATTTCTTTTTTGCTCTTCAATTTCATTCCTTTTGGCTGCGACTTGTTGCTGCACTTGACTAACTTGTTCTTGAACCCGAGGATCTAAAGGGTTTACTGATTGGGATCTAATGTTATTAGATATTTGCTGACCCTCTTGTTCTAATTGTGATAATTGTTGATCAATGTTAGAAATTGCTCTACTTAATTCCTTTTCAGCATCTTCTTTCCAAGTTGGGGTAACTATAGCTTTTATAGCTATTGAACGTTTAATAGATATTGAGTTTTTTGTTTCCATAAAAAATTAAATTACATTTTTAATATAGATAATTCAAATGAGATTTTCTTTTTTAATTTGTTTTTCATACATACTTTCTATTTGTGATGAATATAGTTTTTCTATTTCTTTTCTTTTCTGCTTAAGAGTTTGAGTTAATAACCCATTTTCCAAAGTGAAAGCATCCACAAAATAACAATCTAAAATTTGTTCCTCAGATCTTGAGCCTAATCTGTTTTTAAGCAAATTATTGATTTGCGATTTAAAAAATGAACCAACATTTTTATTTAAATTTAATTTTGAGAAATCTTTCTCTAAGAATTTACTTTCTACGAATTCAATATTGGGAACAACAAGAGCAGTTAAACATTTTTTATCTTGGCCGACCAATTGAATCTGATTAATAAATTCAGAACTAAGAATTTCAGTTTCTAAAGGATTAGGCTCTATATTTTCTCCACTGGAAAGAACGATTGTATCTTTGGCTCTTCCTGTTATGAATAGAGATCCATTAGGTATTAGAAAACCTAAATCGCCAGTATCAAACCAACCATCTTTGGATAAAACATCTTTTGTAGCTAACTCATTATTTAAATAACCTTTCATCACTTGAGGTCCTTTAACAAGAATTTTGCCTATTTCTCTAAAATTCAAAATCTTTGTTTTATCTTCATTGACTATTTTAATTTCTGTAAATTTCAAAGGCTGACCAGAAGATCCCCTAACATTCAATTCTCTTCTTCTGCAAGTTAATACTGGACTTGTTTCTGTTAATCCATACCCCACCAAAACATCTATACCTAGAGATTCAAAAAACAAATCCACATGTTCTGGAAGAGCACCTCCTCCATTAATTGGAAATTTAAGTTTCTCACCACATAATTGTCTAAGGATACTTGGCCATAAAAAAATAGTAGCCAATTTATGAAAAGGGAATCTGACAAAACAAGAACCTAATAAGGGTATTTTAGCAATTAAACTAATTTGATTAATATCTAAATTTTTTATCTTTCTAAGATTCTTTTTAAAAGAAGAACTATTCTTTATCAAAAACTTCAAAAGTCTCTGTTTATTAGATGGCATTTTTTTTAAAGCCTGAAAAAAACCGTCATGTATTGCCTCCCATAATCTTGGTACAGTTGCCATTACAACAGGCTTTATTTGTTTAATATCGTCTTTCAAAAATTTTGGAATCGTATAATATTGAGTACAACCGCATGAAAAGAAGAAATATTCTGCACTTCTTTCATAAGAATGCCAAATAGGCAATACACTTAAGACAGAAGTACCCGGCTTTGGATCAGCAATGTAGGCTAGATTTATTATTTGATGTAGCAAATTTGCATGCGTCAAAGGTACTCCTTTTGGTTTACCTGTCGTTCCAGATGTATAGAGGATTGTGGCAACATCATTAATTTGTAAATTATCTTTTTCAAAAACATTATTTTGAGAATGTACTTTTTCTCCTCCCTTAATAAATTGACTCCAACTAATTAAATTTTCAAATTCCTCATCTTCTAGATTAATTATAAATTTAAGTTTTTTTTCTAATTTTTCTTTTTCGTTTAACTTCAACCAAGTCTCCTTGGATTGTACTATTAGGCCAACTGAATTAGAGTGTTCAATAATATAGTCCAATTCAACTGATGGTGAATTAATACCTCTTACAGCATTTATAGCACCTAACCGCATTAAACCTTGATCAGCTATTAACCATCTTGGCGAATTTTCAGAGATTAAAGTAACGACATCCCCTTTAACTACACCATAATTCCTAAAAGATTTAGAGACTTTTGTTATTAAATCCGCCAATTCATTATAAGAAAATTTTTCTTTATTTTTTCCTCTTAAATCACTGACAGCTAAAATATTCCCACATTTGAATTTTAAGTATTCCCATATTTGGTCTACATGAATAAGGTTCTCTATGTCATTTCTATTACTAGTAAATTTATCATTTCTAGAAAGAAATTTGTCTCCACGCCAATATGCTAAATCATTCATATTTAAACCTTTTTAAAAGTTTTTTTATTTTCTATTTTGGTACAAAATTAAAATTAAATTCCTCCTTAATGATTTTTTTAACAATTTTCTTAACTTTTTCAATAGTTATGTTTTTATTGTAATCAGACATATTTGCCATAAGACAATCTTTAATCCCGCAAGGAATAATATTATTAAAATTATCTAATTCGCAATCAACATTAATAGAGAATCCATTTATTGTTACCCATCTTTTGCATCCAATACCAATTGAAGCAATTTTCTTATTCCCTGTCCAAACTCCAGTTAACCCTTTTTTAGTATTACAATTAATATTAAAACTCCCAATAATTTTTATAATAGTTTTTTCAATCTTTCTTAAATACCAATTTAAATCCTTGTTAAAATTTCTCAAATCTAAAACCAAATAAATCACTAATTGTCCAGGCATATGGCATGTTACCTCTCCTCCTCTATTAATTTTAAAAACATCATATTTATTATCATTTAATGAGAATAGCAAATTATAATAGTTAGAACCTCTACCCAATGTGTAACAAAGTTGATGTTCTCCTATCCAAATAAAATCTGAATTTAATTTACCTGAAATTAAAGCTTCTTGATATTCATTTTGTAATTTATAAACGTCATTAAAAAAGGAAATTTTATCAGGTTGTTTAATTATTGCTGTTCTATTAATCATATTTAAGTAGATTTAGGAAGTAAGAAATATTTTTAGATTTGTTATGAAAATTTTAATCCATGGTAGAAATCTTCAACTTACAGGAGCTTTAAAAGAATATACTGAAGCAAAGATAGAAAAAGCAACTAATCACTATAAGGATATCGTTAAAGAAGCAAATATTCATTTATCAATAGAAAAAAATCCTAAAATCCCTTTCCAAACAGCAGAAGTTACCATTTTTGCTAATGGTACAGTCATAAGAGCAGAAGAAAAAACTGAAAATCTCTACACAAGTATTGATTTGGTTTCAAATAAGCTTTGTAGAAAATTACGTAAATATAAAGAAAGAAATAATAAAGCAATAAACAATAATTCTTTAAAGACTAAAGACTCCTACCTAAATGAAACTAAGGAAGCTAATTCTTTAGTTGAAGATTTCTTCCAAGAAGGAAATAAAGCAATTTTGCCTGAACCTTTTATTAAAAATAAATACTTTAAAATGAATCCAATTTCACCAGAAGAAGCACTTAAACAATTAGATTTAATTGATCATAATTTTTATTTTTTTCGCAATAAAAAAAATAATGAACTTCAAGTTATTTATAAGAGAAACCATGGTGGGTATGGATTAATTCAGGCTAAATAATCTTTAAAATGTCAAATATTAAATATGAATTAAATGAGAAGATACATGCAATTATTATTAATCCCTATTTAAAATGGGATGGTTTCATCTCAAACTGCGATCTAATTAAAAAATACAATATTAAAAATATCTCTACCTCACTTAATTATCTTAGCCATTTAAGAAATGCTATGAATAACTATAGTGTAAATATAAACGCACTAATTTCATATCCATTCGCAGATTTGCCTATTTCTTTTATTGACGAATTTGTTGGTTTTGCAAAAGATAAAGGAGCAAACGGAATAGAGTATATGCCTAACTTCATTAATTTATCAAAAAAAAATATAGATACTTTTGCTCTTGAAATTGAAAAAATAAAGAGCTCTGAAATCCCTGTAACTCTTATCATTAATAAGTCAAAATTAGAAAAAGAACTTTTTGTAAAAGCGATAGAAATATCCCTAGAATTAGGAATAACAAGCTTTCAATTCGGAGATGGTTTTGGCTCTCCTATTTCAGCGCTAGATGTCGAAGAGATATTAAAAATAATAAGCAAACAAACCCTTATCAAGATTGTAGGAGGAATTAAAAAACTTACTCAAGTTATTGATTTATTTGATTCAGGTATTAATTACGTAGGGACTTCAAATTTTAGCGAGATTTTTGAAGAATTAAGAACTATTTAAATGACAAGAGAAAGTAGGTTAGAAGGTCTTTGTATTAAAGCAAGTCCATTGGGCGAAAATGATAGATTAATAACTATTCTTACAGATGATTTAGGTATTATTAGACTAGCCGCTCCTGGTGCAAGGAGACCAAAAAGTAGTCTTGCCTCAGCTTCTCCATTAACCTATTTGAGTATGCAGGTTTTCGGTAAAAGAAATCTTAAATCAGTGCGTCAAATTAAAATTATTAAAAGCTATAGTGGTCTAGGAAAAAATATCGAAAGTCTTGCAGCTGCTCAAGCAATAACTGAACTAACATTCTTATTAGTAGGTAATAATGATAAACAACAAAATTATTTATCTTGCGTTCTTGCACACTTGGATAGAATTTATTTATACGAAGTATCAAAAGAAGAAGACATTAAAATGCTCTCAATGAGTATTCAATCGCTAATCCATTTATTAGCAATCGGAGGGATTAATTTACCTGTACATCATTGTTGTAAAACAGGCTCACCTATTATTCCTCCTTTAGGAAACTGGGAATGGGAGTGTTATTTTTTGCCAAATGAGGGGTTCTCAACTATTGGAGACTCGCAAAGTATACAAAAAATAAATGCATCAGAAGTAGCTCTATTACAGAGACTTCTTTTTCCAGAATTACCAATAAAATCAAATGGAGAATTATTAGGACCTAAAAAAGTTTGGCTTAAAATATTATTCATTATTGAAACTTGGATCTCTGCTCAATTAAACAAAGAACTATCTTCACTAAAAATGATGAGAGAATTATATTTTTAATATCTTCTTATACTATTAATAAATTTTAAAATTACGTTTTTGGAACATGGACTGTTAGCTTAAGAAATAGTTCAGCATATTAATGTGGTTCATGTTGCCTGGTTAGGTAAAAAATCTCCTTTTTGTGGGAATGTAAGTT
The DNA here is from genome assembly GCA_003212535.1 of Prochlorococcus sp. AG-436-O11. GTDB lineage: Bacteria > Cyanobacteriota > Cyanobacteriia > PCC-6307 > Cyanobiaceae > Prochlorococcus_A. The sequence continues at coordinate 5,798 of QCPO01000010.1, forward strand.
ATGGGAATTCAACCACTAAGGAATTAAAGGAAAGAGGGCATAAAGTCAGTTTTATTCATTTTGATAATCCAACTAATTCAAATGCATCAAACCCATTATTCCTTGCCAATGATCCGGAAGTAAGTCTCCCATATCTAATAAAATCTCAGGTTTATACAATACCTTCTCCGAGAGCAGAAAAAGAATTAAAAGTTTCATTAGAAAGATTAAAGCCAGATATAGTACATGCTAGTTTAACCTTATCTCCTTTAGACTTTAGGCTTCCTGAACTTTGTAATCAAATTAATCTGCCACTTGTAGGAACATTCCACCCAGCATTTGATGCAAAAAATAGAAATTTAACTGCAAGTACTCAGCAACTGACTTACCAACTTTATGCTCCATCTCTAAGCAAGTTTAATAGGATAATTGTTTTTTCAGAACCTCAGAAAAAAGTCCTTGCAAAATTAGGAGTTGATAAAGAAAAACAACTAGTTATTCCAAATGGTGTTGATGAAAACATTTGGAAACCTTTGAACGAAAAAAATAAAAAACATGATGCAGTGAGAAACAAACTTGGAGATGGAAGAATCTTTTTGTATATGGGCAGAATTGCCAATGAAAAAAATATCGAAGCACTTTTAAGATCTTGGAGGAAAACAAAAACCTATAATTGCAAATTAGTTATTGTTGGAGATGGACCAATGAAGCCAACTCTGGAAAACAGTTTTTCTAACCTACGTGAAGATAAATTAATTTGGTGGGGTGCCGAAATGGATTTAGAAACTAGAGTTGCGATAATGCAGATAGCAGAAGTATTTTTCTTGCCAAGTTTAGTCGAGGGTTTATCTTTATCACTTTTGGAAGCGATGTCTACTGGTACTGCTTGTGTAGCCACAGATGCTGGAGCTGACGGTGAAGTTTTAGAGAATGGTGCAGGTATAGTAATCTCAACTGATAATGTAAGCACTCAACTAAAAACGATAATTCCGATTTTGGTCGAGCACCCTACATTTACAAAAGCTCTAGGAGAAAAAGCTAGAGATCGTGTAAAAGAGAAATATACAATTAAAAAAAATATCGATGCAATTGAAAAAATTTATATAGAGTTAAAGAATTCTTTCAAAAATTAACGAAATTCTCTACTACGATTACTAGCAGAAACTATTGATTCAATTAATACTGACCTTAAACTCTTTTCTTCTAAAACTCTCAAGGCAGAAATAGTTGTTCCTCCTGGGGAAGTTACCATATTTCTAAGATCGGCTGTGGTTAAATTATTCTCCTTTATTAAACTAATAGTTCCTAAGATCATCTCAATAACAAGCTCTTCTGAAAGTCTTTTTTGTAATCCACCACTTAATCCTCCATCGCTTAAGGCTTCAATAATTAAAGAAATAATTGCAGGTCCCGATGACGTTAAAGCTAGAAATGTATCAAGGTAATCTTCCTTAAATTCGTAAATCTTACTAGAATTTTTAAATAATTGTTTTGTAAATTGTTTCTGATCTTCTGAAATATCTTCACCCCAACTAATTCCAGTTAAACCTTTTCCAACAGTTATTGGAATATTTGTAACTACTCTTACACATCTATGATTTGGAAATTTTTGAATAAGCTTATCAAGAGAAACTCCAGCTAAAATTGAAACTAATAAATTTTCATTTATTTTATGATTATCTAACTCAGTGATTTCTTTAAGCTGCTGTGGTTTTACTGAGAGAAGTTTTACTGGGCAGTCCCAAATTAAATTAGAATCTGTAGAATTTGCCTGAAAAATATTTACATCATATTTAAAATTTCTTTTTATATTCTCTAAACTTGCTTGGGAATTTACTAAGCAATAAATATCTTCTGGTTTTATTAATTTTTTATCTAGTAGTGGGGTTATTATAGCCTTTGCAATATTTCCAAAACCAATAACTGCAATTTTAATAGTCACAGATTCATTATGAATAGGCACTTAATTTAGACTTTCCCCAAGCTGGTGGTGGAGTTGTATTGTTTTCCAAACCATATTGCGAGGTATTTCTTATTGGAACATTAGAAGGAGAAACCTCATCTGGGAAAGAACTTGTGACATTTACACAACTTGGGGCAAAAAGAAAAATACTTTCTCCTATTCTCTCTTGGTGACCATCAATAGCATATGTTCCTCCGGCAACAAAATCAACTGCTCTTTGAGCTTGATCAGGGTCCATCATAGTTAAGTTAAGAATTACTGTTTTTCTCTCTCTTAATGCTTGAATAGCTTGTGGCATCTCATCAAAACTTCTTGGCTCCATCAAACTTAAATCTGAAGAAGAATTTGAGATTCCCGGCATGCCAACAACCTTTGAGGATCTGTGTTTATTCATGAATTCAAAAGGATTTGAACTCGCAAGGGCATTTGAATTCCTTTGATTCTGTTTGAAATCATTTATTTCATTAAATTCATCCTCTGATGAATAATCAAACTCATCAAAGTCATCATCAAGATACTCATCACCTGCAACAACTGCCTTTAATCGCGAAATAAGTGACACGTTTAAATCCTCTTAAAATTAATTACTAAGGTCTAAAACCCTAAGTAATAGATCCATTTTTGTTTGAATGAATAAACTACCTATACTTAAATAACGTTACTTATACTTTACTGCAAGCTTATAAACAAGATTTTTATAAAAAAATAATTAATTGCTAACTATTTTATCCTATTCCCAAAGATTATTGATCCTAATCTTATCCAAGTAGCTCCAGAATCAATAGCTTCCTCCCAATCTTCTGACATTCCCATTGAACAATCAGGAAGTTTTAGTGAATCTGCTAGGGATCGGCATTTTTTAAATAACGCTGTATTTTCGTGAGAACTCAATCCTTTGGGATTGATAGTCATTAAACCAGTTATACTGACATTTTTAAATTCTTTAATTTCTAGCCATTTGTCTATTAATAATTTAGGGTCAAAACCTGCTTTGTTTGGGTCCTTACTTAACTTAACTTGCAACATTATTGATGGATTTTTCATTTCTTCAAGTGAAACATTAGAAATCTTTTCTAATTTCTCATAAGAATCAACTGAATGTATATATTTAAAATTCTGAACTATCTTTCGAATTTTATTACTCTGTATTCTTCCAATAAAATGCCAATTTATCTCTTCAAGGTCTTTTAAAATTAATTGCTTCTGAAATCCTTCTTGAAATTTACTCTCGCCAAAATCATTTTGTCCTAGATTATTAATTATTTGAATTTCTTGAATTTTAAAGCCCTTACTCACGGCAAGTAAATTTACTGTTGATGGGATTAAATTCTTAATTTTTAAGTAATTAGAAATGTTCACATTTTATAAAAAAGTTTGTGTGAATAAGTTTTCCCATTTAGATAAATCATCTGACCCTTTTCTTCTAGATTTTTGTAAATTTAATTCGGATTGATTACGAGCATCTAAATAAGGTATAACTTCAAAAAAAATCTCTCTCTGTTTAATTTCGACAAGAAAAAACATTTGTTGCGCATACAAAGTAGTATAAATATCTCTTCCATCATTACCAGGAGAGACTTGATACAACATTCCAAATGTTGGATGGTTTAAATAACGCTCTGAACTCAAACTTTAATATTATGTTATTTATAATGCACCATACAGTTTTCTAAGAAAAATTGCTATGCAAATAAAACATATCGATAATGTATTTACAAAAAAAGTAAGAACCGTTACTTTTTGAAAAGTTCTAAATCTATTAGTTTTAATAAGAATTTTTTTCTTAGAAAGTAATGCATCTGATCCTTGTTCAATCCTTAAGAATATATTTAAAAATAGCCTTTCAACTAATGTTATTAAGACATTAAAAGATTTCTTTAGGCCTAAGTTTCGAACATTTATTGATCTTACAGAAACTGATTTGATTAAATTTTGGAATTCTTCCTGAACTAAAGGAATAAAACGAAGAGCTATTAATAATTGAAAAAGCCACTTATCAAGAGGCAATCCTATTTTCCTAAAAGGATGCATAAACCAACTTAACGCCCAAACTATATTTTCTTGAGATGTCGTTAAAAGCATCAAATTAACACTATGGATTACAGTAAATATTAAAGTTGAGGTTTTTATTCCTAATTCAAACGCTTTTTTAGATAATGTATATGAACCAAAACTTATGAAACCTATTTTCTTAGAAGGTATTTCTAGAATATTCCAATTTTCATAACTTGCCACAATTACTTTCAATTCATTTGGATCTCTCAAAGAGCTTTCAAGTGAGTGAATATCAGAAGAAGCTAGTAATGATAAGAATCCAACTAACAATGATAAGATTGACAAAAGAACAACTGAGCGCCACCACACTCTTGCGGGTAATAAACTTAAAAAAGTAATTAATAATAAGCAAACAACTAAACTTAATCTCCAAAAAGGACCTGCCCAAATTGGTGTAATGAGAAATATAAATAATGCAATTATTTTTAATCTACTATCAATAATTCTTAACCAACTTTTATTCCCATCTACATATTGACCAATAGAAAATTTAGTAATTATATTCATTAATCTTTTTGAATTATTTCAATGTTTTTTCTTGATATCTCTTTATCTAAGGCCCTTTGCTGCTTTCCTCTCCATAGTAATATTATGGGGGAACCCTCAAAACCTAAATTGCTTCTAATTTGTTTTTCTATATATCTTCTATATGTTATTCCAAATAATTTAGGGTCATTCACAAAAAGAGTAAAGGTGGGAGGCCGATTCTTAACTTGAGTACCATAATATAGTCTTCCTTGCTTGCCACTTCTTTTTGTTGGCGGGCTTTTCCACCCTAAAGATTCCTTAAGAACTTCATTAACTACAGATGTGGTAACTCTTCTTCTATGCTGAGTAACAGCATTAAGAGCATGCTCAAAAATATTCTCCACTCTTTGTCCAGTTAAAGCTGAAATAAAAATCATTTTTGACCAATGTAAGAAATATAATTTTGATCTAAGTTCTTTTTCTACTTGATAGATTGTAGAACTATTTTTTTCTACAAGATCCCATTTATTGACTACAATTACACAAGCTCTTCCTTGCTCTTCTATGCGGCCAGCCAACTTTTGATCTTGATCAGTAACCCCATCAATGGCATCTATTACTAATAAACAAACATCACTTCTATCAATAGATTTAAAAGCTCTATTAATACCAAAAAATTCAGTCCCATATTTTACATTTTTCTTTCTCCTTATTCCTGCAGTATCTACTATTTTCCATTGATAGGAATCTTTTTCAATAATAGTATCTATGGAATCAGTAGTAGTTCCACTAATATCACTCACAATAGCTCTGTCTTCTCCACAAATTGAATTAAGCAAACTAGATTTTCCCACATTTGGCCTACCAATTATTGACATCATTATTTTATCTGCTTCATCTTCAAAATTAGAATTTTCAGGAAGTGTATTAATAACAAAGTCAAGAAGATCTCCAGTCCCAGAACCATGAATAGCAGAAACAGGGTAGGGTTCTCCTAATCCCAGTTTCCAAAATTCAGAAGCCAATGAAATCCCCAGAGTTATAGATTCGCACTTGTTAACAGCAACAATAGTTTTACAAGCAGAATTCCTTAACCATTTGGCAATTGATAAATCACCATCAGTTACACCCTGATTTCCATCAACTACAAACAAAGCAAGAGAAGCCTCTTCCAAAGCTAAAGAAACTTGCGCGCGAATCTCAGGCAGAAATTCACTATCATCATCAAATACCAGACCTCCTGTATCAACTACTTGAAAATCTTTACCTCCCCAAGAAGCTTTTTGATAAGTTCTGTCTCTTGTAACTCCAGGCTTATCAAAGACAATCGCATCATTACTTTGGCATAAACGATTGACCAAAGTAGATTTCCCAACATTAGGTCTTCCGATAATTGCTATTGAAGGAAGAATCAATTATTATCTCCTGATAAATTAATATCTAATACAACTATAACCTCAATATTATTTTTTATTTTAAAGAGACTATTCATTTGATATCAGGATCTCCATAATGCCCTTTTACTGGATCAGAAGGAGGAGAAGATAATTTAGGTAAGTAATTAGTTTCATCAATAGTATATCTAGATTCAATAGCCCAATAAATTAACCAATTTACTGCAGTTGCTCTTCTAGTTCTCCTTGGATACAGTTCGTTAATCTTATACCCTTTAAAATTAAGAAATTCTTTTAAACCTTGTTTGTGATCCTTAGGTATTGAACGTGTAAGATGAATTGATGCAGGTCGCTCTGAAATAATTTGAGGGGCTTCTACAAATTTCTCAGACCAATATAAGGGAGTAAATGCAGTTGATTTCCATTTATTTAAAGAAGTTTGTTTAGTATAAAAAAGTCTTTCCCATACCAATTCACAAACAAAAATATCACTAACTTTATCTTCAAGAATCAGAAATAATAGTTTCTTACTTATTGTCCAAGCAAATTGATTTCTTAAAAAATTTTCTTTTTTATCCATTAATTTAATCTTATTAAAATCAAAGAGAAATAAGGCATGCTTTTATCATTATATTTTGATGCATATTGAATAATTTGATCATGCATACCTACATTCAAAGCAATTAAGGCTTTATCTATAATATGCTCTTTTTTTAGGGTTTCTTTGACATAATTCCATCTCTTCCCAACTTTCATTAAGGCCAAAACCGTTTTATTTCTTCTACTTTTGCTTATTAGAGATATTAATTCTGATTCAGAAGAAGGGCATTCTTTGATTATCAAAGTCTCTCCCTTTTTCAATAAATCAAAATTACTTAAAGCTGCTGTTGCAGAAAGAGATGATATCCCAGGTATAGTTTTGGTGACTATTTCAGGAAAACTTTTATTTAATATTCTCACAATATTAGAGGAGCTTGCGAAAAGCGAAGTGTCTCCAAGGCAAAGTAAAACAACTGATTCGTGATTTCTTATAAATTTCACAATTATCTCTACAGCATTAGACCATATTTCATCAGGATCATATTCCTTTCTTGCCATTGGGAAAATGATAGGTATTTTTTTCTTAAATTTGATATGTTCCTTAACTATTTCTGCTGATAAACTTTTCTTATCATCATTTGAAATAGGGAAAACTATAACTTTTGAATTTTTAATTGCTTTTACTGCAGCAATTGTTAATAGTGAAGGATCTCCAGGTCCAACCCCAACAACCGTTAATGATGGCAAATTATATTTAAAACCTAGAAATCTTTTTAGATATTTTTTTATTCTCATAATTATAAAATTCATTAATGATTTTTTAACTATGTACCCTGGGCATGAAAAAAGTCTTAGAAAGAATTGCTGACTCGACTTTAGATAATTCATCTAACCTTTTATAGGTTTCTTCTTTAGGAAATTTAGTCTTGGCTAATTTCCAATAAATGCCAAAATGTCTTGCTTCACTTTCAAGCAAAGACTCATAAAGAACCTTAAAAGATTTATTTTCAGAATTCAAGGCAAGTAGACTTAACCTTTCATGACTTCTGGCCTCTATAAGCCCTGCTATTAAGAAACTATCAAGCATCCTATTAGGTTCTTCTTTTCTAATACTTTTAGCAAGTTCAGCTCCGTATGGAGGAGGCTTTATAGTTTTAAGCGAATGCCCAAGATCTTTTAAAAAATAAAGTATTTTTTCAAAATGTTCTAATTCCTCTCTGGCGATTGGACTCAGAACTTCTGCTAAATTAGGTTCTGACGGATATCTAAACATTAATTGGATTGCGGCTCCTGCAGCTTTCTTCTCACAGTGGGCATGGTCAATTAAGATCTCTAAAGGATTTGATAAGGCTAAATGAATCCAGTCATCTGAGGTTAATGATGATAAATGTTTAATATGGTAAGACGGTCTTTTAAAATCTACTAACATTGACTAATTATTTTGTAAGTATTTAATAATTCCGTCAAGAGCGAGAGAATAACTTGATATACCAAAGCCACTTATTATACCAATTGCTTTATCTGTAAGAAAAGATTCTTTGCGAAATTCTTCTCGACTAAAAATATTTGAAATATGTAATTCTACAAATGGAATTTTGGATCCAATTAAGGCATCTCTAATTGAAATTGAAGTGTGAGTAAAAGCACCAGCATTTATAAGTATTCCTTGAATAATAGAAACAGAATCTTGAATTTTATCAACTATCTCGCCTTCATGATTACTTTGAAAACATTCAAGATTAATATTATTTTGTTGTGCAAATTTGGTTAATTCTTTTTCTATATCATCCAAGGTTTTTTTACCATATATTTCAGGTTCTCTTGTACCCAACAAATTTAAATTTGGACCATTTATCAATAAAATTTTCATCAGCAAGAAAGTCTTTTCTTTATAAATGCTATCTAGAAAGAAACAAAAAAACCAAAACATTTTCACACAAAGTGACCATTAACTGATAAGTTCAATTAGTGGGGGTCGGTGCCCGAGTGGTTAAAGGGGGCGGACTGTAAATCCGCTGGCTCTGCCTACGTTGGTTCAAATCCAACCCGGCCCACTTTAATATTGCCCTTGTAGCTCAGCGGTAGAGCACTCCCTTGGTAAGGGAGAGGTCTCGGGTTCAAGTCCCGACGAGGGCACTTGCGAGCTAGATTGATAAACAAGGTATTTTAATTATCGCCAAAATAAATTGATTAGAAATATATCTAGGATTATGAGTCTTATTTTTGTCTCTGAATCAAAATATCTATAGGTGCATTAAACAGAAGCTAAATCGAAAATGCAAAGAGCAATAAGATGGATCGGGATAAATTATTAATTGTTATAAATATGAACCCAACTTATTCAAATCTTGAATTTTTCTTTTATTTGAGTGAGAATATCCAAAATAATATAAATTATATTTATTAATGCCTGATCCTAATAGACGTAAATATATAAGATATAAAACGATCGAATTAATAGAGGCTGGAGAAAGTTTTTTAAAGGAAAATAATATTAAAGAATTAAAAGAAATTCAATATGAAATAGGTTTTAGGAGAAGACCATACACGGCAAGAATGCTGGAAGATCTTAAAGAAAGAATAAAATTACATCTAAAAAATAATAGAAAGAGAAATAATATTCCTAATCAAAGTGAAAATAAAGATGAAATGGTAAAGAGAGAAAATAATTCATCAGTAAACACTCTTAAAGAAATAGAAGAAATTGTATTAAATAATGATTTTTCATCAAACGAAAAAATATATATAGAAGACGAAATAGATGAAGAAGAAGATAAGAAAGTACTTAATAATGAAGTAGAAGCAGAAATAGTTTCAAAAGAATCTTTAATTCCAGAAGGTTTTAATTCAATCAAAGAGTATTTGCAATATAAGTTGGAAAATGCGAATGCTTCAGATGCCTCAGATTATAAAAAAGAGGAAATATCTGACTATGAAACTACAGAGAATGAAAGAAATATTTTAAAGAGATTTGAGCATTGGGCAGAACAGTTGGTTGATTTAACAGGGAGAAATGATTTGCTTTGTTTTAGACAAACTAAGAATTCTTCTTATATTCCATCTGAGGAAATTGTTCAATCACTTTTAAGTGGAAATTCTATAAGCGTTGGGGAGTTAGAAGAACTTGAAGCGGAAGGTAATATTAAAGGTTCAGTAAAAGAAGCTCTTGAAAATTTTGATCAGTTTGGAATAGAAGTTTTTAGCTTGATATCAGGTTTTGCTATTTGGGAATCTGATCTTATAAATAATGCCTATTCACCATTACTTTATTACAAGTTATCTATTAATAATCCAAAGGAAAGAAGAATAAAAAATATCACATTTTCAATTAAGAATAATGAGCCTGAAGTTAATCCTGCATTAGTTCTTTTTCTTAAAAGAAAGTTGGGTGAAGAAATTAACGAAGACTTATTGAAAATAGCGCAAGGTGAAAGCGAGGAAATAGTGAAAGCTTATTTATTAGAAGAAATATCAGAGGAATTACAATTTCGAATCGAAGATGGGTACGCGATGAAAAATCTGCGCTATTTAAAATTTCCAATGGTTAAGGATATTTTATCTGCTGAAGATTCATTAATGAATAATAACTTAATTACTGCTTTAGCTGGCGACGAAAAATCAATAAGGGGATTAAGAGACAATGTCAAAGAAATTGACATATCAGAACCAGACTATACTCCTCCAGAAAATGAATTTTTAGTATTAGATGCAGATTCAAGTCAACAATTCGCTATTAATGCAGCACTAAAAGGACAGAATCTTGTAATAGAAGGCCCTCCTGGAACAGGGAAAAGTCAAACTATTACAAACTTAATTTCAAGTTTTATAGCGCAAGGTAAAAGTGTACTTTTTGTCGCAGAAAAAAGACCTGCAATTGATGCCGTAAAGAAAAGAATTAACAAGGTTGGATTAGAAGATTATTTTCTTGATCTGCATTCAATAGACTCATTTATAAAAAAACCTGCAGAATCATTTAGGCAGCAATTTGAATTCATAACTCAATATATACAGAGAGATGTTCATCAAAATAATGATTTAACAAGATCAAGAGATATTCTTGTCTCAAGATGTGATGTTATGAAAGACGATAATAATATTTGGAATACAAATTATATAGATGTTCTTAACTTGGCTATTCAAGCAAAGAAAGACAATGATTATGCTTATCAAATTGATGAGAATGAAATAAAAAATCTAAATCCAAAGGTATTAAAAAATTTAGAAAATTTATTATCTGAACTCTCCAGATATTCAATGAATATATTTGCGAGCATAGAATTCCCGATGCGAAAATCATTTCTTGTATCAAAAATTAAGACTCCAAATCATATCCAAAAGATAATAAGTTCGATAGACAATATTCAAAAACATCTTGTTGAAGTTGATGGTTGGATATCTTTTCAGGAAAATTGCTCTACTAATGATAAAGATTCATTAGAAAAGATATATCAACTAGAAAGTTCTATAGCCGAAGTATTAGCAAATGACCTTTTAGATTTAAGTAAAGATTATGTCCTTGATAAGGAAAATTTAGATTATCTAAAATTGATTTTTAATAAAAATATAATCTTCAGATGGTATTCATATTTAAAAGATAAAGAATACAAAAATTATTTATCCATATTCAAAAAAATTATAAATAAAGGGCAAGCCAAGAACTATGAAAATATTTTAAAAGGTTTAAATATTTTAAAAAGCAAGAAAATTCTTGATGCAAAAAAAATAAAAATCCTTAAATTTAAAACTGATATTTTCAAGAAAATAAATGCCTTGTTTACTAATTTAAATGTCCTTAATCAATTTCTTGATGATGAATTAAATCAAAAATCTAATATTGAAAAATTGAAGAGAACAATTTCAGTTTTACTTAGACATAGGGATATCCTTCCAAATATTATTAAAGTCAATGAATTATTAAATAGTCTATTAAATTTGGGTTTATCAGAAAATGGACTCTTTGAAGAAATACTAATTGACTTTGAAAATAATTTAGATGATACACAAATATTTCAAAGAACTGCATTAGCTTGGTGTGAATCTGTAGAAGAATTATTGAGAATTAATAATCCTGAAATTGCTTCTTTTGATAGAGATTATTTAGATGATGTCGTTGAAGAATTCAGAGAAAATGATCAAAAACATATAGAAAATTCATTCAAAAGAATAAGTATAATTTTGGATAATAATGCTTCAAAGGCTTTAAATGATTTTCCAAGTGAAGCTCAAATTTTAAGGCAGGAATTAGCTAGATCAAGAAAATTTAAACCTGCGAGGGAATTATTTAATAAAGTTTCAAATGTTGCTAAAAAACTTAAACCTTGTTGGGCAATGAGTCCTTTAGTGGTTTCTAAAGTAATGCCATCTAATGAACCTTTCTTTGATGTTGTTATTTTCGATGAGGCCAGTCAAATAGTTCCTCATGATGCAATAACTTCAATACTTAGAGGGAAGCAGACAATCGTTGCTGGAGATTCTAAGCAATTATCACCAACTTCAACTGCATTTTTTGCCTCTGGAAGAGAGAGTAATCAGAGCAATGACTTTGATGATGAAGAGTTTAGTGCGGCAGATGAAACTGAGTCACTTTTAGAAGCAGTTAAACAAGCATTACCTCCAGTTTATGGAACTAAAACTCTTCTATGGCATTATCGATCTGAAGATGAAAGACTGATATCTTTTTCAAATTGCCATCCAGAACTTTATAATAAAAAACTTATAACTGCACCATCAGTAACATCAACCCCACCTTTCAAATATCATTTAGTAACTGGAGAATTTAAAGAAATAAGCGGTGTTTCTCCAGAGGCCGAATGCAGAAAGACTATCAAATTGGTTATTAACAACTTAAGAAATAAGCCAGAGGAAAGTGTTGCAGTCATAGCATTCGGAATAGAACATGCAAGAGGATTAGATGCTGAATACCGAAAACAAGTAGGAGAAGAAAGTGAGTTGGCTCAGCACCCTCAAGATCGACCAGAAGAGAAATTCATTATTAGACATTTAGAAAATATTCAAGGAGATGAGAGAGATGTTATCTTCTTGTCTACAGGTTATGGGCCTAACAGTTCAAATAAACTAAGACAAAATTTTGGACCTTTAAATTACGATAATCCTAAATTATTTGGTTTAAGAAGATTAAATGTTGCAATAACCAGAGCAAGAAAAAGAGTAGAAGTCATTTCTACTATTGATCCATATAAATATGACGATAATCAATTAGGTCAACAAGTTAGCAAAAAAGCCTTTATTCAATACTTGAGATATGTAAAAAGTGAAGGATCAGATTTAGGGGATTTATCTATAAATCAAGTTCCAATGAATCCCTTTGAACAAGATATTTATGATTCTTTGGTAGAAAGAGGTATAGGTTTAGTTCCTCAATATGGAGTTTCTGGTTATAGGTTGGATTTTGCAGTTCAACATCCTGAAGAAAAAGGAAAATATGTATTAGCTTTAGAGGCAGATGGCGCATCCTATCATGCTTCCGAAACTGCTAGAGATAGAGATAGAATTAGACAATCACACTTGGCAAAACTTGGCTGGAAATTTCATAGAATATGGTCCCAAAGATGGTTCAAGAATAAAGATGAAGAAATTGAAATTGCTTTAATGGCTATTAAACAAGCAATTAAATATTTTTAGTAAAAAAAAATATTTTTCCTCAACACATTGATTTTCTTCTTTTAAAAAATGTCTTTTAGCTTCTGATCAATTTTAAATTAAAAATATTTAATATCATTTTTCTTCTTTTAAATCATTCGAATTGTTTACAAGGTTCATATTCGCAAATAGCTTCTCTAAACGTTATCGATTTTTTATAAAATTGATTATCAATAATTTATTCTTAAAGTTCTCAATCATCTTGACTCTAATTCAGATATATTTAAAAAAGATTATCTTTAGTAATGACACTATCGTCATATCGAATGCACAGAATTTATCTTGCAGCGACAATGAATTATGGTCTAGGTTCTGATGATCCTGAAGAGTTGTCCTACTACAATAAAATAAAAAAGGAGATGGATAAGATGAAAAAAAAACCAGTAAAAAAAGGGATACCCCTGAATTGGGATCCCCACTATGGAAAGGATAAATGAATCTGAATACTTTTTTATTAATTGATGGGAGTCTGATGTTTATTGGTCTGCCTTTGCTGATGATTCTTAAAGGCAAAAAACAGAATCCCTGAGTACTACTTAACTGCGAAAGTGACTCCCATAACGGCCGTGATATCTTTCTTGATAGTAGTTGTATCGTAAGAACCCCAGCTACTTACTCTCGTAGAATTTGGAACTGTGATCTGGAAAACTCCAGTATTCACTTTCTTTAAACTACCCACTTTAGATCCTGCCTGAAGCGCAATAGCCTCAGCTCTTATTCGTGCATCCTTTGCAGCTTTGGCGAGCATATCCACTCTTTTATTAGCAAGCTTGGAATAGGTAAATTCGGGAGAGCTAGGGCTTACCAAAATACCTTCGCCAAGAAGTTCAGTTATCTTGCTATGGGTTTTTTGAATTCGATAAACATCATTGCTCTGGATTTCAATTCTTTGATAGGTAATCCATTCAGTTCTTATTATTTCATTTGTCTTGGGATGCTTGGTTTCATATTCCTTGATACTCGCTGGGCCTAGATAAACTTCCTGTTTAATGCCATCTTCGATTCCATTGGCTTTAAGGAAATTCATAGTCTTTTTCATTGAGTCTTTGTGCTTATTAAAAGAATCAATTTGAGTATTACCAGTAGCCCTAACCTGAACGGACCATTTAGCAATATCACTTTCAAAACTTTCCGTACTAGCACCAGTAACAGTGATTGAATTTTCAACCATCCGAAAACCTCTTACAAGAACGGTTGATGCCCCAATAAAACCACCAAGTGATAATACAGCCATTGCAAAAACAAGTGGTGGGGTGCGACGAATAACTCTCAGAGAATCGCCCGGGAGAGACCTGATATTTTTTAAAATTTTCATTTTCTATAGGTATGTGTGTAGTAGCTTTTTAATAGCTGAACAGGAAGAAAAATATTACTAATTCCCTGACTTTTATTCCTTCCGTTCTATCTGGCCATTAAGGGTAACATCTTAAGTCGATGTGCCAAGTTTGGAGTCGGTCACTAATTTTGCCAAATGAAATAGTTGTGCGCAAGAAGTATATTTGTATTATGGAATTATTTATTCCAATCTAGGTAAAAGATATAAGTTTTAAAATATCAAAATAAAGAACTTAATTTCATATTTAAAAAATGATCATTGGGAAAAATAAATATTAAAAAAAAACATTTATAATCTTCATATTTTATTTTTGAATAATTAATTTACATTATATTTTTATTAGATTCATTTTAAAAATTAAAAATCCAGTAATTATTCTAGGTGGTTTTCTAATTACTTCAGAAGCATATGATCTCGCTAAAGATACAATTGAGAATCTTTTTGACAGAAAAGTATATATAGTCGATGTAAAAAGAAAAGATTGGTTTAATAGCAATTCTGCAAAAGGATGGTCAGTCATTTTAAATAAAGTAACTGATAAGGTTGCTCTTGCAATGAAAGAAAATAACTCAAAAACAATAGATTTAATTGGGCATAGTTCAGGTGGAATAATTTTGAGACTATACCTTTCAAGCGAACCTTTCAATGGTCAAATTTATAACGGGAAACATATTACCAAGAATTTAATTACATTAGGGAGTCCTCATCAAGCAATAAAAGCAACTAAATTGAGAAAATTTGTAGATCAAAAATATCCAGGGAATTTCTTTAATAATGTTAATTATATTTCTATTGGGGGCGAAGTAAAAATCAACTCAAAGCATGCCTCCCTAGTAACTAAACTAATTGCAAAGAGCTCATATAAATCAATATCTGGCGATAAGGATGCTAGAGGAGATGGTTTAGTCCCCTTATCCTCATCTATTTTAAAGGGTTCACAACAAATAATTCTTCCTGAAACCTTTCATGGAGGGGTTTTTGGTAAGGTTTGGTATGGGACCCCTTCAAAGGTGGAAGAATGGTGGAAGCAAATAAATTGGAAATAGAATTTTTTAAATTTAAAGATTCCTATAGAGAAACTTATGCAGAATAAGTGCCATCACTTTCTCTTTTGGCTGCAGCCAATACAATTTCACCTAAAACTTTTTCAATCATGTATGCACTTTTTATCCCATAACATTCTTGGTTGTTAATCTTCTTAAAATCATTTTTGAGACAATTAATATATTCACAACAACCGCATCTAATATCTATTTTCTTACCTCTATAAACTTCCAAGGCTCGAGCAAAAATCCATTGCTGAACGGCAATATTTTCCCAGCTATCAAAATTAGACCACTCTAGAAAATCCTTATCAAGAATATCTGTTAATCCTTCTACCTCTATTACATATGTTAATAGAGCTTCTTCTCTTGATTCCTCTTTAATGCCGATTGTTTTTATAGAATCTTCTTTCATTTCTGATAAATCAAGCAATTTATTCTATAAATTTTCAAGAAGAATCAACTATAAAAAATGCTCTTCCAATTAAAAAATAAGAATTGATTAAATCAATAAAAAATTACAATTCTAATCTTTTAGAAGATTTTACTAATTTTCTATAAAGTTCTTCAGAGATAGGTTGCATAACTTTAGAAAAATTTTTTTAATTACTTACTTTTAACTTTTTTTTTAATCTCAAACTATGCGAATAATTACCTAAATTTATTTAAAAAATATTTAGAATTAATAAATCTATTCTATAGATAAATAATATTACAAGTCGATCTAGATATATTTATATTTTCATAAAATCAAGCACAAATAACTGATAAATCTACAAAGTTCTTATCTTCGTCAGCCAATTCAGTAATTATCCTATTAAGCCATTCAGAGGTACTTTCGCAGTAACCAACATTTAAGATAGTTTTTTGTTTTTTTGTTTCTTCTTTAAACATAACAATAGTTTTTTTTTTAAATTAGTCTTTAAACAAATAAAAGGGAATAAGTCTTAATTACTATCTATTACGAAAAAGTTTTATTTAATAAAAATTTAAAACATTCTCCTAAACATACAAAATAATACTATTAAAAAAAAATCTTTTTTTAATAAACCTTTAGGGAATATTGGTTATATTTCTAATTTTTGAAAATTATTGATAATGTCCTAAAGGTCCTGGTCCAGATCCTATTTTATAAGATTTTTCTAGGGATTTTTCAATAAATAATTTAGATTTTTTTATTGAATCAATCAACTCAAAACCTAATGCGCGATAGCCACAAATTGCCGCACTTAATGTGCATCCACTTCCATGTGTATTTTGGGTATTAACAAACTTATTAACAAACCAATTTCTTCTACCATTTGCATCAAGAAAAAAATCTTTGCCCTTCATGCCCTCCAAACCGCCGCCTTTTATTAATACTGCTTTAGCTCCAAGACCAATAATTTTTTTTGCAGCTTTTTCGATATCTTCTTTATTATTAATTTTCATATTAGATAATAGATTTGCTTCAAAAATATTTGGAGTTAACAAATCTGCAATTGGTAAAAGTAATTTTTTGTAGGCATTAATTGCAGAATCTTCAAGCAATTTAGAACCAGTTCTAGTTACCATTACAGGGTCAATTATTTTAGGAATAGGATAATTTTTTAACTTTGAAGCCGTATCAAGAATAATCCTTTCATTAAGTAACATTCCAGTTTTTAAAGCATTAATAGCAAAATCATCTAATAAAGTATCAAGCTGACTTATTAAAGTATTTTTCTCCACAGCCTCTACACATTTAACCTCAATACTATTTTGAGCGGTAATACATGTAATTACAGAGCATCCATGTACTTTAAGTGCCATAAAAGTTCTAAGGTCAGCCTGAATTCCCGCACCTCCTCCAGAGTCACTACCACCTATAGAAAGCGCAATTTTTGAATACATAATTTTAATATTTCGAATTTAATAAAGAATTATATAAACTAATTAGAAATCTGAATATGCTTTAAAAAAATCCAGCTCTAATTCCATGGCCCTTTTGTATAAATAATTTCCCTGATTAATATCAAATGGATCTTGATAACTATCAATAAGGTTTTCAAGCGATTTTACTAAGTTTTCAAAATTCTTATCAGAGTAAGTAATAATCCATTCCTTATATTTAGTATTGAAACCCATATTTGATAATCTTTGACCTATCCAAGAATAAAGACGCATACAAGGTGTCATTGCAAACATTATTTCAACTGAACTTAGTTTTTTAGAAACATCATCCAGAAAATCTGTATAATTTTTAGTAGCGGGTTTTATAAAATTATTAGTCAAATCAATATCCCATTCTTTGGCATAAGTTTCATGTAATATTAGTTCCTCCGATACTCCTATTAGAAGCTTACTTAAAGTCCTTATTGAATATTTATCTTTAGATTTAGAAACTGCCAAACCATATGCCCTTGCAAAGGTTTCTAAAAAGAAATAATCTTGAGCTAAATATTCTTTAAATATATGTACAGGAAGGTTTCCACTTTTGAGACCCTGAACAAATTTTGTATTTAAGCTAAGTTCAGCTAAATCATAATTACTTAACCATAGTTTCTTTGTTATTAGCATTTTATTATTCTTTTAAATACTTAAAAAACTTATTTAATATTATTATTTTATAAAATAAAATTAGACTTCTTAAATAGAAATCCAACTTAAATTAAATATTATGAGAAATTATGTCTGATAGATTTGAATGGGATGATACCAATAGTTCAGGTATTTGGTGGAGTACAAATGTTAGTATTAGAGATGAATGCATTTTACTTAAAGAAGATACTCAATGTGAAGACTGTGATATTGTTGAATTACTTAGGAGTATTGCAAAAGATATAGAAGAGAAGGGACTCTAATTTTATTTTCAATTTTTTAATTAATAAATCTTAAAAACTATTCTCAAGATTCTTTACAGCTTCTATTAATTTTTTAGTAATTCCTTCTTCACTCATAGAATGTCCAGCATCATCAACTATAGTTAACTCGCAATTCTTTAATTTCTTTTTAAGATCCCAAGCACTCCTAACTGGGCATACAATATCGTACCTCCCTTGAATAATTCTTGTTGGCATTGATTCTATAATTTGGATATTTTGCAAAATAAAATCATCTTCTAAAAAAATTTTATTTTTGAAATAATGGCATTCAATTCTTGCAAATGCATCTGAAAAAGAATTAGCTTTTACTTTACCAAAATCAAATTCTTTTTTTATTAGATGACTTGTAGAAAGTTCCCATTTTGTCCATGCAGCAGCAGCTCTTGACCTAAGTTCAACATTTGAAGATGTTAAATATTTATAAAATGAACTTATCAAATCTTCTCTTTCATCATGAGGTATGACAGAAATATATTCTTCAAATTCTTTAGGGAATATTTCACTTGCACCATATTGGTAAAACCATAATAATTCAAACTTTCTGCATAAAAATATTCCCCTTAATGTCAAACTTAGAACTCTTGAGGGATTTTTTATTGAATATATAAGTGAAAGAGTAGATCCCCATGATCCACCAAACAAATGCCAATAATCAATTTCTAATTTTATACGTAATTTCTCCATATCACTAACTAAATCATTAGTAGTATTTTCTCTTAATTCTGAAAAAGGAGTTGAGTAACCACAGCCTCTTTGATCAAACTGAATAATATCAAATTTTTCTGGATTAAAGTATCTTCTATATCTTGGATGACTGCCACCTCCAGGACCTCCATGAACAACAAGTATTTTTTTGCCATCTGGATTGCCAGATCTTTCCCAATAGATGGAATGAATATCACTAACTTCTAAAATACCCTTTTCTCTTATCTCTAAATATGGAAACAAAATTTGTTCTTTCATCTTATAAATATAATTAATTCTATAAAAAATTCTTTTTGTATACTTAATATATATAATCCAATAAAAAAGATAAAGTGATAGGATTTAATTTGACAATAAAAAAGGACTGCAATTACAGTCCTTTTTATAATTTCCTTATTTCCTACTAACAGTATTTAAATAAAACATAAATTAAAGTTCATATACTCATGACCTTTAAAAATGTGGATTAGGGGATTTTTCACGATAATTTCAGTTCCTAATGTCGCTAGTAATTATAAAGCGAAGTCTTATCAGACTAATTGATTGAACTCAGATTTTCGATTAATCCCATTCTCAGGAATACGCTTCCTTTTCTTCGGAATTTGCTAAATTTCAGGCGGACTATCAATCATTAAGATTGCCTCCGAACTCAATAATTATAAGTTACTATTTTTTCTATTTGCAGTAAATCCGTAAATATGCTGATTTACTTTTAGCACTATCTGTAAGAGAATTTAAATGGTCCATTGTTTTTATAAATAATTAGTTAAAAATAGCAATATATAAATTTTCCTTGCTCAGTCTTATAACGAAACTATGAATGTATTAAATCTTCTACATAAATAAATTATATTAAAATTGTTAAAAAATTATTTCACTAACTAATTTATATAAAAATTGAATAAATAAAGAATTATTATATAAATTATGGATTTCATAAAAAAGAACAGAATTCTTACTCTAATGGCAATAATTGCAATAATATCATTTGCCTTAGAAAAAGCAGGCGTAATACACCCTTAAAAAGTTTCAAAAAAAATAAGTTTAAAAAGAACACTAATGGAATAAATAACACTATTTAATAAAATTATGAATCTAATAAAAATATTTTTAAAAAGTTTTTTTCTTTTAAGACCTAGATTTTTATCAACTATAGTTTTCCTACCATTACTTTATTTAATTGGTTGGATATTGGCACAGCCATTATTATTGTTAAATTTTGGGAAAGAAAATTTATCATTAATAGGTACAATTTTTACCTTCTTACTTTTTATTTTTTTAATTCCTTATTGGTTTAAGGTCAGATGGAGTATTAAAAATTCGTGGACAACACTAGGTCTAAATAAAAACAATTTTTTGCAAAATATTTTCGATTTTTCTAAAGGTATTTTGTTTTCTATAGTATTAATAACTTTAATTTTGATTCCCGTCTTACAAAGTAATTACATTACTTGGATAGGTTCATTTTCCTCAGATATATTATTAAATTCTATTTTGCTTGGATTAGGTATTGGTATAGCAGAAGAACTTATTTTCAGAGCTTGGTTTTTAGAAGAATTAAAGATGGAATATGGAATAAAAATAGCTATTTTTACACAAGCATTAGTTTTCAGCTTAGTTCATCCTGTCTCAAATACCTCATTTCGGAATATTATTGGATTACGATTAGGGTGGTTTTTTCTTGGGATCCTTCTATCTTTAGTAAGAATAAAAGATAAAGGTTCATTATGGAAATGCATTGGAATTCATGGCGGGCTTGTTTGCATTTGGTTTTTTATCAATCATGGGTTAATAAAAATTGCGGATAATACCCCTTCTTTTTTAGCTGGACCTTTTACACAAAATGTGTCCAACCCCATAGGTAGTTTAGTTGCAATTATAATATTAATATTCTTATGCATCTTTTACTCAAGGAAATCTAATAATGGATCTATATTCTAATCCTTTAATTAGATATAATTACTGATTTTTTTTAAATAAATAATTGTTAAATTAAAAAAAATATAAATCCTTATATATGAGCTTAGATAATGGACTAAGATTTCTTGTTTTTTTAGTGATTTTTGGATTTACAAATTATTTAATGATGTTAAGAAGATATGAAAAGGATTTAAGAAAAAGAAAAATTATACAAAGAAATAAAATATCTAACTTATATCCTAAGGGGACAATTATTTTTAAATAGCTTTAAAAAGTTTTTTTTTTAACGAGAACATTAGTTTTTCTTTTTATAATTTTTTTTTAGAGTGATATTTCATAACTTTTAAATGCTTAAGCTTTTTTAAAAGATTAGCAATTTTTTTCTAAAATTCTTACAAATAGAACTCTTTTTTTGATTTCAAGATTTTATTTTGCCCTATATACTAAACGTTTTATATGAATAATCTATTTACCACTTAGGACTTGTTTTTTGCCAACCTTCTTCTAGAAGTTTTTTCCAAAACAATCTTGCATCTTCAATCTTCATTTGTTTTATAGTTTTCATTAATGGAGGCTTTTCACCATGAATACCCATTATGATTCCCTCTTCAATAAACATATAATCAATAGATTTATCTCCATTACCATCACCTTTATAAAAACGAATTACTCCTACGGAATTAGAGTCAATTAACCAGAAATCCTTTTCCTTATTCATTATTTCAATTAATTCAAGTAATAGAAACTAAATTCAAGATATCTATAAATAGCAAAGCAAAAGATAAATTGTTTTATAGATTAAAATTTTTTAAAAATTTGATCGGTAAATACGGGCCGGTTGTGTTAGGTAATCCGAAATTCGGTGTATTTGCCGTATAATTTTCTACGGTTTTTATCCTTTCAAATTTTAAATATTTATATGATATTTAATTTGTACTAATTCAAAGGTCACTATGTATTCAATGTTTGATCTTCTTTTTGAAACCCCTTCATATTGCCCAGTGTATGTAATTTCTGATAGCGAAATGAAGAAACTAAAGAAAACTCAACACCAAGAAGAACTTGATGAAATTAACCGCCAAAGGAAAATACTTGAAGATTCTTTTAAAGCTCAACTAAAACATCTTGAAGAAAGGGAAAAAGAAATCAAAAAAGAACTAAAAGTGGTTTCTGCTGCTAAAAATAAACAATAAATTTTCAGAAAGATTATTTACCTAAAGGCGGTTAAAAACCGTCTTTTATTTTTACTTATTTTTAAAACAATCTTCTGAAGCAAAGATTTTAAAAATATAATATTTAATTTCACTAACTATAGAAGAATAGAATTTCTTTTTCTTTCAAACCATCCCAACCTGAGTCAATTAATAATTTATTTAAAGTTTCTTTATCAAAATGCTTAGAACCAGTTTTAACGCATCTATTTCTCATAGATTTTTTAACTCCACTTCTTTCTCTTTTATTTTCCTCATTCATAATTCTGTTATAAAGCTCAAGCATTTTTGGAGGGATTGGAGTCCCATCAAGATCTACTCCCTTCTCAATGGCAGCATCAACAGCTTGCATTCCTATTTTTTTCATTGATTAGATTTATCTCTTCAGTCTATCTTAATTCAAAAGATATTAATTTTAGATTCTTTATTATAACTACTTTAATCATTTTGAATCTCTTTAAGTACTCTAATAGCCTCTTTGATGTGCTCAGGACCATTTAACAAGTCTCGAAAAATATGTTTAACCACACCATATCTATCAATAATATATGTAACTCTGCCATCTATAAAGCCTAATACTTTAGTTACTTTAAAAGTTTGCCTTAGAGAATCATTAATATCACAAAGCAAGGGATATTGTAACTTGTTTTTATTAGCGAATGCCAAATGGCTTGATGCTGTACCATTACTTACTCCCCAAACTTGAGCACCTAAGACTTTAAACAGGTCATATTTGTCTCTAAATCCGCAAACTTCTATCGTACATCCTGGTGTATCATCCTTGGGATAAAAAAATAAAACAAGAGGTTTTTTTAATCCTCGACTAGTTCTTTGGATACCATTTTGATCCAACAACGAAAATTCTGGAATTTTATCTCCTATCTTCAAAATAATATTTATAAAACTCTATCTTATAGTTAATGATTATTTTTCTGTGACCTTAAACCAAAATAAGTTAGATAAAATTAAATTGTTTAAAAAGATAATTAAAGAATATTTCAATTAACTATTTTAATTTTAAGTTTCAATAATTATAGGATTTGTCTTCAATCATCAGAAAATCAATAACAAAGCCAAAATAAATAAATTTCAAACATTCAAAAGAGAATTTCCTTTCTTTAAAAATTTATACGCTTTTGAAAGAAAACAAAATCTTTTTTTATCAAACAAAAAATTAAAACTTAAGATAATATAAGTTTCTAATTACAGAAAAATTTTGTGGCAATAAAAAAAATAATCGAAAAACATAAAAGATTTATAAATTGGTATCAAAGAAAATTTAATTTAAGTGATTATCAATTACTCTGGCTAGTTTTTTTTAAAGGGGTAATACTAACAATAATCATTTCTGGAATTCTTTAAGAGTAACAAAGCTCTTCTAAAAGTGATAATTTTAAATGATTTGATTATATTAAATAATAGATTTACTTATTGATTTAATAGTTATTAATTATGAATATCTTTGGCGTAGGTTTACCAGAAGTTACTGTCATCCTTATCTTAGCCCTGTTAATTTTTGGTCCTAAAAAGCTACCAGAATTAGGAAAACAGCTTGGTAAAACATTGAAAAGTCTTAAAAAAGCATCGAATGAATTTCAAAATGAAATTGATCAGGTTATGAATGAAGAAGATAAAGATGGTTCACCTAAAACTTTAGGAAGTAATCTAAAAAATGAAACTCACGATAAAAAAAAAGCATTAGAAAAAAAGGATTTATCAAAGAAAGAAAATAATAATAATAACTAATATGATAAAAAGACCAATTACTCCTATAGAAGAATTTGAGAGAGCCTTAGATAAAGCAAAACTTACTAACGAGGAGCTTGAATTAATTGAATATATTAGATACACAAGCGTTTTTACACAGCCTGGTCTTGTTAAAGAATTAAAGAGACCCTCAAAACCTCCTCTTTTAACGGTTCTATGTCAAATATGCAGAAAAATTGGTTCAGGGATGCCAGATCATTTTAAGAAAGTAATCGATTGGTCAATGCAAATGAGTGAATACAATACAAGATGGGATGCTCATTTAATTTGTGCAGAAGCACTAAATGTTGATAAAGTTCCACTAAGTCCAACTTATGGGACAAGTTTATTCGATGTTCTCGTTGTCCACAAAGAATTATTTCTTGGTTTTGATTGAATAAAACTAATTAATCATCTACAGGAACTGAATCCGTTTCTATTACTTCAGAGTCATAATCTTTACTTGTTTTATTTTCAATCAAATTATTAATAAAACTAACTAGGGGTAATGAACCTCTATAAATAAAAATCGAAGTTGGCAAAACGCTCAATAAACCAAAAACTGGGCTTTTAAATAGTAATCTTCCTCCCTTAATGTTAAAAAAGATAATAAGTATAGAAGGAATTAAAACTTTAATTACTGTTTTAAGAGCTTGAAGCCAACCAACTCTATATATCCACCATATTAATATAATTCCAATTACATAAAGAAATAAGTAAGTCATAAAAATAGTATAATTAATATCTATTTATCTTTTTCTTCATTAACAGAAGATTTTTACAAATTCTTTAGACTTAATTAAACAAAACTATTTAGGATGAGTTTTTCTGAAATCAGAAAGTTTTTAAAAAAAATGCAGTCAGACAATGACTTAAAAGAAAAGGTAACATCTTCTGCTACTGCAGATGATGTGGCACTTATAGGACAAAGACTTGGCTATGATTTCTCAGGTGATGATCTTTTGAGATTTAATGGTCAAAAAGTCGATAAAGTAACTGTCAGGAAAGTTGAGCATCCCGGCGAATATCACTAATTTCAAGATCTAATCCATATTGCGAGTCCTCCTCCTCTCCCTCTTGCACACATCCAATTACCTACTTTACTAATTCCTATTAGGGAGAAGAAAGGCATTTCTCTTTCTTTAGGTTTTTTGAATGACTTATTAAGTATTGGGAAATTGCCAATATTAACTATGCAGTTAGTAAAGTAAAATAGCAAGATAGGCCTTAAGCCTTTTAATGAGGCGCTCCCAGTAAAAATAATATCTAATATTCCAAAATTAATTGAATTTCTTATTTCAAAATTCAGATTATTTTCTGGATCTTTTTTCTTTAACTCTAGTCTTGCTGAAAATAATTGAAGAATAGAACTTGAAATATGATCTATTTCATCTGAGCCTTTTTTCCATACATACTTAAAAATCCATATTCCTAACAATTCCTCATAAACTATTCCACTGCCTTCTTTTTGAGAACTTTTTTCTAGTTGCGTTATCTCTTTGATTTCTGGCAAATCTTTAGTAACACGTTTCATCTTAAAACCTCAACATTAATAAATATATTAAATAATGTGTTTAATAAAAACCCTTATCAACCAAGGCAGAAGATTCTCTTTATTTCGAAATATTTCTAAAAAGCGAAGATCTGACACACATAAGGAACGTAGGCTCGCTATCATGTTTACATAAAGTTATTTTTCGATGGATTTCATTTCTAAGCGTCAAGGGCGCGTACCTCTTAAAGCTGTTCCTTACATTTTTTTTCTGGCAGTTGTAATTAGCATTGCGTCATCAGCGAATACATTTATCTAAACCATCTAAACTAAAGAAAATATCAGTTCTGAATATTTCTAAGATGATTAAGTATGACGTAATAATCGTAGGAAGTGGCATTGGCGGTTTATGTTGTGGTTCAATATTAGCTTTATTGGGTAAAAAGGTTCTTATTAGTGAGGCCCATAGCCAACCTGGTGGAGTTGCTCACAGTTTTAAAATGAAAGGTTATACCTTTGAGTCCGGACCTTCTCTCTGGAGTGGGATAGGTAAATGGCCTACTACCAATCCTCTTGGTCAGATTCTTAAATTACTTGAAGAAGACGTTGAACTAATTAAGTACAAAGGATGGCAAGTTATAGTTCCCGAAGGAAATTTTAATCTTGATGTTGGAAAGGAACCTTTTAAGCAAAGAATACAATTATTGAGAGGAGAGAAATCTGTCAAAGAATGGGAATCATTTATTGCAGAAATAAAACCCCTGAGCAAATTAATAAGCGACATACCACTCCTCTCATTTTCTCCCGAATCAATAAACTTTTCGGATATTATAAATTTAAGCTCAAAATTTTTAAGTAATATCAATCAATTACCAAAAATTAATAAGGGATTTGGGCATCTTGTAGACAATCACTTAGAAGATACTTTTCTGAGAAATTGGGTGAACTTATTAAGTTTTTTGATAAGCGGTATGCCAATGCATGAAACCAATACTGCTGCTATGGCTACATTATTTAATGAATGGTTTGAGGCGGAATCCTATCTTGAATACCCTAAAGGAGGGAGTGAAAGCATTGTAAAAGCATTGATTAATGGATTAAAGAAAAATGGAGGAGAATTAATACTCTCATCAAAAGTTAAGACTATAAACTTCAAAAATAATTTATCGACAGGAATAACCCTTGAAAATGGTATTACTTTTAATTCAGAATTTGTTGTAATGAATACTGATGCTTGGAATTCAAGAAAGTTAATTCCAAATGAGATTTGCAAAAGATGGAAGCCAAAAGCATTAGATATTAATAAATGTGATTCCTTTCTTCATATACATTTAGGTTTTGATTCCGACGGCCTTGAGGATTTGCCTATACATTCAATATATGTTGATAATTGGGAGAAAGGTATTACCGCCGCAAGGAATATAGCTGTTTTCTCAATCCCATCTGTATTAGATAAAGAAATGGCACCTAAAGGGAAACATGTTCTTCATGGATATACTCCTGCTAATGAACCTTGGGAGATTTGGGAAAAACTCGATCCCAAGGAATCAACCTACAAAAATTTAAAAGAAGAAAGATGTTCAATATTCTTACATGCTTTGCGTAAAATTATCCCTGATATAGATCAGAGAATAGATATTAAAATGCTAGGGACTCCTTTAACTCACAAAAAATTCACCAATACATATTGTGGTAGTTATGGACCAGCCTTATCAGCAGCAGAAGGTCTTTTCCCTGGATGCAAAACACCAATAAAAAACTTATTTGCGTGCGGAGCAAGTACTTTCCCCGGTATAGGAATTCCTGCAGTTTCAGCAAGCGGAGCATATGCCGCTGAAAAGATTATTGGTAAAAAAGCATTTAAAACTATCCTTAAAAAAATAGAGCTATAAAAGAGAATTTTTCTTAAATCACTCTTTGAAATATTTAGTTAAGAAATAAAAAGAAAAGGAGCAAATTATTTCAATGATGATAATGTTTATCTGAAAATAATTTCAACTTATAGCTCCTATATGTTTTTCTTATCCGTACCTCAAGTTTGGCACCTAGTTGGCACATGGTCTGAGCAACTACCAAGTGAGTCCAACCTTGCAGGAATGGGGCAAAGAGAGCTAATGATGACTTTACATTCAATATTTTTACCCCTTTTCCTAGTAATTTCATATTACTTATTTAATCGTCTTTATAAAAATCAATCAAAAAATCTCAAAGGATAAAACTAGTTTTAAAGACTCATTTAGCAGAACTTCTTCTAACTACTTTCCTTCCAGAAGAAGTGTCAACAGCACTTGAATCTTGCTTTGCTTTTGTTTGAGAATTATTGGCCGTATGATCATCATCGGTCTTATCCATTTCTGCGCAAACACCAACTACCATTGCAGCTTGCATTTGATCAGGCAAGTCTCCAATAGTCAATAAGGCCTTTAAAACCAATTGAAGTCGGGTTTGCCGATCAATTTCTGGTCTTAATTTTCTTACAGTATTCCAAAGTTCTTGGGTAACTTCTTTTAAGAGTTCACGATCTACAGCCAAATTGAAACCTTCTTATCTTTTTACTAATCTAACAAAAAATTTGATCTCTTAAAATACTATTAAATAAATAAAGAGTTAGTTGAAATTTTTCTATGCGAAAATAAGTTGCATTTGTTTGTGCAATTCACTCTTGTCTTGCAAAGCTTTGGTATTTTCAAGCTTTTTTAAAGTAAAAGCTCTAAAATACTTCTTTTGGCCTTTTATGGGAGTATTTATAAACTGATCACTTTTACTCACTAGAGAATTCCACTCTTTTGAGTTAAACGTAGCATAAGGGGAAGAAGCAAGGATTTTCATTATCTATTAGTAAACATGTACTAATTATAGTACATATTTACTATTCTGCAACTCTTCTCTTCTCGGTAGGGGCTGCCTTATAGTATTCAATTAAGTTGCCGCTTCTTTTCTAACTGATTGAACTTATAAGTTTCTTGAATCTATTAACGTATCATTATCATAGATTGTCACTTAATATATATTTCTAGAGTCTGAAGAATGTTCTGGCTAAAACCCCTTTAAAAAGATCAATTTGTTGAAATTCGCATTGACAAGATTTTTTTATTCACTGCTCCTATAAAAGGATTAATCATTTAATTCTAAAAATGCTTTTAAGTAATCAAAAAAGATTAAAGATTCAAGGTATACTTAAAAGGATTTCTCGAGATCAAGAAATTTCATTAGAAGATAGAATATATGTTGAGAAATTTGCAAAACACAATTCTACTATTGATCTCTGGCTAAAGAAAGCAAATAGCTTAAGGAGAAATGGTGAAAAAAGCGAAGATAGGATTGACAACCTTTTACAATCACTCGGAATTGATGGGTTAGATAAAGACAATCAGTTTAATCAAAATGAAGATGATATATCAGACTGGTTTAGCGGAGTACCTGACTGGTTAAAAAGGAGTTGAGAATACTAAAAGTTTCATCTAATCCATGCCGTATTATACAAATATATACTCAGCAGAGAAATAAAGGCCCAAAAAATCCATGGTAAAATTTTAATTGGAACTAAATATTTTTTAGAAAATGTCTTCATAAAGATTTTTCTTTAAGATTATTTCTTTCTAGGCTTTTTTAGAATAGGTTTAATTGCTCTATTTGCAAGAAAAAGTAATAAATAAATATTTAAGAGAAATAAAACCGAGCTAAATATATAAAAAGTTAATCCACTTAACTCATAAATATCTAAGCAACTTTTTTGTCAATTTTGAAGGGAAAATTTAGTATCTTAGAACTATCTTCTACTGACTTATCCCAATATTTTATGAGTCTCTCTAATTCATCAATCCTCTTTTTAGCATTTGCAATCTTTTCAGCTGAAGTCATATGGAATTTTTATCTATCCAATTAATGCATGAAAAAAATATTTTTCAATAGTAAATCTAGATTTATAAGATTTATAGAATGTCAATTTTGGATTAACTACCGTGCCTAGGACGTAGACGCATATCAGTCAAGTATTTATACTTAAAGATAAAGCGAGCTTTATGAAGGGATTGAATTCTTTCCTCTTAAACAACGCCGTTAGATTAATTGACTAGATATACTCTGGAAGAAATTTTTAAAGATTCTGGGTATTAAAATTCCAAGCAGGATCAGATTATTTTGCATTTATTTCAGTTCTACATTTCAAAGAATCCCTAAGAATAAAATGACAAGACAATGTTTTTTTTATGAAAGAACATTTTCACCAAGCTATAAAGAAAACAGAACATCATCAAGAAATAGAGAGGAGGAGAGATAAGTTCTGAATTGATAGATTCTTTGCGAGATGCCTTTTACTTGCTTATTAATTGATCATGGTTTTTATTATTTCTTTTCTCCAACAAATGCATATGATTTCAACATCAAAATCGAATAACAGCATTTAATACTTAATCAAAATCTATAAAAGATGATCCAGGCGATCATAAAATAAAGGAAATTGCTCAAGACGAATCAAATCATCTTCAAGAACTCACTCAAGCTTTATCAATGCTAACTTCTGCTTAAGTTACAGATGAAAAATCTATCAACATTATTGAGATCATTACTGAGGAGGAGATTAAGCCAAGGCCTATCATCAATGATACGTAACCTTTTTTTCTTGGCAATTTGTAAAATGACAATCCAATTAAAAATATCATTATTAATGAGAAAAAAATTATTATTTTTTCAGTAACCAAATTCAAATGCATTACCAAATTTGTTTCTTCGAAAAATTTAAGCAAATCAGATAAAACCAAGTCCCCTTCAATTTTGTTTAAATAATAGAAAGAGCTTATAAAACAAGAACTTAATAAAGATAATGCAATAATTGCACTAACTGGCTTTGTTAATCTGTTTATTGTTCTATTAAAACTTGCCAACAAAACAAAAACGAATAAAGCCGCGACCATTGGCAGCAAAGGTATAAGGATTGATATATTTAAGGAGTTCCCCACGAGTAAATTTAGTATCTATTTTAAAATTTTATATTATTTTAAAGCGTTATTTTGTTACGTAAGATTTATTTAAAACTTCTGAATGTAATTAGTACCTATTGCATTCTGTGTAAATCAATACCAAAATTCAAATAGTACCTATAGATAAAATGCTAGCTATCTCTGAAATTATTATTGCAAGTGCTATTTTTCTAGGAATTATTTACTGGGAAGTGAAATTCCTATACGCCAAAACTACAGTGGCCAAATAATTTTTCGATCAATTCAGATAAGGATCCAAGACTGTATAAAATTTAAAAAAAATTTAAGAATTTAAATTGACAAAAAAAGCATTGAATATGAGAGAATAAACACAAATAATTTTTCGTGTGCTCATGAGCGAAGTTCAAAATTCAAATAGTAGTTCAACACAACAGCAACAACAACAACAACAATCCTATACAGAAAACAAAATCAGCAGTGCTGAAAGTGAGAGGCTTTATCTTGAGATGAAAGAAGCTTGGCTTTAAACCCTTGAAAAATCAATCGAAGTATTTTTTTTAAGGAAAACTTATAATTTGTAAATTTATTTCTTTATTTTAGAAGTAATTAATACTTTTTTATTTTTCTTGCCCTCTATATTTAGCGTAGTTAAAAAGAAAAATTGCTTAAAAAGTTAAAGCAGCTTGAAAGGATCAATGGAAGAATTGCAATGGGCGGATTGATATATTTAGTATTTACAAAATTAGTCTTTAACCACACTAACATCCTAGACCAACTTAAGGCTTACTTAATTTAAAAAATATTTTTAAATTACCTCTAATTTGCAAATCTATGAAATAGGCAGCACCCAAAACCAAATAATTCATGTATAGTACAGATATACTATTAATTATTTATTGTGCGTTCGGCAACTTCTGAGTTTCTTTTAGTTAGAACTGGTGATTATGTAGTAATTAAAAATGAAGAAAATTGCCAAGATAGTAAAACGAAGCAAAATGATCATTGGATTGGATATGTTATCAGCTGTATTGGAGGAGCAAGAAATCCCAAATCATGGACCTTGTTTCAAGTATTAAACATTGATAATGGAGAAATCATGATAATCAACTCAGATATCGTAGAAAAAATTTTAAAAACTTCTTAGGATTGAACTCATTAATAACTGACATAAATTTAGTAAAATATAGGGACCCCATAAGAAGAAAAAGATTAAACATTTTAGAGTTAATCATCCCAGCTCCAAGCAAGCGAGTCCGTATACTTGATTCATTGGGCATGGAGGTTGAAGACCTTTATACATTCTATAAGTTTTTGAAATCTCCTCGAAACCCAAACTTGATAAAAGATAATTTGCATAAGGATTAAGATTAGAACAATCCAACAAGATTTGAGAGTCTAAATTA
The DNA here is from genome assembly GCA_003212535.1 of Prochlorococcus sp. AG-436-O11. Lineage (GTDB taxonomy): Bacteria > Cyanobacteriota > Cyanobacteriia > PCC-6307 > Cyanobiaceae > Prochlorococcus_A. Next base: position 37,496 of record QCPO01000010.1, read on the forward strand.
CCAATTAATTTCCTGATTAGTAACTCAGCAAGTGGAGGAGTATCCGCTAAAAGAGGTCCTATTCTCCAACCTCGGCTATTATCTTTCAAGATACAAGGTCTTATCCTTCCAAATCCGTGGCACATCTCATTATTATCGACAAGTACGCTTACATTGCCGTATGGATTTTGCAACCAATCATTTAGAAAATGAGGCCTAGGACTAGGTTCTCGCTGCGAATCATATATTAAAACTGCTTTTGAGGGAATTTGTCTCCCAGGTACAACTTTAAAAGAATGATATTGATCTGTATAAAAATTACTCAATGGTAAATCTTGAAAGCCATTTGATTGCCATCTATTTGTAATTGAAGATTTTCTGAAACCCCACTTTTGATAATCATTTAATCTATTTGGAGCGGCCTCTAACCCAATACAATCAACATTTTTTAAGTAATCGAGTGCATGTTTCCATAATCTAACCCCATACCCATTATTTCGGAATTCTTTTTTTACGATAAATAAACCTATAAAACCATACGAGGAATTATATTTTATGCAGGCAATACAACCTATTGGTTTATTATCTAGGCATGCAACCCAGACTCCTTGTTTATCGGTATTTCTATAAATAGACACATCATCAAATCCTGGGGAAAATCCCTCTAACCTTGCCCAATTAGTAACTTCTAAGATTTCATCGTTAGATATCAATCTAATTGAAAATTTATCCTTCATAAAAATATACTAACTAGGAAAAATTAGAATTTTCAAAGTTTAGGGGAATTTATTTAGTCCATTCACCGTAAAGCTCAATTTTTCTTTATAAAAAGAAGATAACAAATCCACTTAGCATTCCTGAAAGATGTCCTGACAGGCTTATATTTGGCAACAAAGAATAGGCAATCCCTAAAGACAAGAAAAGAATCATTAGTTTTTTAATATCTTTACTTTTTTCTAATCCAATAAATATATTAAAAATATTTCTTTTCCCAAAAATAGAAGACAGTAATATAAATGTATATGATCCAAAAATAACTCCACTAAAGCCAACTAGTAGATGGTTGTAATTATAAATTAAAAAATTATCTAGGATTAACAAAAAGAGAGTCTGAATAGCCACTAGCAAAATAGTTAGATAAAAGAACAGAAACTTATTCTTTAGATTCAGATTTAGGAAGCAATATCTAACTACAACAATTCCAAATATATTAGAAAATAAATGATTAAAGTCTTTATGAACAAAACAATAACTTATTATTCTATATGGCTGCTTAATAATAAAACCTGACCAATAAGATAGTTCTGAAATATTAAATAAGCCTTGAATATTGATTATAAAAAATAATAAAAAACATAAAAAAACAGGAATAATAAATTGACCTTCTTTATAAATGATTTTCAAAGGAAATTTTAAATAAGCTAATTCATTATTAAAAATAATACAATAAACCTTTTTATGTTATGAAAATTCTAGTTATTTAAAATTTATCCTCTGATATATTGATTAGTATGCAAAGAAATTAAAAATGAATATTTCAGATAAATTATATAAAGAAAATATAAACAACCTAAAAAATACGGTTATTACTGGCAAAACGGCAAGTATTCAATGGAGAATCAAACAGATCAATTTAGTTTCTAAACTTTTAGATAAACATACACAAGAGATAATAAAATGTCTTTTTATTGATCTTGGAAAATCAGAAATTGAAGCTCTTTCAGAAATTCTTTTAGTTAAAGAAGAGATTGCCTTAATAATTAAAAAATTAAATTCATGGATGCTACCCAAAAAGGTTAATACTCCTTTTTATCTATTCCCATCATCCTCAAAAATAATTTACGAACCTCTTGGTTGCGTGTTAATCCTAGGTCCATATAATTATCCATTGTTATATATATTAAAACCCTTAGTAAATATATTTTCTGCAGGAAATACTGCATTAATAAAACCATCCGAAAAATGTCCTTGTACTTCAAAACTTATTAAAGATCTAACTTCCAAATATTTTGAAAAAGACATTCTATTAACTATTGAAGGGGATTATAAACAATCAAAAAAGTTGATAGAACAAAATTTTGACCACATATTCTTTACAGGAAGTACTGAGACAGGAAAAAGTATTATGAAATTAGCTTCAAAAAACTTAACTCCATTAACTCTTGAGCTGAGTGGAACTAATCCTGTAATTATTTTAAAAAATGCAAATTTAGAAGTGGCTGCGAAAAGAATTGTGTGGGGTAAATTTTTTAATTCAGGTCAATCCTGCGTCGCTCCGAATCATATATTTGTAGAAAAAGAAATTGAAAAGAATTTAATAGAAGAATTGCAAAAATGCATACTTAGTTTTTATGGTAAAAACCCAATAAATTCAAAAAACTTATCTAAATTACAAAAAAAACAATTTTCTTTGACTTTAGACATTCTTAAAAAATATAAAAAACAAAAGAAAATTTCATTTGGAGGTCTATACAGCAGAAAAAAGATGAAAATATCTCCAACAATTTTGCAAATTAAATTAGAAGAAAAAAAATTATTTGAAAAAGAGTTGTTTAGCTCTCTGCTTCCCGTAATAGCAGTAGATAATAAGGAATCAGCTTTACAAACAATTAATCAAGCATCAAAACCATTAGCTATATATGTTTTTGGGGGTAACAAAAAAATCCATGATCATATTTCAAAAGTCACCAGCTCAGGAACTATATGCATTAATGATGTAATGTTGCCAGTACTTATCCCAAATTTGCCATTTGGTGGAGTGGGTCAAAGCGGAATGGGTAAGTTTCATGGAGAAGAAGGATTTCGCAACTTTTCAAATCAAAAATCTATTACCTTCAAAAGTGTTTTATTTGATTTAAATCTAAGGTATCCTCCTTATGAAAAAATAATGAAATTTATAAAATTTATTTATAGAATTTAAAGACTTAATTTTTTTTTCAATACTCTAGCGATTTTAGATTTAAAGTTTATCTTTAAGTAAATAGGTAAAGTAATGAAATTAACATTTATTTTAATCACCCTCTTTATTAATTTTATGAATCCTCTATTCATAAAATCTGAAGAAAAAGTTGATTACAATAACAAAAAACTCGAAACTAAAATTAAAAAAGAGTCATTGATTAATAACAATTCTAAACTCAATAAAATACATATTGTACAAGTGGGAGAAACAATTTCGAGTATCTCAAAATTATATTCAGTTGATAAAAACTTAATTATCAAATTAAATAATTTGAAAGATGAAAATTATATCTATGTTGGCCAGAATCTCATTATTTCCAATCAGAAATTGTCAAGCGGAACAAATTTAAAGAATAAAAAGAGAACTATTTACCATACTGTTAAAAATGGTGAAAATCTGACAGAGATTTCTAACATATATAAATTAAAGTTGGAATATTTGATAGAAATTAATAACCTCAAAAATCCTGATTCAATAGAAGTTGGAAAGAAACTAATAATAAGAAAAAAAAATCGGATTAATTCAGAAAATTTTCCAAAAATTAAGAATAAAGAAAGTATTGCATTGATAAATATAAATAAGACATATGGTCCATTAGTTATTCAAAATAAACAGTTAGAGAGAATAAATGGGAGAAAAGTTTTACATGTTCTCAATCAAAGTAATAAAAAACTTATGATCTCTATCAAATGTGAGACAAAACAATTAGATGTTAGAATTTCTGGAAGAAAATGGAGAGGATGGAAGCCTGGCAAAGAAAATTTTGAAAAAAATCTAATAAATGATATTTGTAAACAATTTTAATTAATATGTGTGAATAATTTGTCTGAGGCAATAAGTTATAGGCTATTGTCTATATAGTTAAATTTAAATTAATGGCAATTTCAAGAGGAGATCTTGTACGAGTAAAGAGACCTGAGTCATACTGGTACAATGAAATTGGTAAGGTAGCTTCCGTTGATACATCAGGTATTAAATATAACTGTATTGTTAGATTTGATAAGGTAAATTATGCAGGAATAAGTGGCACTGAAGGTGGCCAAAATACAAATAACTTTGCAGAAAGTGAATTAGAAAAAGCTTAAAGAATTGCCTGAGTTACCTGAAGTCGAAACTGTTCGAAGAGGCTTAGAGCAAAAACTCAACAATTTTATAATTAACAGTGTTGAAGTCTGTAGAGATTCAACAGTTGCTTATCCAATTAATAAGCAAGAATTCATTGAAGGTCTTCAGGGTTCCCTTTTATACAAATGGGATAGAAGAGGAAAATATTTAATTGCTAAACTAAAGAAATTTAAAAATAATAATATTCAAACTTTTAGTAAAGAATGTTTGAAAGGCAATGGTTACCTTATAGTGCATTTAAGAATGACTGGTTATTTCAACCTGACAAATAATTCTTCTAAGCCTTGTAAACATACCAGAATAAGAATATTTGATAATAAAAATAATGAACTTAGATATATTGACTTAAGAAGTTTTGGAAAAATGTGGTGGGTTCGAGAAGGATTATCGCCAAATAATGTAATTAAAGGATTAGGTTCTTTAGGACCTGAACCTTTCTCTGAAAAATTTAATATAAATTATCTAAATAAAATCATCTCTAAAAGAACAAAATCTATTAAAGCTATTTTATTAGATCAAGAAATTGTCGCTGGGATAGGCAATATATATGCTGATGAAAGTCTATATACAGCAGGAATTTCACCATTCCGAGAAGCTAATACAATAAAAAAGAATGAATTAATACGGCTTAAAGCCTCAATTATTGATGTATTAAAAAAAAGTATTGGTTCAGGTGGAACTACATTTAGTGACTTTAGAGACTTAGAGGGGGAAAATGGAAATTTTGGTTTACAAACTAATGTATACAGGAGAACTGGCAAAGAATGCCGTAAATGTAAAAATTTAATTGAAAGAAAAAAAATTGCTGGAAGAAGTACACATTGGTGTAGGAGATGTCAGAAATAAAAAAGGGCTTACTTTAATAAAGTAAGCCCTTTTAAATATTTTTACCTGGCATTGAGCTATTTTCTCAAGGGGCTACCCCCTAAATATTTTCGCCGCTTATGCGTTTCACAACCGAGTTCGAGATGGATCGGAGTGGTTCCACATCGCCATGAACACCAGGATAGTATGAACCTTGAGAACTGCATAGAAAATTATATCTATCAAAAACAATAAATTGAGTTTATTTGGTCAAGCCCTCGGTCTATTAGTACTCCTCCGCTGCACTTGTTACCAAGCTTCCACGTAGAGCCTATCAACGGGTGTTCTTCCCGTGACCTTACTGGCTTAAGCCATGGCAATACTCATCTTGAGGTGGGCTTCCCACTTAGATGCTTTCAGCGGTTATCCACTCCGCACATGGCTACCCAGCGTTTACCGTTGGCACGATAACTGGCACACCAGAGGTGCGTTCCTCCCGGTCCTCTCGTACTAGGGAGAAATCCTCTCAATATTCCTGCGCATACACCGGATATGGACCGAACTGTCTCACGACGTTCTGAACCCAGCTCGCGTACCGCTTTAATGGGCGAACAGCCCAACCCTTGGGACCGACTTCAGCCCCAGGTTGCGATGAGCCGACATCGAGGTGCCAAACCTCCCCGTCGATGTGAACTCTTGGGGGAGATCAGCCTGTTATCCCTAGAGTAACTTTTATCCGTTGAGCGACGGCCCTTCCACGCAGAACCGTCGGATCACTAAAACCGACTTTCGTCCCTGTTCGACTTGTAGGTCTCACAGTCAAGCTCCCTTCTGCTTTTGCACTCAGCGACTGATTTCCAACCAGCCTGAGGGAACCTTTGTGCGCCTCCGTTACCTTTTAGGAGGCGACCGCCCCAGTCAAACTGCCCATCAGATACTGTCCGCTTCCCGGATAACGGGTAAGCGTTAGAACCCTAGCTCTAAAAGAGTGGTATCTCACCGATGACTCAATAGTACCCACAAGCACTATTTCAACGTCTCCCACCTATTCTGCGCATTCAGAGCCCGAGCACAATATCAAACTACAGTAAAGCTTCATAGGGTCTTTCTGTCCGGGTGTATGTAGTCCGCATCTTCACAGACAATTCTATTTCGCCGAGCCTCTCTCCGAGACAGCGCGCAAATCGTTACACCTTTCGTGCGGGTCGGAACTTACCCGACAAGGAATTTCGCTACCTTAGGACCGTTATAGTTACGGCCGCCGTTCACCGGGGCTTCAGTCGCCAGCTTCACTAAAAGCTAACCAGCTTCCTTAACCTTCCGGCACTGGGCAGGTGTCAGCCCCCATACATCGTCTTGCGACTTAGCGGAGACCTGTGTTTTTGGTAAACAGTCGCTTGCGCCTCTTCACTGCGACCAGCTCTCGCTGGCACCCCTTCTCCCGAAGTTACGGGGCCATTTTGCCGAGTTCCTTAGAGAGAGTTATCTCGCGCCCCTCGGTATTCTCTACCACCCCACCTGTGTCGGTTTCGGGTACTGGCATTTGTGTCTTAACGGGTATAGGGCTTTTCTTGGAAGCATGACATCACCAACTTCGCTGCCGTAGCAGCTCGTACTCACGCCTTAGCTCAAGATGTTTTCTCCATCTCTCAAAGCCTCGAACGCTTGAACCAGTAACCAACATCTGGCCTGGCTAGCCTTCTCCGTCCCCCTTCCCAAAACACATCTGGTACAGGAATATTGACCTGTTATCCATCGACTACGCCTTTCGGCCTCGCCTTAGGTCCAGACTAACCCTCCGCGGACGAGCCTGCCGGAGGAACCCTTAGGGTTTCGGGGCATGGGATTCTCACCCATGTTTTCGCTACTCAAGCCGACATTCTCACTTCTATGCTGTCCACGTCCGCTTACGCTAACGCTTCACCCTACATAGAACGCTCCCCTACCATAAATAAATTTATCCGCAGCTTCGGTATAACGCTTAGCCCCGTTCATTTTCGGCGCAGGATCGCTCGACCAGTGAGCTATTACGCACTCCTTTGAGGATGGCTGCTTCTAGGCAAACCTCCTGGTTGTCTGGGCAATCCCACCTCCTTTATCACTTAGCGTTAATTTTGGGACCTTAGCTGGCGGTCTGGGCTGTTTCCCTCTTGACTATGGAGCTTATCCCCCACAGTCTGACTGCCTAGTTACACACAGGGTATTCAGAGTTCATATCGATTTGGTACCGCTTTCGCAGCCCGCACCGAAATGGTTGCTTTACCCCCCTGCTGGAGCACTAGACGCTACGCCTCAACGTATTTCGGGGAGAACCAGCTAGCTCCTGGTTCGATTGGCATTTCACCCCTAACCACAGCTCATCCGCTGAATTTTCAACTTCAGTCGGTTCGGACCTCCACTTGGTATCACCCAAGCTTCATCCTGGCCATGGTTAGATCACCAGGGTTCGGGTCTATAAACACTGACAAACGCCCTATTAAGACTCGCTTTCGCTGTGGCTCCACCATTTCCGGTTTAACCCGCCAGTGCCTATAAGTCGCCGGCTCATTCTTCAACAGGCACACGGTCACCCGATTAGTCGGGCTCCCATTGCTTGTAAGCTCACGGTTTCATGTTCTATTTCACTCCCCTCCCGGGGTTCTTTTCACCTTTCCCTCGCGGTACTGTTTCACTATCGGTCACACAGTAGTACTTAGCCTTACGAGGTGGTCCTCGCAGATTCACACGGAATTCCACGTGCTCCGTGCTACTCGGGATACAGCTAGGTCAACTCATCTTTCAATTACGGGGCTTTCACCCTCTGTGGCACGCCATTCAAACGTTTCTTCTAGAATTGTTGATCCATATTGCTGTCCCACAACCCCGATAGTCAAGACTATCGGTTTGGGCTATTCCCCGTTCGCTCGCCGCTACTGAGGGAGTCGTTATTTACTTTCTCTTCCTCCAGCTACTAAGATGTTTCAGTTCGCTGGGTTAGCTCGCACCAACCTATATATTCAGTTGGCCGTACAAGGGGTTGCCCCATTCGGAAATTCCCGGATCAAAGTGTGCTTCCAACTCCCCGAGACTTATCGCAGGTAACCACGTCCTTCATCGCCTCTGTGTGCCTAGGTATCCTCCGTGAGCCCTTTGTAGCTTGACCAATAACTTCAAAAAATTGAAGCATCAGCTCAATAGAATTGTTATTAATGCATTAGCACAAATAATAAATCTGCATCATTAAAGATGCTTATTGTCTTTAAAAATAATCTATGCAGTTGTCAAGGTTCTCTGAAAACAATGAATAAAATTCAATGAGTCCAGCATCTTAATATATTTATTAGGAAGCTAGATTCGTTCAGAACTAAATCACATCTAATAACAATTCCCTTCTTTAAAATTTATGGAAGAGGTGGTAATCAGTGGAGGTAAGCGGACTCGAACCGCTGACATCCTGCTTGCAAAGCAGGCGCTCTACCAACTGAGCTATACCCCCAACATAGAGATATGGGCCATCCTGGACTTGAACCAGGGACCTCACCCTTATCAGGGGTGCGCTCTAACCACCTGAGCTAATGGCCCAGGAAAAGTAATGGGTGTGACCTAGAAAAAACTTAGGAAATGAAATTCTTAAAATAATTAAGAATCTGAGATACCGATCGACCTAAGGTGACAAAATTAATATTTAACATTTTGTTGTCTCCCTGTTAGGAGGTGATCCAGCCGCACCTTCCGGTACGGCTACCTTGTTACGACTTCACCCCAGTCATTAGCCCCACCTTCGGCGTCCTCCTCCACAAGGGTTGGAGTAACGACTTCGGGCATGGCCAACTTCCATGGTGTGACGGGCGGTGTGTACAAGGCCCGGGAACGTATTCACCGCAGTATGCTGACCTGCGATTACTAGCGATTCCTACTTCACGTAGGCGAGTTGCAGCCTACGATCTGAACTGAGCCACGGTTTATGGGATTTGCTAGCTCTCGCGAGTTTGCTGCCCTTTGTCCGTAGCATTGTAGTACGTGTGTAGCCCAGGGTGTAAGGGGCATGATGACTTGACGTCATCCACACCTTCCTCCGGTTTATCACCGGCGGTCTTTCTAGAGTGCCCAACTAAATGCTGGCAACTAAAAACGTGGGTTGCGCTCGTTGCGGGACTTAACCCAACATCTCACGACACGAGCTGACGACAGCCATGCACCACCTGTCACTGAATTCCCGAAGGCACCCTCAAATTTCTAAGAGGTTCTCAGGATGTCAAACCCTGGTAAGGTTCTTCGCGTTGCATCGAATTAAACCACATACTCCACCGCTTGTGCGGGCCCCCGTCAATTCCTTTGAGTTTCACACTTGCGTGCGTACTCCCCAGGCGGAACACTTAACGCGTTAGCTACGACACCGAAGGGGTCGATTCCCCCGACACCTAGTGTTCATCGTTTACGGCCAGGACTACAGGGGTATCTAATCCCTTTCGCTCCCCTGGCTTTCGTCCATGAGCGTCAGTAATGGCCCAGCAGAGCGCCTTCGCCACTGGTGTTCTTCCCGATATCTACGCATTTCACCGCTACACCGGGAATTCCCTCTGCCCCTACCATACTCAAGCCCATCAGTTTCCACTGCCATAATGGAGTTAAGCTCCACGCTTTAACAGCAGACTTGAAAGGCCGCCTGCGGACGCTTTACGCCCAATAATTCCGGATAACGCTTGCCACTCCCGTATTACCGCGGCTGCTGGCACGGAATTAGCCGTGGCTTATTCCTCAAGTACCGTCATATCTTCTTCCTTGAGAAAAGAGGTTTACAGCCCAGAGGCCTTCGTCCCTCACGCGGCGTTGCTCCGTCAGGCTTTCGCCCATTGCGGAAAATTCCCCACTGCTGCCTCCCGTAGGAGTCTGGGCCGTGTCTCAGTCCCAGTGTGGCTGATCATCCTCTCAGACCAGCTACTGATCGAAGCCTTGGTGAGCCATTACCTCACCAACTAGCTAATCAGACGCGAGCTCATCCTCAGGCGAAATTCATTTCACCTTTCGGCATATGGGGTATTAGCGGTCGTTTCCAACCGTTATCCCCCTCCTGAGGGCAGATTCTCACGCGTTACTCACCCGTCCGCCACTAACCCGAAGGTCCGTTCGACTTGCATGTGTTAAGCACGCCGCCAGCGTTCATCCTGAGCCAGGATCAAACTCTCCGTTGTGTTCAAATCCTTTTGTAGACAAAATCTACTCAATATGAATTGCGTTCTCCAAATAAAAATAAGATTGACTTAAGTTATTTAGGTTCAGCCTCCTTAGATAATTAAGGATTACTTTGAGTGCACATTAAAAATATTTCAAAGTGACTTTCCAAGATCTCAGATCCGTTGGTTTTCAAAAAACTAAAAAGTTAGCAATTGAAAACAATTTATATATTCTTGACGGGACCTCACACCTTTATTGCAAATACATCTCAAATTTATCAAACCTAAATCTGATAAAGTCTTGACGCAATAAAAGCATCAGTTCCTAAGTTTTAAATTTTCTAGGTGCAGAGTTAAACCACAAGTGAATAACCCATTTCGAAGGGAAAACCCTTCTACTGGCTGAAAATACTGATCGAGATCAAATCTCCAAAATATTCATTCATTTACCAAAAATTATATTTAAGATAATTGCTTGAATAATGCAAAAAAAAATATTTTTGCCCAGAAGAAAATACTAAACCATTTGACCGTAATTATGCAACCATTAATACATAATTTTTTTATTAATTTTTTTTTGTTCAATATTCACTTAACGAACTAGTCTGTAAATAGAAGGATATTAAATAGAATGGCAGAAAGATTTAGTCAAAAAAATTTAAGGGTTCGCCCAAGTTCAGATGAAGAAAAAATTGTAACAAATGCAAAAGAACACTTTGAAAAGACTTTAGTTGAGATTTCAGGAGAGTTAGTAGGCAGCGTTGCCGCCCTAGAACACCCGACAAAAAATAAGAAGTTAAATTATGGAGAAATCTTTTTAAGAGACAATGTTCCAGTAATGATTTATCTCATTACGCAAAAGAGGTACGAAATTGTCAAAAAGTTTCTCAGTGTTTGTCTTGAACTACAAAGCACTAATTATCAAACTCGTGGGGTATTTCCAACTAGTTTTGTTGAAGAACAAGGGAAATTAATTGGTGACTATGGTCAAAGATCAATTGGAAGGATTACTTCTGCTGATGCAAGTCTATGGTGGCCAATATTATGCTGGTTTTATGTTAATAAGAGTGGTGATCATGCTTTTGGGAAAAGTCAAAGTGTTCAAAGAGGAATTCAACTGTTACTAGATCTAGTTTTGCATCCAACATTTGAAGGAACTCCTGTCCTTTTTGTTCCCGATTGTGCCTTTATGATTGATAGACCCATGGATGTATGGGGTGCACCTTTAGAAGTGGAGGTTTTACTTCATGGATGCTTAAAAAGCTGTATCAATCTAATGGAATTAAGTCGAGCAGATCATGTCAGCAGGCTATTAGATCAAAGACTTATTCTTACTAATCAATGGGTAAAAGATTTAGGAGAATTTCTTTTAAAGCATTACTGGGTTACAAGCCAAACAATGCAAATTTTAAGAAGAAGACCAACTGAGCAGTATGGAGATGATCAACACTTCAATGAATTCAATGTTCAACCACAAGTAGTTCCATCATGGCTTCAAGATTGGTTGGAGAATAGAGGAGGTTATTTAATAGGAAATATTAGAACTGGTAGACCTGATTTTAGATTCTATAGTTTAGGAAACTCTTTAGCATGCATGTTCGGAGTTCTACCTGCTGCCGAACAAAGAGCCCTATTTAGATTAGTTTTACATAACAGGCAGCATTTGATGGCACAAATGCCAATGAGAATATGTCACCCTCATATGGATGTAGAAGAATGGCAAAACAAAACCGGCTCAGATCCAAAGAATTGGCCCTGGAGTTATCATAACGGTGGGCACTGGCCAAGCTTACTTTGGTTTTTTGGAACAGCTGTCCTTTTACATCAAAAGAGATTTCCCACTGATGATGTGATTCTAATGGAAGAGATGAAATCTTTAGTAGAGGAATCTTATTGGTGTCAACTAAATCAATTACCTAAACAAGAATGGGCAGAATATTTTGATGGACCTACTGGTACATGGGTAGGGCAACAATCAAGAACATATCAAACATGGACAATTGTTGGTTTTCTTTTAATGAATTACTTCCTCAGGGAAGGGAATGATGATTTAGATATGTTTAGACTATGAAATTAAAATAAACCTAGGGTTAGAGACTTATCTATTGGTAAACAAGCACCAATTCCCAAATATATGGTTAAGAAAGTTCCAAATAAAAAGAGAGACATTGCTACAGGTCTTCTAAATGGATTAGAAAATTTATTCACATTTTCTACAAAAGGTAAAATCATTAGCCCAAGAGGAATTAGTGTTTGAAGAGCAATCCCAAGTAGCTTATTAGGTACTACTCTAAGTATTTGAAAAACAGGATAAAGATACCATTCAGGTAAAATTTCTAAAGGCGTTGCGAATGGATTAGCTTTATCTCCCAGCATTGCAGGATCCAATACTGCAAGACCTACCACACATGCGATAGTTCCTAATATTACTACTGGGAAAATATATAATAAGTCATTCGGCCAAGCGGGCTCACCATAATAATTATGACCCATACCCTTTGCTAATTTAGCTCTTAATTTTGGATCAGATAAATCTGGTTTTTTTAACGTGGACATATGAAACTTTTTAGTAATGATTAAATTATAGGGGTTTACAAGGGGCCTGAGATACCCTGTTTACGAATCATAAGAAAATGCATAAGCATAAATACAGCTAACGACCAAGGCAAGACGAAAGTATGAAGACTATAAAATCTTGTAAGAGTA
>QCPO01000011.1 GCA_003212535.1 Prochlorococcus sp. AG-436-O11
AAATTTGGACCCGATAGTGGACTCTCTTGTAGAGAAGTTAAAATAAACCCAGCTAAATTTAAAATGGGTCACGTTTATTTAAGTGGAAGGTCAAGACGATCAGTTCCAGTTCTTGGAGTTGACATAATATTAGGGAATAAATCTTGGAGAGTAGAAGGGGTCAGAGCACCAATAGATGGCCCTGCTTGGCAGAATGATGACAGATGGTTAAAGGCATTTGCTGCTAAGGCAGAAGAAACAATTAATGATTCTAAAGGAAAATTCAGTGCTGAAATTGATAAAAAAAATCCTGGCTCACTTAATATTTATGGACCAACTGGGAATATGCAAAAAAATATAGAACTTAAAATAGATACTACAGATCCAATATCCCCAGGTAATAGCGTATTCTCTGGAACCAATCCTTACGCATATCCAGCGATAGGTTCCATGAGTAATGATTTTCATTATCGCTATCCAAAATACACTTCAGAAAATCCAAAAGAAATAGAGACTACTACTGTATGTGATGGCAGATAAATTATCTTTAAAAATCTTGTTGAGATGCTTCTAGATTTGGATAAAAAGCCAAACTATATGCTTTAAATTTTTCCAATCAAATTATCAAGCGCCAATAAAAGCATTCAACGGGGAGATCAAGTCAATTAGACATTTTGATCAAAGAACTCTTGATTATAATAAAGCTCCCTGGAATAAGTTAGGAATACCTAATAACTATAAAAATTTCTATGAATATGCAATTGAGAATAAAGATTCTTCAATTGGAATAACTTTTACTGGTAAGGACTGGGAAAATAAAAAAGATTTTAAATAATGTTTAGTTATTATTAAAAGATGCGGTCAAATAATGGTCAAATTTATTGACAGTCGATCTAAGATAAGGAGCATTTAGCTCCTATTTATTTTCGAAGGATTTTTATCAATTTCTGCGTTAATGATTTATAGATATAAATTACCTTTATGAAAAACTTTTCATTTCTAATTTTGGCATTAAGCTTTTTTATTGCATTGCCTTCTTATTCCAATCCAATCTATGAGAAAAATAATTTTATTAAGATGCGTAAGCGTTTTCAAAGGATAGATAAGAATGGTGATGAACTTCTCTCAAAAGACGAAATGATGTCAGCTCATAGTGATCGAATAGATAAAATATTTATAAACTTTGATAAGAATGGTGATAGTAAATTATCAAAAAAAGAATTACGCGCACTTAGGTATGAATTAAGAAAAAGGATAAATAAATTTAGGAATGAAGAGAAGTAAAGAATGTCCCAGGAATTAAACTCTTATATGCTTAAGACGGCTAAGGGTGATAAGGAATCCTTCCGTTTTATAGCAAATGCTTTGGGATACAAAATGCATGCAATGGCTATTAAATTTTTGGGTTCATCGCATTTTGACGATGCAGATGATGTAGTACAAATTTCTTTAATTAAAGTTTGGCAATCAGCTCCTCGTTGGGTAAATAAAGGAAGTGTTGAAGGATATGTTTATAAGATAGTTTTTTCAACTTGTATGGATCTCCTTAGAAGACACAAAAGCTTCAATGAATTTAAAGATAATCATTCCAATCTAGAAATAACAAATAACAACAACAGTAATTATGAATTAAGAAAAATGCTATTAAATAATATTCAAAAACTTCCTACACATCAAAAAGAAGCTATTCTTCTACATTATTTTTGCGGTTATAAACAGAAGGAAGTGTCTAATATTTTAAAAAAAACCGACAAAGCTACTGAAAGCCTAATTATACGGGCTCGCAAAAAGTTAAAAACTATTTTGCCAAAGGATTTATTGGAGGAATTATTGTATGTCTAAATTTAAAAAAGAACGTCTTAATCAAATGATTGAGAATGCACTCTCTTATAAGCAAGAATCAAAAAGATTTAACTCAGATTTTTTAAATAAAAATCTAAAAGGGTTTATTTTAAAACCAACAGTATATGGAATAACTTTTGCTTCATTGATCATAGTTTGCGTGTTTATTCCTACAATTTTTACATCAAGAAATTTAGTTAATGTAAATCAAATAAATGATTATGTGACTTTAAGTATTATTGATGATTTTTAAAGAAAAAAGATAGCTTTTATTTTTAATAATACTTAACCGTTTATTTATTTATTCTATTTCAATAATGTTTCTATTACTGAATACTCTAAGAGAGTAGGCATGAGAGAATAAGTAAAATATCGAAAGTTGTTTAAATTTTTTTTAAAAAATAGATTCTATGAAAGAACTACTACTTAAATTTCTTTTCTCAAAAAAAGAAGAAGAAGGATTTACTCTAGTTGAGTTAATTGTTGTAGTTGTAATTATTGGAATTCTTTCAAGTATTGCAATCCCAAGCTTTCAGAATTCTTCACTTAAAGCCAGACAAAAAGGAGCCTCTATTTTAGTTTCTTCATACATTAAGGCAGCACAAGCTTACAAACTTGAAACTGGTCTTGATGCAAGAACAGCAGGTGATCTAAAGGATTATGTCACTGTAAATGAATGCAATGCCGTAGTTGATGAAATAGAGGTTTGTAAGAGTAGAACTCCGCAAGTAGTTAAAGATACTTCGAGAAAATGGAATTCTACAGATGGTGCTTATATGATCCTAATGGAACTTGAACAAGGTCAGTCGGGGGGTAATAGGGTCTTTATATTGGCGGCTCCACATGGATCTACTTCTCATGTAAGGAATGGTTATGGTGTTGCTGGTTGTTATAGAGCAAGTACTGGAGCAGTTGCTATTACCAATTATGACAACCCTGGTAGTACACCTAGAAATGTAGATTCATGTTGACTATTAGTTAGTTTTTTTGATGTTAAAGGTTTGAACGGTGTGTGAACCGAGTTATAGTTCAGAATTAAGAAGCTAGAAGAAAAGATTGTTTCTCATCCTATATCGACTGTAAATAAATAAAAAGTGTGAATAGAAAATTACGATTCCTTGAGATCCCAGCAATAGCTAGACGGGTGTACTTTTTATTAGCCAGTAATTTATTTCAGTCATATAGAGGGATTCGGAGGAAATTGCAAATCATGAACGAATCGTGAATGCAATATCATACTATTTGCTTTTATATATTTATTATCCATCAAAGTTTCTATTTAAGAAAGTGATGGGTGGGATGCGATATGACACAGCAAATTTAACAGCAATACTGGTTGCTTTACCCTTTGAAATAGAAGTTTTAACGGATGTTTGTGTCATGCCCTAGAATTGGCTTAATGGCTGTATGGCAAAGGGATTTAAAAATGACAAAATGGGTAAATAAACACCTTCTACTATGCGCAACACCAACAAAACAGAAATGCTTTAAAGGCTATGAAGGTCAAAAAACATGGGAATGTCTTAAAAAGACTTTAAAAAAATTTGAGAATGATCCCTCTACAAAAAACGTACATATATTGAGATCAAAAGCTGACTGTTTAAGAATATGTAAAAACGGCCCAATTCTTCTGGTTTGGCCTGATGGTATTTGGTACGATAAAGTTTCTCCAGAAAAAGTTTCAGAAATTTTTACCTCACATATTATTAACGGTAAGCCAATCGAAAAATGGATTTTTAAAAAAACACCATTTTTAAATAACCCTAGATACTCATAAACCAATTCTTTACGGCTTCGTCTGACCAGCAGCCATTAATCGAGTGAAACCCATTATGACCGCCTTTTTTAGTTATAAAAATAGTAAATTTATCGATAGATTTTTTTCTTAAATTCAAAGTAGCATTATATGGAACCCAAGGATCATCCTTGGCATGAATAAAAAGTGTTGGAGGTAATTTTTTTATTGATTTCTGGATTCTAAATATTGGAGAAGCTTTAACATAATAATCTTCTAAAGAATTAAATCCCCAACTAGGTGCTGTAAATTTCTGATCAAATTCCCTTATACTTTTTAAACTTCTAATTTTTTTTCTTAATTTCTCGTTATTAAGAATCTTACCTTCATCATTATATCCATCCCATAACTGATTTTTTAAGCGGTGAAGTAACCATTTTTGGTATACAGAATTTCTAGGTTTTTCAATACAGAGACTGCATGATGATAAATCTAAAGGGCTACTTACGCAGGCCAGACCATCTAACAGTATTTCTCCATTATTTTCATGGTAATCTAAGCAGGCATTTAAAAGAATTGTTCCACCCAAGGATAATCCAACTCCATATATTGGAAGATTATCTATTTTAATAAGATCTCTTAATTCTAAATCAATTAATTTTTTAAAATATTTAATTGCCGAAATAACATCATTCGAGCATCGAGCAGAATAATTCCCTTTAGCTAAATATCTTGCTGAACCAGCTCCTCTAAGATTCAATTTAAGAACTCCAAAACCATTTTTTGCTAACTTTCTAGAGATTCTTCTTAAGCCAAACCGTTTAGTTGAGCCTCCTAATCCATGGGTAATAAGGACAAATCCTTTTATAGAGTTTAAGTTTTCAGGTAATTCTAAAAATCCTAGAAGATAATCACATTCAATTTTTTCAGAAAGAATTTTATTAATCGGAAAGAATATTTTTTTATCTTTATTTTTATTTGATTTACCAAAATCAATAACAAAGGTATCTCTCAAAGTTTGTAAGTCACCTCCTATCCAAGGTAAGACTTCTCGAAATGGATTATTTTTTAAGTAATCTGAGAAACTGGAAGATATACTATTATTTCTCCCCAACTCCAAGATCCTTTAATTCTCCAATTAGATCATTCAATACCTTCTTTGCATCACCAAATACCATAGAAGTATTTGGCAGATCAAATAAATCATTTTTTATTCCGGAGTAACCTGCACTCATACCTCGTTTAATTACAAATACAGTTCTTGCTTCCTGCACATCAAGAACTGGCATGCCATATAAAGGAGAAGTACTATCATTTTTCGCTTGAGGATTAACTACATCATTTGCTCCTAAAACTAAAACAACATCCGTTGCTGGAAAATCAGGATTTACAACGTCCATCTCTTTAAGTTGTTCGTAAGGAACATCTGCTTCTGCTAAAAGTACATTCATATGTCCAGGCATCCTCCCTGCTACAGGATGTATTGCATAGACAACTTCAATACCATTTTGCTCTAATTTTTTTGTCACTTCCCTTAATGTATGTTGGGCTTGAGCTACTGCAAGACCATAGCCAGGAACAATTATTACCTTATTGGCAGCCTCTAAAGTCAATGCACATTCTTCAACACTACAAGAAGTTATATTGGTATATTCTCCTGATCCAGAAGAGGTATTACTTTGCGCAGATAAAGATCCTCCAAAAAGGACTGAAACCAATGATCTATTCATACCCTTGCACATTACTTGAGTAAGAATTAGACCTGCTGCTCCAACCATTGCACCTGCCACTATCAATAGCTGACTATCAACAACAAAACCTGCTGCTGCTGCTGCGATTCCTGAATAACTATTTAATAAAGAGATAACAACTGGCATATCTGCTCCACCAATTGGCAAAGTAACGCCGATTCCTAACAAAGAAGAAACTATAACTAGAAGCCAAATAGAGCTTGTATTGCCGTTTATCAGATCAAAAAAAGCTATAAAGGAAGCAACTGCAAAAACAATATTTACAAAATGTCTAACTTTGCTCTGAGTCCATCCTGGCGTTGACAACCAACCTTGTAACTTTGCCATTGCCACAATCGAACCAGTGAAGGTTATGGCACCTACAAATATAGAAACCGATATAGAAACGTCATTAATCAGAGACTTGAAAAAATCAAGATTTTCTAAACTATTAGAAATTGGAAAAATAGCTACCCCTAGTGCCACTAAAAGTGATGACATACCACCACAACCATTAAACAATGCAACTGTTTCGGGCATAGAGGTCATCGGTACTTTTTTTGCAAGTATTGCTCCTAAAAAACTGCCTATGATTGATCCAATTATTATCCAAATCCAAGACTGAATAGAAATTCCAGATGTACCCAAATAATAGGATAGTAATCCTATTACTGATAGCGACATCGCAAATGCAGCTAATCTATTGGCATCTCTTGCTGATTTTACTTTTGACAATCCTTTTATTCCCAAAGCCAACAAAAGTACGGCTAGTAGGTCAATAACGAATTTAATGATTACAGGTAGATTCATACTAATAATTACTTCTTATTTGATGGTTTACGGCTAAACATTGCGAGCATTCGATCAGTGACAAAGAAACCTCCCACAACATTGAAGAGAGCAAATCCAAGAGACACTGAACCAATAATTAAAAGTGGTAAATTACCTTCTGCTTTTACAATTAAAGTCAATGCTGCAAGCATTGTTATTCCTGAAATTGCATTTGCTCCACTCATTAAAGGAGTATGAAGTGTTGGAGGAACTTTTCCAATTAACTCTAGACCTAACAAACTACCGAGTAAAAGGACCCAAAGAAGACTTATAAAAGACATAATTTTAAAACCTCAATTTTCAAAAACTTTATTTTGAAGGACAACTCCTTCCTCACTTAATAGACATCCAGAAATAAGTTCATCCTCTTTATCTAATTTAATTACACCATCTTTTATAAATGGTGTAATCAAAGATGTTAAGTTCTTAGCATAAAGTGAACTCGCATCGTAAGGAACTGATGAAGGTAATTCACCAGCACCTATAAGCTTTACACCATCTTTCATAATGGTTTCATTTGATTTTGTTCCTTCGCAGTTACCTCCTTGAGAAACTGCCAAATCAATCACTACTGCGCCAGGCCTCATTTTTTCAATCATTAGAGAGTCTATTAAAACAGGAGCCTTTTTACCTAGAACTTGCGCAGTACAAATAGCAACATCAGCTTCAGATAAATATTTAGTTAAAGTAGCTTTCTGTTTTGAAAGAAATTCAGGAGTTACGGCCTTTGCATACCCCCCTGCTTCGCCAGGTTTTTCGTCCACTTCAGGGAGTTCTATAAATCTTGCTCCAAGTGATTCGACTTGTTCTTTAACAGCAGGTCTTATATCGGATACAAAAACTATTGCACCAAGCCTTTTTGCAGTAGCAACTGCTTGCAATCCTGCAACTCCACCACCAAGAACCACAACTTTGGAGGGTTGAACGGTTCCTGCTGCAGTCATAAGCATGGGAAAATATCTATCTAACTCACTTGCAGCTAAAAGAACTGCTTTATATCCGGCAATATTGGCCTGAGAAGAGAGAACATCAGAAGACTGAGCTCTACTTATTCTAGGAAGCAACTCTAGTGATAAAGCTGAAATCTTATTACTATTTATTATCCTAAGAAGTTCTTTATTACCATATGGGTTAAGAAGACCAAGAAGAACAGCGCCTTTCTTTAAGGTATTTAAATTATCTTCAGACGGAACTTGAACACAAAAAACAATATCTGCTTCCCTCCAAATATTTTTATCTCTTTCAGTGACTATTTCACCTCCTGATTCTTTATAAGAAAAGTCACTAAATCCTGATAATTCGCCAGCTTTAGTTTCAATATAAACTTCACATCCAAGGCTTTTTAATTTTTTTACGGTTTCAGGAGTAGCTGAGACTCTCCTTTCTCCAGTGTGTTTTTCAGTAGGAATAAGTATCTTTGCCAATTTATTTAATTTTTTAACATCCTAAATATAAATTGAAGAAAGTCAAAAGTCTTGGAATATTTGTTAAAAATATATTTTTTTTTTGGAAATAATAGCTATGAAAAATATATAGGCATTAAAAATCTAATGAGCATAAAAGCAATTGAGTGTCCTGATGGAGTATGTCATAGTCATCATGGGGGCCATGCTGTCCCAAGACAAGCTATGCAACGAAATCTAGAAAAGCATGGTAAAGACTGGTGCGAGAAATTAGCAGAAAGAATTTATGAAATGTCAGTCGATACTTATTCTCAGACAGTAATGCCTAGTCTCCACTCTGCCGGTTGGCAAAGAAGACATTTAGATTGGGAATTCAAATTAGCGGACAGCGATTCTGAACCTGATGAAGCTCTTGTTGAGGGAATTATCAACGCCACAGAAAGCTTTTTAAGAAGCAGTGAAGTGCATAGATTATTCATTCAGGAATTAGTCCAGGGTACATTTGAAGAAGCGAATGACAAAAAAATAATTTCTAAAGCAATAAAATCTATTATTGAAGAAGAAATAGTTAGTTCATTAAGAGATAAAAAAGAAACTCTTGTAAAAAGAATATCCGCAAAATTAGTATCAGAAGAAAAAGTTAGCGAGGAGCTTGCAATAAATTCTGCAAAAGAAGGATTCGAAGAAGTCGAAAGACTACTTGCTAACCACAGCGAGGCTGTTTAACCCTTATTCTTAACATTCTTTTTATAATTACCGCAAAAAGGGGCTCAAATATAAACTAATAATTAAATTATTGTTTGGAAGTACAAAGTTGTAACTTTTTAAGCAATACATTTAATATCTATTGTGCTTATCTATAACCAAATTTAAAAAGTTTAATGAAAAATTTTTTAAGAAGAAGAGTAGATTTAGCCACCTGTTGGGCAACCAACAGGATTTCCGTAATGGATACCTTAGAGAAATACGAAGATAGTTATGCAATCGCAGAGGAGTTTAGAGAATGGATATTGCATATTGGAGAAAATAATGAAAACTTAAAAGATTCTGTTTTAAATTTTCCAAAAGAATTAAAAGAATTGTTTGACCAAAAGATCAAAGATTAAATAACAAGTCCATAGCATCAAAACCTACTCTCATTGTTTAGGTTAATTTATTAATATTAATAATGAAATAAGTAAATAAATGGAAAATACAAGAAAAGATTCAAATGTAGAAAATGTTGTGATTATAGGTTCTGGCCCTGCAGGTTATACCGCGGCAATATATGCAGCCAGAGCAAATCTTCAACCTCTATTAGTTACAGGGTTTAGTTCAGGTGGCATTCCTGGAGGACAATTAATGACTACAACTTTTGTTGAGAATTTTCCAGGATTCCCAGATGGTGTACTAGGTCCTGAATTGATGGACTTAATGAAGGCCCAGGCCGAAAGATGGGGAACCAACTTATACGAAAGTGATGTGGTCTCTATTAATACTGATGTTCGCCCATTTGAATTAAAAACTTTAGATGGCACTATAAAATCCAACTCAATTATTATTGCAACTGGAGCGAGTGCAAATAGATTGGGTCTGATAAATGAGGATAAATTCTGGAGTAAAGGAATAAGTGCTTGTGCAATTTGTGATGGGGCAACTCCACAATTCCGAGATGAAGAATTAGCTGTTATTGGAGGAGGCGACTCTGCCTGTGAAGAAGCTGCATATCTCACAAAATACGGTAGCAAAGTTCATTTGCTAGTTAGATCAGATAAATTAAGAGCTAGTGCCGCAATGATTGATAGAGTAAAAGCTAATCCAAAAATTGAAATTCACTGGAATACAAAAGTAGAGAAAGCTAATGGTAATGATTGGATAGAAAAGATAGAGACAATTAATCCTCAAGAAGGTAAAGGTGAAATTAATGTGAAGGGTCTTTTTTATGCAATAGGGCATACTCCTAATACAAATTTTTTGGACAACAAAATTGATTTAGATAAAAGAGGCTATATTGCTTGCAAATCTGGTAGGCCCGAAACTTCTATTGAAGGAATTTATGCAGCTGGTGATGTTGTTGATTCAGAGTGGAGGCAAGGGGTTACTGCCGCGGGAACAGGATGTATGGCCGCATTAGCTACTGAAAGATGGCTATCTGAAAAGAATTTGTCCAAGAAAGTAGTTAGAAGAACAACTGAGCCAGAAAAAACACTTAATTCTTCAGATTTCAATGAAGAAGAGGTAAATGAGGAAACCTTTGATTCAAATTCTGAATGGCAAAAAGGTAGTTATGCCTTAAGAAAGCTTTATCATGAAAGTAAAAAACCTCTTTTAGTTATTTTCAGTTCTCCAAGTTGCGGGCCTTGCCATGTCTTAAAACCTCAGCTAAAAAGAGTTATCAAAGAACTTGAAGGAGCAGTTCAAGGTATAGAAATAGATATTGATAAAGATCAAGAAATTGCCAAACAAGCTGGCATTATTGGAACACCTACTGTTCAGCTTTTTAAAGAGAAGTTATTAAAAAAACAATGGCAAGGAGTCAAACAAAGAAGTGAATTTAAACAGGCCATAAAAAACATACTCTAAAATTGCTTTAAATTATTTATTTTTCCTAAAGTTTGAAGACCTAGAGCCACCACCACCAGCGTTTCTTTCTCGATAAGTGATTCTTCCCCTTGATAAATCATATGGACTTATTTCAACAAGCACTTTATCTCCTGCTAACAATTTAATCCTAAATTTAGTTAATTTTCCAGCTGCTCTGCATAAACATTGATGACCTTCAGGTTGCTCTAAAGTTACCAAATAAAAACCATTACCTTGCTCTTTTTCTATTACACCTGAGGTTTCAATCATTAAATAAATTATTTTACTAAGCTTATTTTATCAGAAAAAGAATAGGCAAAAATTTATCTTAGAAAACTGATCTACTAAATCATATTAATTTAAGAAGCATTTCACTTAAATTGAAAATTTAATTTCATTAATTATTTGAAGTTGACCATAATAAAAATTAGCCTTTGCAATCTTTTCAGGATCTTCTAGTTGATCAAAAAACATAAATCCCAAACTTTCCCATAGCGAAGATCCACAGACATTATTTAATTCCGATGTTGCCTCTTTTTCATAATTATTAAGCTTTCGTTCAAGATTTTTAGTTTTGGAAACTGACATAAAAGTAAATTGAAGTAGATAGTACAAATATACTATATAATTCAATTAACGCAATCCTAAAAGGGAAGTCTCTTTCTTTCTTCAATATTAAGATCAGCTTCCATTTCTCTAAGTCTTTTTAATATCTGCTGGTAGTACTCTTGAATATAACTATCCAAAGATGTCATATCCTCTTTTTTAATCTCCAATATTTCATAGGTTTTGCTCATATCAGCATCCAAAGGTTCACCACTGCTGGTAACCTCAGCGAATGCCAATCTTTCAGCTACATTCAAAGAATCTTGAAAGAATGAAACCACTTTTTGAGTAACACTTATAAGAAAAGGTGAAACTCTAAAAACCTTTGCTTTTTTATCACTAAATTTCTCACATAAGGAAATAACTTCGTTTGAGTCCCAAGCCTTAGGGCCAACCAATGGAAGTGATAGTCTATAGGTTTTGGGATTATTTACTGATGCAATAATGACTTTAGCCATATCTTGTGTATTCATGTAAGCAATTTTTGTTGGAGTACCGCTCATCCATACAGCTTGACTGTCTAATATTGGAATGGCGAATTGACCTATAACTCCCTGCATGAAAGCGGCACAATTGAAAATTGTATAATCGAAACTAGATTTTTCAAGGAGTTTTTCTGTACAGTATTTGATATCCATTAAAGGCACATTCCTAAATCTTTCAGTTAACAATATCGAGAGAAATATTATTCTTTTTACATTCAAAGACTCACAAGCATTGAATAAGTTAAGTTTCCCCTCCCAATCAGTCTCATAAATACTTTTAGCGTCATCAGGTCTACTCGTAGCAGCATCAATAACTGCTTCTATATCTTGTAAAGCATATTCTATTTCAGAAAAATTAAGTAAATTTCCTTTAGTTAATTCACAACCCCACTCCTGAAGAAAGGAAGCCTTCTTTGGGTTTCTAACAAAGCATCTAACTTCATGTCCTTCTTCAACAGCCTGCTTAGCTATCTGCCTTCCAAGAGTTCCTGTTGCTCCTATTAAAAGAATCTTCATACTTAAGGATTTACTTAACCTGTCGACATTAACTCACTTTCTATTGAATTCGTGAGAATTAATCTCCTTGAAACTTTAATAATAATGCACCACCTACTAAACCAATTGGTATTAGTATCCAAAAAACAGCAGCAATACTAAAAATTTCTTTAGCCATGAGAAAGTTAATCAATTATTATAATTTACATTTAATATACATTTTTTTGTTAAAAAAATAGATAATGCAAATATCTTTAAATCATTTTAAATAGCTTGAAAAGATTTCATATATGAATTTGACACTAAAAGAAAAAGAACTTAATAATCCTAATTATTGGAATTGGAATGGTTTCAAAATTTATTGGAATGTTCAAGGAGAAAATAATGCATATCCAATTATCTTTCTTCACGGCTTTGGAGCAAGTAGCAAGCATTGGCGAAAAAATTTAAATTATTTTGTAAAAAGAAATTATGCAACATACTCTATGGACTTAATAGGCTTTGGAAATTCAGACCAACCTAGCATCATAGAAATTGCACAATTAGATAATGGAGTTTGGTGTAATCAAGTAAAAGATTTTATCAATCAGGTGATTAGACCTAAGAATTCTAAGAAAGTCATTCTTATTGGTAATTCTCTAGGCGCATTAGTTGCGTTAACATGTGCTGTTTATATTGGTAATGAAATTGCGACTGTTATTGCATCTCCTCTTCCAGATCAAATACGGATAAGCTCCTCACCACTAGTAGTTAAACCCTTTTTAAAAAATATAAAAAATAAATTTATAAAATTATTCTTTATATTTTTACCCTTGGAAGTGATTTTATTTTTAATAAATAAATTAGAAATTATAAAAATAGGATTAAAAGCTGCCTATTTCAAGAAAGATAATATTGATCATGAATTAATTGATATAGTTAGAAAACCAGTTTTAAGAAAGACTGCAGCCAAATCTTTAAGAGCTATGTGTATTGGGATGTTAACTAGGGAAAATAATTTAAAAGCATCTTATCTTTTAAGAGAACTCTGCACCTCAAAGAAAATTCCTTTTTTATTAATTTGGGGAGATCAAGATAATTTTACACCTTTATTTCTTGGCAAAAAGATTGCAAATTTCTATAGATGGGTAAAATTAAAAATAGTATCCAATTCAGGTCATTGTGTACATGATGAAGATCCTTCAATATTTAATAAAATATCTTATGAATGGATTAGAGATTTAAAAACCTTTTAAAAAATGAAACATACACTATCAGTACTTGTTGAAGACGAATCAGGAGCTTTAAGTCGAATCTCTGGTCTTTTTGCTAGAAGAGGATTCAATATAGACAGCTTGGCAGTAGGTCCTGCAGAATCCAAAGGGATTTCGAGATTAACTATGGTTGTTGAGGGTGACGAGGAAACCCTGCAACAAATGACCAAGCAACTTAATAAATTATTTAATGTTCTTGGGGTTGTAGATTTTACAAATCTTGCTGCTGTTGAAAGGGAATTAATGTTACTTAAAGTTTCTTCAAAAGAAAACACAAGAAGCAGAATCTTAGATATTGTTCAAATATTCAGAGCAAAAGTAGTAGACGTTTCAGATATAGCTTTAACTCTTGAAGTAGTTGGAGATCCAGGCAAATTGGTCGCATTAGAGAAGTTACTTGAACCTTATGGAATTCTTGAAATAGCGAGGACCGGTAAAGTAGCTCTTAAACGCTCTTCAGGAGTTAATACAGAAATGTTAAAAATAAATAAATATTCTTTAGACATTTAGTTTGATATTTGTATTTCAAAAATAAAATCTTTTTTATCTATTTTTTCTAAAACCTCAAATCCGTTTACAATTTGTCCAAAAATTGAATACCTTCCATCTAATTCTGGGATTTTATTTGTTACGAAGAAAAACTCTGTAGCAGATGAATTTATTTCTCCGTTTTTGACCATAGCTATAGAACCACTTTTAAAAAAATTTCTGATTTCCCCAAGAGAGGAAGGATCTTTGATTTGATATTTATAAATTGGCTCTATTTCATTGTTTAAACTTATTTCTAATGGAATTGAAGGACGAATTTTATTTAGAAATTTATTATTTTCTTCATAAAAATTATTTTTTGGATTAATACCTGCATGAATTACTTTTAATTGAGTAAAGTTTATTATTTTATAAAACCTTTGATTTTTGTAGATATTATTATTTATATTTCCAATAAAGTTTGTTACCGTTAAAGGATAATTTTCTCCATTTAATTTCACGTCAAAATCACCTTTAGAGGTTTTGAAAGTAACCAGCTGATTCTTTCTAAGACAATCAAATCTAAGTTTTTGGCAATAATAATTTGAATCAAATACTTTTTTATAACTACATCCTGTTATTAATAAAAAAACTAATTGGATAATTAAACTATTTTTAGATAAATAATTTTTTTTTATTTTAAACCCTCCAAATTCACATTTAAAAATTTAGCTAATCTTGCTCCCTCTTCTTCTATTTGAAGTAATGGTTGAAGCTCACCAGCACCACTTAATGGGAGTGCCTTTTTTTTTCCTTTCAGTACTAATGCAATTCTTCTTCTTGGATTAAATCCCTCACTAATATCTAATTTTACAGATTTAATTTCATCAAAATTTAATTTAACTTCAACGTCTTTAAAAAGGCCTTTTCTTTTAATTTCAACTAATTGAGAATTCTTATCAAAAGAATTAATACCTGAACCAAAATTTATATAAACTAAATACCATAAATAAAAATTTAGTATATTTGCTAAAACACCATAAGCTCCCATAATTATTCCTTGGGGTACAAATAATAATGATGATGGATTACCTAAAGGTAGTAGATCTATTCCCGTGTAACTTGATATAGAAGCCAAGAGAAAACCAATTCCACCAATAGTTAGCATTCCACCGATAATATAATTTGAAGTTTTTCTTGACCCACCTATTGTTTGTTCAATTTTATCGAAAGAAGAAAGATTTGATTCCATTTTTATTTTATTTAAGATCCTAATTCAAATAACTTAACAAATTAAGAGAGTATTCCTACCTATTTTTTAATAAAAAAGTCACGAAAGCTTTACAACGCATTTCAGATATAAAATATTTCCCCACAATACTCCGAATCTTTGTTACAGTCACTCAGTATCCCGAAGCTAAAACGATTTCTCATGACGATCGCCGTTGGAAGCGCCCAACAAAGAGGATGGTTTGATGTCCTTGATGATTGGTTAAAGCGCGACCGGTTTGTATTTATTGGTTGGTCTGGACTACTCCTTCTACCTTGTGCATATCTTGCAATTGGTGGATGGTTCGTCGGAACAACATTTGTTACCTCTTGGTACACACATGGAGTTGCAAGCTCATACCTTGAAGGTTGTAACTTTTTAACAGCAGCTGTTAGTACCCCTGGAGATGCCATGGGACACAGTCTTCTGTTTTTATGGGGCCCTGAGGCTCAAGGCAGTTTTGTAAGATGGCTACAACTTGGTGGTCTTTGGAACTTTGTTGCATTACACGGAGTGTTTGGCCTTATTGGTTTCATGCTTCGTCAGTTTGAAATTGCTGGTCTTGTTGGAATTAGACCTTACAATGCATTAGCTTTTTCAGCAGTAATTGCAGTATTTACAAGTATTTTCCTTATCTACCCTTTAGGACAGCATAGTTGGTTCTTCGCACCTTCTTTTGGAGTTGCAGCAATCTTCCGTTATATCCTATTCATTCAGGGTTTTCACAATATCACTTTAAATCCATTCCATATGATGGGTGTAGCCGGAATTCTTGGTGGTGCACTTCTTTGTGCTATTCACGGTGCTACAGTTCAAAATACTTTGTATGAAGATACAAGTATTTATACAGATGGAAAAGTTCAAAGTTCAACTTTTAGAGCTTTTGACCCAACCCAAGAAGAAGAAACCTATTCAATGATTACAGCGAATAGATTCTGGAGTCAGATTTTTGGTATCGCTTTTTCTAACAAGCGTTTCCTTCATTTCTTGATGCTTTTTGTACCTGTTATGGGTATGTGGACATCTTCAATTGGTATTGTCGGCATAGCATTAAACTTAAGAGCTTATGATTTTGTAAGCCAAGAGATCCGTGCAGCTGAAGATCCAGAGTTTGAAACTTTCTATACAAAGAATATTCTTTTGAATGAAGGTATGAGAGCATGGATGTCTTCTGTGGATCAACCACACGAAAATTTTGTATTCCCTGAGGAGGTTCTTCCACGTGGAAACGCCCTTTAATAATTTATTAAACGCTCCAAATCAGAGTATTGAAGAAACTGGTTACGCCTGGTATGTAGGTAACGCTAGACTAATCAATTTATCTGGTCGCTTATTAGGAGCTCACATAGCTCACGCAGGACTTATAGTTTTCTGGGCAGGAGCAATGATGCTCTTTGAGGTTAATCATTTTACATTTGATAAACCAATGTGGGAGCAGGCTCTAATCTGTATGCCACACGTAGCAATGTTTGGTTACGGAATAGGAGCTGGTGGTGAAGTTACTGACATTATGCCTTTCTTTCAGGTAGGCGTTGTTCATTTGATAGCTTCAGCAGTACTAGGTTTTGGTGGGATTTACCACTCATTAGCTGGTCCTGAAAAGCTTGAGCAAGATTTTCCTTTCTTCTCAACAGATTGGAGAGATAAAAATCAAATGACAAACATACTTGGTTATCATTTGATAATCTTGGGAGTGGGTTCATTAGCTTGGTCTTTAAACTGGAGTTTTATTGGCGGTGCATATGATACTTGGGCTCCTGGAGGAGGAGAAGTTAGATTAATAAACCCAACTTTAGATCCAAGAGTTATTTTTGGTTATCTATTTAGATCTCCATGGGGAGGTGCTGGTTCAATAATCGGCGTTAACTCAATTGAAGATATTGTTGGAGGACATGTTTATGTCGGTGTAATTGAAATACTTGGTGGTATATTCCATATCTTTACTAAACCTTTTGGATGGGCAAGAAGAGCATTCATTTGGAATGGAGAAGGACTTCTAAGCTACGCGCTTGGTGGAATATGTGTAGCAAGTTTCATTGCATCAACTTTCATCTGGTTTAACAACACTGCTTATCCTTCAGAATTCTACGGTCCTACAAATGCTGAAGCTTCACAAGCTCAAAGCTTTACTTTCTTAGTAAGAGACCAAAGAATCGGAGCCAATGTTGGTACAACAATGGGTCCAACAGGATTAGGTAAGTATCTCATGAGATCTCCTACTGGTGAAATTATATTTGGTGGTGAAACAATGAGATTCTGGGATTTCAGAGGACCATGGTTAGAGCCTCTTAGAGGTCCTAATGGATTGAGTCTTGA
This sequence comes from Prochlorococcus sp. AG-436-O11, assembly GCA_003212535.1. Lineage (GTDB taxonomy): Bacteria > Cyanobacteriota > Cyanobacteriia > PCC-6307 > Cyanobiaceae > Prochlorococcus_A. The sequence continues at coordinate 16,976 of QCPO01000011.1, forward strand.
GAAAATCCAAAATGATATTCAGCCTTGGCAAGTAAGAAGAGCTGCTGAATATATGACTCATGCTCCTAACGCTTCTATTAACTCTGTTGGTGGAATCATTACCGAGCCTAATGCTGTTAACTTTGTTAACTTAAGACAATGGTTAGCTGCAGCCCAGTTCTTCCTAGGATGGTTTACATTCGTCGGTCACCTTTGGCATGCAGGGCGTGCTAGAGCAGCCGCTGCCGGTTTCGAAAAGGGAATCGATAGAAAGACTGAACCAGCGCTAGACATGCCAGATCTAGATTAATTTCTTGATCTAATAAAAAAAACCCTGCCGGAAGGTAGGGTTTTTTTATTGGGGAATGCCCTCTTTGAATAATTCATTTCTTAGCCATGGCAAACTTAAGCCCATTACATTACTAAAACAACCTTCTATAATTTCTATATATTTGCCTCCAATCCCTTCTAAAGCAAATCCTCCAGCGCAATATAAAGGCTCGAGTGTATCTACATAATTTTTTATTTCTGAATCTTCTAATTTAGAGAAATAGACTCTTGAACTTACTGTTTTTTTTATTGTTTTACTGACCGTAAGTATCTTTGAATCTAAATTAAAATTACAAATCAAAAGTGTATGACCAGTATGTAAGAAACCAAATTCTCCTGACATTTTTTTCCATCTACTAAATGCCTCGTCTTTATCTAATGGTTTTCCAAAAGCTTTACCTTTAAATTCAAAAATAGAGTCACAACCAAGAATTTCTAAAGATTTAGAATTTAAATCATATTGTAAATCTATCTCTTTGATATTACTAGATATACTATTAGCTTTTTGAAAAGATAATTCAACAGCTAAATTAGAAATATCTTCCTCTTTTATTATTGACTCGTCAAAGTTACTTGGAATTTGAATAAAGTCAATTTGAGAACTTTCTAGTAACTTTTTTCTAGATTGAGATGCAGAGGCTAGAATTAACACAAATTTTTTATTGAATTATAGTTAAATATACCAATTTATAAATTTAAAAGTTTATATTAATTACGAATGGCATTTGAAGAGAAGATCCAACCTATTAAAAGACCAATAATGGTTTTAGGCACTTCTAGTGGAACAGGGAAATCACTAACAGTTACAGCAATTTGCAGAATTCTTAAAAATCTAGGTGAAGAACCAATTCCTTTTAAAGGACAAAATATGAGTAACAACGCATGGGTAGATTGGGATGGGGGAGAGATGGCATATTCACAAGCCCTTCAAGCTTTTGCTTGTGGTATTGTTCCTTCTTCAGAAATGAATCCAATTCTATTGAAGCCTCAAGGTAATTCAACTAGTGAAGTTATTCATCTTGGGGAAAGTATAGGAATTACAACAGCGAAAGATTACTACAAGGATTGGTTTATTCGGGGATGGAAAGTTATTAAAAAAAGTTTAAATTCTATTTATGAACGCAACCCAAATTGTCGCTTAATTGTAGAAGGAGCTGGGAGTCCTGTAGAAATGAACTTAATTCATAGAGATCTCACTAATTTAAGAGTTGCAAAGTATTTAGGAGCTAATTGTATTTTGGTTACTGATATTGAGAGAGGTGGAGTTTTTGCTCAAATAATAGGGACCCTTGAGTTAATGAACACAGAAGAAAAAAAACTTATTAAAGGAATATTAATAAATAGATTTAGAGGAGACCTTTCATTATTTGAAGAAGGGAAAAAATGGATCGAAAGTAAAACACAAATTCCTGTTATAGGTATTGTTCCCTGGTTAAACGATAAATTCCCTCCAGAAGATTCTCTAGATTTATTGGAAAACAAATCTAGCGACACAAACCCTGAAATAAATGTAGGAATAATAAAATTGCCATCTATAAGCAACTTTTCAGATTTTGACCCATTAGAAAATGAAGACTCCATAAAAATTGAGTGGATCAAAAAATCCCAGAACTTATATAAATTTGATTTTCTTATCCTCCCCGGCAGTAAACAAACTATTAAAGATCAAATATTTCTTGAAGAGTGTGGATTATCTCAGGATATAAGAGAATATTCAAAGAATAAGGGAAATATTATTGGGATTTGTGGTGGTTTACAAATGCTAGGCTCAACACTTGAAGATCCATTTTCTAAGGAAGGCTCAGAAACCTATTCAGATCAGAGAATTAAGGGCATTGGATTACTTCCATTAAAAACAACTTTTGTTAAAAAGAAATTAACACGACAAATCAATTCTTTATCGTTATGGCCATGCCTATCTGAAATAAATGGATTTGAGATTCATAATGGTATAACTAAATTAGATAGTAGTCAAAACATATTAGAAATTAAACCAATTTTCAAAGACATTGATCTTGGTTGGTACAAAGAGAATAATAAAGGTGGGACAATTGCAGGTACATACATTCATGGGATATTTGAAAATGACAAATGGCGAGATCATTATATAAATATAATAAGGAAGAGCAAAAATTTACCCTTATTAGATAAAAAAACAAGATCTTATAAAATGAAAAGAGAATCCATTATTAATAATCTTGCGAATGAATTTGACAAACATTTAAATATCACATCACTATTAAATTGAAAGAATCAAAAATTAAAATTACATGGCCAAACAATAATGAGACATATGCTTCAGAGGGAGATGATTGGTTCTCTACTGCAGAAAAAGCAGGTTTAGAAATTCCAACTGGCTGCCTAACAGGAAGTTGTGGCGCATGTGAAATAGATGTAAATGGAGAGACTGTAAGAGCTTGTATAAGTAATATTAAAAGTAAAAAGCAATGTTCATTAAAAGTATCTTTGACTACAGATCCATTCTGGGAAAACTAAATTTTTTGTTCATTTAATCTAAAATATTCAACTAATGCAAAAGCTATATTCCTTATCTTTAATAAGTTTTCCAATGTCCTAAACACCTCCAAATTTAGAATGATAGAAATCAACTGTTTTATCGGATTAATAAAAATATATCAATGCAAGGTTATAATTAAAATCTGAATTATTTTCGAGTGAAATATTTCATTGATAAGCTTCAGGTTATCTAAGAATTTATATAATTCAAAAATACAAGACTTTCGAAACTATCCTCAATCAAAAACCCTCCAACAAAAAAGTTCATTGGCTTATTTCTCTTAGGGGAAGGATCTATTTAATTTAAAATTAAATGAAAGGCTTATCCTCTCTTCATCAGATAAATTAATCTCTACTGCGTGCGGTACCCAGGCAGGAAAAACTACTAGCATATTTTCTTTTGGTAAAATTGTATTTATGGGATAGTCGTAACCTTGTAGTTGGTAGCCATCTTTGAAACGCCCCATATATTCTGTTGAGATGAAGTCAGCTTCATTAAAATTTCTATAAAAAAGGAACCTTCCTCCCTTCATCTCTTTTGGAACTTTAATGAAAAAGACACCTGAATAAGTCATTCCAGAATGTGTATGTGGAGTATTTGAAGAACCTTTTCCACTTATATTTATCCAAAAATTTGTTAATTGAAGATCTCCTTGTCTACTGATTCTGTGAATTGCATTAACAGTATTAATTATTTGATTTAATAATTGCTTCGTTCCTGGAAGATTATTGAAATCTAGTATATCCTTTGAATGATATCCCTCAAAACCAGCATTACTTTTACGTACACCATCATTATCATTCTTTCTTATCAGACAAGCCTCATTTTGTAATCGCTCTATATTTTCATTTAATTCGGCTGTCCAAAACTGTGTTGGGAATAAAAAACCAGACTTAATCTGAACTTTCATATCTAATAAAATTTGCAAATTCAATCACAACTTTAAAATATAAAAACTTACAATATACATCAACTTTTAATTAAATATTATTATCTTCTCTTTTTGAAATGAGTTAAGTACAGATTAGAGTAATTAGCTAAAACTAAAAGCAATAATAAAAAAGTATTCAAATGGTTCAACTTAATTTTGGAATTTTAATTACTCTTTAAATCTATCGTCAAATAAATATAGACGGAACCCTGGGCTTTAAACTTTATTAGTTATTAGTAGCCCCAAACAAGCACTTCTCTGTTTAGCAAAATCTATAAGTTTTATTGAATATTTTATAAATCAGAAATCAACGCATAGTAATGATTATTAAAATTACGCATAAATTTTTCAGTAAAACATTGGGACTTGAAATAGTACGGAGATGGTAGGATTCGAACGTACTTTAAAATATTTAATTTGTATACTTGTTAGCAGATTTTGTGATATCTCCTGCGACTCTAAATATAAGAGCAGTTCCTTCTATAGATATTCTTACAAGTACAATTAGAAGCAAGCACAATAGACTATAAGCAATATTAAAAAGTATTCCAATTCCTCCTCCATAAAATATAGTTCCGACTGCATAAAGAATAAAACCGAAACCTGCTCCAAATAATATACCTTGGTAAATTGCATAAACTAAAGATAGTATTGATATAGAGGCATAAGAAGATAAGTTATAATCATTATAAATAATATCTAGTGTAGACTTACCATCTAAACTTCTTCGAGATCTATTTCTTCTTATTAATGCAATTATTAGACCAACAATTCCAAGTATTCCAATATAAGCAAAATTAGTCATTAATGCTGGATCGTCGTAATCCCCAAGAAAGAACTGTAGACTAAATAAGAATACAAGTATTGCTAAGTAGACTTTTTGCTTGGTATCTAAATTTTTAAACTGCTGACTAATTTTTTTTGTAATTGACACTTTGATTTTAAGGACTATTAAAAATCATAATAGTACATAATTTAATTAGATCAATCCAAAGCATATTTTCATATTAATCTTTTGCTTACAAAAAAATTTTCTTGTACAGAAGTTATTCATTTATCTATAAAATCTCACAAAGCAATACTGGAAAATTTCTAAAAAATATTAAACATGAAGAGGTTTTTCATTTAGGAATCTTGCCATTTTTCTTGATGCTTCAGGTCCATTTAGTTCATTCATAAAAAATCACCCTCAACTTCAAAAGGTATATACATCTCAGGATTCTTTATCCCATGTTTCTCTGCAGTTTCAAGCATGATTTTATGATTAAGAACTAATGATTCATATGCTTCCTTTTCTTCCTCTGTAGCATCATTGGGTAATTTTTTCTCCAGTTGTTACCTATAAAATCCCGTAAAAAAGACCCATACGGGTCTACAAGGGCTCTAAAAAGGAGAGGGTGTGAGTCCAGTTAGCGTTGTCTGACTCTAATTGGCACAAACTTGAGAGCGAAATGTGCATCTTACCCGTATTTTTACTCGTGATTTTTTTAATTTACCTACTCATCAATTATTTTTCTTTTAATTTAAAATGAAATCATTCTTTTAGATAATCTATAGCTGTTTTTTGTTTTTTATCTTTATCTATATAACTATTAGCCCATATCAATGCTGCGACCCAGCCGATGAATGTTCATCCCAAAAATAAGTTTAAGGTTGATATTGAGCCTTGATTAGGATGCCCCCTTGATGAAGCCAGCCAAGATGGCAACATATAGATGCCAATAATAAATGTCACTGAAAATCCGGTCGCAATATCTCCAGATAATATTGAAATTAATATCGCTATTGCTAAAAAACCTATTAAAAAATTAAGTAGAGTTTTCAAGATATTAGAATCGAATGTTTAAGAAGAATTATTTTAATTGAGAATCGGCAAATCTCAAAGTATTATTTATAAAATCATTAACAATTAAGATGAAGAAAAATGCATCAAATATTTTGATTGGCTATAAAACAAGGTCTGGGCTTGTTTTTAGATTAGAAGGTAATGAAGAAATAATTGTAGATTCTTTTAATTTTCGATCTGTAAATAATAATGTCTCGTATATAGGTTTCATCTCAAATAAACGTTTTATTTTTAAACAAACTAAGTGGGTTTCATTTTCAGGAAGTGGAAGTAGTGAAATGATTTCTTCCGAAATTAAATATATTTATTGGAAAGATATAAAAGGTATTGTTTTTGGAAACATTTGGAATTCCAACTTAAGAATACTAGGCAAAGTTATTGATTTTTCCCCCGAAAAGAAAAAAGTTGATTGGGAAATGGGTAAACTTTTTAGAGGTTTTGGTGGTCTAAGTTATAAAAACAAAAAAGAGTTAGAAGAAATCCTCTTACCAACATTAAGAGATCTCTGTTTAGAAAATAAAATACCATTTGGAACAACAAAAAAATATAATAAATTTTCGACAATACCTTTTAAAGAAACAAGATCGATAATAAAAGAAATTAGAAATAAATGGCAGAAAAACACTTTAGCAATTCTTGCTGTTCTTTTAGGCATAACCGTAGCACTATTGGGGATGGCTACAATTTGGTCTATTTTTAGCAGAAATAAAACACCAGATAGTTATGATTATTCCACCGAAATAACTCCTAAAAAAAAGCAATTATATTCTCAACAAAATAGATATGATCTAATGTTAATTGAATTTCAAAACTCATATTTTGATTACTGTAAAAAGACATCACTTTATTACCTATTTAGAAACTATATAAACAATCTGAATTGGGAAGCTTATAAACAAAATAATTTTGAATTTATAAAAGTAACAGGCAATATTACTTACAATTATCAACAAACTCCTGTTGCTTTATATTTTAATATTGAAAACTATACTCCAGAAAAAAGTTTAAGATTTAATTTAGTAGATAGTTATCTGAATAATCAAAGAATGTCGTATGAATTGGAAGATGCATTACTAACTAGTATTTGCAATGAGTATTAACGATTAAACATTTATCTAAAAATTTCTGGAAAAAGAGTAGATCTTAAGCAATTTGAAGAGTCATTTATATCAAAAAGAAGATAATATTTATTATTTATAACTTTAATAAAATAGGTTTCTGATAGATATTAAGTAATGAAATATTCTTGGAAAAAGGATAGTTTAGAGGTTGAATTCATAAAAAATAATATTATGTGAAAGGTAGGAAGGATAAATCAACTCATAGTTCATAATCCCACAACATATCCCACAACATATCCCACAACATATCAAAAAACCCTGCAACAAATCCCACCACATATAACGAATGGACCCGAAAATCTACTTCATTAAAAATCACAAGATCTATTGCATAGACTAGGGTTTGTTAGAGAATGCATGGACACATGTCTATAAAAGCGGAGAGAGTGGGATTCGAACCCACGAATAGTTACCTATTAAACGATTTCGAGTCGTTCGCTTTCAACCTCTCAGCCACCTCTCCTTACTTCAAGAATATGTATAAAATTAAAGGAATATTATCTTTTATCTAAATATCTTAATTTATTTCCAACCTGCATTTCTCATTAATCTTATCGCTAGAGAATTATTAGTTCCAAGATCTTCAGTTGAAACCTTATCAGGTGTAAATTCTCCAAAGTTTTTCACTATTTGATTTTGATTAACTTCCTTTAAAGGATGTTCAAACGTTGGAGCAGCTAAGCCTTTACTGCCTTCAGGTGAGGCTAAGAATTCAAGCAACTTAATAGCTTCAGCTTTGTTTTTTGCATACTTCGCAATACCTCCAGCACTAATATTTACATGTGCAGGATTAGGTGTGATAACAGATGCTCTTTTTGCATATAAAGCATCTCTCCGGCCATTAATACCCGCTAACATTCTTGCGACATAGTAATGATTCACAATCCCTACTCCACACTTTTTCTTAGAAACTGCTCTTATTATTGCAATATCGCCAGGAAAGAAAGGTTGCGAAACATTAGCAATCATTCCGCTTAACCAAGCTTTAGTTTTTAATTCTCCTTTGTTAATGATTTGATTAGCAACTAAAGATTGATTATATGGACTTTTTCTATTTCTTAAGCATACTTTACCTTTCAAAGCGGGATTAGCTAAATCTGTATAATCATTAATCTTACTTACATCTACAACTTTCGGATTGGCAACCATAACCCTAACCCTTCTCGTTAATGCATACCATTCCTTACCAGGATCTTTCAAACCAACTGGAACATCATTTTCTAAAGTTGAAGAATTTATACTTTGCAGCAATCCTGATTTAGCAGCATTAGTTATTCTCGCTGCGTCAACCAACAAAATTAAATCTGCTTGAGAATTCCTTCCCTCTCTTCTTAATCTTTCTATTAGTGATATACCAGATGTTTCAAAAACTCTTACTTTTATACCTGTTGCCTCTTCAAATTTCTTATATACCCCTCTATCCGTATTGTAATGTCTTCCTGAATAGACTTTAACTTCTCTTTCTGTAGAATTAGCGGGGGCATTGACATTTAAAAACAATGTAAATGTCAAAGCTGAAAAAATTATTTTTTTTAAGTTTGGCACTTTTAGAATTTAGTATCTATGGTTACTGTATATATAACTAAAGGATAAAAAATCTAAAAGATATTTTATATACATAATTATGTATCAAATTAACTTCGAAAAATGAATTATCTAACTCAAAAAGTACTAAACCCCGAAGAAATATATTCTATAAAAACAAAAATAAATAAAGAAGAAAATCCTTGGGAGAATGGAAAAAAAACTGCTGGTTCTCTTGCTGCAGAAGTAAAAAACAACTTACAATTATCAAAACAATCTGAAATATCAAAGAAATATACTCACTTAATCTCAAAAATAATACTTAGCAATCCATTAATTAAAAGTTTCGCATTACCAAAAAATATTCATGGAGTTATGTTTACCAAATCCTCAAAGAATATGAAATATGGTAGACATATTGATAATCCCTATATGAAAACAGGGAGATCAGATTTATCTTTTACAATTTCTTTAACGGACAAAACCCAATATCAAGGAGGCGAACTTATCATTGAGACTCTTAATGATGAAAAGTCATTCAAACTTAACTCAGGAGAAATAATAATTTATCCAAGTACATATTTACACTCGGTTAATGAGGTTAAATCTGGAGAAAGGTTAGTATGTGTTGGATGGATAGAAAGCTATGTGAAATCAGCTGAAGAAAGAGAATATTTATTTGATTTAGAAGCTGGAGCTAAAGGGTTATTAGCTAAATTTGGGCGTTCAGATGAACTAGACCTTGTATACAAATCCTATTCGAATTTACTTAGATTGCTTGGAAGATAAAAGGATCATTTTATACATCAAATAGAAAAGAGTGGAAAAAAAAATTAAACTTAAAAAAGAACATTAATTTACACATGCCAAAGAGGAGCTCTATCGCATTATTTATAGCTGCCACAAGTGCACTAGCAATAACAACATCTGAAGATATTTCATTAAAAGCTGGGGATAATGAATTAGGTGGATTAAAGGAATGGAATACTGATATGGCTTTAGAAGCAGATCCTATTCTTGATGAAGAAGCTCAGAGATTAGCAGATGAGGCAAAAGAATCAAGTACATGCATACCCATTGGAGAAGGTGAAAACTGTTGGTAAAATTTTTTAATTTTTAGACAGAAAAAAGAGCCTCATTTCTGAGGCTCTTTTTTTGTCAAATTCTAGATCTAGAATTTGAAAGTTGTAGTTACAACTGCTCCAAACAGATCATCTTCTGAATCAGCATATGTATCAGTTCCTCCAAAGATTGCTGGAGTAACCTCTATAGAATCATTAGGTCTGAAAGAGTAATAAGCCTCCCAAATAAATGGATCAACTTCGCTTAGTGTATTTCCAGGTGAAGCTTGTGTTGCTTTAATAGGTTGCCCTATCGCAAGACCAATTTTGTCATCTGGTCTGAACATGTCTGACCAATTAAGACCGACAGTATAGCCACTCGCTTCATCAACGGTATGGCCATCGAAACTCAAGATGTCATATCCAACAGAAACTGAAGGAGTAGCAGTGCCAGTTTCGTCTGGTCTCCACCATGCTCTTAAAGCAAGTGAATCAGACTTTACTGTTGTTGCACCCGCTCCATTTTGTGCATCATATGTTGAGAAATAGGACCAAGAATTCCATCCTCTCTGTTTTGAATAAGTTGCTGAAACATGATAATTATCATCTGTATAAGCAACTTGAGTATTAAATTTATTCTGGTCTTCTTTTGTAAATAGGCCAGTAGTACTTGCGCCACCCTTGGAGTTTCCAGTTATACTAGCAGCAAAACCATTGTCAGCTAAATATTTTAGTCCAACACCAGTAGAAGTACTTGCTCCAAAAGCTGCTCCATGACCACCTAATTTGAATGCTTTTAATGCACCAGGCTTATAAACAGATGGAGTAGCTGCAAGCATATAGTAGTTCTCGATTTTTGGACCTACTGTTGCAGTAACTTTATCTCCAATTGGGAATGTGTACCAAATTTTGTCTACATTAAAGTTATCACCAGTGTCTTTATTCTCTATGTGATAAGTTCCTGGCTTAGCATCCCAGATACCTGTCCATCCATCTCCAGCCTTAAGTCTTACGTATAAGTTATCATCACCAGTAAAACTTGAGTTCAAGTTCATTTGATAAACGTAAGATGCTGTAAGTTTATCTGATTTGCCAACTTCATCAGCACCGTCAATAGCACCAATAACCATTACGGCTTTACCATCTAATGTAGTGGTATCAGAGAAGCTACCAGCTTCGAAATTATTTTGTTTAGCTTCAAGACCATCAACGCGTCCTTTTAGGGTCGCAAGATCTTCATTGAATGTTTGACTATCAATTCTCTTAGGCTTTGAACTTCTACGAGAGTAGCTATTCATTCCTTCAAGATTGACATCGGATGCTTGTACACCAATTGGGGCTATTAAGCTCATTGCTGCACCTGCAACCAACAATTGTTGGAAGAGTTTCATTTTACCTCACACGAAAAATACCCAAAGGTATGGGTATATAAATTCTATCGGCTACCATTTTTCTAGGGAGGAAAATTAGATGCAGGCAAGTGTATCAATTTTTACAGCAAGTCTATTATGCGTGTTGAATTTACAAGTTTTATTAATTTTCAAGTTATATTTTTTCTAATAAGGGGAAATTTAAAAGTTCTCTTTCTTTTATCCATGAAGATGCAACATCTCTAGCTAATTTTCTAATCTTCTCTATATATTGAGCACGATCAGTAACTGAAATAACTCCCCTTGCATCAAGCAAATTAAAACAATGACTACATTTAAGGACAAAATCTAGTGCAGGATATGTAAGGTTCTTTTTAATTAAAGAATTTGCTTCATCTTGATATATGGCAAATAATTTTCTTAAATTCTCAGGGTTTGATTCTTTAAAATTAAAAGAGCACTGATCCTTTTCAAAAGGCAACCAAATATCACTGTATTTCAAGCTGTTATTCCAATCTAAATCCCAAATGCTTTCTTTATCCTGCAAGAACATTGCAATCCTCTCTAACCCATAAGTTATTTCAATTGGTATTGGATTACAATCTATTCCCCCGCATTGTTGAAAATAAGTAAATTGAGTAACTTCCATTCCATCCAACCATACTTCCCAACCGACTCCCCAAGCCCCAAGCGTTGGAGATTCCCAATTATCTTCTACAAATCTTATGTCATGATTTTTAGGATTAATTCCTAGTGATTCTAAAGATGTCAAATATTTTTCTTGTATTCCTTCAGGCGAAGGCTTAATTATTACTTGATATTGAAAGTAATGTTGGGCTCGATTTGGATTATCTCCAAATCGACCATCAGTTGGCCTTCTACATGGTTCGGGATATGCCACTTTCCAAGGTTCAGGTCCGATAGATCTTAGGAAAGTATGAGGATTCATCGTGCCAGCTCCCTTCTCAGTGTCATAAGGCTGCATAATCAAACATCCTTCTTTAGACCAAAAATTATTTAAATTCTTAATTATTTCTTGAAAAAACATCGTATTAAATTTTTTTATTTCTGTTTCTGGAAATTTTTTTTGTTTTTAGCTGTCATAAGTAAATAAAAAATAATCCCATAAAGACATACAAACGTAATTATCAACTCAAACGTCTGAACAAGTTCTTCTGACAAAAAAGTCTGCAGATCCAAAATTTCTGATAAAGGCATAAATAAAATTTATTTAGTGAAAAAATCTAATGGTAATGGACCAAAAGTAGATGATTCAAGATAATCTTCATCACATTGACATGTTACTAAAATTCCTTCTCCGAGACCATTTTCAGTTCTAATAAAGACATTTCCAGTTTTTTGATTAGCCTTTAAGAAAACTCTTCCACCGGCATGTAAAGAGTCCAAGCCAATAAATTTGATTGAAGAATATTTTCTAGAAATTGATTTCAATGCATCAACCGCTTCAAAATCATTAGCTGCCATTATTCCAACTGTTATCCAATCAGAACCTAGTATTTTGGGTTCCAACTCCTCTAAAAATTTTTGTTTTTGAATTTTACTTAATCCCGGAGCTGATCTGAAACTATTTAAATCACCTAAACAATTTATCTCCATTTAATTAATACTTAAAAGATTAGTTAATTTTAGCCAAATGTTTTACCATTCCAACCCCACATCGAGGGAGAAACATCTTCGAAGCGAACATAAATCTTATCAACTGGAATTCCTATTTTCTCATAAATGAAATTACATATAGGCTTTGTCATTTCGGAAGTATTGATAGAACCTATTGACTTTACTTCTATAAAGCAACAGGGACTTTCATCTTCAAAATACATTTCTGAATCATCCTCTATTTTTGCCATAACAAATCTTTTAGATTTGTTTGTTAATGATGAAATGAATATTGTAATTTCATCAAGAAGCTTTTTTTTATCTTTTATTTTTGCTGAAGTTGAAATATTAATGAAAGGCATAATTATTTAGCTAGGTACTCTTTTTTGGAATTACTCTGAAGATGAATAATCTTGTTTTTAAAAACACTTTTTCTTATTGATAAATAGGCCATATCATATGAACTTATTCCATTTTTATAGGGATTGAAAAGAGCAAATTTAGATCTATTTTTTTTCCTCCTTTTAAATTCAATCATTTTTATCAAATAATTACTTAACAATCTAACTTTTTTTGATTAGATGTCTAGTTTTTTTCAATATTTTTAATTATTAAGGACAAAATAATTATTCATTTATTAAATTAATAAATAATATTTAATAAATCACCTTGGAAGTTTTAAATAATTACCAAAGAAAAAAACTTGATGAGAGTAATGACGAAGAATTTTATTCTGAGCCAAAATTTGTCTATCATCTAGATTCCAATTTTAGAAAATATTTGTCGCAGGTTTATAAAGATGAAATTGATGAGTATTCCAATGTTCTCGATTTAATGTCCAGTTGGGATAGTTATCTACCTAAGGAAAAGGTATATCACAAAGTAATTGGTCACGGATTAAATAAAAAGGAACTTGAAAAAAACAATATTTTAGATTATTTCTGGGTTCAGAATTTCAATCTAAACCAAGATATTAGACTAGATAATGGAAGCATTGATTATTGCTTAATGGTTGCAGCATGGCAATATTTACAGTATCCAGAGAATTTAACCAAAGAAATATCAAGAATTCTAAGTAATAAAGGAAAAATAATAGTTTCATTCTCAAATAGAGCATTTTGGCATAAAGCTCCTAATATATGGACCACCTCAACTGAAGAGGAGAGGGTTCAATATGTTAGAAAAGTCTTAATCTCAAATGGATTTAAAGAACCAAGAATTATTAAAAATTTTAATGAACCAGATCTTAATATCTTTGGGTTTTTTAAAAAAGATCCATTTTATTGCTTAATAGCAACTAAAGAATAAATAATACTATTATTAATCTATTAATTAAACCCAAAATTCGGAATCAATAGCCTAACTATAAAATTTTGATTAATATTTAGTATAGTTTAAAAAAATCATATGGGTTCTAAAAGAGAAAAATATCCTGAAAAATGTCCATGGGACCTTGGACCTAATCAAGATTTAGCCAAAGAAGAAAACTGGACTTTAAGATTGGGAGAAGCGAATGTCTGTTTTAGTAAAAACAAACTAGACAATAATTACTTTCATGTAATTAGTAATGAAAATGAAGAACAGATTTTAGCCTTTAGAGCTAGACTTCTATATCAAAAATTACTTGATAAAGGATTTAGATTGGTTGAATAGAAATACCTTAACTCAATAAAGAGATATCCTCGAATACAAACTTTTGAATTTCCTCTTCCTGGTTTTTGTTTGAATTTTTGATAGTTCTTGAATTTAATATCCAAATATTATTACCAATATTTATGAATTGATCCTCATATTCTAATTTATATGAATTTGGTTTAAGAGTATTGGGATCAATCTGTTGACTAGTATATTTCTTACTAAGGAATCCTATTTCTGTTTCTAAGAATTCATCAACAAATATTTCTATAATATTTCCATGTATTTTACGATATACCATATTTATAAATTCATCTTTAACTCTGTATTTATCCCCATCATTTTTACCAGATACTTTCATTTCAATACCCATATCAGAACTTTTTAATAAATTAAAATTATTTTCTGAATGAAGAGATTCAAATTCTCTTTTTACCCTGTGAATACATACTTCAAACAATTGAGATCCAATAAGCTTAACAATTTTATCATCATTTATTTTTTCAATATCTGGTTTGAAGTTTTTACCTAATACAAATTCACCTTCATGTCGATGATTATCAATTAAAAAACTACATTTACCTTTATAACCATTAAAATCTTCATTCCAAGTATATCTTTTCTCATAAGCCTTTTGAAAGATTTTCTTACAATTTATTTTATCTAAATTCATAATTTATTTTTTTAATCTATGCATAATAGTACAAAAAAACCTCCCTAATTTAATAGTTAAATAGAGAGGTTTTTTTTAAATTAAACTAGTTTTGAGTAATTTTTGTATTTTCAATATTATTAAAAGCTTGGCCAATTTTCTTAAAATCAAATCCCATAGCTCTTAAAGCATGCCATAAATGCCCCTGCAAGAAAAAGAATCCAAGATAGAAGTGAACGTTAGACAACCATGCTCTTGAAGTGTATTCACCTGAACCTAAATCAACAGTATCTATAAAATAAGGAGCGAACTCAAACTGAAGCTTTAAAGGTTCTCCGTAAAGATCCACTGGATATATTGTAGTGTTTGAAGCACACCAGAAAGCTGCAACAAAAGCCATATAGGAAACTCCTACTAATGAGTAAGACAAAATTGACTCAGCTCCAAGCAATCCTTTTCCTTTGAATTCTGTATACTCTCCAAATTGTTTTGTACAAATATGGAAAATGCCGCCAAAGATTTCCAAGAAAGCTAAAAATGCATGGCCTCCCATAACATCTTCAAGATTATCTATCTTTAAGAAATCAAATTGATGATTCCATACAGCAGCAATATCTAAATTGTAAATTACTTGCCTTGTTGAACCTATAGCTGGGTCATAAATACCATGAATACGAGCCCATTCAACAAACCAAATTGCTCCAAGACCTAAAAAGATTAGGTGATGTCCAAGTATGAAAGTTAATTTATTTGGATCATCCCATTCGAAATCAAAACTTCTAGGTTTACTGCTTTCAGGATATTCTCCAAGATCACCAGCAAATTTTGTGGAATGTAATAATCCCCCAGCGCCTAATACAGCAGAGAAAATTAGATGCAATGTAGAAATTACAATTATTCCATATGTTTCTGTAATAACTCCATTCTGAACACCACCAATTCCAAGGCCTGCAAGATGAGGCAAACAAATTAAATTTTGTACACCCATAGGAAGGCTGGCGTCATAACGAGCTAATTCAAATAGTCCAAAAGCTCCTGCCCAGAACATCATAAGTCCTGCATGAGCAGCATGAGAAGCTATGAATTTACCTGAACGACCTACAACACCAGAATTCCCCGCATACCAGTCATAGGTGACATCGGATTTTCCGTAAGTTTGTAACACTTGATTTAAGTAAACATCAAATTGAGCCTATTGCTTATAAGAATGATTTTTACAAGGCTCTTTACAGCTTTTAATTGTTAAGTAAAAAAGACATACTTTGAAAGAACAATTGTTACAAAAGAGGAAATCATATCTTCAAACGTTAGTCCAAAGAAGGAATTTCACTTTTTAACTGAGCGGCCCAAGTCTCTAGACGAGAATCAGTCAAGTCAGATTCACTATCCTCATCAAGTGGCAAACCACAAAAACTCCCACCTATTACACTTTTTGACTCATCAAATGTATAAGAGGATTTATCAACATAGCCAACCATTTCAGCACCTGCTTTTACGAAATAGCTATGAAGCTCTTCCATTGCATCACAATAGTTTTCGGTATAGGTAGATGAATCCCCTAAGCCAAAAATAGCAACTTTCTTTCCTGACAAACTAAGTCCTCCTATATCATCTAAAATAGAATCCCATGCTGTACCTGATCTTTCTTCATCTGCTCCTGTATTCCAAGTAGGAATACCACAAATAATTGCATCAAGGCCTTCCAATTCAGAGAGATCATCAACATCTGAGACATCCTTTGGTGATTCTGCTGAAGAAAAAAAGCTGTGAAGACGATCTGCAACGTCTTCAGTTTTTCCAGTTGTGGTTGCGTAATAAATTCCTACGGTCATAACTTCAAATTGTTTACCCTAAAATAATAAAATTAAAATCAGATAAATTAATTTCCATAAAAACTTTCTTAAGTAAAATTTTATACTATTTAAAGTAAAAAATTTTTTTGAAGGAATTTTACTCAAAAAATAAATCAATGATTAGAAATAGTTTTGAAAGCAATCTGAATAAACTTATTGAAGACTTTAACTTTAAAGGTAAGAAAAAATATAAATTAATTGTTTTATTTGGATTACTAGGAGATTTTGATAGCTTTGAATATGCAATTAATTTAACTAAATTTCTTGATAGTAATCAGAATGCTGATCTAAATATATTTGCAGTGGGTATTGGTAATAAGATTGGCAAAGAAAAATTTTGCAATTTCACAGGTTTCCCTATAGAAAATTTAGAAGTTATTTCCGATAATAAAATACATAATGAACTAATGGCTTCGAAAGGCATCGATGTAGGACTAGGAGGATGGATCAATATGCTATTAATGCTATCTGGAGTAAACTCATTAAAAACTATAAAAGAAGTCATTAGAGGCTATACAGGGGATAGAAATTCAAAGCAAATCTTTTCAGAAGCGGATCAAATTAACTTATTAAGATTTTTAAGATTTTCAGGTAATTCTTTTAAATATGCATTTGGGGATGGTTATTTGAGACCATTAGAATTAGCCACATTTAGATTGAATAATATGATTGAAATTATCCAAAATTGGAATAATTATATCTTGAATAATAAATTTCTTCCTCAAAGAGGTGCAACATTCATTTTGAATAACGAAAATCAAGTAATTTATAAATATTTTTCCCATGATGTACTTGGATATTCATCCAATATGAATAATCCTCTTGGATTTATATCCGAAGTATGTAAATAATAAAATTAAATGGAAAAGGAGTTTTTTGGATATTTTGCAGCGATACTTACTACCGTTGCATTTCTTCCACAATTAATAAAGACTGTAAAAACAAAAAAGGCTGATGATGTTTCTTTGACAACTCTAATTATGTTTATTATCGGAGTTTTATCTTGGATTATTTACGGTTATAAAATTTCATCTTTACCAATCCTGGTAGCCAACTTAATTACTTTTCTTCTTAATCTATTTATATTAATTTCTAAAATATATTATTCCAAGAATATAGATAGTGATATATAGATAAATCTAAAATTATTAATTTACCCTGATATTCGTTAAAATCTGTTTATTATATCTAGAGGATTATATAAGTCTTGAGAACTTCAAAATGCTGGGTTTGGTTTAAAGGTAGCCTTAATACGGGTGGTTATTGGAAAGAAGGTTTTACCTGTACATTTGATGAAAAACCAGGTGTTTTGATAGAAAGTCCTGCATACGTAACTTGTAGAGTACCCAACTGGAGGGTTCTAACTAAAGAACCAGAAGATTTAAACAAATCTCCTTTAATTCCAGAAAAAGGTATATGGAAAATAATTTGAATTATCCATACTTAATTAAAAAACTTTTTAATAGTACCGCTGACAGTTAATATTGCTTTATAAAAAGTTTAATTAATTCTATCTACTCTCTTTTTGTAAATATTATTCCTTTCTTAACGTTAGGTTTTTTTCTTGGAAAAAAGAACCCAAAGTTATCAGAATTAATAGCGAAACCGCTCATAAGATACGGCATTCCTTTAAGTGTAATGGGTCTTTTATTAAAAGAAGGAATAGATATAGACCTAATTAAAAGTGCATTATTTGCTTTTTTGATAATTGGGTTTTTAATATTTCTAATAAATTTATTACCAATTTTAAAAAGCAGACTTCCTAATTACAACTTGCAATTAGCAGGACTAATTGGTAATACATCATTTCTTGGCATACCAATTGCAATAGCTCTTCTACCTTCAAAGACTATAAACTTCACTATTGGATTTGACTTGGGAACGACCCTCTTTGCTTGGATATTTGGGCCTCTTTTTCTTCAAAAAAGTCCAACATACAATAATATCCCAAATATCAAAGTACTATTAAATGCATTACTAAATAGCCCAGCATCAAGAGGAATAATAGGGGTACTTCTAGCATATCTTTTTAAGTTAGAATTAATTTTAGGAAATTATCTGTGGATACCGGCTAGAATTGTTATTGCTCTAGCAATAATAATTGTTGGAACAAGGCTTGGAATAATAACTAATCAAAAAGGTAAAATTTTTGAACTTAATGAAGGTATAAAATATTCAATTTTGCTTAAATTATTTATCTTTCCTTTTATTATTTTTTTTATAAGTAAATTTCTAGATTTTGATATCTATCAAACATCAGCAGTAGTTCTTCAGGCAGGAACACCAACTGCAATATCAACAATATTAATGGCAGAAGCTTATAAAGTTAATCAAAAGATAGCCTCAAAGATTCTATTTACTTCCACTTTAATATCCATAATTACAATTCCTTTTTTAACATTCCTTATAATTGCCACTAATTAAAGCCTCTGAGACAATTCAAAATTAACAAGTTAAGTATAAATACATATTTCATCAGAATTGTAAAGAATATGTCCAGATAACTACATAATGTCTTAAGATTTAGTTTATGAAGTCAGCGAACTCTGGTAATGAATATATTCCACTAGACCTCAGAATTTCTGTGAGGAGGGATACCTTAAGGCTTATCTCGGAGATGGCTCAAGATATGGGAATTAGCATTAATGAAGTTTTCAGTTTTTTGGCAGAGGACTCTGTTATTGATCTAGAATTACTCGAAGATTTGAATGCAATAGAAATTCCCAATAAGTGCAGTTTAAATGACCTAAAAAATGCAATCTTGAAAACAAAACTTTGTTAGAATTTTTCAACTATTCTATTTCTCCAATTAGAGCGATAACCCTTTTTAAAGAGTTCATTAGAATATTTATTTAAATCACTTTTTTTAATGCGCCATAAATTATAAATTCCATATTTACCTAATTTTTGATGTTCAATTTTTGTCCAATGTTCCTCAAGAATAGAGGAATCATCGATCACAACTAACAAAGATTTGTATTCATAATTAGGTGAATCGAGATAATTTTTTCTTTTATCAAAATTTAATCTCTCAGATAAATTAATTAATCCTGCTTTACTGCTAGGTTCATAAAAAACTATTTGCCTAGAATAATAATGTAAAGATGGCTTTCTTATCCCAATCATTGCAAGTGTTTCTCCTCCCTTACGAATATTTAAAATTAATTTAGATATATTCCGTAAAGGTAATTGCCTGGAAGTATCTCCTAATTTTCTAATTGGGGGCATCAATAATGCTTGTCCTATTAATATTAAAATTTGAAGATATAAAAGTGTATTTTTAGATCTTATAAAAAATAAAATTAGTGCAAAAACAGTTAATGAATAGAAAAATAACTGAGCTTTCAGAATTATTCCTGAACTTATTAAATCAAATGCAAGATTTGGCATCTCAGGATCATTTATCAATCGTAACCAAAAACTTGAAAAGAAGAATGCTATCGACAATCCAAACAAAATTAAAATATTAAAGGTATATAAATATGAAAAGGTTTTATTTTGATTCTTAAACTTTATAAAACTATTGCTTAATAAAATTGCAGCTGCTGGAGTTGCTGGCAACCAATAGCTTGGTAGTTTAGTAGCAGAAATACTGAAGAAAATAAACACCGCTCCAAACCAGCATAAAGAATAAATAAAAAGAGTTTCAGAAGTTTCACAGCCTTCTTTTAAACTTTTGGATAGTTCTTTCAAAGCTTCAAATATTCCATGAAACAAAAAAGGTGTAAAAGGTAATGATGCCAGTATCATAATGTAAAAGAAAAACCAGATTGGTTCAGAATGACTATTTACAACTGATGTATATCTTTGGAAATTATGATAACCAAAAAAGCTGTCCCAGAAAGGTTTTCCTTCCTTTAAAAACTCTAATAAATACCATGGAAAACTAATTAAAAATGTCAGTAGGAATCCTAATTTAGGATTTATTTTTGAAGACAAATTTTTCCAGTCTTTTTGAGTAAAAAAGAACAATGTAATAGTAAATATTGCCAAAACAAGAGCTACAGGTCCCTTTGTTAAAATTGCAAAACCCAAAAAAATCCATGCAGAGATACATTTCTCATTTTTATCACTTGCCATCCTTCTCCAAAACAAAAGAAGGCTAATTCCTAAGGTCCCACATAAAAGTGCATCACTGACAGCTGTTCTACTCCAAATAATTACAAGTGGAGACAAAGCAAATCCTAAAGATCCGACTATGGGAGCGAGAAATTTTCTATCCTCTTTTTGAGACCAACAAAATATCGTATCTCCTATCATTAACATTAAAAATAATGATGCCAATGCTGAAGGAAGTCTTGCTGAAAGAGTCCCAAAGCTATCCCATATTTCATTTTTCGGTAGTGAATAAAAAAACCCCATTATCCAATAAATTAGTGGGGGCTTATCAAAACGAAAAATACCATTTACTTTCGGCGTCAACCAATCACCAGATTCACTCATTGCTCTCCCAGCCGTTGCAAAAAGAGGCGGAGTTTCATCTACTAATCCAGTTGAGCCTAAACCTAAAATAAAAATACTTATTCCAAAAACAAACACTATCAGAAAAGTTACCGATCTTTTTTTAGACTTAAAGAGCATCATTTTTGATATTAAGTAAGATTAATTTTTCTGAATAACTTTAGTAAGCCATTTAACAACTCTATTCGCAAATATATTTGTTGAGGCATTATTTTCAACCCAGTTCCTACAATCTCTACGATTGATTTTATTAATAATCCTCAAGTAGGAAAGTAGACTATCTTTGTCATTTGGCTCCACAAGGAATCCCGTCTCCCCATGCTGAATAATTTCACTAGGTCCACCCCTTCTATAAGCTATGACAGGTACCCCACAGGCAAGAGATTCAACTATAACGTTTCCATAAGCCTCATTCCATTTTGGAGTATTCAGCAAAGCTCTACATTTACCAAGTTCTTTTTGTAACTTATCAGTTTCTAAAAACCCCTTCCAAACTATGGTACTGGAAGATAATGATTGTTCTATTTTTGAAGCATAGGACTCATCTTGTATAATTCCCCAGACATTTAGTTTTTCGCCCAATTGATTAGCAACATAAGCAGCATCCTCTAATCCTTTTTCTGGAGCGACTCTTCCAACCCAAGCGAGAGGGCCGTCCTTGTTACTTTGAAAAATATAAGTATTCAAGTCAAAACCATTTCCAATAATAATTGGATTTTTAATAAAAGGATAATCACAAGCTTGTGTGTTTGAATGAAAAGCAAAATTATATGGATATTTTCTGTAAACCTTTGATATTAAATTACTTATCACTGAACTTTCAGAACCCATACTAATAATATGTGCAATTGGAATGTTTAAGTTTAGGGTCATCCAAATGGGTAACCAATCATAAGCAAAGTTCAATATTATATCAGCATTCTTTCCGATATCTATAGCCTTTTCAAGCATTCCTGTTAATAGTGAATTGTCGGGAATACTTGCAGGAGAATAATAATCCTGATGTTGCCAACTAACTTGCTCAACACCTTCAACAAAATGTAGTTTTGCGTCTTTATTAATATCAAACAATTTTGAATGTTTCGGAACGACAACATCTATGCAATGCCCAAGTGAAAGCAATCCTGTTACTAAAGAATTCAAAGTTAACTCAACACCTCCACCTTTGCCACTTCCTAAGAAACCTATTGGAGTACTAATTAAAACAATCCTCATTATTGAATTATTTAAACTTAAATACTAATAAATAGTAGTCTAAGTATTTGTATTTTCCCATAATGACTTTCTCTGACTAACAAAGAATACTGAGATAAGGACAAAAATAACGCCAATCCATTGAATAAATGTAAGTCTTTCATCCAACCAAACACCTCCAGTGAGAAGAGCAAATACAGGAGTTAAGAATGCGAGAGTACTGAATCCAGTTATTTCTTTATTATTTGCAAAATAGAAAAATAATCCATATGCCAAAGCACCCCCGAAGAGACTTGAAAATGTCATAAGTCCCCAATCTAAAATTGACCAATTTGGTATTAGTTCAAAATTTGTTTGCAAGCTATGTTTAATTATAAGAGGAAAACTCCCTAAAACCATGTGCCATCCAGTTACCGCAACTGGATCACTTTTAGTACAGGTGAATCTAATTAAAATTGTTCCTAATGCCATTGCGAGTGAAGCAGCAAGCATCCATAGTTCCCCTACATTAAACGCGACATCACTAATACTCCTATCAGACATTAACCACCAATTTTCTAGAATTTCTTTTGGAACTCCTAAAAATACTATTCCACCCAAACCAAACATCAAGCCCAACCATCCTATTGGATTAATTAAATTACCAAATATTACCCTTGCCAAAACAGCTACCAAAAGAGGTTGAGAGTCAATCAATACTGAACCTAAACCAGCACCAGTTTTTGAAATCCCATATGTCAAAAACAATTGAAAGAACGTAGCGTCAACAATCGTAAAAACTAAAAACCACTTCAAATCACAGCTATAAATCCTTAAATCTCTTTTAAACAAATATGTTGTAATAAGAACAAGAATTCCAGCAGGCAGTAATCTTAATGAGGCGACCAACTCAGGTCCAGCACTAGTTACTAGGGGAGTCATTGCTGCCATTGAAGTCCCCCAAAGTGCGAAAGGGAGTATCATTAAAAACCAATTTAGGATTGAATTCATTAGGTCTGCTGATAGTCTTTTTAAAGTAGTTTTATGTTTTACCTTAAAAGAATGATTTGGCCTTTTAGACGAAAGTCAAAAAAAAGAATGGCTCGTGTTGTAATTGATGAGCCTATTACAAGTTCGACAAGAGTTTCTATCCTTAAAGCTCTTAAACAAATTGAGGATAGAGAATTTCCAGCATTAATCTTGAGAATTGATTCTCCAGGAGGGACTGTTGGAGATAGCCAAGAAATATATTCTGCTATTAAACGCCTAAAAGACAAAGGATGTAAAGTAATTGCTAGTTTTGGAAACATATCAGCTTCAGGAGGAGTTTACATTGGCGTAGCATCTGACAAAATAGTCGCAAATCCAGGAACAATTACTGGCTCTATTGGTGTTATTATAAGAGGAAATAATTTGTCTGAATTATTAAATAAAATTGGAATTAAATTTGAGACAGTTAAAAGTGGGGTTTATAAAGATATTCTCTCTCCAGATAAACCTTTAAGTGAGGAAGCGAGAGATCTACTACAAAACTTAATAGATGAAAGCTACAAACAATTTACTGAGGCAGTAGCAGAAGGAAGAAATTTACCTGTTGAAGAAGTAAAGAAATTCGCTGATGGAAGAATTTTTACTGGAACACAAGCAAAAGAATTAGGTTTGGTTGATGAAATTGGAGATGAATTTGTTGCGAGGGAAATTGCGGCAAAAATGGTTAATATAGACTCAAAGATAGAGCCATTGACGTTTGGAAAGAAAAAGAAGAAAATACTTGGACTTATTCCTGGAAGTAAAATAATAGAAAAGATCATAAACAATATCTGCTTTGAGGTTAATTCATCTAATAAAATACTTTGGTTATACAAGCCCTGAATTAATATGGTTGAACAAAATAAAAGTGATTATAAATACACTTTCATTAGGGGAGCCACAACAGCAAATAGCAATACTGTTGGAGAAATTGAGAATGCTGTAGTGGAATTAATTGATGAATTAATTTCACGTAATAGTCTCATTAAAACAAACTTATTATCTATAATTTTTACCGTAACAAAAGATTTAGATGCATGTTTTCCTGCTTCAATTGCTAGGAAATTTAATGGTCTAGATTCTGTTGCATTTCTAGATTGCCAACAAATGTATGTTCCTAACGATATTAATTTTTGTATAAGATTAATGGCACAAGTTTTATTACCTCCTGATACCCCTGTAAAACATCCTTATTTAAGGGGCGCTTCAAAATTAAGGCCTGATAGATGTTAACCTATATCAAATCAACTTAAATACTTAATATCAATCAGGTATAAAGGATCCTTTAAATAGGTATTAAATCAATTTTTAAAATACCAATGAAATTATTTTTGAATTTAAAAATCTTAAAATTTTTATTAATCTCCCCAATATTAGTTTCAATTCCAGTCTTTACTAACATCAAAGAAGTTAAAGCAGGTTTAGAGATTCAATGGGACCAATATTCTGGTTATAAAAGATTAAAATGGTTTCAAAAAGAAAACCAAAAGAAATTTAGAAATACCATTTATTTTTTCTTGAGGCCCTCTGATAGAAACAATGGGATCTTGAAGATTAATTTAGATATACCTGAAACCTTTAAAACAAAATTAAAAAAAGAAAAGATAACTCTTTGCAAGGTAAGAATAGGTGGATTCGACAGTAGAACAAAATGTATAGAAAATATACCTGCCGATATAGAAATAAAAGATGATAACTCATCATTAGATTTTTACCCTTACCGACCAATTCCATCTAATAAAGATAGTTATGCCATTGTCTTAAAAGTATTCAATCCAAGAAAATCTGGACTATATCAATTTCATTCTTACGGCCAGTACTTAGGTGAATCCGTCTCAAGTTATTTAGGAAGCTGGACAATAGTGATCGATTAAATGATAAATTAATAATGGACAATTAAAACAATGACTAAAAGAACTTTTGGCGGAACTTCAAGAAAAAGAAAACGTGTATCTGGATTTAGAGTAAGAATGCGTTCACATACAGGTAGAAGAGTTATTAAAAGCAGAAGACAAAAAGGTAGGGGAAGAATAGCCGTTTGAGTTGATTTAAAGATGGCCTTACCTAAATCGATGCGTTTAAAAGGTCATAGGACTTTTAATTATATTCACAAAAATTCTGTAAATTATTATGGGAAATTAATGACTTTTAAGATCGCAAGATCTAATAAACAAATTCTTATCTCACATAGACTTACGAATATTCCTAATAGCTCAAACAATTTCAAAGTAGCTATAGCCATAAGTAAAAAAGTTTCAAAAAAGGCTGTAGAAAGAAATAAAATCAGAAGAATCTTACATGAATATTTACTAAAAAATATACACCCAAAGAATAACCACAAACCTTATTGGTTAATTGTTAACCTAAAAATTGGAGATTTCTACAATGATAAAGGTAAACTGTTGGAGGAATTTCAATATCTAATGTTCAAATCTGGTCTAATCAAATGATTAACATGAAAGAAGAAGTTTTTTATGAAGGAGGTCCTGCTAAAAGTGATCTAATAATTAATCTACTAGCAGGATTAACACTAATAGGATTGCCTTTTACATTCGCAGCAATAGTTAGAGCTTTTTGGTTAAGATATAAAATTACAAATAAGAGAATAACTATAGATGGTGGATGGTTTGGTAAAAATAAAACCCAGGTTTCATTAACTAATATTAAAGAGATTAGATCTATTCCAAGAGGCTTTGGATCATATGGTGATATGGTTCTTATTCTTAATGACGGTGCTAAGGTTGAAATAAAATCCCTACCCCTATTTAGAGAAAAGCAAAAGTTTATTGAAGAAAATATTGTTAAAAGATCGCAAAAAATAAATCCCAACCAGGTTGAGGGCTTTGCTACTAAATCATAATTAAATTAATTACAAAAACCTTTTTATCCTGTACAATAAAATGTCTAGTAAAATTACCTCTTTTTTAATATCGTGATCGGGTTCATTTCAGACAAACTACTTATCCCGATTCTAGATTTTTTCTATGGTGTAGTCCCTAGCTACGGTTTAGCTATTGTTGCACTAACAGTTGTAATCAGAATTGCACTTTTCCCTTTAAGCGCTGGATCTATAAGAAGCGCAAGAAGAATGAAAATAGCTCAACCAGTAATGCAAAAGAGACAAGCAGAAATAAAATCTAAGTATTCAGGAGATCCAAAAAGACAGCAAGAAGAATTAGGTAAATTAATGAATGAGTTTGGTAGTCCTTTAGCAGGTTGCTTACCTTTGATTGTTCAAATGCCCATTTTATTTGCATTATTTGCCACTTTAAGAGGTTCTCCTTTTGCAGATGTGCCATACAATATAAATTTAAAAGTTGTACCTCAAGACGAAATAGCTGCTATTGATCCTAAACCTTATAAATCACCAAGGCATTCAATATTTATAACTGAAAAATCTCATTTCCCAGTTATTGCTTCATTACCAAATGGAACGAAGTTAGGTTCAGATGAATCAGTCAAGATAAATCTTCAGACAACAAACGGTACCAGTTATTCAGACGTTTTATCAAAATATGAAAATGGGTCGAAATTTATACCAACATGGAAAGTTTTAAAAGGTTCTGAAAATTTAAAGGTTTCACAAGAAGGCTTAGTAACAGCTATCAAGCCTGGGGATGCAACAATTGAGGCTAAAATACCTGGTTTGGCTGCAAAGAGTGGATTTCTTTTTATTAAAGCTCTAGGTCAGGTTGGGTTTTATGTAGATGGTTCAATAAACTGGGATATAGCTGGATTAGTTGGGGCATTCGGTTTAACTCTATTACTTTCACAGGTATTGTCTGGGCAAGGAATGCCAGCTAATCCTCAACAATCTACAGCCAACAAAATAACCCCAATAATGATTACAGGGATGTTCTTATTTTTCCCACTCCCCGCTGGTGTATTGCTTTATATGGTTGTAGCTAACATATTCCAGGCATTTCAAACCTTTCTACTTAATAAAGAGGCTTTACCTGAGAATCTTCAAAAGATTCTTGATGATCAAGTACAGAATAAGGATGTAATTATAAATACCACTGCTGCTACTATTTCAGAGAAAAGATTACCATTTGAACCTAATAGTAAAAAATAGTTTATTTTTATGAATAATGGAAGCTTGGAGTAAAAATTTAGAATTACTTATAAAATCAAGAACTTCATTAATTTGGATAAAGACTAAAGAAGAAGAAAGATTAGAAAAAATCCTCAATTTTTCATGCGAAAGATTGAACATTAGAAGGTTTGTAAGATGGGATTGTGTTAATGGAATTAAAGGTGTTTTAAATGAGGAAGGTAAATTTTCTAACAATCCATTAGGAGTTCTTAATTGGATAAAGGAACAAAATTCCAAAGTATCAACAATATTATTAATAAAAGATTTTCATAAATTTTATGATGATCCATCTATTAGTAGGACAATCAAAGAGTTATCTTATTTTCTTAAGGAAACTAGTCATAATTTAATTATTAGTTCTCATATATTTCCATCATCAGAAGAATTAAATGATTTAATGACAATAATTAATCTTCCTTTACCTGATCAAAAAGAATTAAAAACTCTAATAGAAAGAATTGCTATTAATACTAATTCAAATTTAAACGAACAAGACTTAAACGAACTTGCTATAGCTTCTAGTGGATTAAGCGAAATAAAAGTCAAGCAAGTTACGGCAAAAGCACTGACTCAAAGAGGAAAAATAAGTAAAGATGACCTTCAGGACATACTTGAGGAGAAGAAACAAGTTATAGCAAGAAGTGAAATATTAGAATTTTTTGAAAGCAAATCAAGCCAAAATGACATTGGGGGGTTAAAAGTATTAAAAGTTTGGCTTAAACAAAGATACAGGGCCTTTTCAAATGAAGCCAGAGACTATGGACTACCTATTCCAAAAGGGGTCTTACTGGTAGGACCACAAGGAACAGGAAAATCATTAACAGCAAAATCTATTTCTAAGAGCTGGTCAATGCCTCTTCTAAGATTAGATATAGGAAGATTATTTTCCAGTCTTGTTGGCTCTAGCGAAGCAAGAACTAGGGAAGCAATTTCTAGAGCTGAAGCTATGTCACCCTGCATCCTTTGGATAGATGAAATTGATAAGGCATTTGGTGGCGATGCAAGAAGCGATGGAGGAACTAGTCAAAGAGTTCTAGCAAGCTTGCTAACTTGGATGGCTGAAAAAGAATCTGCTGTATTTGTAATAGCGACAGCTAATGCTATTGATAGACTTCCACCAGAATTACTGAGAAAAGGTCGATTTGATGAAATATTTTTCCTTGATTTACCTAATTCCGAAGAGAGATTAAGCATACTTGATTTGCACCTAAAAAAGAGAAGACCAAGTTATAACTTTCCACTTTCAACAATAATTGATAGAACACATGGCTATTCAGGAGCAGAACTTGAACAGGCAGTTATAGAAGGTATGCACTTTTCATTCTCTGAGAATAGAGAACTTATGGAAAAAGATTTAATAAAGGCTGTTTCTGAATTGGTTCCATTATCTAGGACAGCTAAAGAGCAAATTGATTTATTAAAAGAATGGTCTTCTACAGGCCGAGCACGTTCTGCATCTTAATTAAGTAAGAAATTAACAAAGATATTAGTTAAGTTAGGAATCATTAATTTAATTAATTTTTCATCAAAAATCTCTAATATTGATTAGAAATTAACTATCTTTATTAAGGTATATCAAAAAAGAGTGTTAGATCAAAAATTAATAAGAGAAAATCCAAAATTGGTTGAAGAAATTTTGTCCTTAAGAGGAAAAGATTTTAATATTTCTCATATCAACAAATTAACTATTCAGAAAAAAGAAATTGATATAGAAATATCAAGTCTCCAATCAGAGAGTAAGAAATTAAGCAAACTAATTGGTCAAGAAATACGTAACTCAAACAACCCTAATACACAAGAACTTAATGAATTAAAGAATAGAGGAAATAGATATAGAATCAAAATTTCTGAGTTTGAGGATAAAAAAAGAATATTAGACAAGCAAATACATGATGAGATATCGAGATTACCTAATTTCCCCAGCAAAGATGCACCTGTTGGGCAAAGTGAAGGAGATAATATACAAATAAAAGTTTGGGGAGACCCTTTAAAAAAAGAAAATCTTAAAACTCACTGGGAAATAGGTGAAGATTTAAATCTGTTTGATTCTGTAAAATCAACAAAAATCTCAAAAAGTCGTTTTATTACTCTTACAGGTAATGGAGCCAGATTAGAAAGAGCTTTAATTAATTTCATGCTGGATATACACTCAAAAAATGGTTATTTAGAGTTAATGCCACCAGCTTTAGTAAATTCAGAAAGTCTTCAAGGCTCTGGTCAACTTCCTAAATTTTCCAGTGAAAGCTTTAAGTGTGATAACGATGATTTATGGCTTTCCCCCACAGCTGAGGTTCCACTTACTGCCTATCATAAAAATGAAATTATTGATATAAAACTTTTACCCTTAAAGTATGTTGCCTATAGTCCATGTTTCAGAAGAGAAGCGGGTAGTTATGGGAAAGACACAAAAGGGTTAATCAGACTTCATCAATTTAATAAGGTTGAATTATATTGGTTTTGCGAACCTAACAATTCTTTAGAGGCTCACCTAGAAATAACTGCTGATGCTGAAAAAATCTTACAGAAGCTTAATTTGCCATACAGATTAGTAGATATTTGTACTGGAGATTTAGGGTTTTCCTCTAGCAGAACTTTTGATCTTGAAGTTTGGCTACCTAGCAACAAATGTTATAGAGAAATATCTAGCTGCAGTAATTGCTTAGATTTTCAGGCTCGTAGATCATCAATAAGAACAAAAGTTAATAAAAGCACTTCTTTCATCCATACTTTAAATGGAAGTGGTTTAGCTATAGGAAGAACAATGGCCGCAATACTTGAAAATGGCCAACAATCAGACGGAAGTGTAAAAATTCCCGATGTTCTAGTTCCATACTATGGGTCAAATTTAATAAAAAATACTTAGTATAAATTAATGAATGTTTTAACCTCAATTACAGTACTAGGATTTCTCATTTTCTTTCATGAAATGGGTCATTTTTTAGCAGCAATATTACAAGGCATATACGTTGATGGTTTTTCTATTGGTTTTGGGCCGGCTATTATTAAGAAAAAATATGGAAACATAACTTATTCATTTAGAGCTTTTCCT
>QCPO01000012.1 GCA_003212535.1 Prochlorococcus sp. AG-436-O11
CTTATCTAAGTTATGATGTAAAGGCTCTCCACCAGTAATAACGCAAAATGATGCCCCTTTCTTTCTAGCTATTTTTATTTGATGAATGATATTTGCTATTGAGATAGAAGGATATTTGTTTTCATCCCATGAATGCTTAGTATCGCACCATGAACACCCAACTTTACAGCCAGCTAATCTTATAAAAAAAGCACTTTTACCAGAATGATAGCCCTCGCCTTGCAATGAATGAAATTGTTCTACTACGGGCAAAAAATCTGTCATTTTTTTCATTCAAAAAAATAAGTAATATTAATTTGATTGAGCTAACTTTTCTTGAGAGGCCTTGATTAAACCTTTAAACAAAGGATGAGGCTTGCCAGGTCTTGATAAAAACTCTGGATGATATTGGCATGCCAAAAAATAAGGGTGATTGTCTAACTCAATTAACTCGACTAATCTGCCATCTGGAGATGTACCACTAATTTTGTATCCAGAATTTAAAAAACTCTGTTTGTAGTAATTATTAAATTCATATCTATGTCGATGTCTTTCATAAATAACATCCTCTTCATATAACATTTTGCCAGTTGTATTCTTTGTCAATCTACATGGATAAACGCCTAGTCTCATTGTTCCACCTAAATCAACAACATCTTCTTGTTCTGGTAATAAATGTATAACTGGATGTGGAGAGTTAGGATTTAGTTCTGAGCTAGATGCATCAGGAAGATTCACTACATTTCGTGCCCATTCTATAACTGCACATTGCATGCCTAGGCAGAGTCCTAAAAATGGAATTTTATTTTCTCTAGCAAATTTTATTGCTGAAATTTTGCCATTCACTCCTCTATTCCCAAATCCTCCTGGGACAACAATTGCATCTACTCCATTTAAGTAAGTTGCTGCAGAATCGTTCTCTATCATTTCAGCATTAACCCAGTGCAAATCTAGTAAAGCTTTTTGTTCAATACATGCATGCCTTAAAGCTTCTACAACAGACAAATATGCATCACCAAGTTCAATATATTTTCCTACTAGAGCCACTTTTATGGGATCTCCTGGATTTCTTAGATTATGAATTAATTTTTCCCATTTTTTTAGATCACATTCTTTATCTTCAAGCTCTAAGTACTTCAAAGTTTCTTTACATAAACCCTCTTTTTTTAGAGAAAGAGGTACAGAATAAATGCTATCTGCATCCAATGCTTCAATTACAGAATTAATATTTACCCCACAAAATCCACTAAGCTTTCTTTTGAGACCATCATTTATTGGTTTATCACTTCTACATACAAGCAAATCTGGTTGTATTCCTATTGATCTTAATTCTTTAACTGAATGCTGAGTAGGTTTAGTTTTTATTTCACCAGAAGTTTTGATGTATGGAAGCAAGGTTACGTGTATGTATGCAACATCGTTCCGATTAACATCATTTTTAAATTCTCTTATTGCTTCTAAAAAAGGTAAAGATTCAATATCACCTACTGTTCCACCTATTTCAGTAATAATAATATCTGCATTGCTGTTCGCAGCCACTCTATGAATTCTTTCTTTTATTTCTCCAGTAATGTGAGGAATTACTTGCACAGTGCCACCGTTATAACTACCTTTTCTTTCTTTATTAATTACTGCTTGATAAATTGATCCTGTAGTGACACTATTTAAGCGAGTCATGGCAGTATCAGTAAATCTCTCATAGTGTCCTAAATCTAGGTCTGTTTCTGCTCCATCTTCTGTTACAAAAACTTCTCCATGCTGGAAAGGGCTCATTGTGCCAGGATCAACATTTAGATAGGGATCTAGTTTTAGGAT
Organism: Prochlorococcus sp. AG-436-O11; assembly: GCA_003212535.1. GTDB lineage: Bacteria > Cyanobacteriota > Cyanobacteriia > PCC-6307 > Cyanobiaceae > Prochlorococcus_A. The sequence continues at coordinate 1,795 of QCPO01000012.1, forward strand.
TGAAACGCTATATCCTCTTGACTTTAATAATCTCCCTAAGCTAGCAGCAACAATGCCTTTACCAATACTTGAAACAACTCCTCCTGTAACAAAAACAAATTTTGACATTAAATATTCTTAAATTAAGCACTGACTCCTTATATATTATTTAAACAAAAAACTTTTAGAACATCCATATATATTCTTATTCATCAATTGTTATTTCAATATCTAATTCTTTTAATTGCGATTTGGAGACATTTGCAGGCGCCTGTGTAAGGAGACATTTTGCTTGTTGATTTTTTGGAAAGGCAATTGTTTCTCTGATTGAATCTGCACCCAAAATAAGCATAGTTATACGATCTAAACCAAAAGCAATTCCACCATGTGGTGGTGCACCCATTTCTAGTGCTTCTATTAAAAAACCAAATTTTTCATCAATTTCTTGATCTGTCAGGCCAACTGTTCTTAGAACTTCTTTTTGCATTTCTGCTTCATGGATGCGCAAAGATCCTCCTCCCAACTCCAATCCATTAAGTACTAAGTCATAAGCATTGGCCGTCGAACCTTCTATTCCTTTTCTAAATTTTTCAGAATTTTCAAATTTAATATTTTTAGGTGAACAAAAAGGATGATGTAAGGCTTCATATCTATTTTCTTCTTCATTTCTCTCAAACATTGGAAAATCAGTTATCCATAAAAAATTCCATTTTTCCTTTGCTATTAGATTTAAATTTTTGGCAATATATTGTCTAATTCTATCTAATGATTGATTTACAATTTTTGTATCTCCAGCTCCTAAAAGAATTAAGTCTCCATCTTTTGCCTCGGTGATTCTTAAAATATCAGATATATTTTCTTGATTTAGATTATCTTTTATTGCACCAATAGTTTCAAGTTCATGCCCTTTTACTCTTATAAATGCTAAGCCTCCAGCACCAGCATCTTGTGCTACTTGGAAAATATCCCCGCCAGGTTTAATTCGTACATTGCTAATACTTGAGTTACCACCTGCAATTGTTATAGATTTTATGCAGCCTCCAGATTTAACTGCTTTGGTGAAAATATTAAACCCAATATTTCCCAATACTTCCCCTAAATCTTTTAATAACATTTTATATCTTGTATCTGGTCTATCTGTTCCGTAGTTATTAATTGCATCTGCCCAAGACATTCTTGGGAAAGCATCTTTCAAATTAATATTTAGAATGTCCTTCCATATTTTTTTGATGAGTTTTTCATTAAAAGATATTATTTCTTCTTCACTCACAAAACTCATCTCTAAATCTAATTGAGTAAATTCTGGCTGTCTATCTGCTCTTAAGTCTTCATCACGGAAACATTTTGCGATTTGGTAGTACCTATCTAAGCCTCCTACCATTAAAAGTTGTTTAAAAAGTTGTGGTGATTGAGGAAGAGCAAAAAAGTCTCCATTTGATAGTCTTGCAGGTACTAGGAAATCTCTCGCTCCTTCAGGAGTTGATTTTGTAAGTAATGGTGTTTCTACTTCTGTAAATCCATAATTATCAAGATATTCTCTAGCAACTTTAATAATCTTATGCCTTGTTTTTAAATTTTCTAGTAACTTTCCTCTTCTTAAATCTAGGTATCTATATTTTAATCTAAGCTCCTCTTTAGTATTTTCATAATCATGTATAGAAACAGGAAACGGTAAGTTGTTTTTAATTTGGTTGAGAATGTGTAAATCTTTAACCTTCAGTTCTAACTCTCCAGTACTTAAATTTTTATTTATTGAATCTTTAGGTCTTTCATGAATAATTCCACTTACCCTTATTACAGTCTCATTCCTCAGAGTCTCTGCTTGTTTAAATAGACTGGCTCCATCATCAGGGTTAATGGTTATTTGTAAGAATCCACTATGATCTCTCAAATCTATAAAAATAACACCACCATGATCTCTTCTGCGATCGACCCATCCGCATAGATTAACTAATTTTCCAATATCTGAATTATTGAGTTCTTCACAAATTTTGTTTCTCATCTAGAAATCATTTATTTATCAATAATTAATAATAATTCTTTAAGGGTAAATTTAGTTAAATATTTTTTTTATAAAACGCTCTTTTTGTTATAACTCCTTTAAATTTTTTACCTCTTATTAAAATTTGAACTTCATTATTAATAAAGGCATGCGAAATATTGATATATGCAAAAGCAATGGCTTTTTGTTTAGTAGGAGACCAACTTCCGCTAGTAATAGTACCAATAGTTTCTTCACCATTAAAGACTTCGCATCCTTTTCTTCCAATAGCTCTACCCTCAATAGTGATACCCACTAATTTTTTTTGAATGCCTAATCTTGACTGTTCTTCTAGAAAACTTCTTCCAAAGAATTCATGATTATTCTCTAAATGTACTAACCATCCTAAACCTGCTTCATATGGGCTAGTTGCTTCAGTTAAATCTTGTCCATATAGATGCATTCCAGCTTCAAGTCTTAAGGTGTCTCTAGCTCCTAAGCCACAAGGTGCAATATTTTTGGAGACTAAGAAATCCCATAGATTATTTGCTGCTTTGTCAGATAAGAGTATTTCTAAACCGTTTTCTCCTGTGTAGCCTGTTTTAGAAAAAAAGATTTTTTCTTCAGGTAAAATATGTTCAAAAATTTTATATTCACATCCAAAGTTAGGGATGTATGCAATCGATGATTTAAGCCATTCTTCAAAAAACTTAAACGAATCTTTGCCCTGTATTGCTAATAGAGCCTTATCTTTCTTAGCGTTTGACATGCAAATTTCTTTTTCATTTAAGTTATTTTTAATCCAAGAAAAATCAACTTCGTATCTACTTGCGTTAACTATTAAAAAAATCTCTGAGATATCACCTTCTTGTTCACCTAGGTCATAAATTATTAAGTCATCTATTATTCCTCCCTTCTCATTAAGCATTACTGTATAAAGTCCTTGCCCTTTAGAAAAGGAATATAAATTAGTAGGAAAAAATTTCTGAATATGTTCTTTGGGATTAATACCTCTAATAGAAATCACCCCCATGTGGGAAATATCAAAAAATCCTGCTGAATTTCTTACTGATTCATGTTCGTTGATTAATCCCGAAAATGATATTGGCATTTCCCATCCTGCAAAATCGACTAATTTTGCATTTGACTGAACATATTTTGAATAAAGTGGACTTTTGAGCAAATCCATGAAATATTTAATTATTTATTTAGTATCTTTATACTTTAGTTTAGAAATTTTTTATTGCATATTTTCTAATGACATAATTAAGCTCCTAAGTACTTTGGCGGCAACTACGCTACTTACTCCGCTGTTATCAATTTCTGGAGATAATTCCACAATATCTGAAGCCACAATTCTATAGTCTTTTAAAGATTTAAGGATCGCTTCAAAGTCATTCCAAAAAAATCCTCCTGGTTCTGGAGTTCCCGTCCCAGCTAATAAACTTGGATCAAACCAATCTAAATCTATTGTTAAATAGATTGGAGAATTTGAGTATGGTAGAAGTGCTTTTTTTAGTTGTTGTGGATTTCCTCCTGGGAAAAAGTTTACTAATTGATTTTTGTCACGCATAAATTTAAACTCTTCTTTTGTTCCACTTCTAATTCCTACTTGCAAAATCTTTTTTCTAGGTAAGACTTCTAAGCATCTTTGCATTGCACAAGCATGACTATGTTTACTTCCTATATATGATTCTCTTAAATCTGCATGAGCATCAAGTTGAATTAATATCAAATCTGGATATTTTTTTACTAATGCTTCTATAGCACCTCTAGTAATAGAGTGCTCGCCTCCAAGCATAATGGGACTAAGTTTCTTACTAATTAAGTAATTTGTTGCTGATTTGACTGATTCAATAACGGATTTTGAGTCATTTTTGTCGATTAGGATTGAACCAAAATCAACATACTTAAAATCCTCTAAGTCTTTTCCTAGTTTTGGACAATATGTTTCTAAACAAGAACTAACTTGCCTTATCGCCTCTGGACCAAATCTAGCTCCTGGTTTATAAGAGCAAGTCCCATCATAATTGACTCCAAATATACCAATTGAGCAATCATTAGGATTTCTTTTTGCTCCCATAAAAATTGCATTTTCTTTATTAAATAAAGTTTTATTTACCATTTTAAGAATTTAGTTCTTTTACAATTTTATTTGGCATCATTTTGAATGCTGCGTTTTGAAAATTTAAATTCCAAATTTCGCACCCTTTTTCTATTATCAATGCCTCTTTGCAATTTGGTTTTGATAAATATAATTCTTCTTTAGAGGCGAATGTCCAACTCCAAATACCGCTTGGATATATGGGCACAAATGAATACATAGTTTCAGATGCTCTAAATATTTTTTTGAGAGTTTTCAAAATATTTATATGAATATCTTTGAATGATTCAGGCGATTCGCTTTGTGTGGCTAATATCCCCTTTTTTGTAAGTATTCTTTTACATTCTTTATAAAAAGAATCTTTAAATAATAAATTAGAAAATTCTGAGGGATCTGAACAGTCAATGAAAATTAAGTCATAAAAATTATCCTTTGTTTTTTCTACCCACTTAACACCATCATCAATATGTATAGCTAATCTTTTATCACTCCATGCTTCACCTCCAATTTCTTTTAAAAAAGTTTTGGATACTTTGATGACTTCCTCATCAATCTCTACCAAATCAATTTTCGCTATATTAGCGTATTTAACACATTCTCTTGCAGTACCACCATCACCTCCCCCAATAATTAGTACATGAGATTTGTCGTCAATGCTAGTTAAAGCTGGATGAACAAGACATTCATGATAATATTTTTCGTCTCTCAATGATGTCATCCAACAACCATCTAACATTAAAGCTTTGCCATAATAATCATTCTCTATAACAATAATTTCTTGATATTTTGAGTTTTTTCTAAGTAAGACTTTCCCATTTAGGCCAAATCTTGAGCCTTTATGATATTCGTCTATCCATGTTGCAATATCAGTCATTTGACTTTTTGGAATTTTTTTTCATAAGTGTATTTTTAGCAACTTGCCAAAGCCGCTGAAAATCTTTAGGAGTTTGTTTTGTAATATTATCTCCTGCATGATTCTCAATTATTGAAAATCTGTCTAAAAATTTTTTATTAGCTTTGTGAAGAGCTGCTTCTGGATTTATTTTTAAAAAGTTTGAAAGATTTATCAGAGTAAAGTAAATATCTCCAAATTCATCTTTTATATCTGTCTTTTGTTTGCTTTTAATTGCCTCTTTTAATTCATATATCTCTTCTTCTAACATTTCAAGAATCTGATTGCTACATTCCCACTTGAAACCATATTCTTTAACAACGTTTGTGATTCTATTTGTACCAAGTGTTGGAGGCAGGCTTTTTATTTTTAAATTTAAATGTCTACTAATTGGCGATTCCTTATAAGGTGCTTTTTTTTCTAAATTTTTAATATCTGCCCAAATCTCTTGTGATTTTTCTAATGATACTTTTTCTTTTTTGTTAAAAATATATGGATGTCTATTAACAATTTTCTTATTTAGATTTTTTATTACATCATTTAATTCAAATTCTTTTTCTTCATAACCGATTTCAGAATGAAGCATTATTTGTAATAAGAGATCTCCTAATTCTTCACAAATGTTATTCGCGTTTTTTTCATATATCGCATCTACAAATTCACTACTCTCTTCATGTAAAAATGGGATCAACGATATATGGGACTGTATTTTTTGCCATGGGCAGCCCCAAGTTTTATCTTTTAATGATTTAATATTGGATATTAAATTTTTGAAACTCTCTAAAGTCTCTAAATCGGAATTACTTGGTCTGTTATATCTATTTTTTGAGGACATAGAATATATTTTATTAATTCAATTGTGCCTTAATCATGAAATATTTAAATACTTAGTATAAATATTTCAACTTCATCTACTAGAATAGTTTATTATAAGGGCGATTAGCTCAGCGGTAGAGCGCCTGCCTTACAAGCAGGATGTCCCTGGTTCGAACCCTGGATCGCCCATTTATTATTTTTTAAATGACTGAGATCGTTAATCTTGCAATCAGTCAAAGCGCAGCTTCAGAACTTTCTAGGCAAGCTTCTTTTGGAGGTTCTCCCGGAGAAATGTCAATTGATTTGGTTGAGGATAAGAATTGTTCTGAAGGCTGGATGCATGTTAAATTAAATCCTGGAACATCTAATGGAACCCCTATTTCAAGAGCTGAAGGAGTTACTTTATACGCTGATATAAAAAAGTTGAACTTATTGAAAGATTTAAAATTAGATTATTACGGTGATTTAAGCGGTGGGGGCTTTCTTATTTCAACTCCAAAAAATGCAAAACGTTGTTCTTGCGGTTCTGGCTTTAAACTTTTGTAGAATAATTTTATCTTTATTTTTCAAACTAATATTATTTTCATTAATTGGCTTCAATCAAGATAAAATAAGCTAAAGGTTCATTGAAATAAAATTTGCAAATGACAGAGTTGAATGATGAATTATCTTTAAAAAATTATTCACCTTTAGAAGTAGAAAAAAAGTGGCAAAGAAAATGGGAAAGTTTAAAAGCGTTTAGTCCTAATCCTAATGATCAAGGAGAGCCTTTTTGTATCGTTATTCCTCCCCCAAACGTGACGGGATCTTTGCATATGGGGCATGCTTTTAATACGGCTTTGATAGATGTTGTTGTACGTTTTCAGAGACTTCTAGGTAAGAATGTTTTATGTTTACCAGGTACAGATCATGCCTCTATAGCTGTTCAAACTATTCTTGAAAAACAATTAAAAAGTGAAGGTAAAAAAAGCGAGGATATTGGAAGAGAGGAATTTCTTAAAAGAGCTTGGAGGTGGAAAGAGCAAAGTGGTGGGAGAATAGTATCTCAATTAAAAAGGATAGGATATTCTGTAGACTGGAGTAGAGAAAGATTTACTCTAGATCAAAAATTAAATGAGGCAGTTGTTGAGGCATTTAATATTCTTTATAAAAATAATTTAATTTATAGAGGCGAATATTTAGTTAATTGGTGTCCTGCATCTCAATCTGCCGTAAGTGATCTTGAAGTTGAAATGCAAGAAGTAAATGGACACTTATGGCATTTCAAATACCCATTAATTTCTAAAAGTGCTGAAAAGTTAGATGAGTACTTAGAGGTCGCAACAACTAGACCAGAGACTCTATTGGGTGACACTGCTGTAGCCGTTAATCCTGAAGATAATAGATATCAAAAATATATTGGCTTCAAAGTAAAAGTACCTTTTGTTGATAGAGAGATCCCCGTTATTGCCGATTCACATGTTGATAAAGATTTTGGTACTGGATGTGTCAAGGTTACTCCAGCTCATGATCCCAATGATTTTGCTATAGGAAAAAGGCATAATTTAAAACAGATTAATGTAATGAATAAAGATGGAACTTTAAATATTAATGCAGGTAAATTTCAAAATTTAGATAGATATGAGGCTAGGAAGAATATTATCAAAGAATTAGATAACTTAGGCCTTTTAACCAAGATAGAAGATTATAAACATACCGTTCCTTTTTCTGATAGAGGTAAAGTCCCAATTGAACCATTATTGTCAACACAATGGTTTTTGAAAATGGATAATATTTCTAAAGGTTGTTTAAATGAAATTGATTCTAAAAAGCCAGCGTTTATTCCCCAACGCTGGGAGAAAGTTTATAAGGATTGGTTAGAGAATATTAATGATTGGTGTATTAGTAGACAATTGTGGTGGGGGCACCAAATCCCGGCATGGTACGTCTTAGACGAATCTCAAGACTCAATAGATCAAAATACTCCATATGTTGTTGCGAGAAATGAGGATGATGCATTAATTCAAGCTAACAAACAATTTGGATTAAATATTAGATTAGTGCGTGATAAAGATGTTTTGGATACCTGGTTTTCAAGTGGTTTATGGCCTTTCTCAACCTTGGGTTGGCCCAATACAAATGATCCGGATTTTAAAACATGGTATCCAAATAGTGTTCTAGTTACTGGTTTTGATATTATTTTCTTCTGGGTGGCGAGAATGACAATGATGGGGAATACTTTCACAAATAATATACCTTTTAAGGATGTTTATATTCATGGTCTAGTTCGAGATGAAAATAATAAAAAAATGAGCAAAAGTTCAGATAATGGTATTGATCCAATACTATTAATTGATAAATATGGTTCAGATGCTTTGCGATTTGCTCTAATTCGAGAAGTGGCTGGCGCTGGTCAGGATATTAGGCTTGATTTTGATAGAAAAAAAGATACATCTTCAACAGTTGAAGCTTCAAGAAATTTTGCAAATAAATTATGGAATGCAACTAAATTTGTATTAATTAATAAGACTTCTAATGATAATTATTTGTTTACTGAGATTGATGAAAGTTCTTTAGAGTTATGTGATAAATGGATCTTGTCAAAATTGAATCAGGTTAATACAAAGGTGGCTACTTTGTTGAAACAATATAAATTAGGTGAATCTGCAAAATTACTTTATGAATTTTCTTGGAATGATTTTTGTGATTGGTATGTAGAATTCGCAAAACAAAGGTTTAATAATAAAGACACGGAAAATAGACAAATATCTGAAAAAGTTTTAATAAAAGTACTTACTGATATTCTGGTGATGATTCATCCTTTCATGCCACATATTACTGAAGAACTTTGGCATGCATTACAAATAAAACCTCAAGAAACATTATTATCTCTTGAAAAATGGCCTACCCAAGAAAATAAATTTATTGATACTAAACTTGATAAATCCTTTCAGGAGTTTTTTGAAATTATTAGGTTGATTAGGAATTTAAGGGTTGAATTAGGGCTTAAGCCCTCTCAAAAAGTTCCAATTTACTTAATTTCAGATAATGTCGAATTAACTAATTTTTTGAAACGTTTAGTTAAAGATATACAAACTTTAACCAAATCTTCTGAAGTATTTATTTTTGAATCTAAGGAAATTGATAAAAATGATTTTGCAAAATCTTTCTCTGGGATAATTAGTGATTTAGAAGTTTATTTGCCTTTTAAGGATTATGTAAATCTAGATTCATTAAGAGATAGGTTAAATAAGGATTTGCAAAAAGTTACCCAAGAATTAGAAAATTTAAACAAGAGATTATCTAATAAGAATTTTGTTGATAAAGCTCCAAAAGATATTGTTGATGAATCTATATTTAAATTAAAAGAATGTACTTTGCAAATTGAAAAAATAAATAAAAAACTCAATCTATTAGATTAAGTATGAATTTATTCTTAGACAATATTTATAATTTAGCCTTCTTTTTTAATACTGGGATTGGAATTCTTGCGTTTATTTGTATTTATATTTTAGTTGTTGTATTAATACTTCCAGCTTCTTGGTTATCTTTATTGTCAGGTTTCTTATATGGTTCATATTTTGGATCAATTGTTGTTTTTATTGCAGCATCAATTGGAGCTTCAGCTGCATTCTTTATATCAAAAACTTTTTTTGCAAAAAAGCTCAAGAAAGTTATTAGCCGTTATCCAAAGTTAATTGTTATGGAGCAAGTCGTGCAAAGAGGAGGCCTTAAATTGATATTTTTAGCAAGGCTATCTCCGATATTCCCATTTAGTATTCTTAATTATTTTTATGGATTGAATAATATAAAATTTCAGGATTTTACTCTTGGCCTTATTGGAATAATTCCAGGAACGTTTCTTTATTGCTCAATAGGTAGTTTGGCAAAGAGTTTGCAAGATTTAAAAAATGTTCAATCTGCTAATAATATATATATAACAATCTTGAGTATTGCTTCAACTTTTTTGGTTCTATATTTCTCAGCTAAATACTCTAAAGAATATTTCGATAATTCTAAAGAATTCAATCTTTAATATTCCAATCTCTTAAAGAGGCTATAAATACAAACCATATCAGTCTTAATTTACCTAGTAAGGTTTTGTTAGTCTCTAATTCAATATATTTTGCCTGTCCACAAGGTGTCTTGACGTAATTGAAAACAGTTTTTTTCATAATTAATTTTTCTGAAAAACTTTTCGATTTTAAATTTATATTTTATAGCTATAATTTTAGCTTTTTATAATTTCAAACCACCTTTCTTATTGACTACAAGTTGTATATCCATTTAGAAATTTATAATTTTTCACCGGCTTTAAATCCTCTAAAGCATTTAAATCTAGGAAACCTTAAACTAAATGTCTCAGCATCTTGGGATCTAGTTTTCGCATCAGCTCTTATTTCTACAAGTTGACCAAGAAGGTCATCACGTTTTGACCAATATTCATCACGTTGGATATCACTAAATCCGCTACCGCAACTAAGGCTGTATTTATATCCATCGTCTTTTCCCTCTACAAGGATTGCTCCAAGCCTTCCTGCATTTCGTCCTGTTCCTTCCTCAACTGACACAACTTTTAAAGTGACTTCTATGAAAGGTTTTGCTTTTAACCAGCTATGTGTTCTTTTGCATTCATAAATAGCTTGGGGATCTTTAATCATCACGCCTTCATATCCACCTTCTACTGCTGATTTATTCAGTTCTACAAATCTTTTTTGTCCCTTAGCAGTATCTAGATCTACATTTTCCCACTCAAGCGATTGTACATGTTTTAGCAATATTGAATTTTTTGCAACCCATTCCTTGACTAGCAAACTCCGTTTTGCTTGATTAGTTTGCCATCTGCCTTTTTGGAAATTTGTAAGAGGACATAAGTCAAACAAATGAAGAACTGCATCTTTAGTTTGTTTGCCATCTTTTCTATGTACCTGTTTCATTAAATCTTGGAAATTCGAACTCATTACTTCACCATCTAGGACTAAATCGTAAGGGTTGGGATTTTCTTTTATAACGTTTTCTATTTCAGTGATAATATGACCAAAATTATGAAATTGCTTGCCATTTCTGGAAAACATTTCTACTTTATTCTTTCTAATTATTGTTAACACCCTTACTCCATCTAATTTAATCTCAATTTGTTTTTTCCCTATCATTTTTTTTTCATGATTTGCACTGTCATGAGCTAAGGGGCAAGAAAAAATAGGTATCGAATATTTGGGGAATTTCTTCGCAACCTTGTTTACTGTTTTTTCAGAAACTCCACAACGAAGATTTTTTATTAAAACACGTCTATAAAACCCATTCCATTCTTCTTTCCTAGAAGATGCCATTGCTAAAAGTATGGCATCGCGAGCAGCATGTCCAGTAAGATCTCTTTTAATTAGTTTATTTGCTAATTCTTTAAAGTCTTTCCATGAATAACTTTGACGTTTTTCATCCTCTTTTTCAGGGACCATTTTCACACCAAAAGTTACTAAGGGGTCTAATGCCATACGAATTCCTTCAAAAAAATCATCAAGGCCTTTTTCCATTGCGTCTAAGATGATTTTTTCTTTATCTAACCTACTTGGATGCAACTCTAATTGTTCTATTATCTCTTCTTTTAACAATTCTTTAGGCTTCACAAGAAATTAAAAATCAATTGGCTTTGGCTATTCTGTCTATTTTCCAATCTTTATCATTTTTTGCAAAAGTAAAATCTAAAGGCAGCTCATCTTGTTTGTCTTCTGATTTTAAATTTAAGGTTATTATGATTTGATCTTCTTGTATCCTTGGTCTACCTGACTTTAAATTTCTGTATTTATTTAGGTTTAAACTAGCTAAAAATTTAAGAAAATCTTGTCGCTTTACATGAGTTTTATAAGTCTTTGTAGTTAAACCATAAGCTGCATCAATTCTTCCAGCAGCTATTTGATCAAAAAATTTTCTTACGAGTGGATTGATGCCTCTAGCACTTATAACTAATTTGACGGCATTAAAAATCCAAAAAGAGACTAATACTGCTCCACCAACTAAGAGAGCTTTGATTCCAATATCTTTTACTAGTGTTGCATCCATGTTGATAATAGTTTTTCTTAACTTTAAGAAAATAAATCGTTTTTGATGGCTTTTTTTGTCAAAATAATACTAAATTTAATCCATAATGTCTGTAATTCCTCTTTTGCCATTATTTCATAGGTTCAATAAGCAATTTTTTGATAATTCTTTAACAGTTAATCAGGAACCTTTAGTAAAAGTTAGATGGAGCGATAATAGATTAAAAACTACTGCTGGGTTTTATAAGAGAAAAAAAATAAATGGCGTTATAGATTCTGAAATTATTTTATCAAAACCTATTTTGAGTAAGTTATCTAATAGAGAAATATATAGTACTTTATGCCATGAAATGATTCATGCATGGGTAGATAGAATATTAAAAAAAAATGAGATTCATGGGCCAAATTTTTTAAATAAAATGAATCAAATAAATGAAAAAGAAAATAATTTTCAGATTTCTGTTAGACATACTTTTCCTGTTGAAAGGAGAGAGTTGAAATATACAGGAACATGCAAAAATTGTGGAGAGAAATATATGTATCGAAAAAGGATTAAAAATATTGCTTGTAAAAAATGCTGTAAATTATTTTTTAATGGATCATGGAATAAAAATTGTTTAATTTTGTTTGACTTATAATTCAAATAATGTGATTATTTTTTTTATTATTATTTTTTATTTTTTTTAAAGTAAATTATAATTTATCAAAGAGATAATAATTTATGGATTCACGAAGAGTTAGAAATTTAAGAAATAATTTTGATAGAAATATAGTTGATAAAAAAGTAGATAAAATTATTGAGACTGGGAGACAGTTTATTGATGGAGTATCTGGAATAAGACCTGGTAAAAGAAGAAACTCAGATTTTCAAGATAAAACAAGTCGGAATTTTAATAAAGTTGGTCGATGGGTCTCTGAAAAAGTGGATTTATTTTTTGATGAAGAGAATGAAGATTGGTATGATGATGAAAATTTCTATGACGAGAAAAGGGAGATGAAGTCTTTTACTAGAGAATCAAGTTCTATTCAACCTTCTCAATCATATTCAAAAAGACCTTTAGAAGCATTATCTTTGAGGCAGCCTAAAAATGTTCAGAAAACTGAGCAAAAAAAATTACCTTATGGTAAAAATAATAGTGTTGAAGATTGGCCAGATCAATTGGATTTCCAAGTCGATAGATGGCAAAGATCTTCAAAGAAAGAAAGTGATACATTGAAAGATAAAGACAAATATCGCGGTGGGGCTTCAAAAGCAAGAAATCTTCCTAGGTCAAGAAGAAGAAGAGTATAGATTTTTAAATTCATTAATCCCTGAAGGGCCCAGTAAGGTTTCTAAATGTGGGTTGAATACCTCTCTAATAATAGTTAATGGTTTTTTTTCTCGGAAAAATCTATAATTTCTTGACCAGAATGGACCTTTAAAAAAAAATTTATCCTCTAGCCATTGTGCATTAACAAGTGAAATACTATCAACTTCTCTAAACAACTCTGACCTATCTTGGGTTAAATTCTTCCAAATTGGTTCCTCTTTAGCTTTTAAGTTTTCACTAACTTGCTCTGCATTCCACCAACTTTCAGCCCATGCTAGAGTTTTATTTTGGTTATTAATCCAGACTTGCCTTCTTATTAAAGGGCTTTTTAATTGATTCAGTTCATTAGGACCTTCTTGCTTGGATAAAGGATCGAGTTGCATCGAGATTAATTTAATTCTTGTTTCTTGATTAGTTAAAAGTTGTAGATGTCTTGTTGGACTACCATCTCCAAGTAACATTAATTTCCATGATCCAGATATTTTTGGTAAGGCATTTTTTACTAAGAAAGTGGAAGCTTTCTCTTCCCATACAATTCTTGGAGACTTAAAGAGTTTATTATTCAGTGCTCTAATCGGTTGCTTTTAAGATGATAACTTTTTTCAGCCAAACTATTTGCCTTTTCTTTTTTTATTTCCTTTATTTTTAGCCAAACTAGTAATGCAGTTAAATCAGCTTTGCTAACTCCAGGAATTTTAGAAGCATCCCCAAAATTAGTTGGTTTTATTTTATTTAAATTTTCTCTGGCTTCTAAAGATAAAGTATCTATGTTTTCATAGTTTATTTCTTTAGGTAGAGATTTGAGGCTCTGACGATTTATCTGATCAATATTGTTTTTTTGTCTTTTCAGATAACCCTCGTATTTAATATCTATTTCAATACCTTCAATTATTGCTACAGGTAAATTTTCTTCTATTAAATCAAATTTAATTAGATCTGAATAATGAAAATTTGGCCTTTTTAAAAGGTCTTTTAATGAAGTTGAGCCTTTTATCTTCGATCCACTTTCAGATTCTATTTTTTTTGAAACTTCATCGTTATTTTTTAAACGTGTATTTTCTAATCGTAATTTTTCCTTTTCAAATGATTTCATTTTTTCTTTGTAAGCAATCCATCTTTGGTCATCAATGAGTCCTATTTCATGACCTAATGGGGTTAACCTTCTATCTGCATTATCTCCGCGTAAGGTCAATCTATATTCACTCCTACTGGTAAGCACCCTGTATGGCTCTTTAAGATCTTTTGTAATTAAGTCATTAATCATTGTGCCTATGTAGCTGCTTTCTCTAGTAAAGATTAGTGCATCTTTCTTTTTCAATTTTCTTGTGGCATTTATACCAGCAACTAATCCTTGGGCAGCGGCTTCTTCATAGCCAGTTGTTCCATTGATCTGGCCAGCACTAAATAAATTCTCAATTTCTTTTGTTTCTAGTGATGGCTTTAGTTGTGTAGCAGGTATGTATTCATATTCCACTGCATATGCGGGCCTTAACATTTTGCACTGAGTTAAGCCAGGTAAGGTTCTTAGAAGGTCTAATTGAATATTTTCGGGTAAACCCGTAGAAAATCCTTGTACGTATATTTCAGGTGTATTTATTCCCTCTGGTTCTAAAAATATTTGATGTGAATCTTTATCTGCAAATTTTACTATTTTGTCTTCAATAGATGGACAATATCTTGGCCCTTTACTATCTATAAATCCACCGTATATCGGTGTTAAATGCAAATTGTCACGTATTAACTTATGTGTTCTAGCAGTTGTTCTTGTTATGTGACAACTAACTTGGGGCATATGATTTTTAATATTTGGATCAAACGAAAAATATCGATCGGCTGCTGTACTTGGTTGTATATCTAATTCATCAAAGATGATACTTTTTTTGTCTACCCTTGCAGGAGTCCCCGTTTTTAAACGTTCTGTTTTTATTCCAATTTTATGTAAGCTTTGAGTGAGGCCCTGTGCGGCTTGTTCGCCAGATCTGCCTGCTGACATTGATTTGTTTCCTATCCATATTTTACCTTCTAAGAAAGTTCCCGCTGTAATAATAATTGACTTAGCACAATAGTAACTACCAAAAAAATGTTTTTACCCCTTTTATTTGCTTTTTAATAGTTTTTCTCGAGTTGAGACAAATGGTCTCCGTTTGTTCAATATCTAGCTCAGTTATCATTGCTTCTTTCAAAGAAAGATTTTCGGTGTTTTGTAAAATTTCAATCATTCTTTTTGAATATTCTCTTTTATCGGTTTGAGCTCTTAACGCCCAAACAGCTGGTCCTCTACTAGCATTTAAGATCCTTTTTTGTATTGCTGTTTCATCTGCTAATTTTCCAATTATTCCACCTAAAGCATCAACTTCATGTACTAATTGACTTTTAGCTGGGCCTCCAACCGCAGGGTTACAAGGTTGCCAGGCAATTCTATCTAAATTAATTGTAAATAATGCTGTTGAGAAACCTAATTTTGCTGAAGTTATTGCAGCTTCGCACCCAGCATGACCTGCTCCTATAACAATAATGTCAAAAGATTCATTGGGTGATTTATGATCTTGCATTTTATGATCGATTTAATTAGCTAGATTCCTAAATCTTGTGAATTGGGGTTCAAATAATAATTTAACAGTTCCTATAGGCCCATTTCTATGTTTAGTGAGAATAATCTCAGTTATACCTCTATCTTCAGTCTCTGGATTGTAATATTCGTCTCTATATATCATTAATACTAAATCTGCATCTTGTTCTATAGAACCTGATTCTCGAAGGTCGCTTAACATTGGTCTTTTATTTGTTCGCGACTCTACTCCTCTACTTAGTTGAGACAAGGCAACTACTGGCACTTTTAATTCTCTAGCCATACTTTTCAGACCTCTTGTAATACGTGACAGCTCTTGAACTCTATTATCAGGGGTTGTGCCTTCCATTAATTGCAGGTAATCAATTACTATTAGCCCAAGTTCTTTTTTTTGTTCTGCAATCAATCTTCTGCATAGAGATCTCATTTCTAGTACACCTACATTAGGTTTGTCATCTATAAATATTGGTAGCTGACCTAATGAATTAATCCCTTCTCCAAGTAAGGGCCATTCCTCTTGTTGAAGCCTTCCTGTTCTCAACCTCCCACTTTCAATGCCTACTTCCATTGATAATAATCTGTATGTTAGTTGTTCCTTACTCATTTCAAGGCTAAAGACACATACAGGTAAATCTTGAGATTGAGCTACATTCTTTGCAAGATTGAGAACTATTGAGGTTTTCCCCATTGATGGTCTGCCAGCAACAATTATCAAATCACTTCTTTGAAAACCATTAGTCATTGCATCAAGATCGTAAAAATTCACGGGAATACCTGGTATGGATTTTCCTAAAGATCTCGACTCTATTTCATTAAAAGTACTCGTGAGGATTTCTGCTGCTTGAGTCAGACCTTTAGATGGTTTTTCTTGACTTATCTCAAAAATTTTTTGTTCGGCTTTATCTAATGCTTCATTAGTATCTTGTGTTTGATCAAAACCTAGTTGAACAACTTCATTACCAGATCGTATTAGTTGTCTTCTTATGAATTTATCACTAATTAGATTCGCAACTTGTTCTATGGAAGCTGTGGATGAAACATTTTCTACTAATTCCACTAATTTATTGTTACCTCCAATCTTTTCTAGTGATCCATTATCCGCAAGCCATGCACTCATTGAAGTTAGATCTGTTGGTTTCCCTTGAGTATGCAACATTAATGCTGTTCTATAAATCTCTTGATGCGCATTTATATAGAAAGCTTCTGGCCTGATCAGATCTGCAATTCTCCCTATTGCATCTGGGTCGAGTAGTATTCCACCCAAAACAGCTTCTTCAGCTTGAATGTTTTGGGGTGGGACCAAACCTGCATTCTCACTATTAAAATCTCTTTTAAAGTTTTTATTTGATCCATTATTAGAAAAAGGAACAGAAACCATATCTTTAAATGCTTAGATATATACTTTGGCTACTTTTCAAAATTATGCAACAAAATCATTAACTTATTACTTCAATTTTGACTTCTGCATTGACTTCTGGATGTAGTTTTATTTTCACAACATAAGAACCTAAATTATGTATATCAGGAACTGATATGGATCTTCTGTCAATTTCTTTTTTAGTTGTTTCTTCTATTGCTTCAGCTACATCTCCGTTAGTTACTGTTCCAAAAAGGACTCCATCTTCACCAACTTGTTTTTTAATGGTAAATCTACCTATTGTTTTTAAGGCAGTTTCAAAATTAAGAGCTTCTTTCTTTAAATTGTCAGCAACAATTTTTTCTTTGGCTTTTTTTCTTTCTATTTGTTTTAGGACTGCTGGTGTCACATTAACAGCCTTACCAAAAGGTAATAGAAAGTTTCGTGCGTAACCAGGAGCAACCTCAACAACATCACCATCTTTACCTAGAGAAGCGATCGATTCAGTCAATGCAACTTGTACTCTTTTAGCCATGAAAATATTTATTAATGTATTTAATAATAAGACCTAGAGGGTAATTTTACTTTTTTTGCAAGTCCTAATTTTGCAAGAATCTTAATATGTTCCCAAGTTAGATCTATTTGTCCTCTAAATAAACCTTGTCTTGCTGAATTTGGAAACGCATGATGATTATTATGCCAACCTTCTCCAAATGTGAGTGCAGCAACCCAAGCATTGTTTTTGGAGGAATCACCACTTTCAAAAGGAGCTTTCCCCCAACAATGTGTAGCAGAGTTTACTAACCAAGTGATGTGATATACAACAACAAGTCTCAAAGGTATTCCCCAGAGTACTAAAGACCAACCGCCAACTCCAAGTTCTTGACCTATTGCATAGAGAGAGAGACCAATCGGAATTTGTAAAAATAAAAAATATTTGTTTAGAAATCTATAATATGGATCTTTAATTAAATCTGCACTGAGTTTGGGAACAGCTTTTAGAGCTTCAACATCTTTAAACATCCAACCCATATGACTCCACCAAAATCCTTTTTTGCTGTTGTGATGGTCTACTTCCGTATCTGAGAAAGAGTGATGATGTCTGTGTAAACCTACCCAATCTATTGGTCCATGCTGGCAGCTAATAGCTCCACAAGTTGCAAAAAATCTCTCTAACCATCTAGGTAGAATGAAAGATCTATGTGAAAGTAATCTGTGATAACCAAGAGTTACACCTAAACAAGCAGTAACCCAGTAAAAAAATAATAATGAAATTACTGCTGGTATACTCCAGAATTTTGGTTGTATAGCTATCAGTGCAAGTATATGAATTGTGATCATAAAAACAATGGTTCCCCATGTTTTATGTAATCTTGGAGGGTATTTTTTTGAATGACTGGAGGGTTCCATCAATTTTTCTGAAAGCTCTAAAACCCTTTCTGATGGGACAGGTTTTTTTAATTTTGCTGTTTCTTGGAAGATACCTGAATTCATAATTATTGAAGGACTATTCTCAAAAAGATCGATATGTAATGATATCATACTATATTATTGATAATATTAATTATTAGTGAGTATTGGATATCGCGAAAAACTGTTAAGAGGTCGAAGAGCAATGGCTCATTTGATCCATCTCTGGCATGAAAGAAATAGCTGGTCTCATAGAGTTCTTCCTCTCTTGTCAGAGATTCTTGACTTAGGAAGGGTTCATAATTCTCAAATTTCTAATCTGAGGAATGGAAAATTATCATCACCTGGACCTGAGGTTTTTCTTGCTTTGGCTCAAGTTAATACGATTCTTGATCAAGGTATTGAAACAATCAGGGATCGTTTAGAAAGTGATTATCCAGAATTATGGAAGTCTTTGCAAGATTCTGCAGTGCCTTTAAGAAGTGATTCTGGTAATCCACTAACAGCTGGAGAGTTATTTGAAATTTTCTCTGGATTGAAATCGCTTCCTTCTTCTTTTGATTGGTATATAGAAGATGAAGAAGCTTCTGATTTAAGTGATGCTTTATCTCATCATTTTTGTCAGAATAGGCCTTGGAGGTCATGTAAGATTCCAGTAATGGATGCTTATTCAGTAACGAAATCTATTCGAAGAGATCGATTTGCTGAGGTAATAGCAGGAATAAGAGACTATACAGCAGAAGAATTAGATGGCGAACTACTAGATTTATATGAGACTTCTAAAAAACTTTCTTATTTTAATGGAGGTGGACCTAATGCTTTTCTCACAGAATTAAGGAAATTAGCTTCTGGGAAAAAAATATAAGATTTTATAGTAATGGCAAAAAAAAATTATAACTACAAATTAGCTGAAGATACTGTCCTTTCTGTTGAAGAGACTTTAGTTAATGTTTTTCAAGAGAGGTCAAATCAGGTTTGTCATAGATTAGATAATATTTTGAAGATTTTTAAGGAAGAAAAAGTTTCTACTACTCACTTCAATGAATCTTCTGGCATTGGCCATGATGATATCTCTAGAGAAAAAATTGATGAGGTTTTTGCAAGAGTATTTCTTGCTCAAAAAGCAGCTGTACGAGTGCAATTTGTTAGTGGAACGCATGCAATAAGTTCTGTCTTGTTTGGAGTTTTAAGACCTGGTGATTTAATGTTATCTATTACAGGTCAACCTTATGACACCTTAGAAGAAGTGATAGGCATAAGGGGGAGAGGTAAAGGCTCATTAATAGATTTTGGAATTAAATATAGACAAATAAATATTTGCGAAATGATTGATTCTTTTGAGGAAAAACTTGTAGATTTTTTTAAAAATAATTCATGTAAATTAGTCTTCATACAAAAAAGTTGCGGTTATAGTTGGAGAAAATCTCTAACTAATCATCAGATAGAGACTATCTGTAGTCTGATTCATTCCTTAAACCCTAACTGTATATGTTTTGTTGATAACTGTTATGGAGAGCTTGTTGAAGATAGTGAACCAATCTCTAAAGGCGCAAATATCATTGCTGGTTCATTAATAAAAAATCTGGGAGGTACAATAGTACCTACAGGTGGCTACGTTGCAGGGGACTCGGAGTTAGTTGAAATGGCATGCTCTAGACTAACTTCACCAGGGATTGGTTCATCTGCAGGAATTAATTTTGGATTAGGAAGATTAATTTTGCAGGGTTTATTTTTAGCGCCACAAATGGTTCAAGAATCATTAAAGGGTGCAGATATGGTTGCTGCAGTATTTCAAAAGTTGGGTTTTAAGGTTTTGCCAGAACCGGCAACGTACAGATCAGATATAATACAGTCAGTTAGATTAAATGATCCATATCTTGTACAAAAAGTTTGTCAATCGTTTCAAAATTCCTCACCTGTAGATTCTTTTTTAAACATTGTTCCATCTTCAATGAATGGATATGATTCAGAATTATTGATGGCTGGAGGGACATTTATAGAAGGTAGTACAAGCGAATTTTCTGCAGATGCTCCTTTAAGAGAACCATATAATATTTTTGTTCAAGGTGGTTCTCACATGGCGCATCTCAAAATTGCATTAATTCAATTATTATCTGAATTGTTAGAGGAAAATTTTATTACAAAAGAGTCCTTAATTTCTTCTTAAATTTAATCATGTCCTACAAGTTCCCAGATAACCTTCACTATGCTGATACCCATGAATATGTTCTTGAGGAAAAAGGCTTATTAAAAATTGGCGTTAGTGAATTTGCTATAGATCAATTAGGGGATATTGTTTTTGTAGAATTAGCTGATTTAGGAGCTACTTTGCAAAAAGGTGAGACTTTTGGAACAATAGAATCTGTTAAAGCTGTAGAAGAAGTTTACCTCCCTTTTTCAGGAAAAATTATATCTATCAATGAGACTATTGTTGATAATCCTGAAGTATTGCAGAATGATCCAATTGGCGATGGTTGGTTAGTCATTATTAAACCCGTATCAACATTTTCAATTGATGATTTGATGACATCAGATGAATATAAATCAAAGGTTGTTCCAAAATAAGGCAAATTTTTCAAAAAGAGCTATTTTAAAGAAAAATATTTTGATATGAAATCCAAAGTTTGTTTAGATAGTTTTATAGATAGACATCTTGGGTTACGAGATATTGATGAGCAAAATATGCTACGAAAACTTGGTTTTAATAATATTGATGAATTTATAGATAAAGTTATTCCTGCAGATATTCAATTAAAAGATAAATCTTCTGAATTATTGCCCCGAGGTTGTTCTGAAGATGAAGCTTTGAATGAATTGGAAAAAATTGCTAATAAAAATATCAAGATGAGATCCTTAATTGGACTTGGTTATTATGATAATTACATGCCTAAAGTAATTCAAAGGCATGTTTTTGAGAATCCTAGATGGTATACATCCTATACACCTTATCAAGCAGAAATTTCACAAGGAAGATTAGAAGCCTTATTTAATTTTCAAACGATTATTTGTGAATTAACAGGTTTCTCTGTTGCTAATGCTTCTCTTTTAGATGAGGGCACAGCTGCCTCTGAAGCTATGGCAATGAGTTTTGCTGCAAGAACAAACAAATCTGCAAATGTTTTTTTAGTAGAGGAAAACGTTTTTGATCACACTTTTAATGTTCTTTTAACGAGAGCAAAACCTTTAGGAATTACTTTAAAGCGGTTTAATCAAAAAAATCTCCAGAATTATAATGATGTCTTTGGAATCTTGATACAAATGCCTGGTAAAAATGGTCAATTATATGATCCTGAATTTTTAATATCCCAAGCACATAGATCAGGAATTATTGTCACAGCAGTAATTGATCCTCTTGCACAAGTTTTAATAAAACCTATTTCTCAATTCGGGGTAGACGTTGCAGTCGGGAGTATGCAAAGATTTGGTGTTCCAATGGGGTTTGGAGGCCCTCATGCAGCATTTTTTGCGTGCAGTGAAAAATATAAAAGACTCATACCGGGCAGAATTGTTGGACAAACTCTCTCTAAGAATGGAGAGAAATCTCTTAGATTGGCCTTGCAAACAAGAGAACAACATATAAGAAGAGAGAAGGCTACAAGTAATATTTGTACAGCACAATCTTTGCTAGCAATAATTTCTTCTTTCTATGCTATTTATCATGGATCTTCAGGGTTAACGCAAATTGCCAAGAGATTAGTAAAGTTAAGAATCAACCTAGAATCATGTTTGTCTGAATTAGGGTTTCAAATTCCTGATGGAAGTAGGTTTGATAGTTTTGATGTTTATTCTGAAGAATCTGAAAAGATCCATAATGAAGCTTTTAAAAATGGTTATAACCTAAGAATCTTGCCTTTAGGATCAACAATTGAAGATTCAACTGGTTTTGGGATCTCTCTTGATGAACTTAGTGATGAAAAAGAAATCAATAAAATATTAACTCTTATAGCAAATGCTGTTGGGAAAGAAGAAGATTTAAAGAAAATTTCATTTGATAAGGGTTTTGTTATTGAGAGCATACCTTTGAGAAATGATTCATGGATGCAGCAAGATATATTTTTGAACTACCAAAGTGAAACTGACTTAATGAGATATATCTTTCGACTTGCTGAAAAAGATTTTTCATTAGTGGATGGAATGATGCCATTAGGCAGCTGTACTATGAAATTAAATTCTGCAGCAGAATTAAGTCCAGTTTCTTGGGCAAATTTTTCATCAATACATCCTTTTTCGCCATGGAATCAAACTAAAGGTTATTCAAAAATAATATCTGATCTTGAAAAATGGATAAGCGAAATTGTTGGCTTGAAATCAGTTTCGTTTCAACCCAATGCCGGTTCTCAAGGTGAGTTTGCAGGTTTATTAGCAATTAACTCTTACTTTGAATCCAAAGGTGATTTTTTAAGAAAAAAATGTTTAATTCCTAAAAGCGCTCATGGAACAAATCCTGCTAGTGCAGTTATGGCTGGCTTTGATGTATTAACTATTGAATGTGATGCTGAAGGTAATATTGATTTTCAAGATTTATTGCTAAAGGTTCAGAAATTTAATAAACAAATAGGTGCTCTAATGTTGACTTATCCTTCTACTCATGGAGTTTTTGAATTAAAAATCAAACAAATATGTGATTTAATTCACTCTGTTGGTGGATTCGTTTATTTAGATGGCGCTAATCTTAATGCTCAGGTTGGATTGTGTAAGCCTGGGAATTATGGTGTAGATGTTTGTCATTTGAATTTGCATAAGACATTTTGTATCCCACATGGAGGAGGAGGTCCTGGAGTAGGTCCAGTTGCAGCATCAGAGACTTTAAGTCCATTTCTCCCTACTCATTCATTAAAAGCAAATGATAATTCTCATCATGGATATTCTGTCTCTTCTGCTGAGTTTGGAAGTGCAAGTATTCTGCCAATAAGTTGGATGTATATAAAAATGGCTGGCCTAAGTGGTTTAAGGAAAGCAACTGCACATGCAATTTTGTCCGCTAATTATATTGCGTATTCCTTAAAGAATAAATTTAAGATCCTCTACAAAGGGAAAAATAATTTTGTTGCACATGAATGTATTCTTGATTTTCGGGATTTAAAATCAAAAACTGGTTTGAGTGTAAATGATTTAGCGAAACGATTAATAGACTATAGCTTTCATGCTCCAACAATAAGTTGGCCTGTTCCTGAAACTCTAATGATAGAGCCTACAGAAAGTGAGAGTCTGAAAGAATTAGATAGGTTTTGCGAAGCTATGCTCCTAATAGGTGAAGAAATAAATGAAATAGAAAATAATCTTGATTTAAGAAATAATAATGTAATTAGCAATGCACCTCATACAATTAATGAGTTAATTTCTGATAACTGGAATTACCCATATTCAAAAGAGAAAGCTGCTTTCCCTTACAATACTAAATCTAGTATAAAGTTTTGGTCTTCGGTTTCTAGGATTAATAATGCCTATGGTGATAGGAATTTAATTTGTTCTTGTAATATAAATGATGATGATCTAATGGAAGATAAGAAATGTGCTTAGAGGACTAGCGTCTCAATATTTTCTAAGTTAATATCAATGTGAATCAAAATTTAATATTTTCTTATAGAAATTTTTTAAATTTTATTATTATTATATTCAAGCATCAAATTTTTTGGGGTATTTGAAGCTATGAGCAAAGAACCTAAATCTGGTAATCTTAAACATTTACCATTTAAAAATTTGGATTTACCAAATTTTGTAAATAATTTTTCTGAAAATAATTCAAAAGTATTTTCCGCAGAAGGAACAAATGTTATAAGAGTACCTTTTGGTAAAAGATTTTCAAAAAAACAGAGACCTGAAAAGAGTCAAAAAATTGCTACTTTAATCTTGCCTATAAATTCTTACCATAGTCCTACCCCCCCACATGTTGCTTGAATTAACTTAGTTTGAATCTATACCTTTGAGTGTTTCTGAATAATATTTTTGCAATTGTAAAGTTGCTTGATTCCAATCCCATTTTTCTGCTTCTTTACGGGCCTCTTTTCTCATAGCTTCTTTTCTGATTGTGTTTTTGAGGATTTTTTTTGTAGCTTCAATTAAGCTTTGTTCTCCATTGTCTTTTTCATCAGGATCATATAAACAACCGTTAATTCCATCGCTAATAATATCTGGGATACCTCCTTTATTTGCTCCTATAACTGGGCATCCTGCAGCCATTGCCTCTAATAAAACCAATCCAAGAGTTTCTGTGCTAGATGGAAATAAAAATATATCTCCAGAAGCATAAGCGCTAGCTAGTTCTTCACCAGATAAATATCCAATGAAATTGGTTTTTGTATTTTCAAAGATTTTTTCAAGCTGATTTCTATATGGACCGTCACCTACAAGAGCTAGACATGCTCCAGGCATATTATCTAAGACTGGCTTTATTCTTTCAATTTGTTTTTCTGCTGATAATCTACCTACATATATCAATAAGGAATCGGCACTTTGATATTTCCCAAATAATTTTTTTCTCATGCTTTGACTTCTCAACTCCGGCCTGAAATTAAACGTATCTACTCCTCTTTGCCATAATGCTGTTCTTTGAATGCCTTTATCTTCTAGTTCACTAACCATTGCGTTTGAGGTACATAGATTTAATAGTGCTTGATTGTGAGCTGCTTTTAGTAATTCCCATAAAAGTGGTTCTAACATACCCATTCCATAATGTTCAAGATATTTAGGAAGATGGGTATGGTAACTTGCAATGAGAGGAATGTTATTTGTTTTGGCTAACCATATTCCGCCTAAACCAAGTACAGCAGGATTAACAACATGTATTAAATCTGGCTTAAATTTTTCTAATTTCTCAGATACAGCAGGGCCAGGTAGGCCTAGCTTTAATTCTGGATATAAAGGTAATGGCATTGCTGCCACTCCAACTATAGTTGAACCCTTATAAGAATCAGGACATCCTTCGGGACAAAATACTATAACTTCATCGCCATTTTTTATTAGAAATTCAATGGTCTTAGTTAGTCTTGTTACTATGCCATCAACTTTAGGTAGAAAAGTTTCCGTAAAGAATGCAATTTTCACTTTTTTAAGATAAGTATTTCAGAATTTTTAATTAGTCTTTATAGCCTCAGCTTGATTTTTTGTCCAGGATGAAACACAAGGGATTCTTTTTTTATCGCATCTCATAGAGAATTTTTTTGCAACTTCAACAACTTCTTCTAATAAGCCATTATCTAGAGTTGTGGGATCCAAACCTAATTCTATAAAACATTTATTGTCAACAATTAAATCATTTTCGACGGCTTCGTTCCTTGGATTTGGTAAATAGTTAATTTTTGCGTCTGTTAGAGATGCAACTTTTTTAGCTAATTCCCCAACCTGATGACTTTCTGTCATTTGATTGAAGATTTTGACTCTTTCTCCAGGTTTTGGAGGATTCTCTAGAGCTAATTGTACACATTTTACTGAATCTTTTATGTGTATAAAAGCTCTCGTTTGTCCTCCTGTGCCATGAACCGTTAATGGATATCCAATGGCTGCCTGCATTAGGAATCTGTTTAAAACAGTTCCATAATCCCCATCATAATCAAATCTATTTGTTAACCTAGGATCTCTTAATGTCGTTTCCGTATTTGTCCCCCAAACAATACCTTGATGTAGGTCAGTAATTCTAATTAAATCATTTTTGTTGTAGTAAAGAAACAATAATTGATCTAATGTTTTGGTCATATGGTATACACTACCTGGACTTGCAGGGTGTAGTATTTCTTCTTTAAAACGACTTCCATCTGGTTGAGGCACTTCAACTTTTAAATAACCTTCTGGAATTGTTGCACCTCTGTGTGATCCATATCCATATACACCCATTGTTCCTAAATGTACGACATGAATATCTAAATTACTTTCTACTATTGCAGCAAGCAGATTATGAGTACCATTAACATTATTATCTACTGTATATCTTTTAGTGAAACTTGATTTCATCGAGTAGGGAGCTGCTCTTTGTTCAGCAAAATGAATAATTGAATCTGGTTTTTCCTCAATAAGTAAATTTAGTAATTTCTGATATTGTTTAGAGATATCCATATTAAGAAATCTCATAGGTTTTCCTCCAATCTCTTCCCATGCAGCAAGTCTTTCTGATATTGAAGAAATTGGGGTTAGAGATTCTACTTCAAGATCAATATCGATTTTTCTACGACTTAAGTTGTCGACAATAATTACATCATGATTTTGCTCTGCTAAATTCACCGCACAAGGCCAACCGCAAAAACCATCTCCGCCAAGAACAATAACTTTCACTCAAAACTCCAGAAGTAATAGGGTCATAATATACTTATTAAATTACTACAGTGTGCTTCCAAATTGCGAAAAAATATTGTAAAAAGTTTCAAATCTTTTTGCTTAATTAATAAGATTTCTTTAGATAGAAAGTTTTTATTAGGTATTAAACCTCCCTCAGGAAATAACTAATTAAATTGAAATGTTTTTTTCTGGGGAACTTGCTATTGCTAAACTTTGTTTTTTAATCCTTCCAGCCAGAAAAGCATACCTTCCTGCTTTTACTCCATAATTTATTGCTTTTGCCATTAGGGGGGGATTTTCAGCTAGCGCTATGGCACTATTGATTAAAACTCCATCAGCTCCAAGTTCCATAGCTTGAGAAGCTTCACTAGGTACTCCAATCCCGGCATCAATTATCACTGGTACTTTTGTATTTTCAATAATTATGGATATATTTGATAAATTTAATAGACCTTGTCCAGAACCAATTGGGGAGCCTAATGGCATTACAGTTGCACAACCTATCTCTTCTAGTTTTTTTGCAAGAATAGGGTCAGCATTGATATATGGGAGTACAACAAAACCTTTTTTTATTAAAATTTCTGCTGCTTTAAGAGTTTCTATTGGATCTGGCAATAAATATTTTTTATCAGGTATTACTTCTAATTTGACAAAATTATTGTCTTCTTGACCTGATAATTTTGCGAGCTCTCTTCCAAGCAAAGCTATTCTTATTGCTTCATCTGAATTTCTACAACCAGCTGTATTAGGAAGCATCCAGAACTTTGTCCAATCAATTTTTTCTAATAAATTTTCTCCAGTTTCATTATTTTTAACTCTTCTTACTGCAACAGTTATAATCTCAGATTCTGAATTTGATAAACTTTTGACCATATCTTCTGTAGATCTGTATTTACCAGTACCTACCATTAATCTATTTGAGAATTGTTTCCCTCCAATTTGCAAGGATGAATAATCTTTCATTTTTAGAATCCCTTATCTTTAACACCCTTATAAGGGGTATACTCATTTCTTTTTTCTAATTCCTTACTTTTTTTCAGTGCTGTTTTGTTGGATGGATCTATGAGTAAAACTTTTTTATAAGTTTCATATGCTAAGTCGTATTCGAGTAAGCGTTGCTGTGCGGATGCAAGATTATTTAAAGCTACTGGATATTCTGGCAGTGATTTTATAGCAAAGTTATAGTGCTTTATAGCTTTTTTAAATTCATTTTGAGCTGCATAAGCAAAACCTAAAGCATTCTCAATGATAGCTTTGGCTTCTTCAGGTTCATTTTCATAAAATTTGGCAGCTTTTAAAAAAGTTTTAGTTGCTTCAGGATATAATCTTTTTTTTATTTGAATAGATCCAAATTCATATAATTCCGAAGCTTGCGTTAGGGAATCTAAACCTTTCTGTTCAAATTTTACTAAATTTAATTCTTCTTTCCTTATCCTCAGAAATTGTCTAAAGACAAAAATAGAAATTATTATTAATATTACAAATAGAATGATCAAATAGGATTGAAAGGAAGATATCTCCATTAATTTATTAAATTATTTCTCCAAATTATATTGCTATTTTCTATTTGCTAACGGAAGATACTATTTTTTCGAAACATTGTGGATCACTTATAGCTAATTGTGCAAGCATTTTTCTATTTATAATTATGTCAGTTGATTTCATTCCATTAATTAATTTGCTGTAGTTTGTTCCATTAATTCTAGCAGAAGCATTTATTCTAGAAATCCACAGTCTTCTGAAATCTCTTTTTCTTCTTCTTCTATCTCTGTAAGCATTACAAAGAGCTTTCATGACTCTTTGGTTTGCTGTTCTGAAAAGATTTTTGTTACCTCCTCTAAAACCTTTTGCAAGACTTAAGATTTTGTTTCTTCTTTTTCTGGCAATGTTGCCTCTTTTTACGCGTGCCATAAATATATATTAAAAATAGTTTGTAAGATTTATGCGTATGGAATCATTAATTTTACATTATCAGCATCTCTTTCATCAACAACAGCTTTAGTTGTTAGATGCCTTTTTAATTTTGAGCTTTTATGATCAAGTAAATGATTATGGAAAGCTCTTCTTCTCATCAATTTACCCGTAGCAGTTGCTTTAAATCTTTTTGCAGCAGATTTACGAGTTTTAAGTTTAGACATTTAAGTCAGATATGTTTAATTAAGATAATCTAAACCTTTATATGCATTGGCGCAAATTAAAGTTTTAAATTGATAAAGAAAGCTATTACTTATGCTAAGTAGATTTAAATTATTTTACATATTATTTGGGTTTATTTTATTATCAACAATTAGCCCAATATTGGTATGGAATTCTAATGCTGAAGAATCTTTGGAAATGGATCTTAATAGCGCATTAAAAAAAGGAAGTTTTTTTATTGGTCTAAAACAATATTTAGGAGGCAAAAATGATAGTTTTTCTAAAAATAAACATATTACCTTTAAGGCTGATAAAGGATTCCTAAATTTGCATTCATTTAATGGGATTAAACATAAATCAAAAGAAATAAATATTATATGGAAAGACATACCGGTTAAAACTCCAGATGCTATTGAAAGATTAGTTTTTGGTCCTTATGCAAGTTATGAATCAGCACAAAAGCAAGCGACGAATTTAAAAGAAAAAGGATTTAAAGCTACTATTGCATACCCTAAAAATTGGGAAGTCTGGATTCCATTTAAAAATAATCATCCTAAGCATTTATCAAATTATAAATTTTCTAAAATAATTAATAAATCACAAATTACACCTTTTCTAAAGAGCGAATATACTTCCCAAAAACTTCACGGACCAATATATATTTCTGCCAAGGCAGATATAAAAATCAATAATGTTAATTTTGGGAAAAATTTTTATTTAGCTAAAGATTCATATGGAACTTGGACATTGATTCAACAAATTAAGTTTGATGATTACTTACAAGGTGTTTTGCCTTATGAGATAGGCCCAAATTCTCCATTAGAAGCACTAAAAGCACAAGCCGTTATTGCTAGAACTTGGGCAATTTATAATTCTGGAAGATTTAGTATGGATAAATATCATTTATGCATAACTACTCAATGCCAAGTTTATAAACCAACTCAGATTGAAAATAAAAAAGTAAAACAAGCAATAAAAGAAACCTCAGATTTAATAATCACATATAAAAATCAACCTATTAATTCTTTTTACCACGGATCCAATGGTGGTTTATCAGCTATTGCAAGTGAGTCTTGGAAAATTGAAGATTTTTACTATTTTAAAACCATTATCGATGGTTCAAAATTATTACAGAAATCTTTTAATCTGCCATTGCAGAATGATTCTGATTTGAATCAGTTTTTAGATTTTGAGAAAAAAAATTTTTATGGAAGTAATCATTCTCTTTTTCGTTGGAACAAAAAAGTTTCTAGTTTAATAATTAAAGATTATTTAATTAAACAAAAACTTATCAATAAAAATGCAATTATCGAGGATCTAAATGTTATCCAAAGAGGTTTTAGTGGCAGAGTAACAAAATTAGAAATTAAGGTTAATAATTCAAATAAATTGTTTGTTCTTGTTAAAGATGACATTCGACGCATATTGAGTTTCTTACCTAGTAATTTATTTACTATTAATAAATTAAATGATAATTTATGGCTTTTTCGAGGAGGAGGCTTCGGTCATGGTGTAGGTTTGTCTCAGTCAGGAGCGATTGAAATGGCTGAATTAGGATTCAATTATCAACAAATATTGAATCATTACTATCAAGGAACAAAACTTAAAAAAATTGAGATATTCTCTCGATGAGAAAAAAAATACTTTGAAATTTAGTTTAATGAGTAATAGTTTTTATAAAAATCGAAGATTAAAGTCAATAATTTTTTTTGTTGCTTGTTCTTTGTTAACTATTACTCCACATGCGTTTGATATTGAAAATTTTTCTTACCTTATATTTGCTAGTTGTTTAGTTATTGCATTTTATGGGTTATTAGTTATTTCGAAAAATATTAATAGGATAAATCTTTCAAATACCTTTAACAAAAACCTTACTGAAAACAAGTTACCTGTTCTTGATATTTTAGTTGCAGCAAGAGATGAAGAGAATGTAATCGCAAGATTAGTTGAAAGATTATTCAATTTAGATTATCCAACCAATAAATTAAATATTTATATAATCGATGATGGTAGTTCTGATAAGACTCCTTTAATTTTAGATCGTTTATCTAAGGAATATGCTCAATTAAAAATCATAAGTAGGTCTCCAAATGCTGGTGGAGGTAAGTCTGGGGCATTAAATTATGCTTTGAAGTTTACACAAGGCGAATGGTTGTTAGTTTTAGATGCTGATGCGCAATTAAAAAAAGATACATTAATAAGATTATTTAGTTTTGTACAGGAGGGTTCTTGGTCTGCGGTTCAATTAAGAAAATCAGTCATGAATGTCAATAAGAATTTTTTAACTTCCTGTCAATCAATGGAGATGGCTATGGATGCAATCTTTCAATACGGAAGATTAACTGTGGCTGGAGTATCTGAATTAAGAGGAAATGGGGAATTAATTAAAAAGGATATCTTATTGGAATGTGGTGCATTTAATGAGGATACTGTAACGGATGATCTGGATTTAAGTTTAAGATTATTACTTGCAAAATCCAGAATTGGAATTTTATGGAATCCTCCAGTAATGGAGGAAGCAGTTGAAAATTTAACTGCCTTGTTTTCACAAAGGCAAAGATGGGCGGAGGGAGGTTTACAAAGATTTTTTGATTATGGCGATCAGTTATTGACTAAAAAGATTGATAATTTACAGAAATTTGATTTGACTTATTTTTTTATCTTGCAATATGGCTTGCCTATAATTTCTATGCTTGATTTGATTTTGAGTATTGCTTTAGTTGAAACACCCATTTATTGGCCAATTTCTCTTACTGCGTTTACTATTTCAGGTATTGCTTTTTGGTATGGCACTTCTTGTCTCAGCGAGGGTCCAGTTGCGCAAAATAAAAACTTGTTAATGATATTTTTATCGGTTTTTTATTTATCACATTGGTTTTTAGTAATACCTTGGGTAGCACTAAAAATGTCTATTTTTCCTAAAAAGATTCTTTGGAAAAAAACTCTTCATACTGGAGTTTAAATTATTCATCTAAATCAATAATTTCCCCGTTAAAAAATTTTGCTAGGTTTTTAGAACTATTATCATAACTTTCTATGGGTGAAAGCTTTTCGGTTAGATTAGATTCTTGATTCTCTATAGTCTTAGTCGTTTGGGAATCATTTGTTTTTTCTTGTGAGTTCTTCAATTTGCTAGTTGTTAATTGTTGTCTAGAGAAATTCAGCTTTATTTGTTCTCCAAATATCTTTTTTACTGCATTTTCAATTACAACTTTTCTGCTTTTGATCATATTTTCCCAGTTTGGGGATAATGCGATTTCGATTTCACCTGAATTAACACTTACAAGTTCTGCTTGTTGAGAGAGTAACATTTTTGTTGATGGCAATTCTAATTTTGACAGTATTAGCTCCCATTTTTCTTTCAAGTCAAGAGATTCATTATTTTTTTGTATTTCGTTAGAAATGTTTGTTTCATTAACAAATTCCACGTCTTCTAAACTTTCTGATTTATTTTGCTTCTGGATTGTATTAGAAATATTTTCTTTATTAATTAATTCTTGATTATCTAGATTTTCTGATTTAATTTGTTTGTTAAATTCATGAGAAATATTTTCTTTACTAATCAATGCTTGGTTCTGTATATTTCCTGAACCATTTTGATTCTCAAAATTATGCTTGATTGAATTATTAGTGTTATATTCTATCTTTTCTGTTTCCAGAAGACTTGTTAAGTGTATTTCTAACCAAAGTCTTGGATTGTCACTTGTTTTAATCTGATATTCAACATTTTTCAGCTTATTATGCCATTCAATGATTTTTGTTTTATTTAAACTCTTTGCAAACTTATTTAATTCACTTTGAAATTCAATAGATGTATAATACAGATCTGAATATGTATTATTTATTGAATTTAATAATAAATCTCTTGTGATATTTAATATTCCAATAATTATTTGATTAGGTTCGTTTCCTTTGTCATACAATTTGTTGCAACTTAATAATAATAATTCTGGATTATTATCAATTAACGCATTAATAAGATTAATTAAATCAATTTCTGCGATCTCTCCAAGTAAGTTTTGAACATTTTCCGTAGTTATTCCCTCTGGAAGAAGGCTTAGTTGGTCTAGAAGACTTTGTGCATCTCTCATCCCACCATGAGATCTTTTTGCAATAATTTTTAATGCTTGATCTTGAAACTTTATTGATTCTTTTTTAGCTATGTGACAAAGATGGTGAAAAATATCATCAGAGCTAATTCTTCTAAAATCAAATTTTTGACATCTACTTTGTATTGTAGTTAAAACCCTTTCAGGATTAGTAGTCGCAAGAATGAACACAACTCTTGAAGGAGGTTCCTCTATGGTTTTCAGTAAAGCATTTGAAGCAGCGGTTGAAAGCATATGACATTCATCAATAACATAAACTTTCCATCTTGCTTGAGAGGGTGCAAATCTTGCTCTATCAATTATTTCTCTGATATTTTCAACCCCCGTATTAGATGCCGCATCGATCTCGATAATGTCTAGTGCATTCCCCTCAGTAATTTGTCTACATAATTCACATTTCCTACAAGGATTTGCTGTTGGCTGGTCAAATGATAGACAATTTAAAGACTTGGCGAATATTCTTGCACTTGATGTTTTACCGGTACCCCTAGGACCATTAAACAGATAAGCAGGCGCAATTTTTTTTGACAATAAAGCTTGCTTTAATGTTGTTGATATAAATTCTTGACCCACTAATTCATCAAGGTTATTTGGCCTATATTTTTGATGAAAAGGTTTATGAGTATTCTGCATTTATTATTCTTAGTTAAAAATAACTAAGGTTCAGTTTGTGGAACTACAGGTTTAATCATTAGGCAGATTCTTTAATAATCCTTTTTGAACCGGAAGGAAGTTTAACAATTTTGGATGAAAATAGATTATCTACCATTTTTTTGGTAATTTTGTATTCTTTTACATCTTCTTGAGAAGGAAGAGAATACATTATATCAAGCATTAACTCTTCAATAATTGACCTTAAAGCTCTTGCTCCTGTTTTTCTATTATAAGCTTCTTTAGCTATTGCTTCGACAGAATCAGCTTCAAAGGTTAATTCAACATTATCCATACTTAGTAATGTTTTAAATTGCTTTACTAATGCGTCTCTTGGTTCTGTAAGGATAGATTCTAAAGTTTCTTGAGTAAGACGCTCTAATACTGCGCAGACCGGAATTCTTCCGATGAATTCCGGAATTAAACCGTATTTTACTAAGTCATCTAGTTCTATATTTTTAAGTCCATCCCGTGAGTCAAGTATTTTTTTTGAATCAACTTTTATTGGCTCATTATTAGTATTAAAACCAATAGAGTGCTTGCCCAGACGTTTTTGAACAATATCCTCTAGACCTATAAATGCCCCTCCACAAATAAATAATATTTGACTTGTATCGATTTGAATGCAGTCATGATAAGGATGTTTTCTACCCCCTTGAGGAGGAACATTAGCAATTGTGCCCTCAAGCATTTTTAATAATGCTTGTTGAACCCCTTCACCTGAGACATCTCTCGTAATTGATGGATTTTCACTTTTTCTGGCTATTTTATCTATCTCATCAATATATATAATTCCTTTTTGAGCTAGCTCAACATTCATTTCTGACTTTTGTAGAAGTCTTAAAAGGATATTTTCAACATCCTCTCCAACATATCCAGCTTCAGTTAAAGTCGTTGCATCAGCCACGGCAAAAGGAACATCTAGAAATTCAGCTAATGTTTGAGCTAGTAATGTTTTGCCGCTGCCAGTTGGGCCAATGAGTAATATATTTGATTTCTGCAATTTAGTTGCATGTGAATTACTATTTTCAGTCTCCTCTTTGACTCTCCACGCTAATCTTTTGTAGTGATTATAGACAGCTACTGATAGTATTTTCTTTGCAGCTTCTTGTCCAACTACTTGATTATCAAGAAAATTTTTAATTTCTAAAGGCTTAGGGATTGAGTTTAACTCTAAAGGAATAGATTTATCAGATTTTTCAACTGGTAACTTTTTCTTTAATTGTTGGGAGTGAGGATACTTTGCTTGATTATCAAGTAATTCTTCATCAAGAATTTCATTGCAAAGATCTATGCACTCATCGCAAATGTAAACACCAGGTCCAGCTATGAGTTTTCTAACCTGATCTTGTGACTTGCCACAAAATGAACATTTTAGATGGGCGTCAAATTTAGCCATCGATTCTTAAAAACTTAAAAAATAAAAAAGGTAGAATATCCCTTACTTATTAGGATTGCTTATAAAATTAGATTCGTCATCATATTCTTAAAATATTACTTTTACTTGTCATTTTTTAATTACTTTATCTATTAATCCGTACTCAACTGCTTCTGAAGGAGATAAGAAATAGTCCCTTTCAGTGTCTTCGTTTATTTTTTCTAAAGGTTGGCCTGTGTGGTCAGCTAATAGAGAATTTAATGTTTTTTTGAGAAAAAGTATTTCTTTAGCCTGTATCGCAATTTCTACTGCTTGACCTTGGGCTCCTCCTAAAGGCTGGTGAATCATTATACGTGAATTAGGCAAAGCTAACCTCTTCCCTTTCGCACCTCCAGACAGAAGAAATGCCCCCATACTTGCAGCAACGCCAAAGCAGATAGTTGCAACGTCTGGAGAGATTTGTTGCATAGTATCGTATATTGCCATTCCTGCAGTAACAGAGCCCCCCGGCGAATTGATGTAAATTTGGATATCTTTTTCAGGATCTTCTGCTTCAAGAAATAATAATTGGGCAACTAGTGAATCTGATACTTGATCATTAATTCCTGTACCTAAAAATATTATCCTTTCCCTTAATAATCTTGAATAAATATCAAAAGCCCTCTCTCCTCTTCCTGATTGTTCAATAACGGTTGGAACGGATGCATTAATACTTTGAAAAGAATTAATTGAGCTTTGGATTAAATGTTTTTTTTCAGAATTCACTATAAATAATTGCTTATTTTCTCTAATTTAAGAGTTTTTTTGTTTATTAGTTAGATTTTTCATAAATTATT
Organism: Prochlorococcus sp. AG-436-O11; assembly: GCA_003212535.1. GTDB lineage: Bacteria > Cyanobacteriota > Cyanobacteriia > PCC-6307 > Cyanobiaceae > Prochlorococcus_A. The sequence goes on from QCPO01000012.1 coordinate 37,605, forward strand.
TTTTTTCTTTTTTATTTTGTGGTTTTTTGCTTGCCTTCTCTGAAATATTAGTTTTGCCAACTTTTTTAACAGATTCTGGAGTTTTATTGGTTTTCGTAGTTTTAGTGGTTTTTTCTTTTACTTCTGAGTTTTCTTCAAGCCAAAGTATTAATTTTTCGTTGAGCAAATCGTTTCTAACTATATCGGTTAATTTTTGAATATCTATTTGTTTGGATGATTTAGAAATTGCATCTCCATATTCTTTCATCTTTATATCAATTTCTTTTTGTTCGACGGTGATATTTTCTTTTTCTGATAAGGCTTTTAAAGCTAAATTTCTTTGAACAGTTTTTTCTGCTTGAGGACGTGTTGATTCTGATAATGATTTAACTAATTCTGGAGTAAAAGTTGATTTCACATCTAGACCTTGCTGAGCGAACCTTTGTGCTGTTTGTTCAATATTGTTTCTAACTTCAAGATCAATCATTGATTTTGGTATTTCAGCATCTAATTCGTTGGCTAATGCATCCATTAAAGCTTCAACTTTGATATCTTTTTGAGTTCTTTCAAAGTTATCTTTTAATTGCTTTTCAATATCAACTTTTAATTCCTTTAAGGATTCTTTATTACCAGATTGTTTTGCGAAATCATCATTAAGCTCAGGCAATTCTTTTCCTTTCAGGTCTTTGAGATGTACTTCAAAAATTGCATCTTTTCCTCTTGAATCTTCATGAGAATAATCATCAGGGAATTTAAGTTTCAGAGTCTTAGTATCTTCGATTTTCATACCAACAATACCTTCGACGAAACCTGGAATCATTTTGTTTTTTTCTAATTCAAGATCCATTGATTCACTGCTTCCTCCATCAATTTCTTTGTTAGAATCTTTATATTTACCTTTAAAACTAACTACAGCAATATCTCCCAATTTCGCAGGTCTATTATTAATAGGAACTATAGTTGCGAATTGATTTCTTGATTTTTCTAAGGCTTCATCTATTGACTTAGGGTCAAATTGACTTTTTGAGATTTCAACTTTAAGGCCTTTAGATTTCTTTAATTTCAATTCGGGAGCTATATCAGTATGGAGCGTAACTTTTAGAGATTTTTCAGGACTAAAATCTTTAAGTAATGATTCAAATCCATCCACTAATTCTGGTTCACTAAGTGGTTCTATGGCTTTTATCTTTAATGCCTCGTTCCATGATTTATCAATTATCTTTTCGAGTGCAGAAGCATGTAATTGGGTAATACCTATTCTTTGAATTAAGACTTGCTTGGGGATTTTCCCAAGTCTAAATCCTGGGATCTTAGCCGAACGACTAATTGAATTGATTGTTTCATTTATGCATGATTTGCATGTCTCAGATGGTATCTCTAGTTCGAGCGCAATTCTACTTTGAGGCAAAGAGGTTGTTTTGACTATTAATGCTTCTTTCGTCATGTTTGTTTCAATAAGCCGAAACTTAATTATTTCACATTAAGTGATTTACTTGAAAGTAAATTTTTTGATACAGTAAGAAAAACAATCAATAACATAATTTTTCTATTTTAAGAGTGAGAAAAACTCCGTTTTTGCCTAAAAGGCCCTTAAAAGTAGCTGTTTTAGGTTCTTCAGGTGCTGTGGGATCTGAATTGCTAAACATTCTCGAAGAAAGAGATTTTCCTGTCTCAGAATTACGTTTACTTTCATCCGAGCGTTCAGCAGGAAAAAAAGTTACGTGGAAAGGAGAAGAATTATTGACTAAAAATACTACTGATAAGGAATTTTTAAGTGTTGATTTGGTTTTAGCTTCAGCGGGCGGAAGTATCTCAAGAAAATGGCTATCTACAATTAAGGATCAAAATGCTGTTTTAATTGATAATTCAAGTGCATTTAGATTGGAAAATGATGTACCACTTGTTGTTCCTGAAGTTAACTCTAGTGATGCCTTGAAGCATAATGGCGTAATAGCAAATCCAAACTGCACTACCATATTGCTGACTTTAGTTTTATCTCCTTTGAATAATATTTCTCCTATAAAAAGAGTAATTATTTCTACTTATCAATCTGTTAGTGGTGCAGGTCAATCAGCGATGGAAGAATTAAAGATTCTAACTGAACGATATTTGAAGGGTGATCCACAAAGCAGTCAAGTATTGCCTTATTCATTGGCTTTTAACTTGTTTTTACATAATTCACCTATGCTTGCAAATAATTATTGTGAAGAGGAGATGAAAATGTTAAATGAGACTAGAAAAATATTAAATATGCCTGATTTACAGGTTTCGTCTACATGCGTTAGAGTTCCTGTTCTTAGGGCACATTCTGAATCGATTAATATTGAATTTGAAAGTATAGTGAAACCTAAAGATGCTCTAGAAAAATTATCTCAATCAGCTGGTATTGAAATAATAGAAGACTATGAAAACAATAGATTCCCTATGCCAAATGATGTTATGGGGCGTGACAATGTGGCAGTTGGAAGGTTAAGGGCTGATATTAGTCATCCTAATGGATTAGAATTATGGTTATGTGGTGATCAAATAAGAAAAGGTGCAGCACTTAATGCTGTTCAAATAGCTGAATTATTAATCCCAAACAAATGATTGCAAACACAGCTAAGCTTTTGAATCCATACTTTGGACGCATTTTGACCGCAATGGTCACTCCATTTAAAGAAAATGGAGACCTTGATTATGAACTGGCAATAAAACTCTCAAATCATCTTTTTGAAAATGGTTCAGATGGTATTGTCCTTTGCGGAACAACTGGAGAATCTCCTACACTTTCATGGGCTGAACAGCATGATTTGTTTATTGCTGTTAAAGGGTCCTTGAATTCAAGATGTAAGGTAATTGTTGGTACTGGAAGTAATTGTACAAGTGAGGCTATTGAAGCTACAAAAAAAGCATACGAATTCGGGGCGGATGGTGCATTAGTTGTTGTTCCTTATTACAATAAACCTCCGCAAGAAGGTCTTTATATACACTTTAGTTCTATTGCTAATGCAGCTAAGGATTTACCTTTAATGCTCTACAACATACCAGGTAGGACAGGGTGTAGTCTCTTGCCAAATACTGTAAACAAACTTATGAATTTCTCAAATATTCTCAGTATTAAAGCAGCAAGCGGTAGAATAGAAGAAGTAACTGAGTTAAGGTCTATTTGTGGATCTAAACTCTCTGTATATAGTGGCGATGATTCATTGTTGCTTCCTATGTTATCTGTAGGTGCTGTTGGTGTAGTGAGTGTGGCTAGTCATTTAGTTGGCTTGCAATTAAAAGACATGATTGAATCATTTCTTAAAGGAAAAGTTTCTAATGCTTTGGAAATACATGAAAAACTTCAACCTTTATTCAAAGCACTTTTTATGACAACTAATCCAATTCCAATCAAGGCCGCTTTAGAGCTATCTGGATGGAATGTAGGTAATCCCAGGAGTCCATTATCACCCTTAACTCTGGATATGAAAGAACAACTCCAACTTATTCTTCAATCCTTAAATTAAGGATTTTCTTTGACTTGATAATTAAATAAAATTTATTTGATTACAAGTAGGTTTTTATAAATTTCAAAATTATGCAATCAAGAACTAATTCAACAATTAATAGATCTCAAAGTAATTCCTCAGGATCTAAAAGTAATTCTCCATCCTTAAGGGTGATACCTCTAGGAGGCTTGCATGAAATAGGAAAAAATACTTGTGTGTTTGAATATGGCGATGAACTAATGCTGGTTGATGCAGGACTTGCTTTCCCTTCCGATGGAATGCATGGTGTAAACGTTGTCATGCCAGATACAACTTTTTTAAAAGAAAACCAAAGAAGAATCAAAGGCATGATAGTAACTCATGGCCATGAAGATCATATTGGTGGTATTTCTCATCATCTCAAGCATTTTAATATTCCGATTATTTATGGTCCAAGACTTGCTATGTCAATGTTAAGAGGAAAAATGGAGGAAGCAGGTGTATCTGATAGAACGACAATACAGACAGTAAATCCAAGAGATGTTGTAAAAGTTGGGCAACATTTTTCTGTTGAATTTATTCGCAATACTCATTCAATTTGCGACAGTTTTTCTTTAGCAGTTACAACACCTGTCGGAACAATTATATTTACTGGTGATTTTAAGTTTGATCATATGCCAGTAGATGGAGAACAATTTGATATCGAAAGAATGGTGCATTACGGCGAGAAGGGTGTTTTATGCATGTTTAGTGATTCTACTAATGCGGAAGTGCCAGGCTTCTGTCCTTCTGAAAAGACTATTTATCCTTCTTTAGAAAAACATATTGCTGAGGCAAAAGAACGAGTTATCCTTACCACCTTTGCTAGTTCCGTTCATAGAGTCACAATGATCTTAGAGTTGGCGATGAAACACGGAAGAAAGGTTGGGTTGTTAGGTAGATCGATGATAAATGTTATTGCTAAAGCTAGAGATATTGGTTATATGAAATGCCCAGATGATTTGTTTGTTCCTATTAAACAAATTAGAGATTTACCTGATAGAGAAACTTTATTATTGATGACTGGTAGTCAAGGGGAACCTTTAGCTGCTTTAAGTAGAATTTCTCGTAGTGAGCATCAACATGTTCGTCTTAAAACTACTGATACTGTTATATTCTCTGCTAGCCCAATTCCAGGCAATACAATTGGTGTCGTTAATACAATCGATAGATTGATGAAATTGGGAGCTAAGGTCGTTTATGGAAAAGGTGAGAATATTCATGTTTCTGGTCATGGTTTCCAAGAAGATCAAAAATTAATGTTGGCATTAGCTAAACCTAAGTTTTTTGTTCCTGTTCACGGAGAACATAGAATGCTTGTTTGTCATAGTAGAAGTGCTCAGACAATGGGAGTTCCAAAAGACAATATCTTAATTATTGAGAATGGAGATGTTGTTGAATTAACTCCTGACTCTATTAAAAAAGGAGATCCTGTAAAAGCTGGAGTAGAATTACTGGATAATTCTCGAAATGGAATTGTTGATGCCCGAGTATTAAAGGAAAGGCAGCAATTAGCCGGTGATGGTGTTGTAACTGTTCTATCACCTATTAGTACAGATGGGAAAATGGTTGCTCCGCCAAGAGTTAATTTGAGAGGGGTTATTACTACTGCAGAACCAAGAAAAATGTCTATGTGGACTGAAAGGGAAATTAGCTGGGTTTTAGAAAATCGATGGAAACAGTTATCTAGGCAAACTGGACCAAATAATTTTGAAGTTGATTGGATTGGTGTTCAGAGAGAAATTGAAAGTGGTTTAAGTAGAAGAATGAGAAGAGAATTACAAGTTGAACCATTGATTCTCTGTTTAGTACAACCTGCTCCTAGTGGAACTCGTGCTTATATTCCAAAGATGACTGATGATAATAATTCTGGGAATAGGAATAGAAATAATCAAAATCACCCTAAAAAATCAAATAATAATACTTTAAGTCATTCAAATACTTCCAAAAATCTTAATAGCCAAAAAAATCCAAAGGTTTCACAAGATTCATCAGTTAATACAGAAAAGGAGGACTCATTTGAAGGAAGGACTAGACGAAGAAGATCAGCTTTAACATCTTAAAATTTTTCACAATTTATATAATTTTCATTCCAATTGATTTTAAAATCTGCTGGTAAATCTATTTGCCCTTTATTTTTCTCGAAAATTGAATTTGCTAAATATGATAAATTTTTGGAACTCATTTGTTTTGTGCAAATTTCCCTTAGAAATCTATTTAAGATAGTACATCTTGCTTCAAGGCACATATTGTTCAAAAGATTTCTTTTAATACCTTGTTTGTCTTTACAGTAAAGATATGCCAGTTCAGTAAGATCATTGCGTTCATCATTATAGCTGCTCATTTTTTGGCTAAAATTATTTATCCTTTCAGAACACCCTGGATAGATACTCTCTAAAGTAGGAATAATTTTTTGTCTCACTAAATTTCTTTTAATTTTAAGATCAGAATTAGTTGGATCCTCCCAAACTGGGATGTTCATACTGTCACAAAATTGCTTTGTGTCTTCTCTACTAAAAATTAATATTGGCCTTATTAAAAAAATTTGATTTTCCAGTAATCTTTTGCTCGCTATATTACTCAGACCTGAATAATTGCTTCCTCTAGCTAAATTGAGGATAAATGTTTCTGCATTATCAGTATTAGTATGGCCAGTTAATAAGTAAAAATTATTTTGTTGTTTTTCGATTAATAAATTTTTTGCTCTGTTACTTAATTTTTTATATCTCCAATCTCTTGCTTTTTCTTCTGAAGAAATATTGTCTTTATCAGCTCTATCAGAATAAAATGAAATGTTTTTCTTCTCGCAATAACTTTTTAATTCAAGCGCATATATTGAGGACTTATCATGCCACTGATGATCGCCATGCCAAACACTTATTGACCAATTATATTGTATTTTTAAATCATTGATTAGGTTTAACAGGGCCATTGAGTCTTGTCCTCCGGAAACTGATATTAAAATATTTGCTCCTTTGGGAATTAATTTTTTATTACTCAGAATCTCCTTATGTAGGAGATGATGCCATGATTTCCAATTTTTTTGAGTTGAATTTCTATCAGACATTTTGTGTTGCTCAGATAATATTTTTTAAAAAAGGCACTGTTTTACTAAAACAATGTCACAATCGGGTAATAAATTCATTAAGTCAATGAGTCTGATTAATCTTTTGCCACAAACAATTAAAGAAGAGTTGAGCAGTAAGTCTTTGCTCAAAGTTATTTCAGGATTAAATAATTTCGAAGTCCAATCTGTGAAATTAATTTCTGAGGCTGCTTCTTTAGGTGGGGCCGATCTTATTGATATAGCTTGTAAACCTGAACTGGTTGAACGGGCAATTGAGATCTCATCATTACCTGTATGCGTTAGTTCTGTGGAACCTAAACTTTTTATAGATTCTGTTAAAGCAGGAGCCTCTCTAATTGAAATAGGAAATTATGATACTTTTTATTCACAAGGGATTAATTTTTCAGATAAGAAAGTTTTAAATCTCACTAAAGAGACACGGGATCTATTGCCAGAAATACCCCTCTCAGTAACTGTTCCTCATACTATGTCAATCGATAAACAAGTTGATCTTGCAATCAAGTTGGTAGAAGAGGGTGTTGATATTATCCAAACGGAAGGAGGTGTAAGTTCAAATCCTTATTCACCTGGAATTCAAGGTTTTTTTGAAAAATCAGTACCAACTCTTGCAGCTACTTATGCAATATATAAAGAATTTGAAAAACAATCTCTCAACATACCAATTATGAGTGCCTCGGGATTAAGCGAAGTTTCATGTCCGCTCGCAATATCTTGTGGTGCTTCTGCTGTTGGTGTTGGATCTGTTGTTAATAAATTAGATAATTTAATCTCAATGATCGCGGTTGTTAGGAGCTTAAAGGAATCTTTGAAAAATTCAATAATACGAGAAAAAATTTCCTAAAATAGAAAAACCTTGAGTTATTAGCTTAATGAATAACTATAAGCTTCAGGCTCCCTATGAGCCCAATGGAGATCAACCTGAAGCTATAAAAAAATTAGTTAGCGGAGTTAATAGTGGAAAAGAGTTTCAGACTCTTTTAGGAGCTACAGGAACAGGTAAAACATTTACTATTGCTAATGTAATACAACAAACTGGAAGGCCAGCACTTGTATTAGCTCATAATAAAACTTTGGCAGCACAATTATGCAATGAATTAAGGCAGTTCTTTCCGAAAAATGCTGTTGAATATTTTATTTCCTATTACGATTACTATCAACCTGAAGCTTATGTACCAGTAAGCGACACTTATATTGCAAAGACTTCTTCGATTAATGAGGAGATAGATATGCTTAGGCATTCTGCAACGCGCTCTTTGTTTGAGAGGAAAGACGTTATTGTTGTTGCTTCTATCAGTTGTATTTATGGTCTTGGTATACCCAGTGAATATTTAAAAGCTGCGGTTAAATTTGAAGTTGGAGAATCTATAAATTTACGTTCTTCTTTAAGAGCACTTGTTGAAAATCAATATACAAGAAATGATATAGAAATTAGTAGAGGTAGATTTAGAATTAAAGGAGATGTATTAGAAATAGGACCAGCTTATGAAGATAGATTAATAAGAATTGAATTATTTGGTGATGACGTTGAGGCAATTAGATACGTAGATCCATTGACTGGTGAGATTCTTGAAAGTCTTGAACAGGTTAGTGTTTATCCAGCAAAGCATTTTGTCACTCCAAAAGAAAGACTTAATACTGCAATTACTGCAATTAGAAGTGAATTGAAAACACAATTGGATAAATTTACTTATGAAGGGAAATTGTTAGAAGCGCAACGTTTAGAACAACGAACTAAATATGATTTAGAAATGCTGAAAGAAGTTGGTTATTGTAATGGTGTTGAAAATTATGCTCGTCATTTGTCAGGAAGAGCAGAAGGAACTCCTCCAGAATGTCTTATAGATTATTTTCCAAAAGATTGGTTGCTAGTAGTGGATGAGAGTCATGTAACATGTCCACAATTACGCGCAATGTATAACGGAGATCAATCTAGAAAAAAAGTATTAATAGAGCACGGCTTTAGATTGCCTAGTGCTGCAGATAATAGACCTTTAAAATGTGAGGAGTTTTGGGAAAAATCTAAACAGACATTATTTATTAGTGCAACTCCTGGTCAATGGGAGTTAGATCAATGTGACGGTAAGTTTGTTGAGCAAGTTATACGACCAACAGGTGTTCTTGATCCTATTATTGATGTCAGACCTAGTGATGGTCAAATAGACGATCTTTTAGCAGAAATAAGAATTAGAGCGAAAAAAAATCAACGTGTTCTAGTAACTACTCTTACTAAGAGAATGGCAGAAGATCTAACAGATTTTTTATCCGATAATAAAGTAAGAGTAAGATATTTGCATTCTGAAATTCACTCAATTGAAAGAATTGAGATTATCCAAGATCTTAGAATGGGTGAATATGATGTCTTGGTAGGAGTGAATTTGTTAAGAGAAGGACTTGATATCCCTGAAGTTTCATTAGTCGCGATTTTAGACGCTGATAAAGAAGGGTTTTTGAGGGCAGAACGATCACTAATCCAAACAATTGGAAGAGCTGCAAGACATGTTGAAGGTGTTGCCTTGCTTTATGCAGATAACTTTACAGACTCAATGAAAAGAGCCATATCTGAAACTGAAAGAAGAAGAACTATCCAAGAAACATATAATCATATGAATGGCATTACTCCAAAACCTGCAGGTAAAAAAATCGAAAATTCAATATTATCTTTTTTAGAACTTTCCAGAAAATTAGATGCGGGTGGCTTATCTAAAGATTTCATAAATATAGTTAATGATAAAACAGACTCAATATTAAATTCTAGCGATAATCAATGTTTACT
>QCPO01000013.1 GCA_003212535.1 Prochlorococcus sp. AG-436-O11
TTATTTGAAGTCATCAAAAGAAAAAAAGAGTTTTTATCAACATAAGAAATTAGAGATGCTGAATTATATTAAAGATTCTCTTGAACGTAAAATTGCTTCTGTAAATGCTTCTATAAATGTTTTAGAAATCCAAATAAGCAGGGATAAAGAACCTGAAGTTACTAATTAGTTTTCAAACAAAATTTTCTAGAAGTTTTTCAGGACCATATTCTTTTAAATAATTAATATCTGATTTTTCAGTTACTAGTAAATAGCCTGCGAATCCTAAAGCGTTAATACTGAATCCATGGATATGATCATTACTTCTCTTTATAACTGCGATCCATTTATTAGTAATTATAAGATTATAAGGAAATCTCGGTTTCTTATCACTAATAGGGTCTCCTAACCCTAATTTCTTAGATAATTCTAAATACAATTCAAGAAGAGATATTGAATTTTTTAAAAAATTAAATTTGGATACTATAATATTTTTTTTAAGCTTACTATAACTATTAATATCTTTTTTCATTTCTAAAAACCATTTTTCTCTTGGGCACGATATTTCATCTTTAGATCTACGTAGAAGTTGAAAATGCCTGTGAGGTTGACTTGCTCCTGCATTTGGAGAACTATTAAAAAACCATAATCCACTAGTATCTTTATTAACTTTTTGGATCGCTTTCCAATCATTAATATCTAACCATCCATTTTGAGGTTTCCAATTATTTGTTATCAGTAAAATATGCCCTTTTTGTACAGGGTACTTATTTAAAATTAATTGATGATTATAACCAATTTTATCGATTTCTAGTATCTTTTCCCATGGAGAAAATGGATTCTGCTTAGGACCGTATAATTTTGTTTTATTAAATTTTGAAGTATCAAGCTTCCTAATTATGAAATCATTCTTTTGATATAAATCTTTTGTAATAATACTAGTCTTGAGGGGATATAATGATTCATCATCAATTGATAATCGAGTTTGATCTAGTGCCTTTTTCCAATATAGCTCTAAACTCATTTAAAAAAATTTATCATAATTATTCTAAAAAAAATATTAAATTTGTAATTACTTTTTATTAAATTGATATTCTTTCAATTTTTTTAGAGGTACTGTTTCTAATACTACAATATTTGTTGATTCTAATATAACTTTTGGTGCTAGTCCGTCTAATAATGCTTGCCTCCATCTATCAAGACAAATACACCAATGATCTCCATTCTTTAGTCCTGGGAAGGAATAAATAGGCATGGGAGTTATTAAATCATTACCTTGTGATTTACTATATTTCAGGAAATTATCATCCATTACACAACATATGGAATGATTTCCTCCATCATTTTTCTCATAATTACAAAATCCATCTCTGAACCAGCCTGTCATAGGTGAACAACTACAAACCTCAATTTTTTCTCCTAAGACATTCAATTGAATTTGATTTTTAAAGTTCATAGATTTTTGTTTCTGTTAATAATAATAAAACTCCAACATTTCTTAAAAAAAGGTTGACGAGTATGGGGGGTAAGGAGGTAATAATTCTAATAAGGTTTTTTTCATTATGGATTGGGACTTTACTGAAAACATAGCATTTAAGGCTCTATATGATGCTTTTAAAGATAGTGAAGAATCATCAGCATTAGAATTTTTATCTAGTGATGGTGCTTCATACTACCTTGAATTAACACAGGATGCAGCTGGTGAGGGCATTGATCTGGATGATAATGAAACAATGGAAGAATTACAGGAAGAAATTATTGAATATCTAGAAAAGAACTAAAGATATAGGTTAAGCGCTGAAATATTTAGCTTTTGAGTGAAGTGCAATGATAGCTGTAGTACTTTGTTCAGGATGAAGTTGTTCAGATTTATCCATTGTCAAATTAATTCTTTTTGCGTCTAACATTGATAATTGTATGTTTGAATCAGAAACTTTTGGACAGGCAGGATATCCAAATGAATATCTAGCTCCTCTATATTTTTGTGCAAGTATGTCTCTATTTTTGTCTGGTTCTTCATTCCTATAACCACATTCAATACGAATTAATGCATGTACATACTCAGCTAGTGCCTCTGCTAACTGTACAGTAAGTCCATGAAATAATAAATAATCACTATATTTATCTTCTTTAAATAATTTTTGAGAATATTCACTAGCAATATAACCCATGGTTACTGCCTGCATAGGAAATATATCTATTGGTTTATCATTTTTTAAATCACAATAGAAATCAGCTATGCAAAGATTATTTCCAGATTTTTGTCTTGGAAATTTAAATTCGGAAATTTTATTTAGAGATTTATCATCAAACAAGAAAATACTATTATCTTTTCTGCCACATCTGAAATATCCATAAACTGCTTTTGGTGAAATTAGTTTTTTGTCTATAATTGTCTCTAACCATTTATCTAATAATGGTTTTGCATATGAATCCAAATAGTTATTGTATTCATCTACGCTTTGGTTTTTCCCTTTTTTGATTTGCCATTGACCACTAAATAGAGCTTTTTTATCTAGATAAAAAATTAACTTATCCAAATCTATATCAACTTCGTAAAGGACTTTCGTTCCCAAAAAAGGAGGTTTAATTGGTTCTTCTTCATTTATAAATTTTGATCTTATAAAATTCTCTTTTAGATTTAATTTCGAAGTTTCGGTGGGTATGGATATTGATTGATTTACCTCTTCAGAGTTAGATTTTGATGAGGCTAAATTAATATTTATACCTTCTTTGTTAATAAATCCTTCTGTATTTGTCCAATTCCCCTTCTTTTTATTATCCATATATTCATTCATGAATTTTAGATCAGTAAAAGCATCTTTTCCGTACAATATTTTTCCTTTATAGATTTTGCTGCAGTCCTCATTAACAAATTTTGGCGTTAACGCTGCGCCTCCTAATATTACTGGTACACTAATATCCGCATTGTTAAAAGCCTCTAAATTATCTTTCATAAATGCGGTTGACTTTACAAGTAGTCCGCTCATCGCAATGCAATCTGCATTGTGCTTCTTTTGTGCATCTATTATTGCGGAAACATCTTGTTTTATTCCAAGATTTATAACGTCATAACCGTTATTTGTAAGTATTATGTCAACCAAATTTTTTCCAATATCATGAACATCGCCTTTGACTGTAGCAATTAAAAGTTTTCCATTTGAAATGTTTTCGTCTGCAGTTTCCATATGGGGTTCTAAAATTGAAACAGCAAATTTCATTGTTTCAGCAGATTGGAGTACAAATGGTAATTGCATTTGACCTGAACCAAATAAATCACCTACAACTTTCATACCATCTAATAAAAAGGTATTAATTATCTCAAGAGGTTTATATTTATTTAAGGCTTTTTTTAATTGATCTTCTAATCCAATTTTTTCACCATCAATAATATGATTTTTTAAACTTTCTTCCAATGTTAAATTTTTGTTTTCTGAAGATGCTTTTTTGAAATCCTGAATCGATAAATCTTGAAAAGCCTTTGTTAGTTCAACTAATGGATCATAGGTACAAATATCATCTTCAAATTTTCTTTTGTCATAGATTAAATCTAAGCAAAGCTTTTTAGTTTCATCAGTAATCTTTGATAATGGCAATATTTTATTTGGTGCGATGATAGCAGAATCCAATCCTGCTTTAATGCATTCATCTAAAAATATTGAATTTAAATTAATTCTAGATAATGGTGAAAGACCAAAACTTATGTTCGAAATCCCTAATATAATATGAATTTCTGGGAAATTATTACGAATTTTAGAAATAGCACTAATAGTCTCTTTAGCGTTTAATCTATCCTCTTCAATACCAGTAGATATGGGAAGCGCTAATGGATCAAAAAAGAGCTCATAATCTGATAAACCAGATTCTCTAGTTCGATTAATGGCTCTTTTAACAATGTTATATTTTTTTTTTGAATTCCTTGCCATTCCTTCTTCATCAATAGTTCCAATAACAATTCCTGCACCATAACCTAAGGCTAAATCAAGAACTTGATCAAACCTTTCATCACCATCTTCGTAATTGGTCGAATTTATAATACATTTACCTCCAGCAGACTTTAATCCACTTTCCATTTTGTCAGCATCTGTCGAATCAATCATTAATGGCAAATTTATATTAGTCACTAGTCTTGATGTAATTTCTTTCATATCTTTTATTCCATCTCTTCCCACATAATCAACATTTACATCAAGAACGTGTGCATTTTCTTTTTGTTGTTGCTTAGCAATTGAAACCAAACCATCCCAATCGTCTTTATTTAACAACTCTCTTACCATTTTAGATCCACTCGCATTTAATCTTTCTCCTACAATTAAAATTGAATTGTCTTGTTTATATGGCACAGAATTATATATTGATGCCGCAGAAGGAATATAACTGCTAGAAAATTTCTTACCATTTTTGTTAGTCCTTTCAGTATCTATAATTTCATCGATAAGTGAAGAAAGATATTTAATATGTTCTGGTGTTGTCCCACAACATCCACCTATCAATTGAACATTAAAGTCATATATAAAATTCATTAACTGCATTTTTAATTCTATTGGCGTTAATTTGTAGTGAGCCACACCACCAATATTTTCTGGTAGGCCTGCATTGGGAATACAACTTATAGCGAATGGTGAATTTTCAGACAAATATTTAATGTGATCCTTCATTTGTTCTGGACCAGTTGCACAATTTAGTCCAAGGATATCTATATTAAATGGCTCTAATATTGTTAATGCAGATGCAATATCAGATCCAACAAGCATAGTACCTGTTGTTTCCATAGTTATAGAAACCATTATAGGTATATCTATCTTTTTACTTTCAATTATTTCTTTTGATGCTAATAAGGCAGATTTTATTTGCAATACATCCTGGCAAGTTTCTATTAAAAGAAGATCAACACCTCCTTCTATAAGTCCATATATTTGTTCTTTATATGATTGCTTTAATTCATCAAAATCTATGTGTCCTAATGTGGGTAATTTAGTTGTTGGTCCAATTGAACCAGCAACAAATCTTGGTTTATCAATAGATGAATATTTGGCAGCACTTTTTTTAGCTATTAATGCCGCATTTTTATTTATCTCATAAGCCTTATCTGCAATATCATATTCATCAAGAACTATAGATGAAGCTCCAAAAGTATTAGTTTCTATAACATGGCATCCTGCTTCTAAAAATGAATTATGAACCTTTTCAACCACTTTTGGTGATGATAAAACCAGATTTTCATTACATCCCTCTAATTCTTTTCCTCCAAAGTCTTCTGCAGTAAGGTTTAAGTTCTGAAAAGATGTTCCAGTACCCCCGTCAAAAATAATTAAAGGCTTTTCATCTCTATTTAGATATTTTCTGAAAGAATCCATTTTGGATAAAAATTAATCTATTATATTGAAATTCTGGTTACCCAATTATCATAGTCTTGAGAACGACCTTCTGTTATTTCAATAAGTTTATTTTTCAACTTATTCATTACTGGTCTTTCAACATTTAATTGAGTTGATTCAATTTTTTTTACTGGTGTAATTTTTGCTGCTGTACCAGTAAGAAAAACTTCATCTGCTATTAATAATTCTGTTTTATCAATAGGCCTTTCAATTACATTTATTCCATATGATTTTGCTAATTCAATTACGCTAGCTCTAGTAATCCCTTCAAGGATATCTTGATCAACACCGGGAGTGATTAATTCTCCATTTCTTACAATAAATAAATTCATACCGCTAGCTTCACTTACTTTACCACTTGAATTTAATAGTAGGGCTTCATCAAAGCCCGATAAACTAGCTTCTGTTTTAGCTAATGAACTAGTAATATATGCTCCACTTATTTTTCCTCTCAATGGGAGTGATCTATCTTCTTGTCTAGTCCAACTACTCATTCTACAAGAAACACCCTCTGGGGATAGATAATCTCCTAGTTCTATACAATAAATAAAGAAATCTGTTTCAATATTGTGTAACCTAGGAGCTATACCTAAATCGCTTGTATAAACAAATGGTCTAATATATATAGGTTTTTGCGGCTTGTTTCTTTTTATAACTTCTTCTAATGCATTAAAAATATAGTCTTCAGATATTTCAGTTAAGAGCAATTTTGCACTTTGAGATAATCTTTTTATGTGTTTATCAGTTCTAAATAAAAGAAATTCTTTTTTATTAGAAGGGTTAGGTATCGCTCTCATACCTCCAAAAGCAGCAGTCCCGTAATGTAATGCATGTGTAGCTATTGATATATTTGCTTCTTTAAAAGGAATACATTTACCTTCGAACCAGGCGTATGGAAGAAATTCATGCATATTTAATTTTTTAATTGAGGTAAACTTGTTTTAACCTACTTACTTATTCTAAACCTTATTTATATATAAAAATGCACAGGATATTAAATATTGCAGGAAATGAAAAGAATAAGGATGATTTAATAGAGCAACCAGTCGCAGATTTTCTTTTTATATCAAGTGTAAAAGCTGATTTGAATCTGATATCAAGTCTATTATTAGAAGAGGAATTCGCCGCATTAAAAAATAATATAAGGGCTTTAGAGATTTCTAATTTAAATTCCTCAACACAAATAGATAATTATTTTTTAAAAACAGTTAATTACGCAAAAGTTGTCGTACTAAGATTATTCGGGGATAAAGGTACATGGAGTTATGGAATTGAACAACTTTCAAATTGGCAAGCAGCTAATAAAAAAAGGAAACTTATAATAGTATCAGGTACCTTCGATCAAGAAGAATCCTTATGTGAACTAAGTAGCATTGACAAAAACACTGCATTAAATATTTCTAAATTACTAAGATCAGGAGGTTTGGATAACTATAGAAAATTTCTTAATTCTTTAAATTATTTAAAGGAGGAAGAAACATTAATTCCTGCTGAATTTTTGAATATTACATTTTACCCAGATCCTTATTTATATGATTGGAATATTGAAAAGGGAGAAAAGATTGGAATAATATCCTATAAATCACTTTTTTTAGCCAATGAAATTGAAGTAAACGAAAAACTGAACTTTCAGTTAAGAAAATGCGGATTATCACCTAAAACAGTTTTTATTTCAACTCTGAAAGATCAGAATATTCAACAGAAGTTAATAGACATTTTTAAAAAAGAAAATATAAAACTAATAATTACTACAACTTCATTTTCATCATCTCAAATAAAAAATAACTATTTAATTGAAAATTCAACAAATATTTTTACTTCTCTAAAAATACCAATTTTACAGCTTCTTTCTTCTAATAGATCAAAAAATAATTGGTTAAATTCATCTATTGGAATGAATTCATCGGATTTATTAATGCAAATAATTATTCCGGAATTTGATGGAAGAATTACTACTTGTCCTTGTGCTTTTAAAGAAGTAATTTCAGTCAAAAATACACTTTACAGTGAAATAACTAGTTACAAAGCAGATAATTTAGGTATTAAATGGATCTCCAAATTTGCAACAAATTATGTGAAACTTCAAAACCTTAATAACTTTGATAAAAAAATTTGTTTAGTAATAAGTAATTATCCAGTAAAGAATGGAAGGATAGGAAATGGTGTTGGTCTTAATACACCTTCTTCGATAATAAATATTCTTAACTGGTTAAAAGAAGAAGGGTATGACCTTGGATCTGTTGATTTTCCTAAAGATTCTTCTGCCTTGATGTCTATGCTTATAAAAACAAGAACTAATGATATTGAATCTCAAAATAATAAACCACTAGATTACTTATCACTTTGTAAATATTTAAAATATTGGACGTATTTAGAGCTTGAAACGAAAAATCTTATTGTTAATCGTTGGGGTCAACCATCTGATGCAATCGATCTTGAAGTTGAAGGCTTCTCAATAAATGGACTAAAATTTGGAAAAATAACATTATTGATTCAACCTCAAAGAGGATATGATTCTGAAACTGATAGAGATATACATTCGCCTGATCTACCACCTCCTCATAGATATTTGGCACAATATTATTGGATAGAAAAAGTTTTTAAAGCAAATGCTATATGCCATATTGGTAAACACGGTACCGTTGAATGGTTACCTGGCAAATCTATAGGACTCAGCAACAAATGTTTCCCAAATATTGTTTGTCCTGCTATACCCAATATATATCCCTTTATCGTAAATGATCCAGGAGAAGGATCGCAAGCTAAAAGAAGAACTGCCGCAACAATTATTGACCATTTAACCCCACCCTTGGATAGGTCAGAATTATATGGAAAATATTCAATTTTAGAAAATTATTTAGACGAATATTTTGAAGCAAAATTATTAAATTCTAATCGTATTGAAATAATAGAAAAATCTATTTTTAAACTTATTAATAAAGATTTTAGTGAAATTACTTTAAAAAATAAAAACAATCAAATCGAGGAAATTGATTCATTTCTATGCCAAATTAAAGAATCTCAAATTAGGACAGGTCTGCATGTTTTTGGTAATAGGCAGAATTATATTGATGAATTAAATTTATTCTTATGTATTGCTAGAGTTCCAACTGCATCTCGTATTGGTATTCATCAATATATAGCTGAAAATTTAAAATTAGATTTGAACCCTTGGACAAATAATTATGATCAACAGTTAAGTCAAAAAGATAAAAAAATACTATTGAAGTTTTCAAAGAAAAACATTTTAAACTTTAGAATGTGTATTGAGTTTTTGGAACAACAAGCAAAGTATCTAATATATTTATTTTTTTATAAAAATAAATCTAAAATAAATAATATAGAAAAATATAAAAATCAAAAAATAATAGATTATTTTTTTAATAATGATAAACATAATGATTATTTTTTATTATTAAAAAAAGAGATTCTTAAACCAATAATTAATTCGTCATTTTATGAAAAATTATCATTTATTAATTCATTAAACGGTCACTATGTAAAAAGTGGACCATCTGGAGCTCCTACGAGAGGTAAAACTGAAGCTTTACCAACTGGCAAAAATTTCTTCTCTGTTGATTCTAGAGGACTGCCAACTGAATCAGCATGGATTGTTGGTTATAAATCCGCGTCTCAAATTCTTGATTTATATAAACAAGAAAATGGAGAAGATTTAAAAAATATAGCTATTTCTGTATGGGCAACATCTACTATGAGAAATGGAGGAGAAGACATTTGCCAAATACTATATTTATTAGGCGTACAACCTATTTGGGATGGACCTTCAAGGAGAGTAATTGATTTAGAAATTATTCCTTTATCTATTCTCGATAGGCCAAGGGTTGATGTTACTTTAAGGATATCGGGAATGTTTAGAGATGCATTTCCTCAGTTAGTTATGTTGACATCTAAAGCAATAAATCTTGTTTCTAATCTTAATGAGAATTATGAATTTAATCCTCTTGCTGGAGCATTAAAAGATGGTGAACCCATTAACCGTATATTTGGATCAGCTCCAGGTTCATATGGAGCTGGTCTACAGGAATTAATATCAAATTCTAATTGGGAAAATACTGATGATTTTGGAGAATCTTTTCTTAATTGGAGTAAGTGGATTTACCAAGATAATCTAGAACCCTTAGAGGATAAAAAATCATTAGAAAATGCGCTTAAAAATGTACAGTTAGTTGTTCATAACCAAGATAATAAAGAACATGATATTTTAGATTCAGATGATTATTATCAGTTTCAAGGTGGTTTATCTTCAGCAATAAAAAAAATAAGTGGTAAATTTCCTGAAATTTATCATGGTGATTTATCTAAATTTGGATTGTCTAAAATTTCAAAATTAAAAGATGAAATTAATAAAGTTGTTATCTCAAGAATTCTTAACCCTAAATGGATCAATGGAATGAAGGATAATGGGTATAAAGGCGCTTTTGAATTCTCAGCGACACTAGATTACTTATATGCTTTTGATGCCACTACAGAACTTGTATCAGATTGGTGTTATGAGGATGTTTATAAATCATGGTTATGTGATAAAGAACTTAAGAATTTCTTTTTAGAGAATAATCCATGGGCTTTAAGAGATATTTCACAAAGATTACTTGAAATTATCAATAGAAAAATGTGGAAAAATTGTTCTTCTGATGTTGTTGAAAATTTAAAGCAGATAATTATTAATACTGATTCTATAATTGAAAAAAATTTATTTTAAGCTATCTTCCTAAAAGTGAAATACCGTGACTATCAGTTCCACAAGATTTAAGCATCGAATACTTATCAGTTAATTTATCTATTTGTGAACATACAAATAAACTCGGCTTCCATTTTTGGTTAAGTTCATAATCGTACCAAACCTCTATTCCATCCAAACCTTGTTTCTTAGCCTCTGGAATTAATTTATAAAAAGGAATTCTATACCTTGCAGGATGTGCTAGAAATGATAATCCTCCAGCTGAACTAATTGCTTTGGTAACACTATTAATTTGCAAATTATTTCCTATTGGAGACTCTCCTAGAATATATGGATAAAGATATTTACTTTTTATATCAATTCCTAAACCAATTACGTGCACTAAGCAACCAAGTATTAAACAATTAATTTCTATTCCAGAAACTATTTTAATTGAATCTTCAGGATATTTGGAAAATATATTATTTTTTTCTATGTATTCGTGAGCTTTAATTGTGTGATGATCTGTTATAGCTATAAATTTTAAGTTATTTTTATATGCCTGATCTAAAATTTCCTCTACTCGTAAGCTTCCATCGCTATAAATACTATGACAGTGAAAATTTACATTCTTTGGACAACTGTATTGATTAATTTTCGAAGTTAATTTTATTAATTCTTCCTTATTCATTCTTTACTTTTTGTTCATTTTTCTTCCTGATTTTTGCATATAACTGTATTGAAGCAAGCATAAAAATAATAAGACCAACTACGCTCCATGTTGCAATACTAGTTGGAAAGTTATTTTTAAAAATAACTAAAAGTACAATTATAAATAATAATAATGTAGGCAATTCATTTAATAATCTTAGATTTTTAGCTGAAATGTTAGAAGTGCCATTTTGTAATGAATTCATTATTTTATAACAAAAATAATGATAAATTACTAAACCTAAAACAAAAGAAATTTTTATTTGAAGCCATTTTTCACTTAGCCAACTAGGCTGCATAATAACCATACATATCGCCATACTTAAGGCTAATATCATGCCAGGTGTTGTAATAATATTAGCTAATCTTTTTTCCATCAATGTATATTGATTGTTGAAAGCAATTTTTAATTCATCTTCCATAGATCTTGATTCTTCATGATATATAAAAAGCCTCACCAAATAAAATAATCCAGAGAACCAAACGATTACTCCAATTATGTGAAGTGATTTAAACCAGAGATATGCTTCGGCTGTCAAATTAGTAAATTATATTAAAAAAACTATTTTTAATATAAATAAAATTATCAATATCAAGAATTCTATTTTTTAAAAATTAATTAATATTTATATCTCATGAAAATAATCATAAATTTCATCTGCTGTGTTTTTTCCAAGTCCTTTAACCTTTGATAATTCCTCTTTACTCGCGATTCTAATCGCCTCTATTGATTTGAAATGTTGTAGTAATTCTTTTATTCTTGATGGTCCCAAACCAATTATCTGAGAAAGTTGAGATCTGTTCATTCTTTTAGACCTTTTATCTCTATGAAAAGAAAGAGCAAATCTGTGAGCCTCATCTCTGATCCTTCTTAGAAGAAGTACTCCTTTTTGATTTTGATCTGTATTAAGTGGTTTAGAGACTCCTGGTATAAATATTTCTTCATTTTTTTTTGCCAATGAACATATAGTTACTTCTTCCTCAAGGTTTAATTCTATTAAAGCTTTTATAGCTGCATTTAATTGACCTTTTCCACCATCAATCATTATTAAATCGGGCCAGTCTGAAAATAGTTCATTACTTAATTTACTATTTTTTTTATCCCTAAATATTGAAAAATCTCCACCATTATTTTTAAATCTCGACCATTTTCTAAACCTCCTAAGAATTACTTCATATATTGAAGCGAAATCATCGCTATGACCAATAAATACGTTTGAATCATTTATTTTATATTTTCTATAATTTTGTTTCGATGGAATTCCGTCAATAAAAACCACTTGTGATGCTACAGGATCTGTTCCTTGAATATGACTAATATCATATCCTTCAATCCTCTTTGGCTGATCACTTAATTCAAGAATTTGAGTAAGATCTTCAATTGCTAATTCATTATCTTGAATACCATTTAATATTCTATCTAATTCTAGTTTTGCATTTTTTACAACCATCTCTACAGTTGCATGTTTTTTATTCCTTTTTGGTATTATTAGTTTTACTTTCTTTTTTCTTAATTCCGTTAGCCAATCTTCTATAGTTTTTTGTTTTGGAAGATTTTGTTGAATAAGTATTTCTGATGGAATTTCAACTCCTTCTACATTCATATAATGCTCTTCTAAAACTCTTTGTAATATAAGATCATCATCTTGATTATTTAACTTTTGGCTATATCCAATTCTACCAATAAGTTTCCCAGACCTCATTTGAAAAATTTGAATACTAGCTACGTTTTTTTGGGATACTATTCCAAAAATATCTCTATTTATAGATGAATCTGGAATAGATATCTTTTGTGATTCAGTTAATAATTTTAAACCTGAAATTTGATCTCTTACTTTGGCAGCATTTTCAAAATCTAAATCATTTGAGTATTGCAACATTTTTTTTTCTAAAAATACTTCTAAGTCATCATTTCTTCCTTGAAATATCATAGATACTTGTTTCATTATTTTTTGATAGTCTTCAGATGAAATTATCTCTTGGCAAACACCTGGACATCTTCCTATTGAATAGTTCAAACATGTTCTATCTTTATAAACAGGCCTAGGTCTTTGTCTAAGAGGAAATATTTTTTTTATTGTAAATAATGTTTTCCTTAATAACCCAACATCAACATAAGGACCATAATATCTATCAAGATTATTTCTATTTCTTCTTCTTCTTGTAATAAATATTCTTGGATATTTCTCGCTCCAAGTTATACAAAGATATGGATATTTCTTATCATCTTTTAAAAGAATATTGAAATATGGTTTGTTTGTTTTTATTAAATTGGACTCTAAATTTAACGCTTCATATTCACTATCGGTAATTATAATTTCAATTTCGGTAATTTGACGTACCATTAAACTTAGTCTTGGTGTTAAATCTAAAAAGTTATTAAAATAACTACTTACTCTGCTGCGAAGGGTTTTAGATTTTCCAATATAAAGTAAATTATTATCTATATCCTTAAAAAGATAACAACCAGAGGATTTCGGTATTTCAGATAATCTTGATTTTAATAAGTCTTTATTATTGATTAATTTATATTCAATTTTAAATTTATATTTATTATCAATGACCTTAATTGAGGAATTACTCATTTATAATTGCTAACCTCCATAATTCCATCCGGTTGAACTTAGATTTAGAGAATCAACATCATTATTTAAATAAGCAGAATGAACTTCCCCTACAAAAACTGTATGATCTCCATGTTTAACATTCCCTATAACTTTACATTCAACTCCTCCAACACTATCAACTAATATTGGTAAACCTAATTCACCTAAATTAAATTCAACAGATTCAAATCTACCTCCCAATGCTTTTTGTGGTTTAAAGAAAACAGCGGCAAGATCTTTTTGATCACTTTTAAGAAAATTAAGTGAAAATTTCTTTGTGGTACTTATGATTTCGTGACTTGACCCCTCAGCCCTCACAGCCATAACGACTAACGGTGGATTAAATGATCCTTGAGTCACCCAACTAGCTGTAAATCCATTAACTTCATCTTTCTTTTCATCTCTCACTCCACAAATAAATAAACCGTGAGGTATTTTTCTTAATAAGATTTTTTTTGCTTCTAGATTTAATGTCATAATTAATTTAACTAATATATTTATTTTAACTAAATATCTTATTTGATCATAATAAAATCATGAAAATACTTTATCCAGGTACATTTGATCCATTAACATATGGTCATCTTGATTTGATACAAAGGGCAGAAAATTTATTTGGTAATGTAGTTGTAGCTGTTTTAGAAAATACTAATAAAACACCAACATTTGATTTAAAAAAAAGAATATTACAAATAAGAACATCATTGTCACATTTATCTAATATAAAAGTTATTTCTTATTCAGGTCTTACTGTTGACTGCGCAAAAGATGTAAAAGCTAATATTATTTTAAGAGGTTTAAGAGCAATGAGTGACTTTGAATATGAGCTCCAAATTTCTCATACTAACAAATCTCTAAATACAGAAATTGAAACTATTTTTCTATCTACAAATACAAACTATAGTTTTCTAAGCAGTTCCCTAGTAAAAGAAGTTGCAAAATTTGGTGGAGAAATAAGTCATATGGTGCCTAAATGTGTAGAAAAAGACTTAAAGGAATATTTTAACTAAATTCTAATTACATTTCTCAAGCTTATAAATTTCACTTAAGAGGTTAAAAGCTTTATTTTTATCTATGTATTTGGAATTTTGAATAATACTAACTATTAATGGTTCCTTATATTTATATAAATAGCCAGATAATGCAAAAACATTTGAAAGTGTTCCTGTTTTACCGAAAAATTTACCAGATAAATCTGAATCTTTTAATCTATTAGCTAATGTACCTCTTACACCTAAGAGTGATAGCGAGGATTGGTATTCCTTGAAATCATTTGAATATCTCATCTTGTCTAAAAATAATGCAATTAATTTGGTTGTAATTTTATTATCTCTAGATAAACCACTAGCATCTGCAAAATTTGTATTGCTGATTGGAAGTCCTTTCATTCTTAACCAATTTTTTAATTTATCATATATATTTTCATTCCATGTATTTGATGCATTCTTAAAAAGTGATTCTGCTGTAAAATTATGGCTTTCAGAATTCGCTAAGGTTAATAATGATATTATTGGATTTGAATATAAAGTATAGATTTCTTTAGTATTTCTTATATAAAATAATTTTTTTAGATTCATATTATTTATATTTATATTTGAATAAGGATATTTATCCTTTAAATATTTCTCAATTACCTTATTTAAGGTGTAAATATTATCATAATTATTATTACTTTCTATTGCTAATGTTGTTATTGGCGCTCCATAGTAAAAATTTTTATCTGTATTTGTCCACCCTTTAGGCCAATAATATTCTGAATTAATTTCTACAATATTAAAATTAATATTTTTATTATATTTAATATATGAAAGTAGTTTATAGATGTCAGAATAACTAAGGTCAGGATCACCTTGGCCAATTAAATAATAGTTATTATTTCTTCCTTTTAATAAACTGGTTCTTAAATTATTATTTACTTTATATTTACTTAATACATATGCAGAAGAAAATAATTTTTGATTTGATGCAGGTAATTTTAGTTTATCTTCATTATAAGAACTAATTAAAGATCCATTTTGAATAATAGATACACTAAAAGTACTATCAAGTGTTTTGTCTAATAAGGCATCATAATTAAGGCACTTTTTTTCGTTATTTATTATTATTGGTAATCTAAAATAAATACTATTTAAAAAAGCTATCTTTTTATTTTTTAGCAAATATCTTACAAAAAAGGGAGAAGTTGCTATTACTAGAAAAATTAGAAGAAATTTGTAATAAGTTTTTTTCACCTTTAAATTATAGGTTTACAAAAATTGTTTCATTATCAGGTTTGGAATCAAATTCTTTTTTGAGAAAATATTTTTTGTTTTCTTCTTTAAACAGTAACCAATTATTTGGGAAAATATGCATAAGAGCACCTTTATTTATAGGTTGAAGAAAATAAATATTATTCCATTTCTGTACAAAGTTTTTTCGCCTTTCTCTCATTACACTTCCTATACCAATATTAAGATCTTCAAATTTTGGATTTAAAGAATAATGTATACCTTGATAATTCTCACTCATTGGCTCAAATGAATCATAATCAAAAGGCTGAGGAAGCATTGAAATCATTACAGAATCATTTTTATTTATATTATTTGATTCATAAAATGATTTGAAAGTAAAAATTTTATCTTTTATATCTGGATAATCTCTTTGTGCCAAGGCTACAGCACCTTGATCTCCATAAGTAATAAAAACATTATTATTTCTAGCCAAAATCTTATAAATAGTGATACCTATTTTATTAAACTTCAAGCCTTCAAAATTAAATTCTATAGTAAATCTCCTATTTGATTCTAATAAACTTGGAATAATAGCTTCTTCCATATTTTTTAGAGATTCGTTTAAATCTTTAGGTAGTTTGTAATTAGTTTTCATTAGAAAATGTCAATGCAATCTTGAATAAGTTTTAAAAATTTATCTATTTCAGACTTATTGTTTATTGAACCTAAACTAACACGAATATTAGAATAAAGTTCGTCATCTTTAAAACCTATATTTTTAAGAATAGAGCTAGGTTTTCCCGAAGCGCTTGAACATGCACTTCCACTACTTATTGAAATATTATTATCTGACATGAAATTTATAATTTTATAAGCCTTTATAGCCTTTAATGATTTATTTAATAAAATAAATGAAATATGATTAGGTAGTCTTTTATTAATACTTCCTGTAATCTTTATGTGTTTATTACCTTTAATTCTTTCTAAAAAATAATTTTTAAGTAACACAATATCATTTGCTAGAAATTCGGTTTCAAAGTTAGATAATTTAATTCTTCCTTTAATATTTTTTAAGGATTCATACATTCCAGCGATTAATGGTAGGGCTGGCGTGCCTTGTCTTATTGAATATTCCTGAGAAAGGGATATATCATTATTTTTTAGTATTAATCTTGATTTCTTATTTGTTAAAAGTATTCCTATACCAATAGGACCGCCAAATTTATGAGCTGATAAACTTAAAAAATCACAATTAAGATCCTTCCAATTAAAAATCCCATTGCTTAATATTTGCGTTCCATCAACATGAAATAAAATATTTAGTTCTTTGCATTTGTATCCTATATATTGAACTGGTTGTAATGAACCAATTTCGCTTTGGCCCCATATTATAGAGACAAGTTTCGTATCTTTTTTTAAAGCCTTATCAATATATGAAAGGTTTAAAATCCCATCACTATTTACAAGCCATTCATATATCTCCCAGTGATTTCTCTTTAATTTATTAGTGGATATTATTGTTGACTGATGCTCAACATTTGAAATAACAGCTCTACCTTGCTTAAAGATATCAAAAATATTATTAAATACAATCGTTGTAGATTCTGAAGAACCCGAAGTAAAAATAATATCTTCGGGTTCTGCATAAAATATATCAGCGATATTACATCTAATTTCTTCTAAATAAGTAGAGCATTTTATTCCTAACTTATACGTGGATGAAGGATTGTGCCAATAATCCCTATATGTAACATTGATCTTTTCTAAAACATTATTAGATAATGGAGTTGTAGAAGCATGATCAAAATAAATTAAGTTTGTTTTCATTAATTTATGGATATTAAACCTGAATAAACCTTATTTGCTTTACCTGTCATCATGACTTCAGAATCTTCTTTTGACCATTCAATTTTAAGATTACCTCCAGGTAAACTGACAGTAGTTTTTGAATTACAAAGTCCTAATTTATATGCTGAAACATGAATAGCACAAGCACCTGTACCACAGGCTAACGTTTCTCCTGCTCCTCTTTCCCATACTTTTGCCTTTATATTATCTCTATTTAGAATTTGACAAAAATGTACATTTGTTTTTTCCGGAAATAATTTATTTTTTTCAAAAATGGGTCCTAATGAAGAAAGTGATATTGAATCTAAATTCTGAAGGAAGAATATTAAATGTGGGTTTCCCATTCCTACTGCATAACCTTTATTATTAAAATTTTTCTCAATAAATTGATGGGAAGGCACTGAATTAGTTTTATTTTCTATTCTTGTTGGTATTAGTTCACTATCTAAGATTGGAACACCCATTTTTACTGAAATCTCTTCATTAATATATTTAGCAATTTTTAAACCAGCTTTAGTCTCGATTTTATATTCAATACTTTTACTTTTTATTGAATCACTTATGTGAAGATACTCAACTAGACACCTAATACCATTACCACACATTTGAGCTTCAGAACCGTCAGAATTATAGATGATCATTCTTGCATAATTATCTTCTTTAGGTTTTGTTATAAAGATCAGACCATCTCCTCCAATACCAAATCTCCTATTACAAATTTTTTTTATATCAATAGTTTTCTTGGATAGAAAGTATTGATACAAATTATCTTTTCTTGAATCAATTATTATAAAATCATTCCCATTTCCTTGATATTTTTCAAAAACTATATTTTTCATTTTTAGATTATATACATTTAAATTTTAATTATAAATTAATGCTTTTAACAATCTATTTCTTTTTATACAATGGATATTAAAATAATAATTTATCAAATACTAATTAAGTGATTTCACCAGATAAGCCATATGAAACTGATTCCAAATTGTATAATCCGTCAGAAATAGAAAAAAAGTGGCAATCCATATGGATTAAAGATAATTTGTACAAAACTAAATCATTAGATAAGAATAGCGATAAATTTTATGCCCTTTCAATGTTTCCCTATCCATCAGGAAATCTTCATATGGGACATGTTAGAAATTATGTAATAACAGACTTAATAGCTCGTTTTCAATGTTTAAATGGAAAATCTGTTTTACATCCAATGGGTTGGGATGCTTTTGGTTTACCTGCTGAGAATGCTGCCATTGAAAGAGGAATTAGTCCTAGTGTATGGACAAAAAACAATATTTCACACATGAAGTCACAATTAAACCTTTTGGGACTTTCAGTTGATTGGGATAAAGAATTTGCAACATGTGACGAAGAATATTATGTTTGGACTCAATTTTTATTTTTAGAATTATATAAGGCTGGGCTTGTATATCGAAAGGAATCAGAAGTTAATTGGGATCCAATAGATAATACAGTACTTGCAAATGAACAGGTTGATTCAGAAGGTAAATCTTGGAGGTCTGGAGCAAAAGTTGAGAAGAAATTATTAAGTCAATGGTTTTTAAGGATTACTAATTACGCTGATGAGTTATTAAAGGATTTAGACAAATTAAATGATTGGCCAGAGAGAGTAAAAATAATGCAGGATAATTGGATTGGAAAGTCTATAGGGTCAAATATTAAATTCAAAATTAGTGGTCATTCTCAAGAAAAAATAACTGTTTTTACTACTAGACCTGATACCTTATTTGGTGTTACTTATTTAGCAATTTCTGTTAATCATTCTTTTATTGAAAGTATTACTGATCCACAAACCTTACAAGAAATTACAAATCTAAAGCAATATCTGAAAGATAGTAAAAATAAAGAATTTGAAAAAATAGGAATCAAAACACAATTAATAGCAATAAATCCCGTTAATTCAGAGCCAATACCTATTTGGGTTGCAAGTTATGTTCTTGACGAATATGGAACAGGAGCTGTTATGGGCGTCCCCGGTCATGATCAAAGAGATTTTGAATTTGCAATTTCAAATAATATAGATATTAAGCAGGTTATTATTAAAAATATTGAAGAACCTCCTTCTTTATTAACAAGAGCTTATACAGAGACAGGCTATCTAATCAATTCAAATCAATATAATGGAATAACAAATAGTACAGCAAAATTAAAAATAACAGAAGATGGAAAAATTAATGGTTGGGCAGAAAATAAAGTGCAATATCGTCTTAAAGATTGGTTAATCTCGAGGCAAAGATATTGGGGATGTCCAATACCTATAGTCAATTGTAAAACTTGCGGATCAGTACCAATAAATCAATCTGAATTACCTGTTCGTTTACCAAAAGATATAGAAATTTCAGCGAATAAGATAAATGCTCTCGCAGATAATGATAAATGGGTAAGAACAACATGTCCAAAATGTGGAGATGCTGCAAGAAAAGAAACTGATACTATGGATACTTTCATGTGTTCATCATGGTATTTTTTAAGATATCCATCTTCAAAATGTTCGAATAAACCATTTGAAAAGTCAGAAATCAATAAATGGTTACCAGTAGATCAATATGTTGGAGGAGTAGAACACGCAATTTTGCATTTGTTATATGCAAGATTTCTTACTAAAGCTTTAAGAGATAATAAATTATTTGAAATTGATGAACCTTTCGAAAAACTATTAACCCAAGGAATGGTTCAAGCGGCTGCTTATAAAAACAATAAAACAGGTAAATATGTTTCCTCTTCAGATATTAAAGATCTTTCAAATCCCAAAGATCCAATTGATAATTCCAAACTAGAAGTTCTTTTTGAGAAGATGTCAAAATCAAAATATAATGGAATAGATCCTGAATCTGTAATCAAAAAATATGGAGCAGATACCGCAAGGATGTTCATATTATTTAAAGCACCACCAGAAAAAGATTTAGAATGGGGAGATACTGATGTTGAAGGACAATTTAGATTTTTAAGCAGGATATGGAAGCTATATATAAATTTCGGAAAAGATACAAATACTGACGAGAAATGTAATCCAAATAACGAAAAAAAACTTTTAAAGTCAATGAATATTGCTATAAAAGAAATTTCAAATGACATTAAAAACAACCAATTTAATACTGCCATTTCAGAGTTAATGAAGTTTTATAATTCTTTGTCAAGTTCCATTAATAGCGTAAACAATAATTTAAAAAAAGAGTCTCTTAAAACATTTTGTATTTTATTAGCACCATTTGCCCCTCATATCGCTGAAGAAATATGGCGTTTTATTGGATTTACAAATTCAGTACATATTGAAAAGTGGCCTTCATTTAGTGCAGTTGCACTAAAAGAAGATAATTATGAACTTGTGATTCAAGTAAATGGAAAAGTGCGTGACAGAATAATTATTAATAATAAAATGGATGAAAATCAAATTAAGAAATTAACTCTTGAAAGGCCAAACATTATGAAATGGATTCAAGATAAACCAATTAGAAAAATAATTATTGTCAAAGGAAAAATTATGAATGTTGTAATTTAACTATTTATTTTCTTAATAATCAATGAATTTGGCTTAGACCAATCCCCGCTTACAAAATAATCATCATTGTCGAAACACATTTCACGGAGAATAAAAAATATTGATTCACTTGAAGAATTTTTGATTAATGAGGTTAAATAATCTATCGTGAATTCTCCTCCTTGATTTAACAATTGATTTAATTGTTGTTGATAATTTATTATATCTGCTGCTGCTTTTTTCCCAGCTTCTACACCTGGTTGATCATATGCATTTATATTTACTAGTTCAGCATAGAAGGAGACCGACCTTTCAAATAAAGCTATTAAAGCACCAAGTGTAAAGCAGTTTAATGTTTCTAAGGTAATAGTAATACTTTGTCTATTCTCGTTAGAAAGTGCTGATCTTGTTCCTTGCAAAAACCCTGAAAGATATTCCTTAGGGTTGTCTTTCTCAGGAAATATATCTGGGCAAGGAGTATCTAATAGTTCGATGAAAATACAAAAGAAATTATCAATACCATCTCTAAGCTGCTGAACATATGCATGTTGATCGGTTGATCCTTTGTTCCCAAAAACTGAAATGCCTTGATTAACTATTTCTCCATTCCTATTAAATTTTTTACCTAAGGATTCCATTACTAATTGCTGCAGATATTTACTAAATACCTGTAACCTATCTCGATAAGGTAATACAACCATATCTCTTTTTCCTATACCATCTCCAGATAGATACCATGCTGCAGATAAAAGAGCTGCTGGATTTTCTTTAAAACTATTTGAACGCGTTACCTCATCCATCACAGATGCTCCACGAATAAATTCAAATATATTTTCATTAATAAGTGCAATTGGAAGTAATCCAACAGCACTGGTTATACTTGTTCTACCTCCGACCCAATCTTGTAAATTAAAGATTTTTAACCAGTTTTCACTAATAGCTTTTTTATATAACTTACTATCCTTCATCGTTATAGCTATTGCATTTGCGTTCCATTCAAAACCTTTACTTTCTATATGACTTTTAATAATATCCATCGTAATTTTAGGCTCAGGAGTACCTCCAGATTTGCTTACGACTACAAATAATGTAGTTGATAATTTATCTGATAATTCAATTAACCTTTCTTTAATTAAAAATGGATCAATATTATCGATATAAGAAAAATTTAATCCTTTAGAAAACTTTTGCAAGGCTTCTGTAATAAGTAATGGTCCTAAACCACTCCCACCTATACCTATCCATAAAACATTTGTATATTTTTGATTACTTTTGTTTTTTATGTTGCCGCTTATAATATCTTTACCAAATTCCGAGATAACTTTAATATCATTATTTATCTCTTCACTTATTTGTGCTGAAGGAGCTATAGAGGGATTTCTTAACCAATAATGACCAACTTGTCTATTTTCATCAATATTTGAAATTGCACCAGCTTCCAATTCTTGTATTGAAGAAAAAACATTTTTAAATTTCTTTTCTAAAGAGGATATTTTATCATTATTAAAATTTATTTTGCTTATGTCTAACCAAATATTTAATTTTTTATCAAACCATAGATAATTACAGAATTTATCCCAAGAATTAAAATCACTATTCATTATAAATCTTTTTTCATTACCTATAATTTTTTAATTATAGTACTAAAAATATAATCATTTTAGTTAATTTAACTATATATTTTTAAATACAAATGTTTTTGAATTTAAATAATTCTAATTTAGGGTTCTATTTGTTTTTATCTAGATTAATATTTAAAAAATATAAAAAAATTTGGATAAATCATTTAATTACATAATTTCGCCTGAGATATCGGAATTCAGAAAATTTTCACCTAATTTAAAAATAGGTATTCTTGCCTCTGGAGAAGGAACAAATTTCCAGGAGTTAATAAATCTATCGGAAAATAATAAATTAGATATAGATATTAAAGTTCTTATAACAAATAAAGAGGATGCTGGTTGTATAAAAAGAGCAAAAGATGCCAATATCCCTTGCAAAATAATCAAAGAAAAGGATTTTGTTCAGAAGGAATTATTTGAATCAGAAATGATTAAGATTTTAATGAGTTTTGATGTTGAACTTGTTGTTATGGCAGGTTGGATGAAAATTGTTTCATCCTTTTTTGTAAGTAAATTCAAGGATAAAATTATTAATATCCATCCGTCATTGCTTCCCTCATATAAGGGAAGCTCTGCAATTAAGGACGCATTATCAAATGGCTCAAAAATTACTGGTTGCTCAGTACATTTTGTAGATAAAGAAGTAGATAGCGGCTCATTAATAATTCAAGCAGCTTTACAAGTTTTAAAAAATGATAATATTGAAACACTTTCTAAAAGAATACAAATACTTGAACATAAAATATTTCCTCTTGCTATTTCACATGCAGGTTATTTTATAAGAGAAAAGTCTATGGATAGTTATTAGTTAATTTAAGTCCTTCATCCATTGAAAAACCACTAATAATATTTAAATTCTGAATTGCTTGACCAGTTTGGCCTTTTAATAAATTATCAATAACAGATAAAATAATAATTCTCCCATTTCTATGATCAACTTTTACAGATAGAAAAATTTGATTTGTATTTTTAGCCCATTTAGTTGAAGGAAATGTATCAACAGGTAGAACATTAATATTACTAAAATTCCTATAAAAATTTTCCAAAAGAATTCTACAGTCTTCGGATGTTAAACCTGGGTCTTTTAATCTTCCATATATTGTTGAATGCATGCCTCTTGTTATTGGAACTAAATGAGGAGTAAAGAGGAGTTGTATTTCATTGCCAGATATAAATGAAGCAATTTGTTCTATTTCTGATGTATGCCTATGGTTAATTAATCCATAAGCCGATAGACCTTCGCCACATTCTGATAAAAGAAATTTTTGATTTGGTTCTCTTCCTCCTCCTGAAGTTCCACTTTTAGAATCAATAACTATTCCCTCATTTTCAATAATTCCTTGAGATAAGAATGGGACGAGTGGAATAAGAGCAGAAGTTGGATAGCATCCTGGACATGCTATTAATCGACCTTTTGAAATTGAATCCTTATTAATTTCAGGAAGACCATAAATTGCTTCATTACATAAATCATCATCATTTCTTTTATAAATAGATGCTTCTTTAGAATAGACCTTTTTCCATTCATCAAGGGATTTATATCTGTAGTCAGCAGATAAATCAATAACCTTTATTCCTTTTGCTAGTAATCCTCTTGTTAAGGTAGAAGATATTCCATTTGGGAGACAAAGCAAAGCTATATCAGAGTTACTAGAAATATTTTCCACTGAAATTTTTTCTATAAATAGATCGGATTCAAGATGAATAAAAGGAAAATTATCATTCCACTTAGAGCCTGATGATTTATTTCCTCCTAGATAAGAGATTTTATAGTTCTTATTATTCTTCAAGAGATTAACTGCTTGAATACCGCCGTAACCAGTAGCACCAACTATTGCAACATTCATTTCTTTTAATTGGCAGACTTTGAGATAGGATTATAAAGTGTTGAATTGATAATGAATAACACACTATTTTTCTATATTGATAGGAATAATGAAAGAAACAAGTCCCAAATCAAATAATGGAACAATTTTGGACATAGATGAAAGTTTTAAAATAGAATTTGATCCGATTAGTGATGCATTAGCAGCCATAAGAAATGGTGAATGTATTATTGTCGTTGATGATGAAAGAAGAGAAAATGAAGGTGATTTAATTTGTGCAGCACAGTTTGCAACTCCTCAACAAATTAATTTTATGGCAACAGAAGGTAGAGGTCTGATTTGTTTAGCTATGCAAGGAGAAAAGCTTGACTCATTAGATTTACCTTTAATGGTAGACAGAAATACTGATGAAAATCAAACAGCCTTTACTATTTCTATTGATGCAGGACCTGAGAATAATGTTACAACAGGAATTTCTGCAGAAGATCGAGCTAAAACGATACAAGTAGCAATAAAGCCAAATACAAAACCAGAAGAATTAAGGAGACCAGGTCATATATTCCCATTAAGAGCAAAAAAAGGGGGCGTTTTAAAAAGAGCAGGTCATACCGAAGCCGCCGTTGATATTGCAGCAATGTCAGGTCTTTATCCAGCTGGAGTTATCTGTGAGATACAAAATGCCGATGGTTCAATGTCAAGACTTCCACAATTAAAAGAGTATGCAAAACAATGGGGTATGAAATTAATTTCAATAGCAGATCTAATAAGTTATAGGTTTCAAAATGAAAGATTCGTGTTTAGAAAATCAAATGCTATTCTTCCAAGCATTTTTGGTAATTTCAAAGCTTATGGTTATATTAATGAACTTGATGGATCAGAACATGTTGCTTTAGTAAAACAAAAGTCATCAAAGTTAAATGAACCAGTTTTAGTAAGAATGCATTCTGAATGCTTAACTGGAGATGCTTTTGGATCTTTGCGCTGTGATTGTAGACCACAGTTAGAAGCTGCTTTGTCTAGAATAGAAAAAGAAGAGGAAGGAGTTGTAGTTTATTTAAGGCAAGAAGGAAGAGGTATCGGTCTCATAAATAAATTAAAAGCCTATAGCCTTCAGGATGGGGGTTTAGATACCGTAGAAGCAAATGAAAAATTAGGATTTCCCGCAGACCTAAGAAACTATGGAGTTGGAGCACAAATATTAACTGACCTTGGGATAAAAAAATTAAAATTGCTAACAAATAATCCTAGAAAAATTGCTGGATTAGGTGGTTATGGAATAGAAGTAATAGAGAGAGTTCCGCTAGTAATATGTCCTAATGAAAATAATGCAGAATATTTAAGTGTGAAAAGAACAAAACTTGGTCATATGATTGACGAAGAAAATCTTAATGCACGGAAAATCAACCCTTTTATTGCTATTTACCTAGACGGAAAATATAAATCTATAGAATTAGTACCTATAAAAAATAAGGTCATTAAATTCTGTGATAATAACAACATAAATATTATCTTAGATAGTTCACCAAGATTATTAGCTTTTTGGAACAGACCAAAATTAGTTTGGAGGATTTTGCATGATATAGGTAGAACTGATACCAATATTAATGATCAGGAAATAAAGAAGATTGAGAAATTTATTCAATTTTTATCTAAATACGAAAAAAGTTCCCAAATTGGAATTATTGTTTCTAAAAATATCGAACAAGCTTTACATCCCAAAAACAGTATTAAATTAATCAATACAAAATTTTCAATTAATAATGAAGTTTTATACTCTTCTACAAGAAAATTTAATTTAGATAAAGATACATTTAGTATTGTCTTTGATAAATAAATAAAATTTCTATATTAATGTTGCTTTCAAAATTCTAGTACCATTTGTAAGTTTAAGAACTATATCCATATCATCGGTTTTACCAAAAACAGTATGAACTCCATCCAAATGAGGTTGTGGTTCATATACTATAAAAAACTGACTTCCGCCTGTGTCTTTACCAGCATGAGCCATCGAAAGTGAACCTTTGACATGTTTTTTGGGATTGATTTCACATTTAATATTGTATCCAGGCCCTCCTGTTCCAGGCATTCCCGATGATCCCTCACGAGTATTAGGGCAACCACCTTGAGCCATGAATCCAGGAATAACTCTGTGAAAGGCTAAGCCATCATAGAAACCCTCACTTATTAATTTTGTGAAATTATTGACAGTATTGGGAGCATCACTTGAAAATAAATCAATATTAATATTACCCACTTCTGTTTCAAATAAAGCTTTTGTCATTTTTAAATTTTTAAAACATTTATACTTTAATCGTTAAAGTAACTTTTCAAGATTTTCCTTAATGGAATTTAAATCAATATTATCCAAATTACCTTTATCATTATTCCAATCATCTAATTCAAGATTTTTTTGTGGAGGCGAAATTAATAATCTATCTTCGGGTGTTTTGGGAACGAAATTTTTCTCAACTAATTTAGATTCATAATCCATTTTGATACAAAAATCTCTTATTTCATCAATATTAATCTTTTCAACAGTTGGCAAAGGGAAATCCTGCGCCTCCAGCAAACCACAATATCTAATCGCATCATCCTTATCTTCAAACATAAGTACTATAGTTCTGCCTTTAAGTTCAATTGAATGTATGCCTTCTCTATCTGTTCCTGAATTATAAAGTAGAACAAAAATTTTCATAAATTTTTTTCTTAATTATATATATTATTAGATTAGGAATCAGAAAGGGATAATTCTTGTAATCTTGTATATAAAGCAATTTCTTCATCTTTTATATCTGCAGGAATGACAACTAATATTTCTACATATTGATCGCCTACATTATCTCCGGAAACCAAACCTCTACCTTTTAGTCTTAGCATTCTTCCTGTAGATGACTTAGGGGGGACTTGAAGAGTTACATTACCATCCAGTGTTGGAACTTCAACTGCGCATCCAAGCAGAGCATCAGGTGGAAATAATTCTAATTTGTAAAGAACACGTAAACCGTCAATTCTAAGTCCACTTTCCGTTTGGACTCTTAATTGTAAATAATGGTCCATCCCCCCCCCTTGCTATATTTTCTAGTCTTAATCTCCAACCATCTCCAGCAAATGGAGGAGTATCTACTTCAACAACAGTTTCATCTTCAAGCTCTATTAAAATTGTGGCTCCGCTTAATGCTTCTTCAGGTGTCAATTCAATAATTGTCTCAATATCTTTGTGTATTTTTACTGGTGGAGGCTCTTCTGGTGATGTGGCGGGATAATCATAAGTATTGTATTCTTCATTATCATTATCTATTGATTCTTCCTTAAAAGGGTAATTTGAATCTTCTATATTTTTAGAATTGTATTCATATCCAAATAAGGAATTAAGATAATCTTGGAAATCTGGAAATCCTTTTGTAAAATTGTTAACTTCTTCTTGACTCTGAATATTTACATCTGCAGAATCATTTCTTTTTTTTGGATCACGTAAAAATTCATAAGCTTCATTTATTATCTTAAATCTTTCTTCCGCATTTAAATCATTTTTATTTAAATCAGGATGCCATTTTCTAGCTTCTCTACGAAAAGCCTTTTTAAGTTCAAAATCGTCAAAGTCATAGGACAAACCTAAGATCGACAAATAATCTTTTTTAGAGGAAGTAGTCATTGCCCCATGGATCATCATCCCTAGAATTACGATACCTTGAATTTCTATAATTACTAGTCATTTCATTATCCCAAGGGTCATCATCCCAATAATCATCTGAAAACAATTCATCTTTTATTGATCCAAATGTATTTTTAATACTTTGTAAAGGATTACTTTCAACTTTTCTTTCTGCTGCAAATTTCCTATTTAGTCCAAATAAAGCTTCTTGAAGAGAACTGACAGAAATTTCTAATTCTTGTGGATCATCATCATCTATATATTCTTCTACATCCTGAATAGCAACTTCTACAGCTCTTTGTTGTCTTTCTGCTCCATAAGGTCCAAATTCTAAAGATGCATCTCTTAATCTTTTTTCCGCTTGAGCAATAAGTGTGAGAGCAGTATTTTTTCTGTCGATAACAGATCTTTTCTTTCTGTCTTCATTAGCCTTAGATTTGGCTTCATCTATTATCTTAGTAATTTCTTGTTCATTTAAATTTGACCCCCCTGAAATAGTAACTTTTTGCTTCCTACCCGTAGTTCTATCAGTGGCACTAACTTCTAAAAGGCCATTCGCATCAATATCAAATGCAACTTGAACTTGAGGGATTCCTCTTGGTGCTGGAGGTATTCCAGATAATCTGAACTTACCTAGTGATTTATTTTCAGAGGCTAATGGTCTTTCTCCCTGTCTAACTTGAACTACAACAGATGACTG
Organism: Prochlorococcus sp. AG-436-O11; assembly: GCA_003212535.1. Classification (GTDB taxonomy): domain Bacteria; phylum Cyanobacteriota; class Cyanobacteriia; order PCC-6307; family Cyanobiaceae; genus Prochlorococcus_A. The sequence continues at coordinate 28,707 of QCPO01000013.1, forward strand.
ATTAGATTCTGAGGTGCTAAAAACATCAGATTGCCTAACTGGTATAGGAGTATTACGAGGAATAAGTACTTTCATTAAACCACCAATTGTTTCTAAACCTAAAGATAAAGGAGTAACATCATTTAAAAGTAAATCACGTAAATCACCACTAATTATTCCTGACTGTATAGAAGCACCAATTGCTACAACTTCATCAGGATTAACTGATTGGCATGGTTCATTAGGAACAAAAGTCTTAACTAATTGTTGTACCATAGGAATTCTAGTACTTCCTCCAACAAGAACAACTTCATCAATATCATCTGGATTCCAGCCAGAGTCTTCTAATGCAATCTGAACAGGTTCTATTAATCTATCTAATAGATCCTGAGATAAAGATTCAAATAATTTACGATCCAAACTCTCTTCAATATGTAATGGCCCATCGTTATTAGTAGTTATAAAGGGTAAGGATATTTTTGTTTTTTGTAATCCTGATAATTCACATTTAGCTTTTTCAGCAGCTTCAGTTAGTCTCTGCAGAGCTTGTCTATCTCTTCTAAGGTCTATTTTATATTTTTCTAAGAATCTTTCAGATAGCCAATCTACTATTTTTGAATCAAAATTATTACCTCCAAGCTGAGTATCCCCACAAGTTGCTTTAACGTCGAAAACCCCGTTAGATATTTTCAATAATGAAACGTCAAATGTACCTCCACCTAAGTCAAAAACTAAGACATTATTAGATGAACTTTTTTCAAATCCATAGGCTAGAGCTGCTGCAGTGGGTTCATTTAAAATTCTATCTACTTTAATTCCTGCTAATATGGCTGAATCCTTAGTAGCTTGCCTTTGGCTTTCATTAAAGTATGCTGGAACTGTTATAACTGCTGATTCAACGGTATCAGAAAGATAAGTTTCAGCATCATTAATTAATTTACGTATTATTGAACTAACTAACTCTTCTGGGGCATACTCTCTTTCTGTAAAAGGGCTTAGAACTCTAACACTTCCACTATCATTTGCTTTTACATTGTATGGAACAGAAATGCTAGTCTCATCTAGCTCATCCCAATCGCAACCTATAAATCGTTTTAAATTATAAAATGTATTTTTTGGGTTCAAGACAAGTTGTCTTCTAGCTTGATCTCCAATAACGATTTCTTTATCTTTTGTAAAACCTACGATTGAAGGAGTAGTTCTAGTTCCTTCTGAACTAGCAATTATAGTTGGACGTCCAGCTTCTATAACCCCAACAACGGAGTTAGTAGTACCCAAATCAATTCCAACTATTTTCCCCATGATTTTATATTGTTAATTAGTAAAAATTACTAATAATTTAATCAATGTTTTATCTTAGATATCTACATATAATAGTAAAAAACAAATAATTTCAAGATTATTTAATTAAATAAGTTTATTTATAACTAATTATCGATATATTTTTAGTTTTCGCATAAATAACAAATTTAATATTAAATTATTAATTGTTACTTATAACCACAATCTATTAATATAAAACGGAGAGAGAGGGATTCGAACCCTCGATAAAGTTGCCTCTATACAGCATTTCCAGTGCTGCGCCTTCAACCACTCGGCCACCTCTCCACAGAATCCTATTTTACCCTTTTATTAACCCATTTTTTGAGGAAATTTATTTGAAAAAGACTTTCAAAGTCACAATAAAGAATAAAGAAACTGGTAAAATATACCAGGCAGATGTTTGTAGTGATGAATATATTCTTCACGAATTTGAAAAGAAAGGCTTTACTCTACCTTTTTCATGTAGGAACGGTTGCTGTACAAGTTGCGCTGTCAAAATAATTTCAGGTAAATTAGAACAGCCTGAAGCGATGGGAGTATCTCAATCACTTAAAGATAAGGGTTATGCTCTTCTTTGTGTTGCTAAAGCTACTGAGGATCTAGAGTTTGAAACGACCTACTATGATGAAGTTTATGAATTGCAATTTGGACAATATTTTGGAAAGGGGAATACAAGAATTGCTCCTCCTTGGGAGTTTGAAGAGGAATAAAATAAATGTTAGACATTAACCAAATTGAAGAATTAACAAAGAGTGTTAATTTATTAGAGATATTAGATATTGCCAAAAGTTCTGCTCTCATTGGCAATGAAATCCTTAAAAATAACTATAATAAAATTCAAACAATATCATCTAAAGGAAGGAAAGGAGATTTAGTAACTAACGTAGATTTGGAAGTCGAAAATAAAATAAAGGAATATTTAACTATGAAAACACCAAATATATCTATAAATGCAGAGGAATCAGGTAAATTAAATAAATGTTCTGATCTTACATGGTGTATAGACCCATTAGATGGAACAACTAACTATTCACATGGATATCCATTCTTTGGAACCTCAATAGGCCTTGTCTATAAAAATAATCCAATTTTAGGAGCAATATCAGTACCTTATTTGAATGAACTTTATTTAGCCTGTATTGGTGAAGGCTCATACTGCAATGATAGTAAACTTAAGGTATCTAATCCTGGAATACTCGCTGATAGTTTACTTGTAACTGGTTTTTCTTACGACAGGTTTGAGACAGAAGACAATAATTACGCTGAATTTTGTTATCTAACTCATAAAACCCGTGGAGTAAGAAGAGGTGGAGCTGCGGCAGTTGATTTGGCATTTGTTGCGGCAGGAAAGGTAGATGGATACTGGGAAAGGGGGTTAGAGGTCTGGGACTTAGCTGCTGGTGCTATTATTGTTAAGGAAGCAGGTGGAATTATTTCTGATTATCCATCAGGAGAATTTAATTTAAGTTCTGGAAGAATTCTTGCCTGTAGCCCTAGTCTTGAGAATGAATTAAGAAAAGAATTAAATAATGTCTCTCCTTTTGATGAAAGTCTTTATACTTAACGACGATTTAATAATTAAATATGACTGATATAAAGGAATTCAATTTAGTAGATGTAAAAAACAATTCTACTATTATTAATAATCTAAATAATATTTATAAATTATGGGGTTACGAAGAAATTGCACCTTCATTTATAAATACTTTAGAAACAATAAAAGGTCGAGGCGTAATTGAAGAAAATGAAGTTGTTGGAATTGTTAGTAATAATTCTTTATGCCTAAGACCGGAGATGACAACATCAATTGTTAAATTAACATCCACTAGATTAATAAATAAGAAAAGGCCTATAAGATTATTTAATAATGGAATAGTTTTTGATAAGAAACAAAATAATAAGAATTTTTTTAAATTACAAGAGAAGCTACAGAGTGGAATTGAATTAATAGGCTATGATACAAAATACCCCGAAATTGAAGTTATTAATATTTTATTTGATGCGATAGATAATATTAATTTGAAAGACGATTGTAATTTATGTCTTTTAGTAAGTACGACAAAAATAATGGATTTAATATTAAATAAGTATAAAAATAATAATTTTGAAGAAATAAAAAAAAGTATGGTTGATCTTGATCAAGATAAACTATCTAAAATAAATATTGATAAAGATGATAAATCAATTTTAAAAGATTTATTATTTACAAGAGGAGAACCAAATGTCGTAATTAACAAATTAAAAAGTATTTATGGAAGTAGTTTAATTTTAGAAGAAGTACAATTTTTATTTGAAACATTATCTAAAATATCTAATAAATATGGAGTTAAATTACAACTCGATCCAACTTTCCAACCTCACTTAAATTTATATGAAGGAATAGTTTTTCAGCTTATAGGTAATATTAATAATAATAAAACCGTAATTGCTAAAGGAGGTCGATATGATGAACTTGTAAGGTTCTTTAGCCCAAATGAAAAAATATTAAATGGAATTGGATTTACAATCTCAATAGATAATTTAAGAAATTTAATTAATGAGGAATTATCTGATAAAAAAAAGATTTTATTATTATTTAAAGATTCTTATCTGATTGATAAAGGTTTGGATGAACAAAAAGAACTACAGAAAAGAGGAAATATAGCCATCTTGCATTTGAATCCATGTGATGACTTAACCAAAGCGAACCTAATTATGAAAGAAAATAATTGTAATGAGATTAAGTGGGTAAAATAATAATCATTACTTAATCAGATTTGTTTAATTAATTTGAAATTTTAACTATATCTTTTGTTCGGAGAATACTCCTAAGAAAACTTGATAAACAGGATTTTAGGAAATAAAATTTAAATGTTTAATTTTTTTTAAAATGGAAAAAGGTGAAATCCTTATTAATACCGAAAATATATTCCCAATAATTAAAAAGGCAGTATATTCTGATCATGAAATATTCTTAAGAGAACTTGTTAGTAACGGTGTTGACGCAATTAGTAAAAGAAGAATGGCTTCTATGGCAGGAGATTGTGAAGATACTCAAGAAGCTCAAGTAAAAATCACTATTGACCGAGAACAAAATATCTTAACGATATCTGATAATGGTATTGGAATGAATGATGAGGAAATTAAAAAGTATATAAACCAAGTTGCTTTTTCAAGCGCTGAAGAATTTCTAACTAAATATAAAAAAGATAATGATGAATTTATAGGTCATTTTGGACTCGGATTTTATTCAAGTTTTATGGTTGCAGATAGAGTTGATATCCTAACTAAATCTGCAATTGGAGAATCCAAAGCATTCAAATGGTCCTGTGATGGATCTCCGAATTTTACATTGGAGGAATCAGAAAGAGATTCAGTTGGTACAGATGTAATTCTTCACTTATTAGAAGAAGAAAAAGAATTTATTGAACCTGAAAGGATTAAATCATTAATAAAAAAATATTGTGATTTTATGCCAATAAATGTTTTGTGTGAAGGAGAAACAATTAATAAGAAAAACCCACCTTGGAGGAAACAACCTTCTGAACTAAATGATGATGATTATAAAGAGTTATATAAATACCTTTACCCTTTTCAAGGTGATCCTCTTTTATGGATTCATTTAAATACTGATTATCCCTTTGACATACAAGGTATATTATATTTTCCGAGATTATCTGGTAGGGCTGATTGGGAAAAGGGGGAAATCAAACTCTTCTGTAATCAAGTATTTGTAAGTGATTCAATTAAAGAGATTGTACCTAAATATCTTTTACCTCTTAGGGGGGTTATTGATTCAACAGATATCCCCCTCAATGTCAGTAGAAGTGCTTTACAAACAGATAGGAAGGTACGGTCAATTTCATCATTTATTTCTAAAAAAATTGCTAATAAATTAAAAGAATTAATAAAAAATTCACCAGAATTTTATGCAGAAATTTGGGATTCCATTTCTGCTTTTATTAAAATTGGTGCTATTGAGGATGAAAAATTTGCTGATTTAGTTGAAAACAGTATTATTTTTGAAACTATTATCAATACAGAAAAAGATGTTAGCAAGGATATTGAAGATAAATCGCTTATAAAATTCAAAGATAAGTATTTCACAACTCTTGCTAATTATAAAGAAAGAAATGATATAAAAGATTCCAAAAAAATTATTTATTGTTCAGATTTAATTTCTCAATCAAGTGCATTAAATATCTGCTTATCTGATAACAAAGAAGTTATTAAATCAGACCCTTTAATTGATGCACAATTTCTTCCATGGATAGAAAGTAAAAATGAAATTTATCAATTTCAAAGAGTTGATTCAGAAATTAATGAACTAGAAGAAAAGGAATCTAAAGAAATAGTTGATAAGGATGGCAAATCAAATACTGAAAATCTTAGAGATATCATTGTTAAAGCAATTGATAATGAAAAAGTAACGGTAAAACTGCAATCTCTGAAAAGTAAAGGCGCACCCCCCGCTATGATTTTACTTCCAGAGCAAATGAGAAGAATTAATGATATGGGAGCTTATATGGAACAAAAAATGCCTGGTCTACCTGAATATCATGTGCTCTTAATAAATAAAGAACATCCACTAATTTCTGGTCTAAATAAAATTACTGGTAATAAAATAATTCTTGATAATAAAGATTCTATAGAAAATCCTCTAGCATCTAAAATTGCTAATCATGTTTACGATATGGCTAAATTATCCGTTGGAGGTTTAGATCAAGAACAAATTATCAATCTACAAAATAATAATGCTGAATTAATTTCTGAATTGCTTGATTCAACGACATAAGTCGTGTGTTAGAATTTTTTAAATACTTAAATCAAAAATATGTCAAGAGTGTGTGATCTAACAGGAGCAAAAGCTAACAATGGGATGGCTGTTAGTCACTCACATATTCGTACTAAGAAATTACAACAAGTTAACCTTCAAAAAAGAAGACTTTGGTGGGAGGAAGGAAAAAAATGGATAAATATAAGAATTAGTACAAAAGCGCTTAAATCTGTACAAAAAGTAGGTTTAGATAAATTTGCAAAATCCAATGGAGTGAATTTAAGTAAATTCTAAATTTAATGCATAATTTAGTTGCAAATCTAGTAATAATTTATCTTATTTTTATTAATAGCTCACCATCATTAGCATTTGATTTTGCTCCTGAGATAGGAGATTTAGCTCCAAACTTCCAACTTGAAGGTATCAATAAAAGTATTAAATCAAAAAAAGAATGGACCTTAAATGATTTTAAAGGCAAGTGGATTGTTTTATATTTTTATCCTAAGGATTTTACTTCAGGGTGCACACTTGAAGCTAAAGGTTTCACAGAATTAAAAAAGAATTTTTCAAAACTTAATGCAGAAATTATTGGAATTAGTGCAGATAATCAAGATTCTCATAAAAGTTTCTGTAGTCAAAAATCAATAAACTATACATTATTATCTGATCCTAATGGAACTATTAGTAAAAAATATGGTTCATGGATACCCCCATTTTCGGATAGAAATACCTTTTTGATTTCACCAGAAAACAAAATATCATATAGATGGATAAGTGTTTTACCCATAAATCATGCAAAGGAAGTTCTTAATGTATTAAGAAAGAAAATATAAATATTTTGCACGAACTATCATTTGGAACCTGGCTAATCCATATTTCTTCCGTAACTGAATGGATTTATGCAATATTCATAATTAGTAAAATAAGTAAATTTGAAAAATATAAACCTTTATTTTGGTTAAGTCTTGGCATGATACCTAATTTAATAAGTGCTATGTGCGCAATTACTTGGCATATTTACGACAATCAAGAGATTTTATATGGTTTGGTAACATTCCAAGGATTATCAACTTTAATCGGAAACTCAACATTAGCTATCTCAACCATTGCTATTTATAAAACAACCACGAAAGAATGAATGATTTTTTCTTAAATTTTATTGAATATTTAGCCACTTTTGATAACACAGCATTATTTGCTGTATCAATTATCCCATATTCAATATTTTTATTTTATTTATATAAGATTAAATTTTTAAATAAAATTATAAAAACTGGATATTCTCTAACAGTATTTTTTGTTTTTATAACTATTTTATTGTCTTTATACTCATTAAATAATTTCGATAAAACCCTTGTTGAAGTTGACTTTTTACATGGATTTGCTGAATTCTTCTTAACCTTAAGTGATTTTGTTATTTTAGTTGGATTTATTACGATGTTAAAACAGATAGAAGTAAAAAACTCTTAAGACCTTTTACAATTTTGTGTTTTTTGGCAAAAAGTATTAGAGAATATAAAAAATAACGATTTTTTATGCTTACTACATTATTTGCCGCCGCTGATCCAGCAACATTTTCATGGTCTCCAAAATGCGCCATGATAATGATTACATGTAATGGTATTGCTTATGCAATAGCAAGAGCAAATATTCAAAAACCTAATGAAGGTTTTGAAATACCTAATTCCAAATATTATGGTGGTTTAAGCCATGCATCTGTAGTTGGAGCAAATTGCCTTGGACATATTATGGGTATAG
>QCPO01000014.1 GCA_003212535.1 Prochlorococcus sp. AG-436-O11
CATTTCTGAAAGACAAAATATTATTTAGTCTGATCTTAAAATAGAGATATAAGATATTATTGACTACGAGAAATAAAAAACTAAACAAATTATTTATCTATGGATTTCTTAATTTATATTCTTTTAGATTTTATATTATTAATGGAATTTATATTTAATAAAAGATCAAATAGTTTCAGAAAATACTGATAAGAAAAAACAATTAAATTGGACTATGAATCTTTTGAATCCATCATGGGAAGCCTAGAGAATTTAAAATTTAATCTCTAGTCCATTTTTTGGTTGTCCTGTTCTTTTTAGTTCTAGTAATAAAATAAAATAAAACTAATATACAAAATGGAATTAGCAACATATCAAAATACATAAGAAATAATTTCCTCTCTTTTGTATAGTTAGCTAAAAATAGAGATTTAAGCTACTTAATGTTTATCAATAGTTATCCTATCGATCTCCTTTTATTCTGATAATAACAGTAACACTCTTAACAAACTTTAGAAATTCTAGAGTCAAAAATATAAAAATTACCCCATTTGATAAAAACAGTTTATTTTATTCTGCCTAATATCTTCACCATAAGATATTTCTATATATGGGTTAAAAACTGATTTATTGACGTCGTTAACTTCAATTAATAAAACAAAAAAAAAGACTCTGACGATAAACGTAGAGCCTGAGTGATGGGGAATTTCTATCATTGCAAATTAAAAAGAATTCGACAACCCCATAAATAGGTAAAAATTTTTACTTACAAACACCATATGTAGTGCTATTATTTTCAAAAGGCTAGGTGATGGGGATTATCAAGCTTTTTTAAAGGGGTTTTACCCCCTTTTTTTTTTTTTATTTTTTTCTATTAGGGGAAATTAATAAATGCGATTCAGATTTTAATAACTAATAATCTTTTAATGTTTGTTATATAAATAATTAGATTTTAAAAGAGGTTCCCATATAAACGTAAAAGGCTTTAAAAGTACTAAATGTTTTCCCTCCATTAAGTTAATACTTGATATACGCGAATCGACAACAATTTTTTGAGAGTTTTTAGATGATATCCCAAAATATATTTTGATTCATTGACAGTCTACCTAGAATAAGAATTAATTAGCTTATTTTTATGTCTTTATTTGTTACCTCCGTTTTCACTTTTAAAATTGAAAGCACTTTCAATGAATGGGCAGCTATATTTGATAGTGCGGAGTCCGAGAAAAGACATTCTGAATTTGATATTAAGCCAATTTTTAGAGGTGTAAGCATTGATGATCCTCAAAAAGTTATTGTCATTCATCAGGCTCCAGAAGGTAATGTTAAAAAGTTTGTTGAAGCTAATGGTGACTGGATAGCAACTCATAGAGTTGACCTTTCAACAATGGAAGAAAATTCCTGGACCTCTTCACTAACAAAGGATAATTGAGATTAACAATATTAAAAGCTTAATACTTTAATAAAAAGAAGCATCTTAATTATCGTCTCTAGAAAGTTAACTTATAAAGCATGTTTAATATTTCCTAATTGTACTGATTTAAGATTTTTTCAAATATACAATTCATAAAGATATGCTTTTTAAGTAAATGTTTTTTAGTTGAATTGTTTTGTTTCTAAAGGAGATAAACAACCGCTTAGGAATGTAAGGAAATATTCCTAAAAACTATTTATCGCAATAAAAAACCTCCAAATGGAGGCTATCTCTTTGGTGGCGGGGGGGAGATTTGAACTTCCGACCTTCGGGTTATGAGCCCGACGAGCTACCAGACTGCTCTACCCCGCGTCATATGTATAGCATACATCTGAAAGGGTTATTTTTACTATTTTTTTAGGATTCTTGGAATTTTAATTGACCTTTTACTTCTATTTGCACACCTTTCGGGAATTTTAAAATCTTATCTTCTATATCTTCTATTCTTAAATCAGAAATCCATTCTAACTGTTTTAATAAATGGAGGCTTACTGCGTGTTTGGCTCTTTTTGAACCATCTTCAACTTTTAATGCAAGTCCTATTCCCTCATTGACCTTGCATAGACATTGTATTCCTTCAGCTCCACCCTTACTTATAACTTGTCCGTGAGAAGCTTTAATTATTTCAGTATCAAATTTATTCTTATCGCTTATCATTATAGGGTTGGTTATTATTGATCTACTGATTTGTTCTAATTCTGCATTTTCTGAACTGCTTAGGACCGCATATAACTTCGCCATTTCAAGTAACTTCATATAGAGCGTTGGGGCTCCGCAGTCATCACGTTCTACGCAAATATCAGACAATGGGATCTCAAGTAATTCTGAAATAATCCTAAATATTTCTATTTGAAGAGGATGATCTTTCTTTAAATAACTATCTAAGGGCAAATTTAATTTTTTACATGTTGCAAGAAATGCTGCATGCTTGCCAGAACAATTATGCTGTAATGGACTTATGATTAATTTAGGACATTTTAAATAGTTTATATCAATATCGTATGCCCATAAAATTTTAAATGCTTCTCTCGTATGCAATTTAGAACCACTATGTGAGCCACATGCTAAAGATATTGCTTTTGAAGCGTTATTAATTTCTGATGCAGCTCCACTGCTCACAAAAGGTATCGCTTGAAAGGGTTTTAAGGATGATCTTATGAAACTTTTATACTCTGGATTACCCGCACACATCAAAACTCTACCTTTTTTATCACTAATAACAGCATGAATTTTATGGATAGATTCAAGATTTGAACCTCTCATTAAGGTTGCTTGTAAAGGAGGATTATTTGATGTATATAGATTTTTGAAATTAGAACTCATTTAGATGCTGTTGTATTTAAATAGTAATATTCCAGATAAAACTAGGATTAAAATAATAGATGATATTTGAGTTAGGTTTTTTAAAATAGGTTTTACTTCTATAGATGCTATTAAAGATTCTTTCTCTTTTAAAGTTAAAGGCTTGATCCATATTTGACCATCATACCAACCAGATTCTTCATACTCTACTTTTTCAGAGCTCAATCTTTTAAATATATGATTCCAACCAAGATATAACCTTATTGTTAGCAGTAGCGGTATAGATAAGCTACTAATAAGACTTAATAAGAGGTACTTAAGAAGAGCTGTTTTGAAATATATGCTTCCAGATGAAATAATTAAAAATAAAATAAAACTAGCTAACCAAAATCTTAATAATATGATTGAAAATAATTTTTTTGATTTTGGCCAAGAAAATATTTTTGATTTTGATAATTCAATAAATTCGTTTGTTGGTTGTTGTTCCTTAGGAACGGGGCAATTAAATTCACTCATGAAAATTATGGAAAATCTAAATTATCTCCATTGCTCCAAAATGATTCTAGATCATAAAATTTTCTTATTTCTGGTTGAAAAATATTTACTATCAAGTCGCCATAATCAAGTAAAGCCCATTTTGCTTTGTTAACTCCTTCTTTTCTAATTGGCTCAATTTTCGCCTTCTCTCTTAATTCAACTTCTACTGAGTTCGTTATTGATCTTACTTGTACATCTGATAATCCTTCTGCAATTAATATCCACTCACTAATAAAAGAAACTTTGTCAATTTTTATCAACTTTATATCTTTAGCTTTTTTCTCATCACATGCTCTAGCAGCCATTAAAACCAATCGTTTACTGTCCATAAACATTTTCGCTTGATACTGATTTTTCTGAACCTTCTTGCTGTGACAATTCTGATCTAGCTTTTTCAGCACTTTTTCTTAATGCATCTAGTCTGTCCTCAAAAAAACTTCTTTTTTTCTTTTTTCTAGTTTTTTCAATTAATTCTTTTAATGCACCGCCAAGACTTTTATAAGCATTTGGAATACTATAACCAAATCTACAAGCAATATCTATAGCTCTTTCATCTGCAAAGATAGCATCCTGGAGCTTTTTCTCTGAATTATTTTTTATGTATAACCTATATCCTGCAAAACTTGATAATCCAAGAGCAAGTAATAAAAGTAATCCATCTTGTACCCATAACTCACCAATAGCACCGCCCAACCCTATTGCCAGAGCAGCCATCTCCCATCCATCCCTAGGGATTGCGTCGTTCTGTATTTTTCCTACTTCGTGCCAAAATAACATGTTCCTATGGTCAATCGCAAAATTATCCCATTCATCTAAATCTATTTGGATTTCAACTTCGTCACGACCAATTTCTTCTAGAGTTATTAGTGGAGGGTCTATAGCTGCTGCTGCTTCAATAAAAACCCAACTTTCATTCTCTGGAGGCAACAAACTTTTTAGTCGCTGAAGTTCGCTCATAAAAAATAATTTTCTATCAATACTATAGAAACAAATGTTGCTTTTCAAGTAACTTGATTAACATCTGATGATTTATAAGTAGCATGAAATAAATGAAATTTTTTAATTATGCCTCAAAGAGGTGATCTTAAAAGAATACTTATTTTGGGTTCAGGCCCAATTGTTATAGGACAAGCATGCGAATTTGATTATTCGGGTACTCAAGCATGTAAAGCTTTAAGAAAAGCAGGTTATGAAACCATATTGATTAATTCAAATCCAGCATCTATAATGACTGATCCTGATATTGCTAACAAAACCTATATTGAACCATTAACTCCTGAAATAGTATCCCAAATTATTTTAAAGGAAAAGCCTGATGCTCTTCTTGCCACAATGGGAGGACAGACAGCCTTGAATCTTGCTGTTAAATTATCTGAGTCAGATTTTTTGAAAAAAAATAATATTGAATTAATAGGAGCCAACTTACAAGCCATTAATAAAGCAGAAGATAGAAAATTATTTAAAGAGTCTATGTCAAAAATAAATGTTAATGTATGTCCTTCTGGTATCGCATCAAACATAACAGAAGCCAAAGAAGTATCTAAGAAAATAAACTCATTCCCTTTGATAATAAGGCCTGCTTTTACTTTGGGAGGAGGTGGTGGAGGAATAGCATATAATCTTGAGGAATTTGTTGAACTTTGTAAAACAGGTTTAGAAGAAAGTCCTAGTAATCAAATATTGATTGAGAAATCACTTATAGGATGGAAAGAGTTTGAATTAGAGGTAATGAGAGATACTTCTGACAACGTAGTAATTGTTTGTAGTATTGAAAATCTTGATCCAATGGGTGTTCATACTGGTGATTCGATTACAGTCGCACCCGCTCAAACTCTTACAGATAAGGAATATCAAAGGCTGAGAGATTTTTCTTTGAAAATAATAAGAGAGATAGGAGTTGAAACGGGTGGAAGTAATATTCAATTTGCAATAAATCCTAAAAATGGTGAAGTTATTGTTATTGAAATGAATCCCCGTGTAAGTAGATCGTCGGCTTTGGCAAGTAAAGCCACAGGATTTCCTATCGCGAAGATTGCAGCTTTATTATCTGTTGGATTTACACTTGATGAAATTGTTAACGATATTACAAAAAAAACACCTGCATGTTTTGAACCTTCAATTGATTATGTTGTCACCAAAATCCCCAGATTTGCTTTTGAAAAATTTCAAGGTTCCTCAAAAATACTAAGTACATCAATGAAATCTGTTGGAGAATCAATGGCAATAGGCCGTTCGTTTGAAGAATCATTTCAGAAAGCATTGAGATCTTTAGAAATAGGTATTTTTGGATGGGAATGTGAGTCTCTGGAAGAATTTAACAACGAGAATGATTTAAAGAATAATTTGAGAAACCCTACAGCTGAAAGAATTCTTCTTATAAAAAAAGCGATGCAACAAGGCAAGACAAACTCATTTATAAATGAAGTTACAAATATAGATTTGTGGTTTATTGAAAAATTACGTAATATTCTTAATTTTGAAGAGCACTATTTAAAGAGTAAAAAACTTAGTGATATAGATAGAGATACTATGTTAAAAGCTAAGCAAATAGGCTTTTCAGATAAACAAATTGCAACCTTAACTGACTCTGATTTTTATGAAGTCAGAAAGCATAGAAAAGATTTGAATATTGTTCCTGTTTATAAAACTGTTGATACTTGTTCAGCTGAATTCTTATCTTCAACTCCTTATCATTATTCAACTTATGAAGAGTCTTATATAAAGTTAAATGCTAATTTTTTTGATGATGAGATTTTTTCTAAGAATGATAATCAATTTAAAAAAATTATGATCCTAGGAGGTGGACCTAACAGAATTGGCCAAGGCATAGAATTTGATTATTGTTGTTGTCATGCTTCTTATCAAGCGTCTACAAATGGATATAAAACTATAATGGTAAATAGTAATCCAGAAACTGTTTCAACTGATTACGATACCAGTGATATTTTATATTTTGAGCCAGTAACTTTAGAGGACGTTTTAAATATCATAGAAGCTGAGAAACCTTATGGTTTGATTGTTCAATTTGGAGGACAAACCCCTCTTAAATTATCATTGCCTTTATTTGAATGGCTAAAAACAAAAGATGGCTTAAAAAGTGGATCGAAAATTCTTGGTACTTCACCAATCTCAATTGATTTGGCTGAAGATAGAGAGGAATTTACTAAGATCCTTGAAGAATTAGATATTAGACAGCCTTTAAATGGTATTGCACGTACTCAAGAGGAAGCACAAACTGTAGCAAAAAATATTGGCTTTCCTTTAGTGGTAAGACCTTCTTATGTTTTAGGAGGAAGGGCTATGGAAATTGTTAAAAATGAAAATGAATTATCTAGATATATTTCAGAAGCAGTTAAAGTTTCTCCTGATCATCCAATACTTCTAGACCAATATTTGAGCAATGCTATTGAGATAGATGTTGATGCATTATGTGATTCAAATGGTTCAGTTGTAATTGCTGGGCTTATGGAACATGTCGAACCTGCTGGGATTCATTCTGGAGACTCAGCATGCTGTCTCCCCTCAATTTCTCTTTCGAAATCCACCTTAGAAACTGTAAAAAAATGGACAAAATTAATTGCAAATAGATTAAATGTTGTTGGCTTAATTAATTTACAATTTGCAGTAACTAATTTGAATAATAAAGAAAATAAATTATTTATTCTTGAGGCAAATCCGAGAGCTTCTAGAACTATCCCATTTGTTTCTAAAGCAATAGGTAAGCCGATTGCAAAGTTGGCGACCCAATTAATGCAAGGTTATAAATTAGAGGATGTAAATTTTACTAAAGAATTGATTCCTAAATATCAGGCAGTTAAAGAAGCTGTTTTACCTTTTAAGAGATTTCCTGGTTCTGATACTCTTCTTGGTCCAGAAATGAGATCTACTGGAGAAGTAATGGGTTTAGCTAAGGATTTTGGGCTTGCTTATGCTAAGTCCGAATTAGCAGCTGGTAATGGAGTGCCATCCAAAGGGGTAGCTTTTTTATCTACTAATGATTTAGATAAAGTAAATCTTGAAAATATTGCAAGGCAATTATTACTTTTAGGATTTAAATTGAATGCTACAAAGGGTACTGCTGCATATTTGTCTAATTTAGGAATACAAGTTGAAGAAGTTTTGAAAGTTCATGAAGGCCGACCAAATATTGAGGACCTTATTCGTTCAGGACTTATTCAATTAATTATTAATACTCCAGTAGGATCCCAAGCCCTTCATGATGATGCATATCTTAGACGTGCTGCTTTAGAATATAATATCCCAACATTTACAACTATTCCCGGAGCTAATGCAGCGATTAAAGCAATAAAATCATTACGTCTAAACAAGATTGATACTTTCTCTCTGCAGGAAATTCATAAGTCTTAAACTTACTCAATGTTTTTAAGTTTCTCTTTTAGTTGATTGGCCAAAGAGTTTCTACTTATTGATAATAATTTCAGGGTATCTTCATGCATTTTTAATTGTGTTTCGGCAATCTGTAATACTTTTATAGTTTCTTTTATATCATTTGATAAATCATCAATTAAATATTTCTTCCCCTCAAATGTTAAAACAGGTTTACTATTTTCATTTGTGTTCTCGTTCATAATTTTTAGTATTTAATAATTAAAATAAAATCATATTTTATTTATCAATTGCTTTTCACATAATTCTTTATAAATTCCTTTCTTTTTAATTAAATCTAGATGTCTTCCAATGTCAATTATTTTTCCTTTATCAAATACTACAATTTTATCTGCTTCTTGAGTCGTAGCCAATCTATGAGCAATAACAATAACAGTTCTATTTTTCATCGCTCTTTTAAGACCTTCTTGTACTTCAGTTTCTGATTCTGCATCTAATGCACTAGTTGCCTCATCTAAAAGAAGAACTGATGGGTTCCCTAAGATTGCTCTTGCAATTGCTATCCTTTGGATTTGTCCTCCAGAAAAATTTGAGCTTCTTTCACTTATATTAGTCTCATATTTATTAGGCAGCTTTTTAATGAAGTTATGAGCATTTGCAATTTTGGCTGATTCTATAACTTCCTCTTTGGTAAAGCTTCTTCCCATTCTTATCACGTCAATAATTTTTCCTGAAAATAAAAAAGGCTGTTGTTGTACTAATGCAATTTTATTTCTGATATCTTTTGTATTTAATAATTCTAAATTTTTATCATCAATAAAAATTTCTCCATTACTTGGAGTTAAGAATTTTAAAATTAGAGCCATCATAGTACTTTTACCAGCTCCTGAAGCTCCAACGAAAGCGGTTACTTCTCCTTTTTTAATTCCTAAATTTATATTTTTAAGAACTTGATTATCTTTTTTATATGCAAAATCAACTTTCCTGAATTCTATTTTACCCTCAATATTGTTTATCCTTTTTAAATTTTTAATATCATCTTCTACAGGTTTTAAATTTATGTTTTTCAATCTTTTTATCGATGCTTCTGCTTGTTTGTAGTCATTAAAATTTGTACTTACATGGCTTATTGGATCAATAAGCATTAATATTGCAGCAAAAAAACTACTAAATTCTTGACTCGTTAAAAGGCCTATATTAATTCTTGCGGCTCCCAAACCTAATATTGCTAATATTCCGAATGCCTCGACAAAGCCTACAACTGGATGCTGAAAAGCAAGTAATTTTAGTGTTTTATATTTTGCTTTTTTATTAGCACTTAATCTTTTATTAAACCTTCTTTCTATCCAATTTTCGGCAGCAAAAGCTCTTATCGTAGACATTCCATTTATGGATTCTCCTATTAAACCTGCCAAGTCACTAGTTGATTCTTGACTTTTTTCTGATGCTAATAAAACTCTTCTTCCAAAACTATTAACGGAAAGAATAATTAATGGTGCTAATACAAAAGTAGATAATGTTAGCGACCAATCTAAATAAAACATATATATTATTACAGCTAATAATTGTAAGGTACATGGAAGAGTATCCTGAACTGTTTTATAAATTACTTCGCTTACTCTATCAGCATCTTCTGTCAGTCTATATGTAATATCCCCAGCTGAAATCTTTTCAACAGAATTCATTTTTATTTTTTGAATTTTGCTAAATAAATTTCTTCTCATTACTTCACTTATTTCTAGTGAAGGTTTTGCTATAAAAACATCTTGCCCAAATTGAGCAATTTTCTGAATTAAAAATACTATTAAAGAACTAACTATTATTCTAGAAACTTTTGAAAGATCACCAGAGCCTATTGCGGGGATTAAGTTTCCAGCCAAATATGCTAACAAAGGCCAACAAGCTACATAAATAAGCATGCATATAAAACCCTTTATAAACCTATTTGTATAGGGTCTGACTGGAGGTATTAATCGCAAGATATTATATATTTTAATATTCATTTTACTTCATTAATATCAAAAGCTTTAGATTTATAAAACTATGAAATTAGATCAATTCTTAAAATGGCAAAAATTAGTTTCTTCTGGTGGTGAGGCAAAATTTCATATTAAATCTGGTTCTGTTAAAGTTAATGGTGTAATTGAAACAAGAAGAGGAAGAAAATTAAATAGAGGAGATAAAGTTATGTTTCTAAACAATGAATTAATATTTGAATAATTAGCTTATTCAGCTCAGGGTATATTAGTATAATTTTCTTGGACATTGAATTTTGAGAAAATCTGTAATCGCTGGTAATTGGAAAATGCACATGACATGTGCAGAATCAAAGATTTATTTGGAAGAATTTCTACCCTTGATAAGAGATATTCCGAATGATCGTAAAATTGTTATTGCCCCTCCATTTACAGCTATTTCAACCTTTTCTAGTTATACAGATTTCGAGTATTTAAATATTTCTAGTCAAAATATTCATTGGGAGGATCAAGGTGCTTTTACTGCCGAAATATCACCTAAAATGCTCCTCGAACATGGAGTAAAATATGCAATTGTGGGACATAGTGAACCAAGGAAGTATTTTAGTGAGAGTGATGAACAAATTAATAAACGTGCAGTATTTGCCCAAGCGAGTGGGCTTACTCCTATTGTTTGTGTAGGCGAGTCCCTAGAACAAAGAGAAAGAGGTGAAGCTGATAGGGTTATTACTAGACAGGTTGAACAGGGCTTGGAAAACACAGATCCTTCTAATCTTATAGTTGCCTATGAACCTATTTGGGCCATTGGAACTGGTAAAACATGTGAAGCTAGAGATGCTAATAAGATATGTGCTTTGATAAGGAAATTAATAGGTTTTAATGATGTAATCATTCAGTATGGAGGATCTGTTAAACCAAGCAATATTGATGAAATTATGTCAATGAGTGATATTGATGGTGTATTAGTTGGAGGCTCCTCATTAGAACCTAATAGTTTCGCAAGAATTGCAAATTACGAATAAAAGAAATCCATGGCCTAAGAATTGGGGCCGAAAAACCTCGATAATGGGAGTTATCAATTTAACCCCGGATTCATTTAGTGATGGAGGAGTTTTAAATTCTACTAGTAAAGTTTTAAATCAAGTTAAATATTTTATATCTAATGGAGTTGACATAATTGATTTAGGAGCTCAAAGCACTAGGCCTGGAGCTGAAGAAATTGGATCAAGAAATGAAATAAAAAGATTAATACCATATTTGAAAATAATAAGAGCAGAATTTCCAGAGGTTTTAATTTCTATTGATACTTTTAATTCTGATGTTGCTAATGAAGCTCTTTTAAATGGTGCTAACTGGATAAATGATGTTACTGGAGGAAGAAGAGATGAGGAAATATTGGATGTCGTCTCAAAATTTAATTGCCCATTCGTAATAACTCATAGTCGAGGTAATAGTAAAAATATGAATGAACTAAATCAATATAAACATTTTTTAAGCGAAGTAATTTCCTCACTTGAGAGTTTGATAAATAATGCTTTAGAAAGAAAAATATCCAAAGAAAATATAATTTTAGATCCAGGAATTGGTTTTTCTAAAGATCTTGAACAAAATATGGAGGTTTTAAAAAACTTAGAATTATTTAAAAAGTTAAATTTCCCAATATTAATTGGAGCTTCTAGAAAAAGGTTTATAGGAGAGATTCTAAAGGAAATTAATCCAAAGGAAAGAGATATTGGTACCCTTGCTATTAGTTGTCTTTGCTCCCAGCTAAATATTGATATAGTTAGGGTCCATAATGTTAATATGAACTATCAGATATTAAAAGTTGCTGATAAGATTTACAGATAATAGAATTATATTTATTCTTTTACACCTTCTATTTTATCTTCTACCTCTTGGTATAGCTCTTTTAATTGTTCTATATTTTCATCTGAAGTTTCCCAATAGCCTCTCCCGTTAACTTCCAATAAGGTTCCAACTATCCTTCTAAAACTATTAGGGTTTAATTCCATAAGTCTTTTCCTCATTTCTTCGTCATTTATAAATGTTTCATTAGTTTCTTCATAGACAAAATTATCAACCTGACCACTTGTTGCACTCCATCCGAGAGTGTAATTAAGTCTATTAGAAAGCTCTCTTACCCCTTCATAACCTGAATTGAGCATGCCTTCATACCACTTTGGATTTAAAAGTTTTGTTCTAGAATCAAGTCTAATAGTTTCTCCCAGTGTCCTTACTTGTGCGTTAGAAGTTGTAGTGTCTGCTATGTAACTACTTGGTTCTTTCCCATCATCTCTTAAAGTTTTTATTAATTTGGTTGGGTCAGAATCAAAATAATGACTTACATCTGTTAGGGATATCTCCGAAGAGTCTAGGTTTTGGAATGTGACATCAGCAGTTTTCATGACGGATTCAAATACATCTCTTTTTTGATTCATCTCACCGGGATTATCGGCATTAAAAGCATAGGTCTTCCTTGATAAATACATTTCTTGTAACTCGTTTTCTTCTTCCCATGTTGAATTCTCAACAGCTAAATTCACATTCGAACTATAACTACCACTTGCGTTAGAGAATACTCTGGCAGAAGCTTCTCTTATAGAGGTACCTTCTTTCTCAGCTTGTTCTAAAGAGTGTTTTCTTACAAAATTCGATTCTAAAGGTTCATCCGCTTCGGCTGCTAATTTGACTGCTTGATCTATCAAGGCCATTTGATTAATAAATAAATCTCTAAAAACTCCAGAACAATTAACTACCACATCTATCCTAGGTCTTCCTAATTCTTCGAGAGGTATTAACTCCAATTTATTTATTCTTCCTACAGAATCTGGTTTTGGTTTTACGCCCACAAACCATAAAATTTGAGCTAAAGATTCTCCATAAGTTTTGATGTTATCAGTGCCCCATAAAACACAAGCTATTGTCTCAGGCCATGTTCCTTGTTCTTCTTTTTGTCTCTTAATTAATTTGTCTACCACAACCTTTGCTGCGGCTACAGCTGCTGTAGTTGGTATTGATTGCGGATCAAGCGCATGTATATTCTTGCCACTTGGTAATACACTAGGGTTCCTTATAGGATCGCCACCCGGACCTGGTAAAACATAATTGCCATCTAATGCTTTAATAAGACTATCCATTTCTTGATCAGCACAAACCTGTTCTAGACAGTAAAGTAAATAATCAAAAAGTTTATTTAATTCCTTTTGATTTACCTCATTAAATCCATTTAATCTACATACTCTTAGCCATGGAGTGGGTAAAATCAAACCAAATACTTTTAGAAAATCTAAAAGTTTTGAAAGTAAAGATTTCTCTAAATAAACTCTTCCATTAACGATTTTTAATGAATTAACCATTGCAAATATTGATTCTCTTGCTGTCTTTATAATTTTTTCGTTTAGTTCAACATATTTAAGCTCACCTTTATTATTGCCATCATAAATTTTATCAATAGTAAGGTTTATTGACTCTGCTAATAAGCCGGGGAGTGATCTTAAACCTTCTTGTTCTCTTTCTAAAGAAGAAATATTTACAAGGGTTGCTACAGCTTCCTCTGCAGTTGGAGCTTCTCCAATAGTATGAAGACCACATGGTAATAATCTACTTTCTATTTCCATTAGTTGTTTGTAGATATTACCTACGAATAGATCTCTTTCATCGATGCTAAGTTCTTCTACCTCTTTATTAGGAAGCACAACATCTTTATCAAGATTACATTGTTTAGAAGTTTCAATAATTGCATTAACAATTTGAATTCCTCTGCTACCTTCCCTTAGTTGTTGATAAGAACCAACTAATTCACTTAATTCTTTAAGTCCTTTATAAAGACCAGCATTTTCGGCTGGAGGAGTAAGGTAACTTATCGTTGATGCATATCCCCTTCTTTTGGCAATCGTTGCTTCAGATGGATTATTTGCCGCGTAATAATATAAATTCGGTAATGATCCGATTAACGAATCTGGGTAGCATGTGTCACTCATACCCATTTGCTTCCCAGGCATGAATTCAAGAGAACCGTGAGTTCCAAAATGAAGTACAGCATCAGCACCCCATATTTTTTCTACATATGTATAGTAAGCTGCAAAACCATGATGAGGACTAGCACTCCTTGAATAAAGTAATCTCATGGGATCACCTTCATAACCAAATGTTGGTTGGACTCCTATAAATACATTTCCAAAATGTTTTCCGTATATAAGTAAGTTTTGACCATCACTATTTAGATTCCCAGGAGGTTTACCCCAATTCTCCTCTAGTCGCTGCGAATAGGGTGTATATTCCTCATATTCTTTAACTGACATTTTATGGGCAATATTTAATTCAGGAGATCCATCCATTGCCTCAGGATTATTTATGACTTTTTCCATTAATTCTTTCGAATTGTTAGGTAGCCCATCTATTTGATATCCTTTTGCTTTCATTTCCAATAGAACTCTATAAATAGAACCAAAGACATTAAGATATGCTGCTGTTCCTACGTTCCCTTTATCTGGAGGGAAACTAAATACAGTAATTGCTAATTTCTTTTCTTCTCTTTTTTTTACCCTAAGAGTAGACCACTTTATTGCTCTTCCTGCAATTACATCAACTCGATCTTGCAGTGTATGAGCTTTGCCTGTGGCATCATCACGACCTGAAAGAATAATAGGTTCAATTGCTCCATCTAGTTCTGGTATCGCAATTTGCAAAGCAACTTGTACTGGATGTAATCCTAAATCACTATCTTCCCATTCTTGAGTTGTTTGAAAAACTAATGGTAGTGCTACCATATAAGGTCTGTTAAGCCTTTTTAAAGCATCAATAGCCTTTGGATGGTCTTGTCTGGCAGGTCCACCAACCAAAGCAAATCCCGTTAATGATACTACTCCATCAACAATAGGTTCCTCTTTATTGATGGAGTCATAATAGAACTCATTAACTGGCTTAGAAAAATCTAGTCCTCCACAGAATATTGGAAGTACTCTTGCTCCTCTATATTCTAATTCTTGAATAACAGCAACGTAATGTGCATCATCTCCTGTTACTATATGGCTTCTTTGAAGTACTAATCCTATTGTTGGAGTTTTTTCGTTTTTGGGTTTTATATCTTTTCTATTGTTTTCCCAATTTTTATATTCCTCTAAACTTTCATACATGCATGGTGCTAAAGGATGCCAAATCCCAAGGTCTGGAAATGTTTCTGGATCTTGTATTTTGAAGTCTTCTATTTGTTCCTTTATATCGTCAGATACTGCATATTTCTCTGAGATCATTAATAAAAAATTTTTCAGGTTTTCAGTAGTACCACCTAACCAGTACTGAAAACTTAAAATAAATGTCCTTGCATCTTGAGCTTTTTCTACGGGAAGATATTTTAGTATTGATGGCAATGTATTTAGCAATTTCAACATTGAATCTTGGAAACTAGCTCCATCTGATTCTTTTTTCTTTTTTATTAGATCTCCAATAATACTTTTGGATTGACCTAGTTGGGCCATGCTAAATGAACCCAACTTATTCAATCTCATAACTTCAGGCATAGAAGGAAATATTATCGAAGCTTTAAGGTTTTCCTTGTGTGGAGTAACTGCATCTACTACCTTTTGAGCTAAATCTTCAATGAATATTAAAGAAGCAATAAAAATATCTGCATTAGCTATATCTTCTTTAAAATCATTAAAATTATTTTCATTTCTAAGTTCTTCAATAAGGTAACCACTAAGGTCTATCCCTATTGGTCCATTCATTTGATTTATTGACCTTGCTGCTTCAGTTAGGGAATTTTGGTATTGTGGCTCAAGGACAACATAAACTGCTTTTATTACAACTTTGTGTTTGTTATCCTCAACAGGAGATACTCTGCGGTTTGCTGAGCGGACCTGCGTAAACATTGATTTTTTAAGTATTTCTTACCACCCTACGGCTGAAATGACGTTATTGTGACCTTTATACATAGCGTGTAACAACCTTTTTTAAAAAAAATTTTTAATAAAATGAATAAAAATTCGGAAAAAACAATACCAGTACTTGTTTCTGGAGCTTTGGGTAGAATGGGAAGTGAAGTCGTAAACTCTGTATTAAATTCACAAAATTGTAATCTTGTTGCAGCAATTGACATAACTGAGAATAATAATGGAACAAATATTTCAGAAATATTAAAAGTAAAACAATGTGATGTTTTTGTTTCAAATGATTTTGAAGGAACTTTATGCTCAATTAGTCAAGAATATAGAAATGAAAATATTAAACCAGTTTTAGTAGATTTTACTCATCCTGATTCTGTTTTTGATAATACTAGATCTGCAATCGCATATGGCATCTCTCCTGTCGTTGGAACTACAGGCCTCACTCCTTCCCAAATAAATGATTTATCCATCTTTGCTCAGAAATCATCTGTTGGTTGTGCGATAATTCCAAATTTTTCAGTAGGCATGGTTCTACTTCAACAGGCTGCATCTGTTGCGGCAAAATTTTATGACAATATTGAATTGATAGAGATGCACCATAATCAAAAAGCAGATTCTCCTAGTGGTACTTGTATAAAAACTGCTGAAATGATTGAAGAATATCCAAAGAAATATAATGAAAGTTTGGTTAAAGAATCAGAATCTTTGAAAGGTGTTCGAGGAGGTGTTAGAGATTCAGGTCTAAATATACATTCAGTGAGATTACCAGGTCTATTAGCTCATCAAGTAGTAATCATGGGTTCTCCAGGTGAAACTTATACTATTAAGCATGACACTATAGATAGAAAAGCATATATGCCAGGAGTTTTACAAGCAATACAAAAAATAGGTAATTACGAGTCATTAGTTTACGGACTTGAAAAATTGATTTTTTAAAATGCTTATTCCAATAAAATTAAATCAAATTTCGAAACTAATCCCAGCCGTTGGAACTGGTGGACAATTTAAATATGCTTTAGGAGATCCAAATAAAGTTCTTCAAAGATTAATTATTTCTTCTATTGGAGGAATAATTAATTTCTTGATAAGTATTAGTCAAACTGGAAATCAGACTTATAATTTATGGTTAATACTATGCGTTGTTTTTTTTCTTTATATTTTATGGGGACCAATTCTTGAATCAAGCAGAAAAAATTTGCAATTCAGAAAATATAAATTTTCTTCTATTTTTGATGGTTACGTATCAGATATTTACAAAACTGAAAAGATTGAAAGTTCACGAGAACAGTCTAATAATCAAGGTAGATTAGAGGTGATTAAGAAAAAGAGAACTTGGCTTGTTATTGAATTAGAAGATGAAGATGGTTATTTAGATAAGTTAAGTTTCCCAATGGAAAATAAACATAGTCAAATTAGAGTCGGTTCTAACATTAGATGTTTAGTTACATCAAATAATCGTAATTTTGATAGGGATATTCATTTAACTGATGCGTGGTTACCTGAGATTAATTTGTGGGTTGGTGAGTACCCTTACTTGTTAAGGCCAGCATTTGAAGAAATTTGCTATATTTATCTTAAATAGATTGAAGAAAAAATATTTTTATAATGAGCAATAGGCTTAATTTTAATATTGTTGGCTCAGGACCTACTGGTATACTTCTGTCCATTGCCCTATCCAAATTAGATTTAAATATCTATTTAACTGATTTTTTAACTAGAGAACAGCTTATTTATCAAGACAAGACATATGCAATTACTCATTCAACGAGAAAAATTCTTGATAAATTTAGAATCTGGAATAAGTTAAAACCATATTTATATGGTTTTGATAAACTTTCTATATCAGATAGTGTTACTTCATCTTTCACAACTTTAAATGTTTCTGACTTAGATAAGGATATAAGTGCTGAAAACAATATTGGTTGGGTTGTTAAACATTCTGATCTAATGAATGTATTTTTTCTTGAACTTGATAATCACAGCAATATTTTTTTTAATACACCTCAGAATATATCAACAGAGAAATTTATATTCGATTATAAATTTATTTCAACTGGAGCTAATCCTATTAATAAAAAATCTTTCAAATTTCTTTATTTTAGAAAAAGCTATAATCAGTCTTGTTTAACATTTAAGGTTCTGTTAAGAGGTAATTTAGAGAGGTGTGCCTATGAAATTTTCAGAGAAGAAGGCCCTTTAGCTTTATTACCTTTAAATAAAAATTTATACCAAATTATTTGGACATCGAGTACCTCTAAATCTATTGATAGGTTGAATACTGATAAAAGTTTTCTAATGGATAATTTATCAACAATATTGCCAGATTATTTTAAATTGGATGAAATGATTGGAGAAGTTAATGTATTCCCTGTCTCACTATCTTTAAACCTATCGATTTTTAATTCCAAAAGATTTGTATTTGTAGGTGATTCATTTCATTCATTTCATCCTGTAGGAGGTCAAGGTTTAAATACTTGTTGGCGAGACGTAAATAATATTTTTGATATGTTAAATGAAAAGTCATTTATCAGTACTGATAAATTAAAATTTTTTAAATTTAAATATTATTTGAATAGATTTATAGATATTCTTTTTACATTAGTTATTACTGACTCTTTAATTACATTTTTTGCAAATAGGAATTATCTTTTAATTCCTCTTAGAAAAATATCATTTATACTTTTAAATAAAAAATCTTTTATTAGACAAATAGTATTAAATCAAATGACAAAGTCTATTATTTATAAAACTATTAAATGACAGCTATTAATTATAATTTATCTAAAAAGATGATATTTTTTCTTTTAGATGAAATTGGTTTAGATCATTCATCAATTGAGCTTGGAGTTAAATTATCAATAAGAAATAATACACCTCTCCCAATTTTATTATGGAGTTATGGAATGTTGACTATTGAAGAACTTGATAAGTTATATACATTTTTATTTCAAAACATAGAATAATGATTCTGTTATAATTTAATTATCAACAAAAGAATTGCTATTACTGTTTTATCCAAAGGAAATCGCATATCAAGAGAATCTATACAGAGACTTGATTTACTATTGTTAGCCTTAGAAACTATTGATCTAAATGGTGCTCAATCTTTATTTAATTTATCAAATACTCTTAACTTAAATAAAGTTTTGCCAAATAAAGTCACTATTTGGAAATTAAGGAATAATAATCCAATGAGAAAATCTTATATTAATAACAATATCAAAATAGAAGAGTTTGATTGTTTGACTAAACTAGCTGTTGAAATGTCTAAAGATTTATATCCTTATATAAGAGTTATTCTTCAATCAAGAGACGATTTTGATATGAATCCTGAAGCATGGAATGATTTCAAAAAAAGATTTCTCGAGTTAATTCATGAAAGATTTAATATTAATAGTATGAGAGTTAAAAAGCTTCTAGATAAAAATGGCAATGATGAGATAATTATAAAGTTCTTGCTTACTTTGGCTTTATGTAGTTCTGCTGAGGGTTATCAAAAGTTAAGAACTTCTTTACTAGATTTTTGATATGTTGCAAAATAAATTATTATTTAATCAATCTTCAGTCAGTCTTGAAATAATTGGATTGCCTGATTATTCAAATAATGATAACAAAAGTCAAATATCAATAATTTCACAATGGAAGTTAATGATAATTGATAAGCCACTCATTGAAGGTAATATTGATCACTTAAGGTCAATTATGGTTGCGTTTTATAGTTACTCAAATTTTCTTATAAATAATGATACTGCATGTTATGAGTCACAGTTTATTGATATAAAAGCTGAAAACTTTTTAACACATAAAGTACTTTTAAAAAGTTCAAAGCCTGATGTTAAACCTTTAAATATAAAGATTGGTAATTCCGTACTCGCTGACATCATAAATTGCTTTGATCAGTTTAATTCTTCCAGTAAAGTTAAAAAAGTTAATTCAGTTGTTTTAAAAAATTATCCTAAAAAAGGTTTGTTGAAATCTATAGATAAAGATAAAATCTTTAGTAATCTTTTGCCACCAGTTTTATCACTATGCACTCTATTGTTTGTATCTTCAACGTTTATTTATTTATATAATGTTGGTGAAGATAAAGATGAAAAGGTATTAATAAATTTGAATTAACAATTTAGAGCATCTAAATCTACAATTTATAGCATCTAATCCATAAAGACGATAGTATAGGAAAATTCCTTTTGAATCATTATACGTTTATTACTGATTTTTAATGTATGGCAGATTTAAAAATACCAAGTTTAAATAAAAAAACTGATAAATATATATTTAAAAATAAATTTAACTCAAGAAGAAAATCTAAAAGGCAATTACTAATTGAATCTTTGTTCATGGTGATTTTTAGCTTTTTATTGATTTTTATAAATTATTTAATTCCTAATAAAGCTTCCCTTTTTAAGAATTTCTTAACCACTTTTGAAAAATCTATTTTTTTATTTATCGATATTTTTAGTTATCTTTTTCAATTACTTTTAGTTATTTTTATTGTACTATCATTTATAACTTCAATGATTTTATTATTAGGTGCTTTTTATAGAATATTCAAAGTTCTAAATGGAAATACTAGAAATTTTTGATATAAATAATTTCAAATAGGTTGCATTAGCCCACCGCTGCCAGAATCAGAGTCATCGTCGTCATTTTCTGCCTCAACTCCAAATATAGCGTAAGCTCCTAAGACTAATGAAGATAAAATTAAAGTAAACGGTAAAATCGAACTTTGTAATCCGACATCAATATATTCACCCATATAAAAAATTTTTTTTATTAAGCTAACTGAAATTATATTTTTCTGCGGATTTTAAATATTTATTTAATAATTTAATAATTTAATAAATTAATAAATTAATGTTTTTCCATTAGTGGTTCTTTCTGAAAATTATTTATTTCTTTAACGAATAATCCAAACCATAAAGTTAATTGATCAATTTGATTTTGAATTTCAGTAACTCCTAAGCCTCTAATGATTATTTTTGAATGTTGATCTCCTTCTTCGAAACTAAATTTATTTTTAACACTACTTGATAAAGCATTTTTAAATATTTTATATGTAGATTTTTGTAATTTAGTTTCTATTAGGATGTTTGGCTTTTTGAGTTTGATCTTATTAAATCCACAACTTTTAGCTAATAATTTTAATTTCATTAACAAAATTAATGATTCAACCGGTTTGGGTAAAGTTCCATATCTATTTGTCCAATCAGTAGCTAATTCTGTTAGCTCTTTATCATTAGAACACTCTGTTGCAGATTTATAAGCGTTAAGTTTTTCTTCCCTATTTAATATCCATGTAGAGGGTATAAAAGCATTTATTGGAAGATCGATCTGTGTATCATTTACTTCAGGAATCTCCTGCCCACTTATTTCTGATATCGCCTCATGTAGCATTTCTATGTATAAATCATAACCAATAGCATTAACCTTTCCACTTTGTTCTTCTCCTAATAAACTTCCAATACCTCTTATTTCCATATCTTTCATTGCTAACTGGTATCCACTTCCAAGTTCAGAAAAGTCTTTGATAGCTTTTAATCTTTGTTTGGCAGAATCATTTATTTTATTCAAATTTGGATAAAACAACCAAGCATGAGCTTGTATCCCGCTTCTGCCAACTCTTCCTCGCAATTGATAAAGTTGTGAAAGTCCAAATTTATGAGAGTCTTCAATAATTATTGTGTTTACTTTTGGGATGTCTAATCCACTTTCAATAATTGTTGTGCAAATCATTAGATCAACTTCACCATTGTTAAATGCAATCATGGCATTTTCAAGTTCTGTTTCATTCATTTGTCCATGCGCGACTTTAAATTTTAAATTAGGAAACATATTTTTTAATTTATTAACAGCTTGATCAATATCAGTAATCCTTGGGAGTACATAAAATATTTGACCTCCTCTATCAAGCTCTTGACTTATTGCTGTTCTTATCACATCCATATCTATTTCTGATAAATAGGTTTTTATTGATCTTCTTGATGGAGGTGGAGTATTTAGTAGACTCATTTGCCTTAATCCTGACAAACTCATATAAAGAGTTCTTGGTATTGGGGTTGCAGAAAGACTTAAAACGTCAATGCTTGTTTTTATTTTCTTAATTTTTTCTTTTTGCCTTACTCCGAATCTTTGTTCTTCATCAATCACAAGTAATCCTAAATTTTTAATTTCTATTTCCTTCCCTAAAATTTGGTGAGTAGCTACAACTAAATCAATCTTGTTGTTTTTTAGACCAGCATAAATATCTTTTCTCTCATTATTAGTTTTAAATCTATTTAGTAATGAAACTTTTATCGGATATGGTGAAAATCTATTATTTATTGTTCTCCAATGTTGCTGAGCCAAGATCGTTGTTGGAACAAGTAATATTACCTGCTTCCCAGATGTTATAGCTTTAAAAATAGCTCTTATTGCGACTTCTGTTTTCCCAAAACCCACATCTCCACAAACCAATCTATCCATTGGTTTATCGCTTTCCATATCAGATTTGATTTCTTTTACGGCCATAAGTTGATCCGGAGTAGGTTGATATGGAAATGATTCTTCTAATTCCTTTTGCCAAGGACCATCTTCTGGATATATATGTCCCTTAAGTTTTTCTCTTTTTGCATAAAGTTTTAAAATGTCTGAGGCAACTTTTTTTATTTGTTTCCTATTCTTTTCTTTTATTTTGTACCATTCTGTTCCACCTAATTTATTTATTCTTGGTATGGTTTTTCCACTCGATCTATATTTATTGACACTACCAAGTTGATCAGCGGCTACACTTATCTTTCCATCTTGATATTGAATAACTAGGTAATCTCTAGAATCACCTGTTATGTTTATTTTTTCTATTTTTAAGAATCTTCCTATTCCATGATTTTTATGTACTATGTAATCACCTGGATTTATCTTGTTAACATTAATATTTGTATTTATACTCCTTTTTCTCCTCCGAATAAAAACGTTATTAAATAATGATTGTTGAGAAAATAACTCTTTATCTGTTATTAGTACGACTTTCCAGATGGGTAAATAAAAACCCTCAATTTCATAATTGTGCTTATTTTTTATAATTAATGGAGTTGAATATTTAATTGATTTATAAGCTTCATCGATATCATCGGGATTATCTAAATATTTTGTATTACATTCATGCTCAAATAGCAAAGTTCTAGTTCTTAATGGCTGCGCAGATAATATCCATACCTTTTCTTTATTATTTATATTTTTATTTATTTCAGATGATAATTTTCCTATATTTTTAGAGAAGGAATTTAATCTTTTATCATTTAATATAAATTTATTATTATTAATTTTCTTTGATTCAAATTCATACAAATTAATAAAATTAAAAATTTTTCTCGACTTTATAATATCATCAAACTTTAAGTGCAGATTTGGTTTAACTTTAATATCGATATTATTATCTTTAAGTTTTGAATTTAATTCATTTTTACATTGATTAAAATT
This sequence comes from Prochlorococcus sp. AG-436-O11, assembly GCA_003212535.1. Taxonomy (GTDB): domain Bacteria; phylum Cyanobacteriota; class Cyanobacteriia; order PCC-6307; family Cyanobiaceae; genus Prochlorococcus_A. The sequence goes on from QCPO01000014.1 coordinate 22,959, forward strand.
ATTTTCAGAATCAATATACCAGTTATCTGAAAATTTCTTACATTCATCTATTTCATCAATAACAATAATTGTATTCTCATTAATAAAGTCTATTATGTTTGAAGGTGTTTCTTCTATTATCCCTAAGTATCTATCAAGATTGTTCTTTTTTATATCCTCTGAATTAAATAAACATTCTTTAGATAACTTATTTAAACCTTCTCTTATTAGTAAATTGTTTCCAGACTGTATTAACTCAATATTATTAATACTCTCAAGTGTTTTCTGAGTATATGGATCATATTCCCTTATCTTTTCAATTATATTATCAAAGAATTCTAGTCTTATAGGTAATTCATTATTAACTGGATAAATATCTATAATTTCACCTCTTCTACTCCATGAACCCTCCATAGAAGTAATATTTTCCTTTACATAACCTAGTATTGTAAGCTTATTTGATAATTCTTTAATTTCAATTTCTTTACCTTTTTGTAAACATAACTTGTTTTTATTTAATAATGTTTTATTAAGTAAATGTGGTTGAAGAGATCTCTCTGTGGTGATAATAATATTTAATTCTTTTCTCTCATTTTTAATTAACTTTGATATAACTGTTAACTGAGTAAATTCAATTTCCTTTGATTTATTAATTGATGAGTATGGCAAATGTTCTGTAGGTGGATAATATAATACATCCTTATTTCTAATGCTTTCAAAATAACCAATCCATTTATATGCAATTTCTACATTAGGACAAACTAATAATATATTTTTATTTTGTTTTTTTGCAATACTATTTATAATTATAGATTTCGCATATCTACTAGATCCAACTATATTTAGTTCATTGTCTTTTGAAATTCTATTTATTAGTTCCGATGTAATTTGTGAATTAGATATATAATTAACTAAGGAATTTAAACTCATTTATATTTATTTAACTTGATTACCACTATGCATTATATTATATTATGTTTTAAAAGATTGTGAATAATAATTAATGGACTCTGCAGCAATAAATTCTTTTATACCCACCCTTGATCAAGTAGATAGTTGGTACGAAATTCTTACTCTTTTACCAATATTAATTTCGTTAGAATTATTATTATCAGCTGACAATGCTGTTGCACTTGCATCTCTTACTAAATCACTCGAAAGTTCGCAATTAAGGGCTAGAGCTTTAAACATTGGGATCACTATATCTTTATTGTTTAGAATTTTTCTTATTCTTTTATCTAATCTTCTACTCAAATTTATTTTTATTCGCATATTTGCTGGTTTATATCTAATATACTTATTCTTGTCTAATGTTTTTATTAATTCTCAATTAGGAAATTCTGAAACTGTTAATAACAAGATTCAGAATAAATTCAAGTTTCTCAAAGTTGTTGCCCTTCTTTCAGTTACTGATTTTGCTTTCTCCATTGATAGCATCACAACTGCTGTGGCAATCAGTGATCAATATATACTTATAATTTTTGGAGCAGTAATTGGAGTATTAGCTTTAAGATTTACATCAGGCATATTTTTAAAACTATTAGATAAATTCTCAAGATTAGAAACGGCTGGTTACATAGCAATTTTAATTGTTGGGATTAAACTTCTTTTAAATACTTTAATTAAAGAATCAATACTTCCAGATTATTATTTTTATATATTGATTCTATTTGCTTTTATTTGGGGGCTTTCTAAAAAAGAATCTATTACTTAATCTGCAAACTTTTCACCTACTTTGGGCTGTAATTGTTGTATGAGCTGCATTTTGCTTGAGATGTTTTTGCCCTCAAGCTTTGCTTCTAACAAAATAACTGGTTCAGTTTTCGTTGAGATAACTATCCCTTCATTTTCTAAAAGATCAAGAATAATTCCTGGTTTTAAACTGTCGCAAATAGAATGATAGCTTTTATTATTAAATTCATCATTTTTAAGAATTCTGATTTTAATTATTTTTAGATTTTTTCCTCTAAAAGTTGTATATGCACGTGGATATAATGCGTTAATTTTTCGAAAAATTTCAATTGCATTATTTCCCCAATTTAACTTATAGTCTGTCTTCTTTATCATTCTTGCATATTTAAGTTCTCTATTAAGTCTTATCTGTTTAGTTAAAAAAGAGTTGATATTATCATCAATGTTTTCTTCAAGTTTGGATATAGCTGCCATTAAAAGTTTTGATGATAAATGGCTTAATTTTTCTGTTAAAGAAATTAAATTGTCATCATCTTCAATTTTAATTTGTTCTTCCATTAATACATCTCCAGTATCAAGACCTTCTTCCATTTTCATAATTCCAACACCTGTAAAATTATCACCTTCTAATAATGACCATTGAATTGGTGCAGATCCTCTCCATCTTGGGAGTAGTGATGCATGAGCATTCCAACAACCATATCTCGGGAGTTCTAATATTTCTTTTGGTAAAATTTTTCCATAAGCGATTACAACAAAAATATCGCAAGAAAGTGATTTTAGTTCATTAATAAATTCATTATTACCTTTAATAATTTGTGGAGTTAAAACTGGTATGTTTTTATTTGCTGCAAATTTCTTAACTGGTGAAGATATCAGCTTATTTCCTCTAGATCTTTTTTTATCAGGTTGGCTTATTACTGCGATAACATCATGATTTGATTTATTTAATATATTAAGGCTATCAACTGAGTATTCAGGCGTCCCCCAGAATATTATTCTCACGCGTCTCCAGTTATTGATAATTCATTAACCCAAACATGTGGAGAAATACCACTTGTGGTTACCTCTTGCTGAATTTCAATATTAACTATATTTTTCAAAAGGTATTGAATATCTCCTGCAACAGTTGCTGATTCTATTGATTCTTTTTTACCTTTGTTAAAAAGCCATCCTTCAAATGGTAGTGAAAATGAACCTTGACTTGCTCTAACACCTGCATGGATAGCATTTAATTCTTCAATGTATACATATTCTCCTTCATATTTAGAATGGTTTAGTGCATTATTAAGATCAGTACATTGATCTGATCTTTTAACAACTAACCAATCAGGAGATACTGATACTTTAGATCCTAGTCCAGCATGACCTGTCGGGATTGTTTTAAATATTCTTGCCGTTGATTCAGAATGCAAAAAGTTTTCTAATTTCCCTTTATTAATTAAGCATAATTTCTTTGTAGGAGTCCCTTCACCATCAAATGGTGCTGAAGTTATATTCTTCTCATTAAGTCCATCATCATAAATATCAAGTGCTTCATTTGATATTTGTTGTCCAATTGAATCTTTATTGGATAAACTGACTCCATCAATAATACTTCGTGCATTAAAAATTGAACTAAAAGCATTAACCATAGTTAAAAATGCCTCAGGGGAAAAACATATCAAATATTTATCGGTTCTAATTGAGGAATAATTTAGATGAGAAATTGTTTTAGTTGAGGCCTCACTAATGCAAGATTTTATATCTATATCATCAACTCCATATCCCAGTTTAACTGAACCTGAACTGCGAGGTTTTTTATTTTTTTCTTCAGCTCTAGCATATAAATATAATGCAGCCTGACTTTTAGAATAATTCCTAAATGCACCATCACTGTTGGCATAGATTCTTTCGTAGAAGCTTTCCGACAATCCATTATAAGGAATAGAAGTAATAGATTTGTGACTATCTAAAAGTTTTAATTCTGCTTCTCTAAGAATCTTTAGTAATTTTTTAATACCAACTGGACTCCTTTTCCTAACTTCTTGAACTTTTATAGGTTCTTTTGCTAAAGGTGAAAAATCAGTACTTTCGTTCTTATTCCCAAATTCCGAAGCGATACTTGCTTGATTAAGTGCCTTCTGAATCCCTGACTCACTTATATCACTTGTTGAAGTAATACCAACTAAATTAGATTTATTCCAAACTCTTATTGTTAAAACTTGTTTTTGTGATGCCTTTAATTGCTTAGCTATCCCTTTCTCAACTTGTACAGAATAGTCGTTAGAAAAACTTGCACCAAAATCCCATTTTATAAGATTTAAAAATTCTGCTGATTTTGAGATTTGACTTGTTATTTCTTTTGCTTTCATAATCTTATCTTCCTCCAACAGTGATTGAATCAACCTTTATATGAGGCTGGCCTACCGTTACATTGACACTACCACTGATCGAACCACAAAAACCAGGCGCTAGTTCCAGGTCATTCCCGCACATAGATATTTTTGGCATTACTTCTTTAGCGTCTCCAATTAATGTTGCTCCTTTAACTGGTTTAGTTAATTTTCCATTTTTTATTAAATAACCTTCTTCTACGGCAAAATTGAATTGCCCTGTTGCTCCTACACTTCCTCCTCCCATTGATTTGCAGTAGAGACCATCACCAATACTATTTATTAATTCTTCTTTAGAGTATTCTCCTTTAGCTATGTAGGTATTTCTCATCCTTGAAGCGGCTGCAAATGAATAATTTTGCCTTCTTCCACTACCAGTTCTCTTGTGGCCAGTTCTTAACTCACCGGCTCTGTCAGAGATGAATTTTTTTAATACTCCATCTTTAATAAGGATCGATTTTTCCGGTTCCATTCCTTCATCATCCACTGATAGTGAACCAAATGATCCTGAAGAAATTCCTTCATCGATAGCGGTTACAGATTCGTGCGCAATTTTTTTATTTAATTTATCTTTAAATGGTGTTGTTCCCCTTTCTATTTGCGTAGTTTCAAGTAGATGTCCGCATGCTTCATGAAATATAACACCACCAAATTTATTAGCTAGTACAACCGGCATCTGTCCAGCCTCAACGTAATCTGCGTACAACATATTCATTGAAGTTTCAAATACTTCATTAGCAGCTTTTTCATGATCCCATAATCTAAATTCATTAGGCTTCCCTGATGATCCAAATCTTCTACTCCCATTTGACCTGTATTGGGCATCAGTTGCTATTACATTAAGACCAACTGTTTGATGCAATCTAATATCAGTAGCATAAGTTCCGTCACTAGAAGCTATGATCACTTCTTGCCAATTTCTTGAGTAGCTTCCTTTTCTGACAATTATTTTATCTTTTTTGAGGGCGTTTGTGCTTTGGATTAATTTCTCACTAATTTCATTAATTGATGGTATTTGTCCAATCCAACTTTTTTTTGAAGTACTGTAATCTTTAAGTTCATTTATACCACTAAAATGTTCTTTATTTGTTTTATCAGATATATCTAACATCTCTATCGCCTGAGATACTGCTCTCATTAATCCTTTTTTTGTTAGATCATTAGTACTTACAAAACCATCTCTTTTGTCTTTAAAAATTCTAATTCCAGCACCTTTACCAAATGATGGACTAACGCTCGTTATGTAATCTTCTTCTGCCAGTATATTTGAGTTGTCAGTATTTTCTAAAAATATTTCTACAAAATCTGCTCCAAGTGACATGCCATAAAAAATTACTTCTTCTAATAAATCTTTATTGCATTTACCAAATTCAATTTCACAATATTTAATTTCTGAAGAAAGCATTTGAGTGTCTAATTATTTCTCTTTTAGAGGAAGATTATCTAATAGTTGGTTGAAAATCTTTGCTATTTAGAGGTTTTAATAAGTATAGTCTCAAAAGCTGGTAACCGTTTGATATGTAGGTAGGTAACTTTCTTAAAATTTTGGATAATTTATTACTATTGCTGTTCTCAATTTGAGAAAGTAATTTATTATTTTCAACTATTTTATCTAGTCTCCCATAAAAAGATTTATCATATACATTTAAAACTACAGGGAAAACTCTAGCAGAAGTTTCATTTGTTTTATTAATAACATACTGATCGTAATCTCTAGCATCTAAACCTAAAGAACTGTAGAAATCTTTTTTTATTCCAAGATCTCTCGCATACATAGTTGCAAATACAGCCAGTAGAAAAAACCTAGACCATAATTTAGATGTTAAAGGAAGATTGTTCAAAAAATATCTAAATCTATGGAAATAGTCAAATAATGGATGTGTAAAGGTAGAACCACCTATGGTAATTTTTTTACTTAAAGATTTAACTGTTCGTGGTTGTGCTTTCATTAGTGCGTCAAAGAAATCACCATGTCTATTTTCATCTTGACACCAATTTTCAAAGTAATTAAAGAGTGGGAAAATTTTGCTATCAGGATTCTTTTCAAGATGCCTATAAATTGCAATGTATCTCCAATATCCTATCTTTTCAGATAAATATGTAGCGTAAAAAATACTTCTTGGAGGAAAATAAGTGTAATCTTTATTGGCTGTTAAGAATCCTAAATCTAACTGTAATCCAAAGTCACTCATTGATTTATTCAAGAAACCTGCATGTCTAGCTTCGTCTCTGGCCATATGAGCAAAACATTCAGCAAGAAGAGGGTTTTTCTCTTTAATCCTCTTGCTAAGTTCCTTATAAAGTAAAAAGCCAGAAAATTCTGATGTACAACTTCCCTCAAGAAAATCAACGAAAAGTTCTCTTGTCTCAGGATCTAGTTTTTCTGCAGCGCCTTCAAATTCATTATTTCTAACAAAATGATGCCTATTGTAGTCTTTCCTGAATTCTTCACATATAGCTTCCAATTCTTCTTCATTTATTGATAAATCCATATTTTCCATTGCCTCAAAGTCTGTTGTATAGAACCTTGGAGATAAAATGGTTTCCTTAGCTGGTGCCTTCCCTTTATTTACTTCATTTTTATTTTTAGATTCAACAGTTGATTGAGTCATCTTACTTTGTTTTATTACTACTATTATTTACTATGATTTGTCTTTTCGAGGAAAAAGTTAACTAGGTGTCATTCTTTTGATTATCAATTAACTCCTAATAGCTTTTGGCCATTTAATCTCTGCAATATTCTAGATATTATTAATTTTAGTGTAATTCTTTTCTCGTCAATTAGAAATGATTCAATAATACTAGGTTTTTGATTAGGTTTTGATAAAGAAATACTTTTTAAAGAGCTTATATCTTCTTTCTCAAATGAAAGCCAAAAATTGCAAGTATCTTTTATCAAACAACTAATTACCCAGCATTTGTCCTCGGCAATTGGTCTAAGGGTGTTCTTGAGAGTAATTTCCTCTACTTCAAAACCTCTTTGTTTAAATTCTTTTACTATCGATGGTATTAAATGAGCTTGTACAAATTCTTTAAAGGTTTTCTTCTCAATAGGGATTTCTTTCTTTTGATTTAATTCAGTTTTATTTAATGCAGCAATATCTTTTGTTATATTAATTTTCGAATCTATATCTTTTTCTGCAGCTCTTTTATTATCATCTAAAACCTTTTTATTAGAGACATTATTACTTCCTTTTGAGTCGGAATCCTCTCCATTAACTTTAAGAGGTCTATTATTTCCTTTATCAAAGGTTTTATTATTAACTTCTTCATTAGAATCTTTATTTTCTTCCATAAAAAAAAATCAATGTACAAAAATAATTATAAATAAAAAATTACTTTATTTCTACCAGTCAGAATCATCCATATTCCAATCATCTTGATATTGTTGATTATCTGAGGTGTTGTCTTCATATTTAGAATAATTATCTCCAGTATTTTTTATTACTCTGTAATTAACAGATATTGTTGGCTGGGTATCTCTAATATCCCGTTGAGGAGGGATGTCAACTTCTGTTTTATTCTCCTCTTCATTGTCATGATCTTCGTAATCTTCATTTTGGTCTAAATAATCTTTTTTGTAATTACTAACAAAATTTAAGTTCTTTTTATTGCTTAAAATAGTTGATATTAATAATCCCGAAAAGAATGAAATAACTATAATCCTTCCTATTTTTATTTCTTGAAAGTTCCAAATAAGAAAACTAAAAGAAGTCTTTTGTGTATTATTTATATATATTAATGTCTGGAAAATTATTATTATAAGGATAGTTAGAAAAAAACCTTTTTTTTTATAGATCATTTTTTATATTGAATTTTAATTTAAGATTTGTTTATCATATTAATGATTTTCTAAACTAGATTAATTCTAGGTCAATTTGATATTTTAGGATATCAACTTTAATTATTTTAATATCAATTTTATCTCCAATTTTATAGGATTTCTTCGATTTCCTACCAATTAATAAGTGTTGTTTTGACCTGTATTCATACCAATCATTATTTAGGGTGCTTACGTGAACTAACCCTTCTACATTCAAGCTATCTATTTCAACGAAAAATCCATAACTTTGTACTGCAACAATAACTCCATTATAATTATTTCCTATAAATTTTTCAGCTTTTCTAACTTGTTTTATACTTATCATATTTGCTTTACATTGTTTCGCTTTGTTTTTATATTCATTAAGCTTATTAATCAGTGAATTATTAAATAATAATTCCAGATTCTTTGTTGTTGATGAATTATAAATCTCCCAATTAACTTTCTTATGTGAATCCATTTCCGTTATATTTATATTATTTGTATTATTTTTGTTAGTTCTTTTACCATTTATTATCATATTAAGAATGTTGTTTTGATTCATTAAATTAGTAAAGTCATATGAAGGCAATGTCCAAGGTGAATTAATACTATTTTCTGAATAATTAATATTGGAATTATCTGTAATTAATGTCACTTCATTTTCTCTCAAGGCATTGACAAAAAGTTTATTTAAAGCCCTCTTTTTCTCATCATCTCCACATAACTCAACAACTTGTCTAAATGTTAAATTACCATCAACATTAAGTTCTATATTACTGTCTACCAATTCAGAGTATTTAATAATTTCACTTAAATTTATATTGTCTAATTCTTTTGTTATGTATGCTGCACTTTTTAATCCCAACTTGTTTGAATGTTTGAACCAAATCAAATCAGCTTCATAAAGTATAGGAGACAGATAAGTTTGACAATCTGTATTACTTAAAGCTTCAAAGTATTCTTTTGAATATTCACCTGGGTTGCATACGAATAATTCATTTATAGATTCAATATTATTCTGGGGTCTTGAAATTTCAATTTTACCTTTCAAGAGTTGACTTTTTCTGAATTTAGTTGCTATTTCCAATATCTTATCTAAATCTTCAATATGTTCTTTAATAGGTTTTAAAACTCTCGATGTAATTCTAGACTTTGACTTTCTTGTTAGAAGCGCCTCCGTATGTTTATTTTCAACAATTAATGAACATTTCACTAATGTTAAATGGAATGACCAATTAATTATTTCATTCTCAGTATTAAGATGTATACAAAGACTTATTGCTTCATTTTTTTCTCCTAAATTAAATTCTGAAGCATTACATATGCTTTCACTAAGATAGTTTTCCCAAATGTTTAGTAAAGGAAATGATTCAAACTTATCAGAAAGCATTTCTAGTGATTTTTTACTATTTAGAGTTAATCTTTCTGCAATCGCATTTGTGTGTATCCAAATTTTAGTGGTCTCGTCTTTATCATTCTCTATTTGAATCATTGGAAGTATTGGAGAATTTTCTGCTTCCCAACTTCTAAACATATAAGAATTTTTCGCTGATAAATCTAATCTTTTTTCTTTTTTTATATCTTTAGGTTTAATATCAAGAGGTTTGTTTATATTTTTAATATTGCTTTTTGCTAAAACAAATTCAGTGTCTAAGTTTTCATTGTTATTTAATTTTAATTCCTTTATAACATGACCTATTCCCTCTTCTTGTCCAATAGGAAACATATCAATTTCAACCTTAACTATATTTTTATTTTCTTGGCTATATTTATATTTTTCATCACTTTTAGGAAGTTTTATTTTTGATAAGATTCGATCATCAATTGGTATAGCATATACCTGATTATTGATAATCTCAACTTTTGATAAAAGTATCTGATTTGATCTCTCAAGAATACAATCTACTATCCCTTCAGGTGATTTTCTTCTATAGCCCTCTTTAATTATTCTTACTAATACTTTGTCTCCATTCCAAGCATGATTAAGTAGATTTTCTTTTATATAAATATCTTCTTTGGTATTTTCTCTGACAGCAAAGCAATAACCTTTACTACTGCATCTTATTTTAGCTATAAGATGCTTGCTATCTTTTAGGTTGGAATATTTATTATCTTCATTTCTATTTATTATTTCGAGCTTTTCCAGAGCTAGTAAAGCTATATCTAATTTGTCCTTATCTGATTTTTTTGATATTTTTAATAATCGGCATAATTTCTTATATTCTAAACCTTCTGCCTGGCTTAAATTATCAATTATTGAAGATGTTGAGAACATGATATCCCCTTAATATTTAAAAAATTTTTATGGTTTTTTTTATTATATTATTAAACCCTTTTTTTAAGCATAAAACTAATTAATTACTGTTTGTTCTTTTTCTTTTTTACTAGTAATAAAAGAGTTCCTAAAAAGTCGAATACCAATAATTAAGAATGTTAATGAGGCTAATGATTTTAGAAAAATTTCAGGTAAAAAAGTAGAAATAGAGCCTCCTGTCAATGCTCCTAGTAAACTTGCCAAGACAAGAGCTGAAGCAGAACCAAAGAAAACTGCCAATGGTCTATTTGATGAGCCACTTATAGCTAAAGTGGCTAATTGTGTTTTATCTCCTAATTCCGCAATAAATATAGTTAGGAATGTAGATAATAATAAGCTTAAGATCATTTATAAATATTTACTGGTAATGTCATAAGCCAAAAAGAGACTAATACTTATCATTAAAAAACCTGTAAAAAACTCAAATTTACTAGGAGTTATTTTTTTAGATAACCATTTACCAATTAATACTCCTACTAAACTAGAACTTATCAAAGCAAGAGAACTTCCAATGAAAACGATAATTGGCTTTCCTGATTCAGCAGATAACATTAATGTAGCTATTTGAGTTTTATCTCCTAATTCCGCTATGAATATTGTTGTAAAAGTGGTTATGAATATAGAAAAAAAGCTTTTCTCTAATTCTTTCTCTTCTTTTATTAATTTACTATTCATTTTTTTGTAGTTGCAATTTTAAAGTTTTTCATTTCTATACTTTTATTGCCATAATTTGATGAAATATGTTGTTTGCAGCAATCAATTAGAAACTTATCGCCAAATTTCAAGTAATCTTTAAATTGCATAGAGAATTCATTGACTCTACAAAAGTGCGGCCTATTTTCATAAATTAAACACTGTTTGTTTTTCCTATCCATATTCTTGCACCAACCATCATCACATGTCATTGATTCTATCAAAGCTATATCTTGACTATTTAATTTATTTGCTAAATCAGTCCTTTCATTTAAATTAAACTTGCAACAAGCTCCACATTTTTCTATACAACTCCATGATTTCATAATTTAATTCAATCTTGTAACGTATCGGTACAGTTGTTTGTTTTATTTGTAAAAATAGTATCACATCATAAATACAATCATGCCTACACTTATACCTTTAACCTTGGTTGCGCTATCCGGAGTTGCAGTAATAGCACTTATTTTTTATAGCAAATAATATTTTTTCATCTAAGTGAGCTTCCTAAAAGGTGTTTATTGGGACTTAGATGGAACTTTAGCTAATACAGAATTAGAGGCTCATTTACCAGCTTTTAATTTGGCATTTGATGATTTTGGACTTAATTGGAATTGGGACTCTTCTAATTACATTGATCTTTTAAAAATAAATGGAGGTAAAAATAGAATATCTCATTTTTCAAAAACTATTAATGAATCCATATCAGAAGATTTAGTTATTAGAATTCATGAAAAAAAGCAATTTCATTATTTAGAAAATATTAAAAAAAATACTGTACATCTTAAGACTGGTGTTAAGAGACTGATAATTGAGTTATTTGAAAAAAAAGTAAGACAATTTATTGTTACTTCGAGTTCTAGAAAGCAGGTAGACCTGCTAATAGAATATTTATTTCCTGATTTTAATCCCTTTGAGTTTATTATTTCTAGTGATGATGTTCAATTTCATAAGCCTAATCCAATGCCTTATCTAAAAGCTTTGAAATTGAGTGGTATTGAAAATAATAATTCAGTCGTTTTTGAAGATTCTAACGCAGGGATTAAATCTTCTTTAGCAGCTAAGTTACCAACTATTTATTTTCCCTCTAATATTCCTACAGTTATAGATAATGATATCAAATTAGATTGTATTCTTGATAGCTTGGGCGATTTAAATAACGTGGCAAATGTTATTAAAGGACCTAAACTAAATAAAAATTATGTTGATTATTCTTTTTTAAATAATTATTTATTGTCAATTTTTAATGCAAAATACTAATTTTTCAAGAATTATCGAGCAGTCAAATAATATCCTTTTTGGTTTCATAAGCTCCACTTGGAGATCTAAATCAATTAGTCTTCTCTCGATATTGACTGGTTATTTTTTATTTGCAAATTTTTTAACAAAATTTATATCTGAGGGTAAGAATGAATTAGTCATGGTGCCGGTAATTATATTATTTATAGAAATTATAATAAGGATTAAGCCTTCCTCAAAGTCTAAGAATTATAAATTTTGGTTAGTAATCGATAAAGTGAGAATAGGATCAACTTACGCTGTTATACTCGAAGCATTTAAATTAGGTTCTTAAAATTTATTCTTCGTTGTCTTCTTCATCAATAGGATATACAAAACCTTGGGCTTTCCCTGTTAGAACAGATTTACCAAGTGAAATTGCTTTTTGAGCGGCTAAAGCTGCCTTACCTTTCCAAACAGCATGTCTTTGATTCCTTTTGCTTTTTGATTTTTTCTTCTTAGGTACAGCCATACTCTTTTTTTATTTCCATATAATAATATAACCTTTAAGTGGTTATCTCCCAAATATATGTCTATATTTAGTTTAATTAAGACAATTATTTCCTAGAGCTAATAAGCTTTATTAATAAAAATTTAATAAGATTAGTGTTCTTTAAATCAAAATTCTCATACTCTAATTCTAACTCAAGTTATTCTGATCTCTTATTAGATATAGACTCTGGAAACATAGAATCAATATATTTTTACCCTAGAAAAAGAGAGATTGATGTTCTTTACAATAATGGTGAAAAAGAAAAAATCCCTATCCTTTACAATGATCAATTAATTCTAGAAAAAGCTACCGAAAATAAAGTTGAACTTACTATTAATAATAGTAGAAATGAATCTTCAGCAGCTAATTCATTTGCTTCCTTAGGACTTTTCCTGATTTTTTTAGTAGCTATAGTTTTAATATTGAGAAGCACATCAAATATAGCTAATAGAGCATTAGGGTTTGGTAAAAATAAATCTAAATTTATTACTATTGAAGATGTTGAAACGAGATTTGATGATGTTGCTGGAGTCCCTGAAGCAGCTGAAGAATTAAAGGAAGTAATAACTTTTCTTAAGGAACCCGATAAATATAAAAATCTTGGTGCAAAAGTTCCTAAAGGCGTTTTATTAATTGGTCCTCCTGGAACTGGGAAAACATTATTAGCTAAAGCAATTGCGGGAGAATCAGGAGTCCCGTTTATTTCTATTGCAGCATCAGAATTTGTTGAACTTTTTGTTGGTGTAGGAGCCAGTAGAGTTC
>QCPO01000015.1 GCA_003212535.1 Prochlorococcus sp. AG-436-O11
TGGTGGAGCAGTAACAACTTCAGATGAGAAGATTGCCAAAAGAATTAGAGAACTAGCTGTCCATGGTAGCCCTTTAAGATATCATCATACTCAAATTGGATACAACAGCAGACTTGATACTATTCAAGCTGCCATATTAAATATCAAAATTAAATATATTTCAAAGTGGATCAAAAATCGCCAAAAAATCGCTAATAATTATTTTGATTTATTAGAAAAAAATCCCTTTGTTAGTCTCCCAAAAATAAGTTCTGATTCTATCTTTCATTCTTGGAATCAATTTGTTATCAAATTAAAGAATGAAAAATATAATTTAAAAGAAGATTATTCCAACTTGTTCGATACTGATTCCAAAAAATATTATTCCTTGAGGAATTTGGTAAAGCAACAACTTTATGAAAAGGGTATTAACTCAATTATTTATTATCCTATTCCAATTCACTCACAAATAGCTTATAAAAATAAAAATTTTTCTAGAACAAAACTTATTAATACAGAAAGAGTTTGTACAGAAGTTCTTAGTCTTCCAATGTTTCCTGAAATTTCTTATGAAGAACAGGTTTATGTGGCAGATAATTTAAATAAAGTTTTAAAAAATTGTATAGATACAATTCAAATTTCTGCATAAAGTGATTTAAATAATCTTTGCTGCATATTGTGATTGACCATAGGCTTTGTATAGTTTGTGATTTCTAAATTGGATATTTCTCCATTTAGTAGATCTGAATTTGATACTTTTGATAATTCAGGAATCCAGAATTTTATGTATTTGCAAATAGGATCATATTTTTTTGCTTGAGTATATGGATTGAAAATTCTCAATGGTTTTGGATCCATACCGCTACTTGCGCTCCACTGCCATCCTCCATTATTTGCGGATAAGTCTCCATCAACTAAAATTTCCATAAATTTTTTCTCACCCATTTGCCAATTGCATATTAGGTCTTTGACCAGAAATGAAGCGACGATCATTCGGCATCTGTTATGCATCCATCCAGTACTATTAAGTTGTCGCATTGCCGCATCAACTATAGGGAAACCAGTTTCGCCATTGCTCCAGAGCTGAAACCATTCTTGATTGTTTTGCCAAGGAAAGAGATCCCATTTTTTTCGATATGGACCTCTTTCTAGTTCTGGGAAATGGAATAAACAATGTTGATAAAATTCTCTCCAAACAAGTTCTTTTTGCCAAGTTTCTATTGACAAACTATTTTGTTGGTTTTTAATAACAAAATCTAAATTGGATTTGGCGTTCCAAACTGTTCTTATACTAATAGTGCCGAATCTTAGAGATGCACTTAAAAAAGAGGTGCCATGATAGGACGGAAAATCTCGTGCAGTATTGTAGGAATATATTTTTTTTTTGTTAATAAAGTTTTCTAATAATATTTCTGCAGCTTTCTCACCAGGTCTACAAGGACAAATCTTAGATCCAGAAAAATTTATATTTTTAAGGAAGTTTTCTAGTACCAAATGAGATGACTTAATTTCCGGATTTTCTTTAATTTCATTGTCTAAATCTTTTAATTCAAAAATACTTTTATTTTCATCATATGAACCTAATAATTTGATTTTTGATTTTAAATTCTTGTAAAAAGGACCATAAACTGAATAAGGCTTCTTATTCCCTGAGAAGATTTTTGAAGGTTCTATTAGTAAGTGGTCCCAAGACTCAATAAATGTGATGTTTATTTTCTTTAAATTTTTTTTTATTTCTAAATCTCGATTTATCTCATAAGGTTCTATTGATTTATTACAAAAAACAAATTTAGCATCTATTTTTTTTGCTAATTGAGGAATTATAATCAATGGATCTCCCTCTTTTAAAACAAGCCTGCTGCCCATTTTTTTCCAATTATTACTTAATTCTTGAAGTGAATTTCCAAGAAACCAAGCTCTGGATTTTGCATTGAAATCATGAGAATAATTTTTATCTAAGATATAAATTGAAGTAATAGCATTTGATAATGAAATTGCTTTCATCAAAGCTTTATTATCATTTATTCTTAGATCTTTTCTATGCCAAAAAAGTATTCTGGGTTTATTCATTAAATAAACAAAAATTGTTTTGCTCTAAACCAAGCAGTCACAGTTTTCGCGTCAAGAATTTCTTCCCCACTGGAAATAAGATTATCTAGTTCTTTAGGATCCAAAATTAATACTTCTATATCTTCATCTAAATCGCCTTTAACCTCTGACTTTAGCTTGCTTAAATCGCGCGCTAGAAACAAATAAATTTCTTCATCTGCATAACCAGGCGCTGGTACAAGAGTTCCTAATTCATCCCATTTGTCTGCTCTATAGCCAGTTTCTTCTTGAATTTCTCTTTTAATTGAATTAATAGGTGTTTCTCCGATTTCTAGTGTACCTGCTGGAAATTCTAGTAAATATCTTGAAACAGCAAATCTATATTGCCGTAGAATTATAACTTTATTGTCTTTTGTAATTGGTACAGCCAAAGCAGCCCCAGGATGCTTGATGTATCCATATTCACCTTCATGTCCATTTGGAAGTTGAATTCTATTAATTTCGAAACTAAATTTTTTTGATTTCAACTCAGATATTTTACCTTTGAAAATGGATCTTCTTAAGATATTTTTATTACCCATAAGTTATAAATAAATACACCCTAACAGTTATTTTTAGGTTTTGTAAATTAAACAATAGACCATCTTGGGTTATCAAATTTTTTAATCTTTTGGCTTCTGCTTAAGATCTCTGCTAGTGGTGAAATAACAAAATTACGATTCATAAATCTGGGGTGAGGCAATGTTAATTCCTCGTCGACTGTATAAAGCTCTTCCCACCATAGAATATCTAAATCAAGACATCTTGATAACCATTTCTGGTCCTTTGGAGTTTTTTCTCTTCCAAAAAAACTTTCTAATTTTTTTAACTCTTTTAACAGTAATTTTGCATTTATTTTTGATGGCTTTGGAAAATAATGACTCTTTACAAGGACTAGCGTATTAAGATAATTTGGCTGTTTATTTTCAACTCCATGAGGAAATGTCTCATATATTGAAGACCATAAAAAGTGTGGATTAGATATTCTGATTGCTTCTTTTGTATTTTGAGATTGATTTATCCAATACTTTATTATTTTCTCTACTTTCGTTTTGCATATTATTAATGAATCTAGAGGACTCCCGAATTTACTATCAATATTTGCCCCAAGGGATATACATAGTCCATTTTTGATATTAAGATTTGATAATTCCACTACAAAAAACAAAGTTATTGGATAAATTCTATATCAGGCATTTAAAAAGTGATTTTGAATCAAGAGTTAAAAGGAAAAGAAGAAATAAAAGATTTAATAAAATCAAAGGACTCTTTTAGAGCTTTTCCTTTAGCTGCAATTACAGGGCATAGCTTATTAAAATTATCTTTACTTCTATCGGCAGTTGATCCAAGTTTAGGAGGGGTAATTATTGCTGGTGGTAGAGGTACTGGTAAGTCTGTATTGGCAAGAGGTTTACATACTTTGATTCCCCCCATAGAAGTATTAGATAATGAAGCAATACTTGAAAAGGTTACTCAGGGTAAAAATTCATTAAGACCTATAAGTAGAAACTTAGATCCAAATAAACCAGAAGAGTGGGATATTAATACTAATAAATTGCTCGAGGAGACAATTGGAAGTAATTACCTTAATCAAATTGAAGATATCCCCAAAAAGGTTAGGGAAGCACCATTTATTCAAGTTCCTATAGGAATAACTGAAGATAGACTTGTGGGCTCTATCGATGTTGCAGCTTCATTAAATACAGGTGAGCAAGTTTTTCAGCCTGGAATTTTAGCTGAGGCCCATAGAGGTGTTTTATATGTAGATGATATTAATTTATTGGATGATGGGATTGTAAATTTAATTCTTGAGGCTACTGGAAGAGAACAAAACAATATCGAACGAGATGGTTTAAGTCTATCGCATCCATGCAGATCTCTTTTGATTGCTACTTATAATCCTGAAGAAGGAGTCCTTAGAGATCATGTTTTAGATCGATTTGCAATTGTCCTTTCAGCAGATCAATCTATTGATAATGCTCAAAGAGTTGAGATTACAAAATCTGTTTTATCTCATGCGGAAAATAATATTAAGTTTTCAGAAAAGTGGTCCGAAGAGTCGGATAATTTATCTACGCAATTAATTTTGGCAAGGCAATGGTTAAAGGATGTAAAGATAACTAAAGAACAAATAACTTATTTAGTAAATGAAGCTCTCAGAGGGGGAGTAGAAGGCCATAGATCAGAGTTGTTTGCAGTAAAAGTAGCTAAAGCCAATGCAGCTCTTAGGGGTGATGAAAATGTTAATTCTGAGGATTTAAAGGTTGCTGTAAGATTAGTAATTCTTCCAAGGGCAATGCAAATGCCTCCCGAAGATGAAGATGATATTCAACCTCCTCCTCCAGAGGAGCAGAGCCCACCACCACCTCAATCAAATAATGATGACTCAGATCCAGAATCTAATGAAAATGAGGATAATCAAGAGCAAGAGCAGGAAGAAGATAATTCGGAGGGGGAAGAAGAAGCTACTCCTGAAATACCAGAAGAGTTTATCTTGGATCCTGAGGCATGTATGGTAGATCCTGATTTATTGCTTTTTTCATCAGCAAAAGCAAAAGCAGGAAATAGTGGAAGCAGGTCAGTAATATATAGCGATAGTCGAGGAAGATATGTTAAACCTATAATTCCTAGAGGAAAAGTAAAAAGAATTGCTGTAGATGCAACTCTCAGAGCTGCTGCCCCTTATCAAAAATCTAGAAGATTAAGGAATCCCAATAAACCAATTTGTATAGAGGAAAATGATTTTAGAGCAAAGCTTCTTCAAAAAAAAGCGGGAGCTCTAGTCATTTTTCTGGTTGATGCTAGTGGCTCCATGGCTCTTAATAGAATGCAAAGTGCTAAAGGTGCAGTAATTAGACTTTTAACCGAGGCATATGAAAATAGAGATGAAGTTGCTCTAATTCCCTTCAGAGGTAACCAGGCAGAAGTTCTTTTGCCTCCAACAAGGTCTATAACTGCAGCAAAAAGAAGATTAGAAACTATGCCATGTGGAGGGGGATCTCCATTAGCTCATGGATTAACGCAATCAGCAAAAGTGGCGAAAAATGCACTCTCTACAGGAGATATTGGCCAAGTAATTGTTGTTGGGATTACTGATGGACGAGGAAATGTGCCCTTGGGATTGTCTCTAGGACAGACTGAGGTTGAAGATAAAGATAAAGAGAATAAAAATGTTGATTTAAAGCAAGAAGTTCTAGATATTGCTGCTAAATATCCTATGCTTGGAATTAAGCTATTGATAATTGATACAGAGAGAAAATTCATAGCAAGTGGCTTTGGTAAAGAATTAGCAGAGGCTGCAAAAGGTAAATATGTTCAATTACCTAAGGCTACTGATAAGACAATCGCAGCAATGGCCTTAAATGCTATAAATGAACTCTAGGATTTTTATGGATAAACTTCGTTAAGGAATTTTGCAAGCCCAATTGTTAAATCCCTAATAGATTTAGTTAATTCTTTATCTTTCATTAATTTTTCAAAATCATCACTCATATTATCTACTTTGTTGGAGATTGATCTTGCTGCATTAAGTGTTAATTTGACATCATTGAGTGTATCTTTATCATCGATAGTAGACAAAATGCTATTGAGGTGAGTTGCAACTGTCTTAATTTCTTTTATGAGAGGTTTTACTCTTAGTATTTCTTGCTTTGACAAATAAATTAATTCATCAAGGTTTTCTTGTGTTCTATCAAATTGGTCGATTGAATTAACTATATTTTCAATTAAATTTTCTTGATTTGATTCTTTGAGAAGTTGATTAATTCTATTGGTTATATTTGAAAGACTTGAAAGTTGTTTACCAGTGATTGTATCTCCTTCACAAATAATTACTTGACTGTTGCAATTTTCAGATGTTGCTTTTTCTATATTCTGTGGAATTTTTTTATTAATAGTTTCTAAAGCGACTTGTACATCACCTCCTAAGAAAGAATTTGTGACTACTTTGGCAAATGCTGGTTTAGCAAGAATAATATTAGGATTATTTAATACTATTTTTGCTTTTATTGATTCATTAGTAAATATAATATCTTCTACTGAGCCAACTAAAATCCCTCTATATGTTACTGGAGATTTTTTTGATAGGCCACTTGCATTATTGAATTCAGCGAAGAGGTGCCAATTCTTTGTGGATAATTTTACACCTCTAATCCAGAAATAAAAAGATGTGAATACTAATATCCCTCCTAATAAGGAAAACCCTACTATTGAATCTCGTAAACTTCTACGCATAATTTTTAAATTTCTTTGGGTTGCATTGGGCCATTAAGTCTCCCATTCCTGAATTGAAAGACATAGGGATCATTACTTTCTTTAAATTCATCGATAGAGCCTGACCATCTTAATTTTCCTCCATAAAGCATTACAACTTTATCAGAAGTCCTCTCTATAGTACTAAGAACATGGCTAACTACAATAGATGATCCATTAGCTTTCTTATTAGTTTTATTAATTAAATCCTCAATTCTTGAGGAGGCAATTGGATCAAGACCTGCAGTCGGTTCATCAAAAAGTAATAGGGGTTTATTATTTGAGTTTGGATTTTTATCTGTGATTAAAGCTCTGGCAAAACTGACTCTTTTTTGCATACCGCCACTTAATTCATTTGGAAGTTTATTCCCAACATTAAACAATCCTACTTCTTCTAAACATTCATTTACGATTTCATGAATTACCTTTTTAGAAAGACTTTTGGTTCTTTCAAGAAGAAAACCTACATTTTCTTCAATAGTTAAAGAGCTTAGTAATGCAGGATTCTGAAACACTAGTCTTACATCAGGAGGATTATTTTGATCCAATCTTAAATATTTTTGTTTTTCTCCAAATATCTTTAATTCTCCTTCGGTTGGCAAAATCAGTCCTGCTACAATTTTTAAAATAGTTGATTTACCCGAACCTGAAGGACCAACAATAGCTAATTTTTCGCCCTCAGTTAGTTTTAAATTTAATTTATTAAGAACAATAAGCTGGCCCCAACTTATTGAGAGGTTTTTAATTTCCAAGGCTTGCTTTGTTTGTTTCAAAACCTATATATAAATAAAGTTGTTCTTTAATTACATATTGCCTATTTTTAGAAATAATTAAAGGATATATGTATTTGATTTATAATGATTTTATATATCTTTAATTTTTGAACAAATAACTTTATAGGATTCTTGATGAAGAATAGGAAAAAAAGGATAAAAAGAACATATAACTATTTTAAGAAATCTAATTTTGTATTGATAAATAAGATCTTAAGGATTCTAAGTTGGCTTTTGCCTGGACTTGTAATTAAAAGATGGATGATTACATCTGCTATTGGATTTATGACTACATTATTAGGACTTGTAATTTGGACCAATTTAAGGCCACTTTATTGGATAATTGAAGTCTTTCATTGGTTAATGACAAGTTTAACTAGTATTAGTATTTTACCAGTCTCAATATTAGGTCCAATAATTGTTTTTGTTGGGCTTTTATTAATTGGGGTTGGACAAAACAGAAGTATAAACTCTATTCAAAAAGCACTTGTGCCAGAAAAAAACACATTCTTAGTAGATGCATTGCGAGTTAAAAGTAAATTAAATAGGGGTCCTAATATTGTTGCCATTGGAGGTGGGACAGGCTTGTCAACCTTATTAAAGGGTTTAAAAAATTATAGTAGCAATATTACTGCTATTGTAACAGTATCTGATGATGGTGGAAGTAGTGGAATTCTTAGAAGGCAATTAGGAGTTCAACCCCCAGGGGACATTAGAAATTGTTTAGCAGCCTTGTCAAATGAAGAACCTACTTTAACGAGATTATTTCAATATAGATTTTCAGGAGGTAGTGGGTTAGAAGGGCATAGTTTTGGGAATCTTTTTTTATCAGCTTTAACTACAATTACAGGGAGTTTAGAAAAAGCAGTTCAGGCTGCGAGTAAGGTTTTAGCAGTACAAGGACAAGTTTTACCTGCAACAAATATAGATGTAATGTTATGGGCAGAACTAGAAGATGGCGAGAAAATCTTTGGAGAAAGCAATATAAGTAAGTCTAAAAAACTAATTGAGAGGATTGGCTATCTGCCCGAAAATCCTTCTGCTCTAACAAGCGCACTTGAATCTATAAAAGAAGCTGACTTGATTGTGCTTGGCCCTGGGAGCCTTTACACTTCTTTGTTACCTAATTTGTTAGTACCAGAGATTGTTGAAGCGCTACTTAAAAATAATGCTCCTAAAATTTATATAAGTAATTTGATGACCCAGCCAGGTGAAACAGACGGACTTGATGTTTATCAGCATATTAAATCAATAGAAAAACAACTATTTAATTTGGGGGTTAATACTCGAATTTTTAATGCAATCTTATCTCAGAAACAATTTGATAATTCGCCAGTTATTGAATATTACAGAAGTAGGGGCGCCGAACCAGTTCAATGCAATAAAGAAGAATTAGTATCTGAAGGTTATTATGTTTTGCAAGCCCCTCTTTATGCAAAGAGAATTACCCCAACTCTTAGACATGATTCGCATAGACTAGCTAGAGCTGTAATGTTTATTTACAGAAAATTAAAGAAATTAAATTAATAGGCATCTTGTAATTCATAGAAATCAGGTTGAATATAATCTTTCCTTAGTGGCCAACCTCTCCAATCTTCTGGCATTAAAAGTCTCTTAGGATTTGGATGATCAGCAAAATTTATACCATACATGTCATAAGTCTCTCTCTCTTGCCAATCACTTCCTCTAAAAATTTGATATAAACTAGGCACAGATAAATCTGAGTTTCTGTTTAAAAAGACTTTTAATCTCACTTCCTTAATATTTTTTATTTTGTGGAGATCATCTACGGAAATTAAATGATAAAAACTTACTAGATTTTTGCCAGGTCCTTCATCATAACCTCCTTGACATTGAAGATAATTAAAACCGTAATTTTTTAGATTTGATACTGCTTCATATAAATCGCTAGGTTTGACTGAGAGGATTTCAATACCTAAGTGATCACAGTTCAATGATTCGTTTGGAATTCCATCTTTAGAAAGTCGTTGGCTTATTAGGCCTTGCTTTTCTATTGACGTTTCTGAAGATTGCGAGAGGTTTTCTTTGTCCATCAATTTTGTTCAGTGTTGGTTAAGTTGCTTTTAAAGGATTCTTCAGTTAATTCTTTTATTTTTTCTTTTTTGGAGGGAGAAATAATATTTTCTGATTTTTTATTTAAATATTCTCCAGTATTTTCTGAAAAAACAATTTTCATTTCATGTTCTACAGTTAGATATCTATGGGTTTGTTCTGTTTTACTTCTTTCTAGTATTGATTCATTCCCAACTTTTTTCCTTAATTTGATAACAGCATCGAAAATTGCTTCCGGTCTCGGGGGACATCCCGGAAGATATAAATCTACTGGTATCAATTTATCAACTCCTCTAACAGCAGTTGTAGAGTCTGCACTAAACATTCCACCGGTTATCGTGCAAGCTCCCATTGCAATAACATATTTTGGCTCAGGCATTTGTTCATAAAGTCTTACAAGAGCAGGAGCCATCTTCATTGTGACTGTGCCAGCGACGATTAATAAATCTGCTTGTCTTGGAGAGCTTCTTGGCACTAATCCAAACCTGTCAAAATCAAATCTTGAACCTATTAGTGCTGCAAATTCTATAAAACAGCAAGCTGTTCCGTAAAGAAGAGGCCATAAACTACTTAATCTTGCCCAGTTATGTAAATCATCTAGGCTTGTTAAAATTATATTTTCACTTAAATCAGTAGTTACTTGGGGAGATCCAAGAGGATTGCAAGTTCCTTCTCTTATCTCTCTAATTGCTTTTGGGGATAATGGCTGGTTCAAATCTTTAACTCCATTCTAAAGCACCTTTTCTCCAAGCGTAGGCCAAAGCAATAACTAGTATTGCTATGAAAATTAGCGCTTCAATAAAGGCTAGTAATCCTAATCTATTAAAAGCAACAGCCCAAGGATAAAGGAATACAGTTTCAACATCAAATATAACGAAAACTAATGCGAACATGTAGTACCTAATATTAAATTGGATCCAAGCACCTCCAATAGGCTCCATCCCAGATTCATATGTAAGTTTTCTCTCGCCGGTTCTGCCTTTTGGAGCAACAACTAGATTCGTTACCAAAGCTAAAATAGGAACTGCAGAGGAAATTATAAGAAAACCTAAAAAATACTCATAACCAGATAATAGGAACATTGTAAAAAAATAATTTGGATGGAAATTCGCTTAATTAATCAAAATCTTTTAGAGTCCTTAAAGAATTATAATAAATCGTGAGTGAAAACATTCAACCAACCTCTGAGGAAAACAAAATAGTTGAGAATTCTGAATCACCTTCCACTAATTTAGAACAAAATAGGTTCGAATGTAGAAGTTGTGGTTACATTTATGATCCTTCTGAAGGAAATAAAAAATTAAATATCCTTCCAAATACTCCGTTTTCAGCTTTAGATGGTAATTCATTTGTTTGCCCAGTTTGTAGAGCTGGGAAAAACTTTTATAAAGATATTGGTCCAAAATCTAAGCCTAGTGGTTTCGAGGAGAATTTAACTTATGGATTTGGATTTAATAGATTACCATCAGGACAAAAAAATATCTTAATTTTTGGAGGTTTAGCATTTGCAGCGGCATGTTTTCTTTCTTTATACTCTTTGCATTAATATATAGAAATGAAAAAAATCTTTACCAGCATCCCAAATCTCCTCTTATCAATCTTCCTTTGCTTTGTATTAAGTAGTTGTTCATCTACTGGGGTAAGAATGAGTGAAAGTAGCCCTTGGGAAACAATCCAATTTGAAGATCAGTCAAATGTTTTAGATATTGATTTTATAGATAACAAACATGGATTTTTAGTAGGTTCTAATAGACTTATTATGGAATCAAATGATGGTGGTGAATCATGGGAGAAAAGAAGTTTAGACGATATTTTAAGTGAAGAAAATTTCCGTTTACTTGATATAGATTTCAAAGGTAAAGAAGGTTGGTTAATAGGACAGCCATCATTAGTAATGCATACATTGGATGCTGGTAAAAATTGGACAAGACTATCTCTAGGTAATAAGTTACCAGGGCAACCATATCTCGTAAAAACTGTTAATGATGGTATCGCCGAACTTGCTACTACAGCTGGAGCTATTTATGAGACATCAGATAGTGGTGAGTCATGGAAGGCCAAGGTAATTGATGCATCTGTATCAGGCGGAGTAAGAGATTTAAGAAGAACCTCGAATGGAGATTACGTCAGCGTAAGTAGTCTGGGTAATTTCTTTTCTACTTTGGATCATAATAGTGATAATTGGGTCGCACATCAAAGAGCAAGCAGTAAAAGGGTTCAGAGTATTGGGTTCAATCCAGAAGGTAATTTATGGATGTTATCTCGGGGAGCTGAAATTAGATTTAATGAAGATAGCCAGGATTTAGAAAGTTGGACGAAGCCAATAATTCCAATTTTAAATGGTTATAACTATCTGGACATGGGATGGGATCCAAATGGTGACATTTGGGTAGGTGGGGGGAATGGGACCCTAATAGTTAGTAGAGATCAAGGTGAAACCTGGAATTTAGATCCAATCGCCTCCGTATTGCCAACTAACTATATAAAAATTATTTTTCTAGAAAAAGATGAATTAGATACTAAAAAAGGTTTTATCCTTGGAGAACGTGGTTATATTCTTAAATGGAATAGTTGAAATTGAAATAAATATGCTGAAAAAATAAAAAAAACCTTAATTTTGCCTTAATTTAGCAACTGTCTGTAACCAAGCTGTTAAGTTCTTCGCAAACATACGATTTTACCTTGTAAGATCATAGGGTAAATAATTGTGATTATGGCCGCAGGTTCAACGGGTGAACGCCCATTCTTTGAAATAATTACCAGTGTTAGATACTGGGTTATTCATGCAGTAACACTTCCAGCTATTTTTATAGCAGGCTTCCTATTTGTATATACAGGCCTTGCTTACGATGCTTTTGGAACTCCCCGTCCGGATAGTTATTTCCAAGCATCTGAATCAAAAGCGCCTGTCGTAACGCAAAGATATGAAGCTAAATCTCAATTAGATTTAAGAACAAAATAAACATGACTAATTCACAAGCTCCAATGCAGGCTGCTGAAGTCCGCGTTTATCCCATATTTACTGTTCGTTGGCTTGCAGTTCATGCACTTGCTGTCCCATCAGTATTTTTCTTAGGTGCTATTGCAGCCATGCAATTTATTAGACGTTAACTTTATTAATTATGCAAGTAAACGAAAATCCGAATAAAGTTCCAGTAGAACTTAATCGTACAAGTCTCTATTTAGGCTTATTATCAGTATTTGTTATGGGAATTTTATTTTCCAGTTACTTTTTCAACTAAATTTAAATTATGAGTAAATTAAAAGGACCTGACGGCAGAATCCCAGACAGGTTACCTGACGGTAGACCTGCAGTAGCATGGGAAAGAAGATGGACAGAGGGAACTCTTCCACTATGGCTTGTTGCTACAGCTGGTGGAATGGCAGTTATCTTCGTATTAGGAATATTTTTCTACGGATCTTATAATGGAGTTGGTTCAGCTTAAGTAATTTTTAAGTTCTAATTTTATTAAATATCATTTAATTCCAATAAGAATCTGTAAATATCCTTAGCTTATCTTTAGTGGAGCTAGGGATATTTTCTTTTTCAGTTATTAATCCATCTTTCAATGAAAAATGTGACTTACTTTGTGGTCTTTCTTTGTCGATAACTTTTGCTAATTTAAAGATTATTTTATTGGCGAGTTCTGTATTGGCTCTAAGATTATCTAGAACCATTTCTACAGATACTTCCTGTTGAGTTTGATGCCAGCAATCATAATCAGTAACCATAGATAATGAGGAGTAAGCTATCTCAGCCTCCTTCGCTAATCTTGCTTCGGTGTGATTTGTCATTCCTATTATTGAACAGCCCCAACTTCTATATAAATTAGATTCTGCTCGAGTTGAGAATGCTGGCCCCTCCATTGCCAGATATGTTCCTCCTCTATGTAATTGTCTGCCCTCAGGAATATTGATTTCTCCAACTTCGCTCAATATTCTACATAAATTTGTACAGAAGGGATCGCCCATAGTTACATGCGCTACAGCTCCCTCATTAAAAAATGTTGAGGGTCTCTTTTGTGTCCTGTCTATAAATTGATCAGGTACGACTATATCAAGTGGCCTTATTTGTTCTTGAAGAGAGCCAACTGCTGATGGAGCAATAATCCATCTTACGCCTATTGACCTGAGAGCCCAAATATTAGCTTTATAAGGAATTTCTGTAGGATTTAATCTATGAGTTCTACCATGTCTAGGAATAAATGCTATTTCTAAATTTCCAAGCTTAAATACCCCTATTGAATCAGAAGGTTTACCATAGGGAGTGGTGATATCAATTTCTCTTAAATATTCTATTTTATCTATTGAATAGAATCCGCTCCCGCCAATTACGCCTAATCTTGAATTTTTAATTGGTAATAAATGCTCTTTATTCATTGAGATTTAAATGACTTTTAATCATCTAGTACTAATTGGAGGAGGACATACCAATGTTCTTTTAATAAGGAAATGGTTGATGTCTCCGAAATTAATGCCAGAAATTCCTGTTTCAATTATATCTAGAGATTCTAATTTAGTTTATTCTGCTATGTTCCCATCAGTTATTGCAAAATCAATTAGTCTAGAAGAAAGTTTAATTGATATTCAATCTTTAGCTAAAAATGCAAAAATAGCTTTTATTAAAGCCGAAGTCAAGGATATTGATTTCAACTTAAAAAAAATTGTTTTACATAATAGGCCATCAATTAATTATTCGAAATTAGTTCTTAATTTTGGAAGTCAAACAAGAATTTCACCAGAATTTGACAATCTAGTAAAAACTCAAATTGCTTTTCCAATTAAACCTTTTTTGAAAGCTTATGAATTAATACAAAAGGAAGATATTTATGATTCAGGAAAAGAACTACCTTTTGTAATTGTTGGAAGTGGTCTTGCTGCAATTGAAGTTGCATATGCTTTAAGAAAGAGATGGAGAAATAGATCTTTAAAACTTGTCTGTTATACAAAAAAAATTAATAATAAAATTGTAAAAAGTTTACGAAACTCAAATATTGGATTAGTTCATAATCTTGATTTTGATTATGGCAAGATTCTTTTATGTACAGGAAATATATCCCCATTATGGGTAAAAAAGAAATCTTTAGATTTGGATCGAAGTGGGAGAATTATTACAAATCAGAATTTGAAGTTGAGAAATTTCTCAGGAATCTTTGCTGCCGGTGATTGTGCGGTTATTGATTCAGCAAAAAGACCTGCGTCGGGAATATTTGCAGTAAAAGTTTTAAATTCATTAGTCAATAACATAAAAAAAGATATAGAGGGTCAATCTTTAAAAAAATGGTTCCCTCAAAGGTTCGGATTGCAAATAGTTAATTTATTTCCACAAAACAATCCAACGGCTTTTGCTATTTATCGCGATTTAGTTTTTGGACCTTCTTTTCTGATTTGGTTTTTAAAAAATAGAATTGATATTGATTTTATAAAAAAGTTTCGCCTAAAACAAAAATTAATGAATAAGAAGGAAAAATTTAATTCAATGAGTTTTTGCAGAGGATGTGCCGCAAAAATCCCACAGGTTGTTTTAAATAAATCACTAATAAATGCGAACTTAGATAATCTTGCTACTTCTCCTGAGGATTCAGTTGAAATTTATAAAAATGGTGATGATATTATCCTTCAAAGCATTGACGGATTTCCTGCTTTATTGAGTGATGCTTGGCTTAATGCAAGGATTACGACAATGCATGCTTGCTCAGATTTGTGGGCCTGTGGAGCAAAAATTTCGTCTGCACAGGCTTTAATATCTTTACCACAAGTAGAAAAAGAATCTCAAAATTACCTTTTTTCTCAATGTCTTCAAGGTATTAAGTCATCAGTGGAAGAGCAGGGAGGCGAATTAATTGGAGGGCATACTTTTGAGTCTAGAAGTTTAGTTAATAAACCTTATTCTTTGGGAATAGAAATTGCATTAACTGTGCAAGGAGTTCTTAAAAATGGATCAAAACCATGGCTAAAATCGGGTATGAAAATGGGAGATATTCTTTTAATGTCAAGACCTCTTGGGGTTGGAATCTTTTTTGCTGCTCAAATGCAAAATATAAATATACAAGGCAATGCAAATTTAATCATGAAAAACTTAATGACAAGTCAGCAATATTTGATTGATCAAATTTATTTATTTCAAGAACAGTTTGGAGAATCATTTATTAATGCAGCCACTGATATTACAGGTTATGGATTTATGGGACATCTTAAAGAGATGGTTGAATCATCTAATTTATCTAGAAAAAAAAATAACCTTGAGTCTATTAAGGTTGTATTAGATTTGTTTGCGTTTAGATCTTATCCGGGAGTATTTGATTTAATACGAAAAGGAATCAAAAGTACTCTTTTTGAATCGAATAAAGAAATTATTGATGCAATCTTTCGAGAGAATTGGAATGATAGAATTATTTCTTTTTCAAAAGAAGATTCGATAGATAAAGAAAACTTGATGGATAGAATGTCTTTATTATTAGATCCTCAAACATGTGGCCCGCTATTAATAAGTTGTGATCCTAAGTATGAATGTGTTTTAAAGGATAATTGGTATAAGGTAGGAGAAGTTGTGAAGATGTAATTACTTTTTTCTTAGTTTATCAATTTCCAAATGTCTTAATCTTTTGATTTCTTTACCCATTTCTTGCCCAGGTTCCCATCCTTCTTTCTTTAATAATTCTCCGTCTTTTTTAGATTTGATGAATCTGTAAATAAATAGCCATCTGAAAAATGGTCGCCAAAATAAACCTCCATCACAAATTAGCAATTTGACTGTTTCTTCATCAAGATTTCTAGTTTCAATAAATTCTGTCCAACTTGAGGGCGAGAAATATAAATATTTATCTTTCTTGGTTTCTAAGATCTTTCTAATATCTAAATAATCTTCTATTATTTTCTTCTCTTTATTATTTAAAAAAAATCTTTGACATGTGCTATCCAAATTTTCTGCATTTTTTAACAAGAAAAGAAGATAATTACCGTTCAATTTATTGATCCAATTTAGTCCCCTTAAAAATTTATTATCAACTTGAATATTTTTGTTTAAAATTGCAATAATTTTCCATTGATTAAGTTTAGAAATTATTGTTGAAAGTTTGTCGTACTTATATATTTCTGACAATTCCATCCTTATTCTTATACTTATTGCTGGTGGGAAAATTATTTTATTTTCAGTTTGATTATTTCCCCACGGCCATTTGTAGACTGTTTCCTGAGATTGTTTAAGAGAATTTTTGGAAATATTAAAACCTAACCTTGATGCATACTTTGCGCATCTTATTAATCTACTTGGATCATCTTGGATACTATTTTCATGCAGCAAGTGTAATTGTTTGCTTCTGATATGAGGAATACCTTCATAAAGATCATAAATATTTTTCGTTGAAACTTCATAGGCTATTGCATTTATAGTGAAATCTCTCCTCTTTAAATCCTCTGCAATTGTTGAATTAGTTACTATGGGATTTACGCCTGGTGAATCATAAATCTCTTTTCTTGCAGATGCGATATCAATTTTTAAGTCGTTAATATTGAGCTCAACAGTATTGTATAAATTAAACTCTTTAATAAGACAAATCTCAACATTTGAGATATTTTTTTTGATGAACTTTGCTAATAAAATTGAAGAACCTTCAATCACTATATCAATATCAATTGGTTTGGGAAAAGCTCTTTTATGAAATTTAGTAATTAATAAATCTCTTATGTAACCACCAACAAAAGCAACTTTAGTTCCATTATTAGATTCAATGTATTTTGAAATTAGATTATATAGATTAAATGGGATTTGAATTAATTCCCTGTGGATATAATCAGAAATATCATTCATGAATTTGAGTGTATTCCACGAATTGGAGCTAATCTAGGGTCAAGTATTTTGCTACCTTTATCCCCAAATTTTACCGCTAATGATATTTTTTCACCACTTCCAAAAATATGTATAATTTCTCCTTTGCCGAACTTTGTATGAATTATTTTATCTCCTACAATCCAGCTTTTCCCTTTACTGGGACCTGAATATAGCTTCCTTACTGCATTTATTGGTTTATTAATAAATTCATTTGAATTGTTTCGATCTACTCTTGTTAAACGATCAAGATGCCAATCTCTTCTAATTGAGGCCCCACCAGTTTGTGGTAATTCACCGTCTATTAAATCCTCGGGTATCTCTGAGAGGAATATTGAGGGAATTGTTGTTTCTCTCATCCCTCCCCATAATCTTCTTTCTCTGGCATGACTCAAGAAAACTCTTTCTTTAGCTCTAGTTATACCTACGTAGCATAATCTTCTTTCCTCTTCGAGAAGAGAGGGAGTATCTATTGATCTATGGCTCGGGAATAGCCCTTGTTCTAGACCTGTTATAAAGACATTTTTAAATTCCAAACCTTTACTATTATGCAGGGTCATTAAGGTTACAGAGTTGGGATTATTTTTCTTGGTATCATTATCTGTTGTTAAAGCTGCTGTAGAGAGAAATCCTTCTGCATCCCCATTCTCTGTCTCTTCTTCATATTGAGTAGCGGCATTGATTAATTCTTGTAGATTATTTCTTCTATCTTCAGATTCTTCTGCACCACTAGCTAACAAATCACTTAAATAACCACTTTTTTCTAAGATAAGTTGTAAAAGTTGAGCAGGGCCTGAGTTCTCTAGGTAGCAGAGTAGTTCATTCATCAGCTCAGTAAATTTATTAATTCCTTTTGATGACCTCCCTATTGTTTCTTCAAGGCTTTGCTTATCGTTTAGTACCTCCCATAATGGAATGTTTAACTTGGCAGATAGATCATTAAGTTTTTGGATAGTTGTCTTCCCTATTCCTCTTCTGGGAACATTTATGATGCGTAAAAGACTTACATTATCTGCAGAATTTACCAAAACTTTTAAATATGCTATGGCATCCTTAACTTCTCTTCTGTCATAGAAACGTAATCCTCCAAAAATTGTATAAGGAATTCTCCATCTTACAAGAGATTCTTCTAATACTCTTGATTGAGCTCTAGTTCGATATAAGATTGCAAAATTTTTCCAAATTGGTTGTTGATTATAATTATTAAGGGATTTTAATTTATTTGTAATCGCTTCTGCCTCAGAAATTTCATCATCACAGCTAAGTAACTTTAAAAGCTCCCCTTCCTCCTTCGTAGCCCTTAAAACTTTATCAATTCTTTCAGTGTTATTTTCAATTAAAGAGTTTGCAGCATTTAGGATATTAGATGATGATCTATAATTTTGTTCTAATTTAATTAAAGATGCTTTCCCCTCATTTTCACATGAATTTTTAAAGTCTTCTTGAAAACCAATTAATATTCTGAAGTCAGCTGCTCTGAAACTATAAATGCTTTGGTCAGCATCTCCTACGACGAAAATTGATCTATCTCCCCAATCACAGAAGTTTTTTGGTTCAGTATTTCCAGCTGTAATTAACTTTATAAGTTCATATTGTGTTCTATTTGTATCTTGATATTCGTCCACTAGTATGTGCTTAAATCTTTTGTGCCAGTAATCCCTAACCACATCATTTTGTCTTAACAAGAAAACAGGTAAAAGTAGAAGATCATCAAAATCTAAAGCATTATTTTTTGAGAGTGATACCCTATACCTTTTGTACGCTTCTGCGACTATCTTTTCAAATTGATTATTTGCTTTTTCTTCAAGCTCATTTGAGGTAAAACACTGATTTTTAGCATTACTAATTGCCCTTTTAATCTTTTTAGGATCAAATCTTTTTGGATCAAGATGCATATCCTGACTAACAATTTCTTTAACTAAGGTTTGTGAATCGGTCTCATCGTAAATTGAAAACTGCCTAGACCATCTTAATCCTTCAGGATCACTATATTTTTCAATATCGTATCTTAAAAGCCTTGAAAATAATGAATGAAACGTTCCTATCCAAAGGTCTTGAAGCCTCTCTTGATGAATGTTTGCTCTTAACTGATTTTGATCAATTTCCTTTAGTGTTGACCAAGGCTGACCAAATTGATTAAAAGCTAATTCTTGTGCAAGAAGCACTTCTAGTCTGGCTTTCATCTCTTTAGCTGCTTTGTTCGTGAAAGTAACAGCTAAAATGTTATATGGATCTATTGAATTATTTTCAATAAGATTTGCAATCCTGTGAGTAAGAGCTTTAGTTTTTCCACTCCCTGCACCTGCTACAACTAAAAGTGGCCCATGAACATGTTTTACTGCTTGAAGTTGCTCATCATTTAAGGATTTAAAAAGAAAATTGTTAGTTTTTTGCACTTTGTGAAGATTTTATTATCAAAAGAATCAGAGCTTACTTTGAGTTGAATATTCAGAGTCGGTTTCTAATTGACTTAATGCTTTTTTCAAATTGATTAGTTCATTATTATTGTTAATTATTTCTTCAAATTTTTTCCTAGGCATTTTTAATTTCATGCTTTTTTCAAAAATTTCTTTTTCTAATCTTTTTTTATAAGAAGAAATAAGTTTCTTTGATAATTTTAAATCTTGTTTATTCAAAACCTTTATGAAATTATATTTGTATCTTAGCTAAAAAAAATATTTATATTTAAACTATTTCACATGTAACTTTGAAATAAAGTTTTTGATTAAGAAGCATTTCGGTAATTTTAAAATTTAGGTGTTTTTAATTGGTCTATATTATTATTTTAATTATAGTTTTAAACTTTTAATTTAAATTTAGGAATGTCAGTTTCAAAGAATAATCAACTCTTATCAACTGATAGAGAATTAAAAGATATAAGTAATAGAAATATTGAATATATAAAAGAATTTATCAATACTGCAAACTCAAGATTAGATGCAATAAACTCAATAACAAGTAATTCTCATGCAATTGCAGCTGATGCTGTAACTGCAATGATTTGCGAGAATCAGGATTCATTAAATTCAAAAATATCTATAGATACCACTAATAAAATGTCTGTTTGTTTAAGAGATGGAGAAATAATTTTGAGGATTGTTTCTTACCTTTTAATTTCAGATGATGACTCAGTTCTAGCTAAAAGCTGTTTAAAGGATCTCAAAAATACTTATTTAGCACTTGGTGTACCTTTAAAAAATGCCATTAGAGTTGTTGAACTAATGAGAGATGCAACGATCTCTGATTTGAAATCCACTGTAAATTCAATGAATGGAGATAAAGGCTTTCTTCCTGATTTAATTTCTAATACCAATTACCAATTTGAGAGAATAATTAATCTTTTAAAATAGAAATATTTCTTATCTCTGATGTATGTGAGGTTTGAATTACTGCATTATTTTCTTGATTTCTAATTACAGAAAATCTTGATCTTATATGAGTTGATAAAAAACAAATTCTCTCTTCGGAAAATGTTGACTTGTAAACAGTTTTTAGATTTAAGTGCTCATTTTTATCAATCAAATATTCTGAAGATGAAATCACGGATTCAGTATACCCCTTATTACGTAAAACAATCCCCGTATTTTTGTCCCTTGGTAAAAATAACAATATAGTTTGATCTTCCTCACATTTTTGATCTTCCTCCCAATCGCTAATAGCTTGCCAGCTTATTGATATGGCAATAAAAGAAGGGTCATAGCTTAAATTATATCTTTCTAGAAGTTCAATTACTTTTTTATTTTTTATTTCTATGTCCTTTATTTTTATTTTACTAGTTGAATTTTCAAATTCTTGAAAAGCTAAAGAGTGAGTGCTTCTTATGGATTTCCACTCTCCTAAACTGTTATTAATAAATTGATTAATTTTTATGTGATTCTTCGTCAAGTTTATCTTCTACTGAATGATTGGTGGCTTTTTGAATCATCCTTACCATTGAATCTACCATTAATCTTTTTGCAGAAGTAACCTTTAATCCGGAAGGTGTAGTTGATATTTGTTCTCCAGGGCGATCATAAGATGTTGGTCTAAATGGAGTCATCTAATAATTTTAAAAATCAACAGATTCATATTCTTGCATGAATTCTGATTTTTATTGTTGTTGTTTGCAAAAATGTTATATCTTTTTGAATAATTTCAAAATCATTAGTTATGAAATTTATTGATTTATTTTCTCGTATTACATTTTTCTTTTTGCTAATCCTGAAATAGTTGCTAAAGCAAACATAGATAATAGAGCAATCCCAAGAAATAATCCAGCTCCTTGGCTTACCCCAGCTCCAACAGCGACAAGAATAGAATCACTGATTAGGAGACTTATTAGTAAAGCTGGAGTAAATATTTTCCAACGAGTTCCTCCAATACCGATTGCGTAGCTAAGGAAATCAAAAAGACCAGTCATAAGAAGACCTGTCATGAGGAAGAAATTTTCCTCTAATTGGTTTTGATTAAAACTTTCAATTCTTTTCATTGCTTTTGCGCCTACTAAACGTCGCACAGGATTACGTCCAAAATATCTTGCTATAAAAAAAGCCGCTTGGCAAAAAACCATATCAGAAAAGATGATTGTTATGTATCCTTTTTGAAAACCTAATAAAGAACCTGCTAGAAGAGAGTAAGCGGAACTTGGAAGGGCTGGTAAGATTATGCTTATTCCTCTAAGAATGAATATTCCAAAAGGTGCCCATATCCCCATGCTCTCTACTTGGTTCCTAAGAGGTTCAATGCCATAGCTTTGTATTAAATAAATTAATAAAACTAATATTGCTATAAAAAAAACAGCTGAGAGTACTTTCTGGATTTTATTCATTATCGATCTGAAAATGTCTTGAGAGGTAACTTTGGAAATTAATATTTGATTGTATCTATAATAGA
Organism: Prochlorococcus sp. AG-436-O11; assembly: GCA_003212535.1. Classification (GTDB taxonomy): domain Bacteria; phylum Cyanobacteriota; class Cyanobacteriia; order PCC-6307; family Cyanobiaceae; genus Prochlorococcus_A. Next base: position 21,865 of record QCPO01000015.1, read on the forward strand.
AATACTAATCAATAAAATTTTTTACATAATTTTATTCTTATAGTTTTTTTTACTTTTGGTTTTTAGTAAACTATTTTTGTAAATTATGAATCAAAATTTATAACAAAAAATTTATAAGTTTCGCCTTCTCAATTGCCATTTAGGGATTATTAAGATTTGAAAATATTATGATTCAAACCAAGAATAAATTTTCATCAATATTTTTTAGAAATATATTGGCTTTGGTTCTTTCTATAATCTGCTCTTTTTGCATTTTAATAAAAGAATCAGGGGCTTTGCAACATGATTGGGTTGGAGTTCCAAAAAGTGAATATGGTGAACAATTATGGGATAGAAAAAGTATCAAAAGGAATGAAGATGGTTCTGTTAGAGTATTGAGTAAATTTATTCCAAAAACGAAAAGTGAAATTACACAGGATATTTTTTATACAATGGAAATAAATTGTTTTGAAAAAGCTTTTAGAGATATTGATGTTTCTACAGATGAGTTAAATACTCATTTAAATAATTTTGCTGATTGGAAAGATCCTAATGGAGACCAACTGATTTTGGGTGTGATTAGACAGGTTTGTGGAGTTGAAGAATAAATTCAAATTGATTAAAAAAAACCTGTCAAAAACAGGTTTATAAAGGTGCCAGGACCCAGATTTGAACTGGGGACACGGCGATTTTCAGTCGCCTGCTCTACCAACTGAGCTATCCCGGCTCTAACTTATCTACTTTAAATTAATATGTGTAGTTTGTGAAACCCCCTTCATTAAAATTTTATATCTTGTTCAAAGATTTCAAATAGCCCAAACTATTGTTTTGCATTGATTGCTAATAAAGCAGTTCCAAATGAAGTTGTTCTTTTGCATGAAACTATGGGTATATTAATAATTTTTTCTCTTATTGCTCTCCACTGAGGATTTTTTGAACCACCACCAATAGTAACAATCCTTTTTGGAAATGAACCTGTCAGCTTATATAGCCTTTCCCACCCTCTTAATTCAATCCTAGCTAGCCCCTCAAACAATGCATGTAAATAAAGTGAGTCGCTTACTGGCCTCGGGCTAAGAATTGGCTCCAAAAAAGGATTATTAACTGGAAATCTTTCACCCCTACTATTGAGTGGTAAAAGATTTAGAGAAGTTTGTGTTGATGTATTTATTTGTCTGCTAAGTTCTTTTATTTCTAAATCAGAAAAAAATTGAGATAAAATACCACATCCAGCGTTAGATGCTCCTCCACATATCCAATCCCCACTCACGCGATGGGTTGTAATTCCTTTTTCTTTTATTGGGTTATTAATAATTTTTTTAACTACGATAGTGGTCCCTAAAACTGTTAGACCTTCTTCTTTGTCTAATCCAGCAGCTAAAAAAGCTGCATTTGAATCAGTTGTTCCCGATATTAATAGTATTTTTTTATTTAATTCAAACCTCTCTGCTAAGTCAGAATGGATTTGACCCATGATTTTGCCACTTTTAATTATGATAGGTAAGCTTTTTACCAATGAGGTATTGAGATAATTTTTTGGCCATGATTCTTTTATTAGATCCCAACCAAGTTTGAGATTATTTCCTTCTTCTCCATAGGTCCAATCTTTTAAAAACCATCCAGTTATCCAATCAGATTGATGTCTTAAAAGGATATCTTTTCCATATTTATCTATTAGTTTTAATGCTTTAGCCAGACTACTGTATGGGGTTTGTAAATGATCTTCTCCAATAGTTATCGATTCAATAAGGTTTTTATTATCATTACATGCTTGGTCATAAGGTATGGCTTCTCCTATAGGATCCCCTCTTAAATTGCATGCTAATAAAGTTCCAGACGTACCAGATATTGCCAATTTTACAATATTACTTTTTATATTATGAGGTAGACTATCTAAAAGCTTTTCACAAGAATTAATCCAAGAATTTGGATTTTTAAAGCCGTATTCATATGAAATTGAATTTGAATATTTTAATTCCTTCTTTAAATTAATTATAGATATTCTTGCACCACTAGTCCCAAAATCTAATCCACCCCAAAATGCATCTGGCATAAATATTTCTACAAAAAGACTTTAGAAGCCTCTACTAATTGGTTCGCTTTTTCTTCTACATTTTCCCAAGGAAGCTTTAGATCGTTTCTCCCAAAATGTCCGTAAGAGGCAGTCTTTATGAAAAATTCTCCACCCATTTTTTTGGGTAGATTTCTTAAATCAAATTCTTTTATTATTGCTGCAGGTCTTAAATCAAAGTTGTTTTTAATAAGTTCTGCCAAGTTATCTTGAGAAATAACACCAGTACCAAACGTTTCAATAAGAATTGAAATTGGTTTAGCAACTCCAATTGCATAACTTAATTGTACTTCAGCCTTTTTGGCTAATTTTGCTTTAACAATACTTTTTGCTACATAACGTGCTGCATATGCAGCAGATCTGTCAACTTTAGTAGGATCCTTACCTGAGAATGCACCACCTCCATGTCTTGCATATCCACCATAAGTATCGACAATTATTTTTCTGCCAGTAAGTCCTGCATCTCCTTGAGGTCCTCCTACTACAAATTTACCTGTGGGGTTTACCAAGAATCTTGTATTTTGAATGGTTGGTTTGATTTCTAAATCTTCAGTAGCTGGTAAGACAACATTGAGCCATAAATCTTCTTTTATCCTTTCACGAATTTCTTCTTCATCTGTAATTCCATCAATCTCTGCAGTGTGCTGAGTTGAAATTAAAATGGTATTTATTGAAACTGGAATCCCTTCTTTATAATCAATACTTACTTGTGTTTTGCCATCAGGTAGGAGGTAATTAAGCACATTGTTATGTCTGACTTTAGCGAGCTGTATTGCTAATCTATGAGCCAAGCTAATTGGCAATGGCATCATTTCAGGGGTCTCATCGCATGCATAGCCAAACATTATCCCTTGGTCACCAGCCCCAGTATTGTTTTCTAAATCTTCGTTTATATCATCTGCTTCATTTACCCCTTGGGAAATATCAGGGGATTGCTCGTCAAGAGCTACTAAAACGGCACAGCTATTCGCATCAAACCCACCAGCTTTTGATCCTTCATATCCAATTTTTTTAATTACATCTCTTACAAGTTTGATATAGTCAAGCTTTGCTTTTGAAGTTATTTCTCCAGTAAGTAAACAAAGGCCAGTATTGACAACAGTTTCGCATGCAACTCTGCTTTCTGGGTCTTCTGTTAATAAAGCATCTAAAACAGCGTCACTTATTTGATCACATATCTTATCAGGATGCCCTTCAGTTACAGATTCAGAAGTGAAGATGAAATCACTCATGTCTTTCTAAAAAATTTAGTAACTTTAATCCTAAATTAAATTGATAGCACTTATCAATAATTATTGATTTTAAATTAAGAAAATTTATCAAATAAATTTGTAAAATTATCAAGATATATATCTATTTATTATTACTAATATTAATAGATTCAATCTGTTTCTTGTGAATCTGATGGTTGCTCTTCATTCTCATCAGTTTGCTCAAACAACATTTGCTTATATTTGGCAGCCATTTCTTCAGCTTTACTAAACACTTTTTGTGGGTCGCTTAACATGTCACCTGGTTCTGGTTCAAGCGCTTTAGTAGATAAAGATATTCTTCCTCTCTCTGAATCTAAATCTATAATCATTACTTTCATCTGGTCATTTACGTTTAAAACGTTATGAGGGGTCTCAATATGTTCATGGCTAATTTCAGAAATATGTAAAAGACCACTTACTCCTCCAATATCAATAAAGGCTCCGTAAGGTTTTATTCCTTTAACAGAACCTACAACGACTTCTCCCACTTCTAGCCTATTCATTTTTTTCTCAACAAGAGCTCTTCTGTGACTCAAAACTAATCGGTTTCTTTCTTCATCAACTTCAAGAAATTTTAATGGTAGATATTCACCTTCTAAGTCATCTTTTATTTTGCGGGCACTAATATGAGATCCAGGTATAAAACCTCTTAAACCTTCTACTCTTACTAAAGCACCACCCCTATTTGTTGCGAATACTTCCGAATAAATAGTGGCATCCTCTTTTTGTAATTGTCTAACCCTTTCCCATGCCCTTTGATACTCAATTCTTCTAATTGATAGGGCTAGCTGTCCATCTTCATTCTCCTCACTCATGATGAAGAATTCTCTATTTTCTGAAGGCTGTAAAACATCACTTAAACCCTCAACCTTATTGATTGAAACCTCTTGGACAGGCATAAAAGCAGCAGTTTTTGCTCCTATATCTATCATCGCTCCTTTAGGCTCTAGAGCAAAAACTGTCCCTTTTACTAAATCACCAGGTTTAAAATTATAATCATATTTTCCGAGTAGTGATGCAAATTCTTCTTGAGTAAATCCTGCATTATCAAAATCATTGTTTCTACTGGAGGAAGAATCTGCTGAAGGTATTTCCTCTCTTTTGTATGATAAATCTTCTTTATTTGAAGACTCTGAATTCTTATCTAATTCAGATGAATTTTTAATTTCTTTATCGTCAGGAACTTCTTTTACAGTTTGGGAAGAATTTTCACTCATTTGTTAAATCGCAGACTACCTTAGGTAGTTAGAAAGGAATGCTATTAGCCTGCAAACTAATAGCAAAGAATCATTTGTGTTTAATATTCTACACTTTCATATGCTGAATTTTTTATAAAATTGAGGCTAATTCATTTTTTGAAGTTCCTTTTAAAGATTCAAGAGTGGAAATGAAATCTTTTACCCCATTAAATTTTCTGTAAACTGAAGCATATCTTATATAAGCAACTTCGTTTTCCTTCCTTAATCCTTTAAGTATTAAATCACCAATTCGAGAAGATTTAATATCTTTATTAGATTCTTGTATAATTTGGGATTCAATCCCATCAACAAAATTAATAATAGCCTCACTTGTAAAGGTTGTTTTTTCGCAGGCTCTTGATATACCAGTGACTAATTTATCTTTCTTAAATAATTCTCTACTTCCATCTTTTTTAATTACAGAAATTGGCATTGTTTCAACCCTTTCATATGTGGTAAATCTAAAGTTGCAATTTAAGCACTCCCTCCTTCTTCTAACACTTTTACCAGTATCAGCAGATCTAGACTCTAAAACTCTACTATCTGTGTTTTGACATGTTGGACACTGCATATAGCGAAATAAGAGAACCTTTAACCCTAATTCTAAATTAATATCACACTTATGAAAAGTAGACAAAAAAAAAACCCTCTGTGATAGAGGGTTTAAAATTTTATTTTTTATCAAATTTAGGGGGATCTCTAAAAGCGACAGCAAAAAATAAAGTAACAACTGCAAGAGTTAAAATAAGAACGTAAGCAAAAGCTTCCATGAGAATAAATAATAAAGTTTAGTTTAAACCCTTCCTGGGATTCTTCTAGTGGTTTCGTCACCAAGCTTCTTGAATAGACCAAATTCAACTTGGTCGCCTATGTCAGAATCAATACCAGCAAAGTTGTTCTTGTATAGGGTTCTTGAAGCATGCCACCAGTGGCCGAATAAGAATAACAATCCGAAACATAAATGGGCATAGGTAAACCATGCTCTAGGAGAGCTCCGGAATACACCGTCAGATTTATAAGTTTCTCTGTCAAACTTAAATGCCTCTCCAAGCTGTGCTTTTCTGGCTAATCTCTTAACTATAGCTGGATCAGTAAATGTTTGACCATTGAGATCTCCACCGTAAATAGTTGCTGTGATACCAGTTTGTTCAAATGAATACTTGGCTTCAGCTCTTCTAAATGGAATATCAGCCCTAACATTACCTTCTTTATCTTCAAGTATGACTGGGAAGTTTTCAAAGAAATTAGGTATTCTTCTAACTTCCAAATCATTACCTTCTTTATCTTGGAAAGTAATATGACCTTGCCAACCTGTTGGTAAGCCATCTCCATTAACAAGCGCTCCTACCCTAAATAATCCGCCTTTAGCAGGACTATTACCTACGTAGTCATAAAATGCTAATTTCTCTGGAATTGAAGCGTAGGCTTCCTCCTTAGTCGCACCATTATCCATTTCTGCTTGGACTCTTCTATTAATCTCAGTTTTGAAATAACCAGAATCCCATTGATATCTTGTTGGCCCAAACAACTCAACTGGAGTTGTTGCTGATCCATACCACATTGTTCCTGCAACAACAAAAGATACGAAAAGAACAGCAGCTAAAGCACTAGCTAATACTCCTTCCAAACTTCCAAGCTTAAGGGCTCTGTAAAGCCTTTCTCCAGGTCGGTTTGTGATATGAAAAATACCCCCAATAATACCCAATAGACCCGCTGCAATATGGTTCGCAACGATACCTCCAGGATTAAATGGATTAAATCCATCTGCAGTCCAGGATGGGGTCACTGGCTCGATATGACCAGTTAAACCATAAGGGTCTGAAACCCAAATACCTACATTGGCACAATGAAAAGCTCCAAATCCAAAGCATGTAAGGCCTGCTAATAGAAGGTGAATACCAAAAATTCTTGGTAGATCAAGTGCAGGTTCTCCTGTTCTTGAGTCCTCCCATAGTTCAAGATCCCAATATGTCCAATGCCATATTGCAGCTAACATCAAAAGTCCACTAAATACTATGTGTGCTGCTGCAACTCCTTCAAAACTCCAGAATCCGGGATCAACCCCAGTAGCACCGGTTACATCCCATCCGTTCCAACTACCTGTGATTCCTAATCTTGCCATGAATGGCATGACGTACATCCCCTGTCTCCACATTGGATTGAGAACAGCATCTGAAGGATCAAAAATGGCTAATTCATAAAGAGCCATAGAACCGGCCCAGCCGGCTAATAATGCAGTATGCATGAGATGCACAGCCAGTAGTCGACCTGGGTCGTTAATAACTACTGTGTGCACCCGATACCAAGGCAATCCCATCGGTTAATTTCTAGATAACTATGCTGAATAAACAGCTAAACATCACGATAGTAAGGGTTTTTTAGTCTTTGAGGGATTTTTGTAAATAAATTTATTTTCTTGCAAAAATTGGCCAAATCAATTTCTATTACTTTAGTTTCGAGGAATTTTACCCTAAAAATTGTTAATATTTTGGTCACAATTCTCAAAGTAAAACGCCAAAATATGAAAAATAACTACAAAAATGGTAACTATTCGATTCATCCGAGAAGGAGTTGATATTCAGTGTAAAACTGGAGTAAATTTAAGGGATTTAGTAATTAGAGAGAAATTACAACTTTATGGGCTTAAAGGAATGTTGGGGAATTGTGGTGGAGCAGGACAATGCAGTACTTGTTTCGTTTCTATAGAAGGAGGAAGCAAAAATTCTTTGAGTCCACTTACTAGTGTGGAAGAAGAGAAACTTAAAAATAGACCTAAAAATTGGAGACTTGCATGTCAAACTCTAATTAATTCATCTGCAGTAATACTTACAAAACCTCAATCTCCTCCTTCTAACTTAGAGGAACTAAAAGAAAGG
>QCPO01000016.1 GCA_003212535.1 Prochlorococcus sp. AG-436-O11
GCGAAAGCAATAGAGATTTAGAATCTCCAGAAACATTCACCTTATTACCTATTAGGGGTTATTCAATTGCGACAAGAGATACTAATAGTTGCTTGGGGCAATCATCTGATGGAAAGGTTGCAGCAATTGCTGATAACCAAGAAGAAATACCAAATTATTTCTATGATTTTTTACTAGGACAAATCAGTTGTTCTTTTTCAAATTCTTCAAGTGGCTTGTTTAAAAGTTGTACAGAAGAGTCAGTAAAAGTTTCAAATTGGGATGAATACGCATCAGAGACTTCTAAGACTCAAAACATAATACCCTCATCATCAAAATCTTCTTGTGAGAATTCTTGGGCAGGGACAAGTTATACGGGAAAAGCCGCTTTTGCAATAGATGCCAATCCAAATACAAAATGGACCTGTAATGGTCCTGCGAATATTGAATTTGAGTTGTCTGAATCCCAAGAAATAAGATCAATAAATGTAGGGTTTACAGGAAGTGTAACTAATGGCAATTATGTAAAAATATATGTTGATGACGGATTAGTCGCTGAAGGAACACAAAATGCTTTTGACAAAACATGGCTAATTCAACCTACTAAAGGGAAAACAATTAGATATGAAACAACTACTGACCCTCATCTTGTTTCTCGAGATGGCACTACTCAGAAAACATCATGGAGTGAGATTGGCGAATTATCCATTAATGGGAAAGTAGGAAGTTGTACAAACAAAAATAATTGCTGGAACAACCTAAACGATAAGTAGATATTCTCAATTTTTTAAGCACCCAAAAGAATTTAAGTAATGCCAAGAATAAATCTAAGCTATGATATCTGTACCTATAAAATGCATATAATCGAGAATAAATTTCTTAATTGGTCAATATATTGATAATCTAACAGTCCTTATAGCAAAATAATTTTTAGTTATAATTTTTCTCTTGATGGCGCCTTGAGAAAACTAGTTCGCTGGTTAGAATATTGTCAAACTAATCATTTATCGCAATAAGTCTAAGCTAATAAAATAAAAAATCAAAACTCTTTGCTCATAAACTAAAAGAGAAAAAAAGTTTTACTGATATAATTTATTCAAAATCAATAGATAAATGTTTAATTCAAAAAAAAATGGATTTTCCATTATTGAATTAATTGTTGTTTTAATAATTACAGCTATTCTCTCCCAAATTGGATTTGTTTTTTTCAATAAATATATAAGGAGAGCAAGAGCATTTGCGGCAAAAACAGCCTTAATTAATATAAAAAAAGAATGTGAAAGCAATAGTGATCTAAAATTAACTGAGGAATTTACAACTTTAACTCCAGCTGGATATTCTTTATTCTCTGGCAATATTGGAGATTGTAATGGGAACAACGGATTAATTGTCGCAAGGCCAAATAATCCTGATAGGCTTCCAGAATATCAATACGATTTCTCAAAAAGAGATAGTGTTAAATGTTCTCAAAATTCCTCTGATAACTTTTTTAAGAATTGTGATTCCTTAAAAAATAAATTAGAGTCCAATAAATTTGTAGTAAAAGATTCATATTTAGAAAGAGGATGCTCTGCTTATGCTGTTGTAGAGGGTAGAACATGGGATTTAGCACAATCAAATGCTCAAAAGATCGGTGGAAATTTAGTTACTGTTAACGATAAGAAAGAAAACAACTGGCTCACAAGTAATATTAAATGGCTAAAACCTCCAAAAGCAAACTATGGAGCTTATGGATGGAATGATGGTAGTAGTGGCAAATATCCGAATGGATTTAAGAATGAAGGTGGGGGGAAAATAATTTCATACTGGATTGGTCTAAAAGAAAAAGATGAACTTAAGGGATTATCTAATCAGTCTTCTGAGAAGATAGAAGAACAAATAAAAAATGTAGAATGGGCGGATGGAACCCCTGTTGAATATATTAATCAGGGCAGAACTGATGCCGGCAATGGAGTGAATGAAGATTATTTTGTATTAAATAATAGAGGTTATTTTAACGATATAGAAGACCCTACTAATCCAACTTATTCATCAGACTGGCAACAGGTTCAATACGGTATTGCCGAGATTGATAAATGCAATAGATAGATAAGAACAAATAATATATATGCCCATAAAGTTGAAAAACTATTATTTACTTTTTAGGAATATTATTTAAATTTAATTTATTTAAATTTTTAATTGCTATAATTTAAAAATAAAGATTTAATATGATTAATTCTAAAGAAAAAGGATTTTCTTTAATTGAATTAATTATTACCCTTATCATCACTGCTATTTTAGCTCAATTAGGTTTTATTTCTTTTAACAGATTCAATAGAAGAACTAAAGCACTTGCTGCTAGAACTGCATTGATAAATATAAAAAAAGAATGCGAAGTCAATAGGGATTTAGACACTAAAAAGAATTTCACCTTAGTTGATTTAGATTCTTATTCTATAGAAACAAAAAATACTAATAGTTGCTTGGGTCGTTCAGATAATAATTTGGTAGTATTAAAGCCTGAGATTCCAGAAGATTATCCCTTTTATTATTATGATTTTCTAAATAATGAAATTGGTTGCGAGATAAGTGAAAATGAATTGAATTTTACTCAAGAAGAAAATCGTTTTGAGGGTAATCAAAATATTATAGAGCTCGATGGATGGTGGGGAAGAAATGATAGGGCCACTGTAACCCTAAATGGTCGCAATTATGTTGCTTATGCCACTGATTACTGGTTAGGAGTAAGGAATGATGATTTAGATGGAAGACAAAGTCATCAAATTAAATGGGGCGATAAATTTTGGAAACAAATATCTAAAAGAATCAATAACGATGAATTAATTGATAATGAAGGAAATGAAATAAAGGCATCCGTTTCAGGTAATAAAATAATAATAAATAGTAAAAGTCAAAAGCCTCTAGATATTAAAGTAGTTGCATATAACCATCAAGGTGGTAATAATACAAAACCTCGTTTCCTAATAAAAAAAAATATCGTACCCCCAAAAAAGGAATGTTCAAATCAATTTATATTTTAATTTTATGAGATTGAAATCCCAAGTAAATCATTATGAAGGTGGATTTACTTTATTGGAATTAATAATTGTTTTAATATTAATTTCAATTTTATCTGCAATAAGTACACCAATTTTTAAAAGTTTTTTTCGCAAAGTTAATTCGGCTGCTGGTAAAACCTCAATAACAAATATCAAGAAAGAATGCACGATTAATAAAGATCTTCAAGTTCAAGAGTTTTTCACCCCTTTAGAAACAACGGGATATTCTATTAGGCCAATTTCATCTTCAAGCTGCTTGGGTGATGTTAAAACAAATTTAATAAGTCTTATTCCAAATAATAATGAGAATCCAATTTATACTTACAATCATTTATCAGGAAATATAAATACGATAATTCCATCAATTATCAAAAAAGGATCATTTTTAAATAAATCCTATCCAACAGGCATAGCCTGGTTATCTTGTGCTGATAATTATGCTCATCGACATACAGGGGCAAATGTAGGAGGTTCATCAAGATGGACTAGAAATTATGCTTTTGACAAAAACCCAAAAACCATTTGGGCTTGTGGAAGGAATGGTGATATAAAGTTTGATTTAGGCAAAACACAAAAAATAGACTCAATAAATATTTATAATCCAGGGTTTAGGCATAGGTGGACCGGCAATGTTAGTGACGCTGCTAATTACATAAAAATATATGTTGATGATAAATTAGTTGCTGAGGGGATTCAACAGGCAGGAGTTAAAGATCAATGGGATATTGATGATATTGAAGGTAGATATATTACATATAAAACATTTATAAAGCCTCATCATAAAGAATGTTTAAAAATGAATGGATCATGTCCTTTTGGTTCAGAAAGGAACACTAATAGATATTCGGAACTTGGCGAGATATCTATCAATGGAGAAAAACAGAATAAATTCTTAGGAGACCCAGAATATGATTACAAATATATTTATCAAAAAGATAAATGCAGAACTAAATGGGATAGGGGTAATTTTTCATTTTGGGAATGGAAAACTTTCACTCCTCAATGCCCCGTGGTTGAAAATTAGTCTTGTTAAGAACTAGTATAAAAATCAATTTTAAAGGGTACTCATCAGATAAAAATGTAGCAAAATTGATAAATATGTTTTCTAAAGAAAAAGACTCTTAATTTAATTATATGAATTATTTAAATAACTTTTTAATATTTTTTTGTGGAGCTTCTTGTGGAAGTTTTATTAATTTAGCGCGTTATAGAATTCCCAGAAATCAATCAATTTTTTTTCCTAATAGTTTTTGTGATAATTGTAAAACGGCACTAAATTGGCATCAAAAAATCCCAATATTTTCACAACTTTTTGTTAAGAAGAAATGCAATTCATGTGGATTTAAAATCCCTTTGAAATATTCAATAATTGAAATAATTTTAGGATGTTTATTTATTTTGAACAGCCACAATTTCTATTTTATTTTTAGTAGCAATAGGATTGTTGATATTTTTATAAAGTGTATTTTCGTTAGTAATTTATTGCTTATATCTCTAATAGATATTGATACTTTAACAATTCCAAATAAATTAAATACATTTAATTATGTACTTGGATTTTTAACAATTCTATTTTTTAGTAATCATGCTTTTCATATTAATTTAATTCTGTTTCGCATATTATTTTCTATTCTAACGATATTATTCTTAGAATTATTTTCTTATCTTTATTTTCTCTTAAGAGGTAAAGTTCCCTTTGGATCAGGGGACTCTAAGCTATTAGCAGTATTCATTATTTGGCTAGGTCTAAAGGGAATGCTGATATCATTAATTTTTTCTATATATTTGGCAGCAATTTATATTTTTATAATCTATATTATTAGTCTGTTTAAAACTGATCGAATACCTTTCGGGCCTTTTTTATGTTTAGGTGCTTACTTATTTTTAATATTAGGAGAAGAGATAACTTCTAGAATATTGTTTTTCAATTTTTCCTGAAATATTTTTTCAGTTGATATAAAATAATTTAAATTAAAATTAAAAATGAAAAATAGTTTTATTTCAATATTTTTGATTATCTTATCAAGCATATGCTTTGAATATTCCAAAAATATCAAAGGAGCAAAAGCTCAAACTTTTAATACATATTTTCAAACAGAATCTTTTTCATCAAAAACTATTGGAAAGTATAATTTTAATAAAAAAAACACAGATCAAATTAAAAAAAGTTTTTATCAAAAAGGATATACTTTTGAGGAAAGTTTAAAGATCAAGAATCAAATCCTTGACCTTCTGGGAATCTCATTTAAAAATAAAAAATCATTTTTTAGTTTTCCTGAGCAAAGAATTGAATCTGATGCATTTAGTTTTTGGAATGCTTATAAAGATGCTCTAAGAAATCAAATCCCAAAAAATGCAAAATTCACTAATGATTTAGATAATGGCTTCAGCACAAGTATATTTAAATAAAATCGCTTCTAAATTTTCAATTTAAATGCAAGATAAATTAAGATTTAAAAATTTTTTTTTAAATAGAGGTTTTACTCTTATTGAGATTATCTCTGTTCTATCGGTTATTTCAATATTAGTTTCAATCACTTATCCTTCATTAAGAAGATATTTTATTCAACTTGAGAGAGATTCTTATCTCGCAAAATTAAATAGTTTTTTAGAACAAATCAAAAGAGAAACAAGAAGATATGGTATATCCTGTGACTTAAAAACAATTAAAATTATTAATTTCAAAAGTGAAGCTAATAGCAACTATAACGATATAAAACCATTTCAATTAGATTGTTATGGATCTGAAGAAATTATCAATAATTTAAGGTTTGAGGTCCCGAAAATAACAAAAAATATTTTTCAATTTGTAAGTGGAGATTTAAAATTTACTCCAAAAGGTCAAGTATTTGTAAATAATAAAAGAAACTTTGGCAATTCATATGTAATATTAGTGGGTTTAAAGGAACAATCAAATGGATTTAATGATTCGTTTAGATGCCTACTGGTAAACCCTCCAACAGGTGTCATAGATAATGGTATATATATTTCAAAATATCAAACTCATTATGATTATGGTGTTAGTAGATACAATTCATTTTTAGTTGATAGATTTTGTTCAAAAAAGTAATATAATCAAAATATTAGAGTAGATATTTTAAAAGAGAAAAAAGGAATTTTTTTTTTCAAATAAAACAATTTTTTTTAAGTAGTTTCCAAAATCGAAAAAAATGTATAAATTATAATAAGCAAAGAAATTAACATGAAAAATACTCTAAAGTTAAGACTTTTAGATTACATTGCAAAGAGAAACAAAAACATTGATTCTGCATTCACTTTGGTTGAATTAATTGTAGTTGTTGTAATAATAGGAATTCTTTCATCAATAGCAGTTCCTGCCTTTAGAAATGCTAGTGATAAAGCAAGACAAAAGGAAGCTTCTACGCTTATAGCAACTTATGTAAAAGCTTCACAGGCATATTTCACTGAATTTGGAAGCGCAGCTCAAAATGCACAACATTTATCTGAATATATCCAAATAACAGGGTGTGATAAAGCAACTACTACTGAATGTGCTTCATTAGCTCCAAAAGCAATCACAAGTGGAGGTGACTGGAATGCCCCAAGTGGTGCTTTTAAGATAAAAATGACTTATGGAAGTAATCAAACAAGATTTGTGGCTGACCCAACAGGAAGTCCTAAAGGAAGGGGAGTGACAGGATGTTATAACAATCAGACTGGAGCATCGAAAGTAATTGACGCCACTAGTGAAGGCACTCCAAATACACCAAGTTGTTAAAAATTTAAATATTGAAATTCATTCTTTTTAAGTTTTTTTTTAATCAAAACGAAGAAGAAGGTTTTGCATTACCGCAAATATTGCTTTTAGCATTATTGATGGTAACAAGTTTAACAGCTTTACTCTCTTCCACTATAAATAGATATTCCACAACAAGATTTAAAACCTTAGAAATGCAATCTAAGAATGCATCAGAGAGTGGTATAAGTACAATAAAAGCTTTTTTCAATAACAGTCAAGAAAGAGCGTATAACTATTTTTGGCTTTCAAAATCTTGTTCTTCATCCATGAAGGATGAAGAATGCCCAATATTTAATCCCGGTAGCTCTGGGAGAGAGTGGCCAGGAACTTTTCAAAAAGGTGAGTTTAATAATTTATCTTCTTTATTTTGGCCAGATGGAGATTGGTGTTTTGGCTCTAATCAAAATGATTGCATTGGCAGGCAAGTCGCTCCAATGTGTACTTACCATATCTCATCTAAACCTATAAAACCTATTAATTGGGGGCTTTATAGATCATACGCATCCAGTTTCATCGATAATAAAGATGATTTGCTTGAACTGAATCCTAATAATTTATCTAAACATAGGCAAAGTTTTTCAATAAAATCTTCTGATTATGTTGGAACAGAATTTGCAGGTGAAACTTCTTTTTTAATCGAAGGGATGACTAAATCTAAAGGATCTAATATTAAAACTTCTATAAATAAATTAAGGATAAATATTGATGTAATATCAACGATACCTGAATCGGGTTTTGCATTTATAAGTGCAGGTGAAAATGAATTAGATAAAAACTCAATTTATTTGGGAAATTTAAACATAATTGGAGATAAATCTGGTTCAATTATCTGGAGGAAAAATATTTATTCCCCTCAAGAATGCGGAAATATTGAATTTCTATCTGGAATAAACAAATCTAAATCTTTACCCACTAAAGGCGGCTTATGGGTTCAACCATTAAATATCCCAAACAGACCAAAAGTTTCTAATAAAACTAGCCAAGGACAAACAAGTCCATGGAGTTTAGGTGAAATTTCTTGTACACCAAAAAGCTCTTGGGAAAGATGGACAAATTGTAGATTCTTCGAAACAAACGGTTGGGACAATTATAAATCTTATGAAAGAACTGCTTATATTGATAATTTAATAGTTAAGGGTGAAAATGCATTTTTTGGTATTGTTACCACTAATGAAGCACCTCTTACATTAGTAGTAAAAGGATCGATTGATATTAGCAATGGAGGTAGAATTTGTCATAGAGATGGTTCTGCCAATAATAGTTGCGGATCTGGTAAGCCAGAAAATCTAACTATACTTTTTGACCAAATCAACTCTCCTAATATTGCAAAAAAGCAAGCTTTGGAATGTTCCCGATCTGGAGGTATAAACTTAAAAAGTAAAGATATTCCAAACAATACTTTTTTTATAAGTAGCACCGGAGATAGCTTCAGAGAAAAATTTAGTGCCTTTGTTCATGCAACTGATACCACATTTTCCACTTCTTCTCTTCCTACAAGTTTCTACCAGAATCCATTAAAAGGAAATAAATTAGTTGTTATTTCTAAAGGTGTTTATGCAATGATCAATGATCCAGAAGGAAGATCTTTTGAGAATAGAAGGCCTAAGCTTTTTAGAACAGTAAATATGGATTTAATTCCTTATGTAACTGATTTAAATTCCACAATATCTAATAACATGAATAATTTGCACATAATTGGAGTTGGGAGTAGATGTGAATCATGTGATCCAGGATTAAACACAATGCTTAATATGGTTTTAGTTTGGGATTCCGAATCAAATATCTATAGTTTGAGGGGATTTAATTTTTCTAATGATGAAGCAGTAATTGTTGATAAGGATACCAATGGGAGAATATGGAAATTAGATTTAGGAAGTTCACCCTTTCTGAAAGCTAAAGGTAACATTCCTTGGATAAATTACTATGGTATAGATTTAAAAGAAACAAAAAACTTAAAAAAAGATCTATATATTAATGGTGCAGTATGGGCAAAAAACATATGTTTGGACGGAACAAATACTACTAATTGGCAATTTGACAATAAATTCATAAAGGGTTTGAAATCTCGATTTAGCAAATCTAACCTAAATTATGGAGTTCCATACTATAGGGGTAGAGGTATAAAGGTATGGGATACATTAAGAGATTTTAGTGTTTCAAAATGAAGGAACATTTTGTTGAATTTAAAAAAGATAATGGATTTGGACTTATTGAAACAGTATTAAGCCTGGTCTTTTTAACGTTACTTACTTCTTATTCTCTGTACTTCATTTCTGCGCGTCTAAAAGTAATTTTTAATGCAAATATAACAAACGCAGTAAATGACGAAATCAGAAGAGATATTGAAAAATTGAAATCCGAATTATGGTCAGATAATTTCAATCCTTCATCAAATGGAAATTCAGCTTCTTATAATACAGAACTAGGTAGTTGCAGAAACATTTATTCTCGAATAATAAACCTTCCTAGTTGGGAGCCATCTTCATGGATACCAGGCTCAAATCAAGCTTCAAATAAAGGGCAAATAAGAAATAAAGTACTTTCTGGTGGAGGTGTAACTATTACTAGAAGTTTAAGAACTTCTGCTCCTTTGTATAGTGCAAATGATAGTTCATTAGATCTTTCCATCGCACAAATAAAATATCAAGTAAAAACAAAAGATTTTGATAAATTATGGACAGTTATAAATTTAAGTAATGAGGCACATAGTTGGTGCCCTCCATCTAATTAAAAGATTAATATGAAAAAAAGTTTATACAGAACAAAGAAAAAATATTTTAATTCTGCTTTCACTTTAGTAGAACTTATTCTCTCAAGTTCTATTTCAATGATTATTCTTTTGGTTGGATACTACTTATCAAATATAGTTTCTAATGCAAACAAAAATGATAAATCTCAAATTGAGTTGTTTTCAAAAATCGACATTGCAACTGATTTTATTGTTGATGAAATCAAGAGTGGGAAAAAAATTTTTATAAACAAAAATAATATAGATTCAAATTGTTCTTTGCCAACCGGTGAATTTCTAGTTGGTATAAGTTTACCTAGTCAAGCTACAGAAAGTGCGGCTTATTCAACAGGTTCAGGGATTGGTAATTCATGGACTGATATTAATTGCCCTGTTATTTATTATTTAAAAGTAGATCAAGCGAATTTAACAAATGATACATCATTTGAATTGCGAAGATTTGGTCCTGGAATTGATAGCAAAGGATTCTATACTTCAGCATCTTTCTCGGATTCACTTATTTCAGGAGAAATAAGCAAAAACTCGTTAGAAGAAATTAATTGCTCGGAAAACTGGACGAAAGTATCAAAAAAAGGTATTTCTCTCTGTGTTGATAGATATAGGAGAACTGCTGAAATAAGTATTACTGCAAATGTTAAGAGATATGGAGGAAAAAATCTTTACATAACAAAAACTTCTGGAGCAAACAATAGAATACAAGATGATGTTTTAATGGGGATAAGTGATAACTCAAATTCAGCTAATCAAAATAATATTTGTAATAACTCTAATTCCTGCCATTTATTTGGAACAAAGATTATAGGTAATGTTACTTTTCTAATAGACAATTCTGGCTCAATGGGTTTTAGAAGCAGACGATTTCGTATACAAGGGAAAATCCCAATTGAGGCAGTTAAGGATCAATTAATAAAATCCATAGCTAATTTAAGAAACACAAAGTTTCAAGTAATAGCGTTTGGTACAAATGATATTAAAATGTGGGACAAACCAAGACTTGCCAATTCTGAAAATAGATCAAAGGCAATTAAATGGGTAAGCGAATTAAGTGCTTATCAGTTAGATACAAAGCCATCAAGCTCAATCAAAAAAGCAATAGAGGACTTAGATACTGATCAAATAATTATTCTTTCAGATGGTATTCCAAGTAATTTAAGGCCATATTGCGATTCAAGAAATTCTTATCACTCTATTGATGGCTGTATGACAGAATATAATAATGAAAAAAGGAAGGATAGTTTAGGGGGGGCCGCTAGAATTGATACTATTTCTTTAGCTATAGACAATGGGTCTTTTCAAACATGCAACCACTGGTACAACGCTTATAATTGGATGGGTAGATTAGCATCAGCAAATGGTGGGAAGTGTAGTGTAATTAAATAATTATTTATATTATTTTTCAATATTCATCATAGATGAAATATCATCAGTATTTGGCATATAGGTATTTTCAACGTTTGTAAAAGTTTGATCGCTACCTTTTAAAATTTGTGGAGTAACCATAATAACAAGCTCATTTGTTTCCTTAGAAGATGCTGTATTTCTAAAAAGCTGACCAATCAAAGGTATATCTCCTAATATTGGAAATTTTTTAACAGTTTCTTTATCAGTAGTATTTAATACTCCAGTCATTATTAGGGTATTACCATCTCTTACTCTAATAGTTCCACTATCTAATCTTCTTGTTGCTAATAAATCTATAGTCCCACAATTAGTTATATTTCTTTGTTCTGAAGCGGCCGTAATTGCAGGCGAAATAGCAAAGGTAACAAAACCATTATCATCAATCTTTAATATTCTTGCTCCAAATGTCAAACCTCTAATCCCATAGGAAAATGAAGGGACTGAAGAATCTTCAGAAGCAGTGCAATTTATTGGAACCTGAGTACCAACCACGACAAAAGCTTCATTACCAAATGACCTTCCAATAGTTCCTGATTTAAGTGAATTCGAGATATCTGAGAATGATACAGATTCCCCTCCAAGCTGACCAGGAAACTCGTTTAAGATTAGGGTTGGACTAGCAAGAATTTTGGTGTTTTTAGATTCTATTTGTCCTCTCAAAAAATTTAGAAAAGTATTATTTAAATAGTCCAATCCAGGATTAGCTTTAATAGCAGCTGTAGCACTAGAGGAGAAATCTCCTGATTCATCTGGAGGTAAAACCCTTCCAAAAGCGGCTAATAGTTTTCCATTATCATTAACAATAAAGTTATTATTTTGCCGCATTGCCCAACTATTATCTAAAGTTTTTCCATCAGAAAGATTCACATCTAGAATTCTTACAGTAAGTGCAACTTGTCTTTGTCTAAGATCAAGTTTTTTGAGGAATTCTTCTGCAACAAATACTAATTTTGTTGGTCCTATTAAAGTAATCGTCTCAAGCCTGTCATCAGTAGTTGCGATTAATCCAACAAGTGGTCCAATTTCTGAGCCATAAGCCTCTACTGAAGTTGTGGTGCTTTGAGTGGTTGTTGACGCACTAGAGGCACCTGATACAGTTTCTGACTGGGTAGCACCTTGCGTAACTGCAGTGCTTATTGTCGAGATTTTTGTAACTTTTGCTCCTAGATTTGCAAGATAAGATGCCGCTGCATTAGCAGAGGTTTGATTGAGTCTGTAGATTTTTGAAATTCTTTCTGAAAAAATTGTATCCCTAACGTTTGGACCTATATATACGATTCTCCCTTCTAATTTAGCTTGCAACCCACTGGCCATTAGAATCGCATTAAAAGCTTTCGCAAACTCTAAATCCTTAATATTTAATGAAACTAATCTTGGTTCGTCAATCTTTGAATTAGATGTATTTAATCCTTCTTTAAATGAAGGATCAGCATTTACCCAGACGTAGTCATAATTAGTTTTCGATAATAAATATTCTAGAGCTTCTTTGGCTGGAGTCTTCCTAAAAACAATTGTAATTTCAGGTCCGTCAATATCTATTAAATTAGGATTTGGAATATAATTAGTTCCTACTGCAATATCCCCTAGAGGTGGAGCACTTGCCTTATCTTTTCGCAGATTATTTTTTTTATCAACAATTTTAAATGGTTTTTTGAATAAATTCTTATTTGACTCAGACATATTACCCACTTTAGGTATTGATACAAAAATATCTTTTTCTTTTTTTGAAATATTTATTTTCTCAATGTTTAGATTATCTTCTGTGAGAAGTTTAAGCTGTATTTTATTATCAATTTTTCTTAAAGTGGCTGTTTTGACTCCATATTTTGGCAAAGAGATACTTTGCAAATCTGATATAAGGTTTATTTTATTTTCAGGCTCAATTTCTAACGAGAATTCTTCATCTAAAGTTTTACTTTTTATTTTATAATTAATTCCGATATTTGTAATTATTAATTCTGTATTATTTTCTGTAGTATTTAGCTTCAGAGTAGTATTATTTGACTGATTATCTACATAAATAGGCGACTTTTTTCTATTATCAAAGTCTATATTTTCAGAGGTAAGAATTGGAACAGGAAGTATTAAAAACATTAATAAGAATAATGCTTTATTTTTTTTAATCTTCATGAAAGATAAATTTATCATACCTTTTAATTAATTTTACTCTGTTGGGACATTAATAATAAATCGAATATTTAATTTATTTTTAATTTTTGACCCATAAGAATTACGTCTTTGAGAAGCCTGATTTAATATTAACCCTTTTGGTTCAAAACAAATAGGGATAATTGATACTTTATAATCTTGTAGATTTCTTATAAAGTCTATAGAATTTAAATAACTTGCCTCAAGATTTAGTAGATAAAAATTAGAATTAAATTGAGAATCGATTTGATTAGCAGGAATAGAAAAAATATTTCTTAACCTTTTATTCGAAGGTTTAAACTGTTGATGATTTATTGGAATAGATTGATTATCTTTTGCGTTTTGATTAATCTCTAATTCTGGAAAAATATTTTGGGCTGTAGATGTATTATTTCTTTTAAAATTTCTTTGAATGGAGTTTATAGTTTCTCTCTGTTGATCTGAATAATAACAAGATACTGAATCTTTTGAAATTGGTCTTATTTCTACTAAATTTATCTTTGCGCGTTTCGCCGAATCATTTAATAATCTTGGAATATTAATTAAACTATTTTTATTAATTATATAAGAATTTAATTCTTCAGTCTTTTCTTTTATCTTCTTTCTGATTAAGAGGCTATTATTAAGATTTTTCTTTAAAGATTCTAATTGAATAGTTTCATTTCTGTATAATTCGGATTGAGTTCTGATTAGATTTGTTTTTCTGTAGGTAGGTAAAAATATCCAAATAATTGAACTAATTGCTAAAAAAGTACCTATAAAAGGAAAAAATAATTTAGAGCCATATATATCTTTCAACTTTAAGGATCTAAGATCTTCAATTTTTATCGTTTGAGCTTTTTCTAATAACTCCCCAATATCAATAGTCTTTAACTTTTGTATAAATTCACTTATTGATTGATTATTGTCTTCCATGATTTCTCTCCAAAATATTTTTGATATCGGAAAAAATATTTAATTTTGTATATTTCCCAAGATCTTCAAAATTTAAATTATATTTTAATCTTTCCTCAAGAGAAAGATTAATTAATTTCCCATTTAATTCTAAGATGACATTTTTGCCTTTCCCAGAAGGTACTTCTCTTATATAGTCAATAGATATTGAATCTTTATCAATAAGCGGTATTGTGGATAGAAGTTTTATAAGTTTATTTACACTCTCTATATCTTTAGTCATAAATTCAAATCTAAATCCTGATTTATTTAATAAATAATTCGATATTTTAACATCCTCTGGAATAGTCTCTTGAATAAAATTAGCAAATAAATATGCTGGAGATTGACTCCTATAGATAGTAGATAATGAAATAACATTGTCAATATTTTCTTCAATAAAAATCTTTATCATTCTTAATTCATTAATATCAGTTTGGTATTTAATATGGTTATTTTTTAATCTTTTGACTGTTAAAATAGATGGAAGCGAAATCAACCATACTAATAAAGTTAAAATAAGAACAGAAGCAGTTGGGTAAAAAACTTTTTTTTGTTTTATGATAACTTCAAAAAATTGTTTGAGGTATTTAGAAAAAATATCTAATTCACTAAATTTATTAAGTGATCCATTTACCTCCTTATTAATATCCCATCTATTAATATTTAAATAATTATCTAAGAAATTAAAGGAAAGATTACTTTTATTTTGACAAAGCGTATAACTCTGATTATGAAAATAAGCATTAGATAACTGTTCATTTTCATAATTTATATTTTTCCTAAATAAAAAATCTACTTCTATTAATTTATGAGGTAAAGACTCTTCTTTTTTCTTTAATAAATCAAGACCATTTCCGCAAATATAAATTTTTATCTTTTTACTAAGATCATTCTCCTTAATTAAATTTTCAGCGGAATTTTTCAATCTATTGAAGTATTGTAATCGAATCTCATCACTTTCTGAATTATATAGATCACTTCCAAAGGGCAAAATTGATGAAATTAAATATGAATTTTTATTTTTCAAGAATAATGTAGTATTAAATGCATCTACATCAGCAATAATATAAGAATCTACTTTTGAATCAAACTTTAAAAAAGATTCTGTAAGTTCAAGATAACCATTAGAAATACCAATTTTAGGGTTCTCTAATTTAGATAAAACCTTTACCCATGATTGAATAATATCTTTTCTAGAAAAAACAACCTTGATTGATTCTTGTGCATCAATATTAGCTTCATCTTTTATTCTTATAGTGGTATTTTCCTCAATAAAAGGGCTCATTGCAATGAGTTTAGAATTTATATTCTTAGATAAAGATAGTTCTTTTTTACTAAAAGTTTTACATATGAAGAATTTAGAACTAAGAGTTAATAATAAAGGTATTTGCTTATTACCAACAACTGAAATTATATCTTGAATAATTTTTAAAAGGGATTCGAAATTCAGAATTTTATCACCATCAATTATATCTCCAGGAATCTTTATAGAAATATCTTTTTTAATTTTTATGCTTTCGTTATTTTGAATATTTCTAGAAATTATCAAATTGTTTTCTGAATAATGTATTGAAATAAAGTTAAAGTCTTTTTTAAAATAATTATCTTTACTATTACTTTCAAAAAATTTTATATTAATATTACCTTTTAAAAATTTTGAAAAAGTATTAATTTTATTCTCTGTTATTTTATAAAAATTACTATTTTGAATTGATTGTTTTTTAAAAGGTAATTTTAATTCTGTATCAAGTAGTATATTATATTTTCTTTTAAAGAATAATATTAATTTTCTATAATTTTTCATTTTTCAGGGAATTTATAAAATTTTTGTTCATTACCATCTGTTATAAGGACTTCTTTAGAAAGTAAATCTATATTTTTTATTACATAGTAATCTCTTATTTTATCTCCAATTATGTAGTTCTTAATTCCATCTTTTGTAATAAACATAGCAGTCTTTTCGTTATTAATTTTAAATAGTCCCACCAATACTATATAAAGATCTTCAAAAGAACTCTCTGTAGATAAAATATTTTCTCTGAAAGGATCTTTATTTTTTTTGACACTATTTTTTAATTTTTCAATTGAGTAATCAGGAATCTCTCTAAAAGTAAAGTCTTTATTTTTTAAACTATTTTTAGTGGCTAATTGTAAATCCTTATAAAAAATTTGGTTTAATTTTTTTTGATTCGTTTTAAAATTATTATTTGTATCTTGAAAACTAAATATTGGATTAAAATACCCATTTATTAAAAATATAAAAAAACCTGTTTTTAAGATTTTTCTCATGAAATCCTTTTAAAATTTACTAATTAATTTAGAAAGTAATTTAATAATACATTAATTAAGATTATAATTATTACTATAAGATAAAGAATTTATTTTAACATTTAGATTTTAAAATTTTAAATGAAATCAAACAGAGATCTCAATGCTTTAAAAGAGAATCTAGATAATTATGTCTCTTTCTCGGTTAGAGAAACTTTAGGAATTATTATTTTGTCCTTTAGTGAAAAGGAAATAGTTGTTGGTGCAATGAATCCAAACTACGAGAAAGTCCTAGAATTTATAAATAAATTGGAATCTGAAATAAAGATAAAGATTACAACGAAACAAATAAGTAGTGATGAGTGGGAACAAAAAAATATTGAAAAAAATAAACCAATTAGTTTTAAAACTGATTCAAACAATCACAATCCCCCACAAAATGAAGATAACAATCTTATCTCTAATGTTTTAACGCAATCAAATAATGAAAAATTTGATTTTTTTGACTCAGAAGATGAAGTCCAATTAGATCAAGATGATATTTTCGATGATTCAGAATTCAAGGAAGTTTCTGATCCTGTAATTGCAGCAGTTAGTTCAATACTATCAGCATCAAATAAATTAGGGGCTTCGGATATACATGCAGAGCCTTTAGAAGAAAGAATGAGAATCAGGTATAGAGTTGATGGGGTTTTGCAAGAAGTTTATTCACTTCCAAAAGCAAGGTCTAGAGCAATAACAAGTAGAATAAAAGTAATGAGTAAGTTAGATATTGCCGAAAGAAGATTACCTCAAGATGGCAGACTTAGATATAAAATCAATGAAAATATACTTGATTTTAGAGTAAGTACATTACCTGGTAAATGGGGAGAGAAAATTGTACTTAGAGTCTTACAATCTGATACTTCTTTATTAAAAATAGATAAGTTAATAAATTTTGATGAAGAACTTAAATCAGTAAGAGATATGGGTAATTCACCTTATGGGATATTAATTGTCGTTGGTCCAACTGGAAGCGGTAAATCTACAACCCTCTATTCAATTTTAAATGAGAGGAATACTCCAGATGTAAATATCATTACAGTTGAAGATCCTGTTGAATATACCCTTGATGGTATTCATCAAGTACAGGTCATAAGAGAAAAAGGCCTAGATTTCGCAAGAGCATTAAGATCTTTAATGCGACAAGATCCAGACATTATTCTTGTTGGGGAGACACGAGATAAAGAGACTGCTCATACCGCGATGGAAGCAGCACTAACCGGTCATATGGTTTTCACAACACTACATGCAAATGATACTTCGACTGCAATTACAAGGCTTGCCGAAATGGAAGTACCTCCATACCTTATTGGATCATCGATAGTAGGAGTAATGGCTCAGAGATTGGTAAGGAAAGTATGTAATAGATGCAGTTATGTCTCTCAAGTGGATCCTGTTAAAGATAAGTTAGCATTTGAACATGGAATTACAGAAATTAGAAAGGCTAATACCAAAAATAATTCAAGCCAAAATAGTAATTCATCAAATTTGGAAAATAAAAATAATTGCCCAGTTTGTAATGGTTCTGGTTACAAGGGTAGATTAGGACTTTATGAAGTAATGAAGGTAAATGAAAATATAAGAGAATTAATAATGAAATCAGGCAATGCAGATCAAATAAAAGAATGTGCTATAAAAAATGGTATGAGAACACTACTAAATTATGGTTTAGAATTAGTAAAACAACAATTGACCTCTCTAGAGGAAGTTGAAAGGGTATGTTTACTTGAAGACTCCGAATAATGATTAATTTAACTGAATCTAAAATAATTAGATTAATGGAAGAGCTCATTAAGCGCAATGGCTCAGACTTACATCTCACTGAAGATACAATTCCATACTTTAGAGTACAAGGTCAAATAATGCCTGCTAATTCATCACCAATTTCTTCAAAGGTTTTAAGAGAGGAAATTGTGTCGATAATAGGCAAAAATAAATTTGATAATTTTCTTGCAAATAAAGACTTTGATTGTAGCTTTGGTTTAGATGGTATAGCAAGATTTAGGATAAACCTATTTTTTGATAGAGGTAAGGTCTCTTGTGTAATGCGAGCTTTAAATAATAATATTCCAAGCTTCTCTAACATTGGGTTACCTGAAAGTGTTCAACAACTATTGAATAGACCAAGAGGGTTGGTTTTAGTAACAGGTCCTACAGGATCTGGAAAGACCACTACCTTAGCAAGTGGTTTGAATTGGATAAACAATAATCAGTCTAGTCATATATTAACGATTGAAGATCCTATTGAATTTGTATTTGAAAATAAAAATTGCTTAATACGTCAAAGAGAAATTGGAGAGGACACAAAATCTTATGCTAATGCTTTAAAAAGTGCACTAAGAGAAGATCCTGACGTTATATTAATTGGTGAGATGAGAGATCTTGAAACTATAAGCCTAGCAATAACGGCAGCCGAGACAGGACATTTAGTATTAGGAACTCTTCATACTTCTTCTGCAAGCCAAACTATTGATAGGATAATTGATGTTTTTCCGACAGATCAACAACAACAAATAAGGGTCCAATTATCATCATCTTTAATAGGGGTTATATCTCAAACTTTATGTATTTCTAAGGATGGGAAAAGAAATTTAGCTGCAGAAATAATGGTTAATAATAATGCTATTGCAAATTTAATTAGAGAATCTAAATCTCCACAGATATATTCTCAAATTCAAATCGGAGCTAAATTTGGAATGCAGACCCTAGAACAGTCATTATGTGAATTAATTAAAAAGGGATTTATTTCAAGAGATGAGGCATTTTTTAAATGTAACAAAAGTAATGTTTTATCTAGCTTGTTAGAAATTGAAGAACCTTTGATAAATTAATCAAATGGATTATAACTTTATAAATGATCCAGAATTGAAATCTATTCTCGAAAAAAAAAGTAAAGAGAAAGAAACTGCTAAAAAGTCTTTAAAAAAAACCAATCCAACTGATAGTAAAAGCTCCTCTAATAAAGAGAAATTTGCCGAAAAGGAATTTTCTAAGAGAGTAAGGCAAAATGACAGGTTTCAAAGTTTAAAATTAAAATCTAGAAAAAAAGTAAGAAAAAGAATAAAAAAACCTTCAACAAAAAATTTAGCTTTAGTAACCAAACAGCTTGCTTCAATGCTAAGAACAGGTCTACCACTCTTAGAAGCTTTAAATATAATTTCAGAAAGTACTGACGACAAATCTTTAAGAATAGTTTTTAAAGATGCCGCCATATCTATAAGCAGAGGTTCAAGTTTAGTATCCACACTTGAAAAGTATCCAGATGTTTTTGATGAAATGTATCTAGCTCTAGTATCAGCTGGAGAAACTGCAGGTTTATTAGATCAAGTTCTTGAAAGAGAATCAACTTTACTTGAAAGTTTATCAAAAATAAAAGGACAAATTAAGAGTGCCCTCGCTTATCCTTTGGCGATTTTTGCTCTAACAGTAATAGTAGTAATAATAATGCTTTTATTTGTTATTCCAGTCTTCCAAGATATGTATTCATCCTCAGGGGCTGATTTACCAGGATTAACACAATTTATGGTAGATGCATCAAAATTCTTGAGGGACCCCATACAAATTCTTAAATTAATTCCATTATTATTTCTCCTAATATTGACCTCCAAAGTCTTATTTAAAAAAGAATCATTTCAAATTTGGAAAGACTCGCTTTTATTAAAATTACCATTAACAAAAGACATAATTACAAAATCATCACTTGCTAATTTCTCAAGAACATTATCTGCTCTAAATTCTGCAGGCGTTCCTATCCTTGAATCATTGCTTATCGCAAAAAGAACTATTGGGAACAGAGTTTTCAAAAGGATAGTAAACAAAATGAATGAAGAAATACAATATGGTCAGCCTTTATATAAGGTCTTATCATCAGAAAAAGTTATTCCACTCCTATTTACATCTATGTTTAGGATAGGAGAGGAAACAGGAGAACTAAGTGCAATGGTTAATAAATTGGCTGACTTCTATGAAGATGAAGTAGAAACATCGGTTAAAGGGTTAACATCATTATTAGAACCTTTAATGATAGTATTTGTTTCCGGAGTAGTAGCTTTTATTTTGGTTGCAATGTACCTACCAATGTTTAATATGATGAACACTGTTAGTTAGGTTTATAAAAATAAAGATATTAATTTTTCCTTTGAAATTACTTGATAAAGATTTAAAAAATAAATTAATTTTATTTTTAATTATTTTTTG
Organism: Prochlorococcus sp. AG-436-O11; assembly: GCA_003212535.1. Lineage (GTDB taxonomy): Bacteria > Cyanobacteriota > Cyanobacteriia > PCC-6307 > Cyanobiaceae > Prochlorococcus_A. The sequence continues at coordinate 20,522 of QCPO01000016.1, forward strand.
TGGAGTAAATAATTTTAATCATTTAAGAGCTGAAAAGTATGAAATTTATATAAAAGATTCAAATATAAATTTGATCTTAAGACTTTTAAAAAAAGCAGACAAAAGAAATGCTCCAATAATAATAACTAATCCAGATAGTTCACAATCAATAATTTACAAAAAAAGTAATTTTCAAAGGGAACTATCACAAAAAGAGTTAATTTATTTAATAAAAAATCCTATAAATTTTTATCAAGAACAAAATTTCATTAAAGAAACACTAAAGTTCCTTAATAAATTAGGTATATCAGTCTTCTTAGTAGACCTTAATGAAGAAAAAGGTTCGGCTTATTGGTTACCCGAAAAACAAATCATTAAGATTGATAGTAAAACAATAAATGCAGGTTCATTAACATTTTCAAAGATCCTCAATCATGAAATGATTCATGTTGCTCAATCTTGTAAAGGCGGTTCAATCAATTCATTACCAAAATTAATTGGGATAAGTGAAAAAATGAACAAAGAAAAAAATTACTTATTATCTAGTAAAGTTTATAAAAATCTATCTAAATACGAAATATCTCTAGAAAAGGAAGCTTATAGTTATCAAGATAACCTGTCAGCTGGCAAATACTTGATTCAAAAATTTTGCACTTAAATTTAAACTTGTCGAATTCAAAAGTCAATTATATTTCGGAAACTTTATTAGTTACCATTTTAAAAAATCTTTTAAGGGCTTTTTCATCTAAAGTTTCTTCAAAAAAATGTCCAATGATATCTGATTTCAACTGATCAATTTTTTCATCAATATTTTTATCATCTAAATTTATAGACTTTATCTCACCCTTTTTATTTTTTGTTTGTACATTAGCTTCCCATAATATTAATAAAGCTTGTCTACCTGGAGTAAAATTATTTCCTAGTTCTTTAATTGGATTTTCAGAGCAAGCTTTTTTAAAAGCAGCCCAAAATGGAAAAGCATCTAGATCATTATCTGCTTTATCCAAAAACTTAATTAAATTCTTTTTAGACATTTACTAATAAATTAATTTAAATTTAAGTGAATATAAATGAATTTATATTTTTTATTCAGATTTTTAAACAATAAGAAATTTTTTTAGTTTTTTAAGATCATTAGGAAATAAATTCTGAGCCCTATTATCATTTATAATAATAGAAATTTCAATGCTTAAAAAACTAAAGATTTCTCTTAATTTGTATAGAATTTAAAAATCAAATCAAATATTATATGAAAAAACGATTTTTAATTTCCCCATTAAATAAAGGATTTTCTCTTATTGAATTAATAGTTGTTTTAATAATTACTGCAATTCTTGCTCAACTAGGTTTTACAGCTTTCAACAGATATGTAAGAAGGACAAGAGCATTTGCGGCTAAGACTGCTTTACAAAATATTCAAAGAGAATGCGAAAGCAATAGAGATTTAGAAGCTCCAGAAACATTTACCTTATTACCAATTAAAGGTTATTCAATTGCGACAAGAGATACTAATAGTTGCTTGGGGCAATCATCTGACGGAAAGGTTGCAGCAATTGCTGATAATCAAAATGAAACTCCGAATTATTATTATGATTACTTAAATGAGAATATTAGTTGTTTTTTTGTAGGGAATGTTTTTCATGAATGCAACAAAAATGAACAAAATAGTAGAAATACAAAATTAATTTCTTCGCCTAAAGCAATTAAAAATGAATGTATAAATGGTCAGGAAACTGGTATAAAGTTGTATAGTTATGGTCCTGATTCTGCCTGGTCTCATGATTGTAAATTTACAGATGTAAATTCTAAAATAGGTCCAGGAACTTTAGCTACAGATAGTGGCAGCATTACTCTTTCAGATAGTGGCGAAATACAATTGAAAGGTTCATATTCCAATCTAAATTCAAGACAAAAAAGAGAGCTTAATAAAGGAGGTTTTAGTCAGATCTTTGCTGGTGGTTATGGAAGTTATGCTGCTATGAGAGAAGATGGAAGCATGGTTGTGTTAGGGATGAATTCACAAAATGATTTTAAAACAATCGATACTTTATTAAGTCCGCCTTCTGAAATTAAAGATATTCAATTCAGTTATGGAGGCGGAGCCGTTAAATTACAAGATGGTCAAATTTTTACTTGGGGCAATGAGGGTGCTTATGAAGATGAGCTGAAATATAGAATAAACAAATAATTGTGCAATTAAGATCTCATTTAAAATTAACAAAGCAGTTTTTGATCGCTCTAAATTAAATGATCTTTGATTCACAGTAGATCTAAAGTATTAGGCAAATATCTATAAAATAAATGTCTTTCAATAAAGAAAGTTTCAAAATACTCAAAGGTTTTAAGATAATTATTTATTATTAATTT
>QCPO01000017.1 GCA_003212535.1 Prochlorococcus sp. AG-436-O11
ACTTAAATACCCTTTTTCTATTCTTTTCGTACCCAGAAAAGAGAGAATAATAACTGTTATTAAAAATATTTCTGGAGAATTTAAACCAAAAAGTTTCATCAAATTTTTATAATCTAAATATACTTTAATACATATTAAAAATAAAGCTAATTATTCTCGAATGTTGGTAAATAAAGCTCCCTATTTGATGCAATTAAACTTTCTTCTTTAAAAAAGATTTCTAAATCTTTTAACTCTTTTAATTCAACAAGATTTCCACATTTTACTGAAATTTTATTAGAAGTAAATTGCCAAAGATCGTCCAAATATTCATCATCATCTGGAAAAGCTACAAATTTTAAATAAGTGTTATTTAAAGCATATTCACTAGCGAATCCAGAATCTAATCCTTCATTTATGGCCTCACAAAAAACATTAGCAAATCTCTTGCCTACAGAACTTTGAGCACTTGAGAAGTCAATATTAGTAGTTAGTGCGTGAACATTTGTAGGAGCAATTAAAAGAAATATTGAAAGAAGTATTGATATAAAAATGAAAATAATGAATTAAAAGTTAGATATATTAAAGTTAACAAAATTATTATCTAATTATGACAACTTAAATAAGTAACTATAAGTTTCTTAAGAAAAAAAGAAATAAATAAATTTTAAATTTAAGTGATGAATTGATAATATAAATATAAAGATGAAAGTCTAATATGAAATCAAATATAAAATTAATCGGCAAAGGGGTTACAAGAATAATTAAAAGTAAAGTTATGTTATCCCCTTTGGCAGGAGTTACAGATAAAGTATTTAGAAAAATTGTTCGTAAATGGGCGCCAGATTCGCTTCTTTTTACCGAAATGATAAATGCATCAAGCCTAAAGCAAGGTTTTGGTACCAAGAAAATAAAAGAACTTGAATTGGAACAGGGACCTGTGGGAGTTCAAATTTTCGACAATAGACTATTCGCAGTTTCTGAAGCTGCTAAACAAGCTGAAGATTATGGAGCTTATCTAATTGATATAAATATGGGCTGTCCAGTAAAAAAAATAGCAAAGAAAGGAGGAGGTAGTGCATTAATTAAAGACCGTAATCTTGCTGTCGAATTAGTAAAAAGAGTTGTAGAAGCTGTTCAAATTCCAGTTACTGTCAAAACAAGACTTGGATGGGACAATAAAGAAGAGAATATTGATGATTTTTTATTAAGTCTCCAAAATGCTGGAGCAGCAATGATTACATTACATGGGAGGACTAGGAAGCAAGGATTTTCAGGAACTGCTGATTGGGAAATGATTGGAAAGGTTAAAGAGAAATTAGAAATTCCAGTAATTGCTAATGGTGATATAAAAAATTCAGCTGATGCAATTAATTGTTTAAAACAAACAAATGCTGATGGTGTAATGATAGGAAGAGCAATACTTGGATCACCATGGAAACTAGGAGAAATAGATTATGCAATAAGGGAAATTAAAGGTTTTAAAGAGCCAAATATTGATCAAAAATTAATGTTAATTATTGAACATTTAGATGAGCTAATAAAAGAAAAGGGCGATCACGGTTTATTAATAGCTAGAAAACATATTTCATGGACATGCAAGGATTTCCCAGGAGCCACAAAATTACGTAACAACTTAGTAAGAGCAATTGATCCTAAAGAAGTTAAAGAATTAATAATTTTAATGATTAAGACTTTAAACAAAGACAAAAGAATATTAACTTAATTAAAGTTAAAAAATAAAAATGAAAATAATTAGTTCAGAAACAAGTAAAAGAGTTTGTAATCATATGAATAAGGATCACCTTGATTCAGTACATAAATACCTGAGACATTATGCTAAAATATTAAATTTTAAAAATGCATATATGGAAGAAATTAATAACAAGTTCATTAAAATTAAATATGATGAAAAATCAGCAATTATAAACTTTAAAAATGAAATATCAGAAGAAGATATTCATACAACTTTAGTTACAATGATCAAAGAGATTTAATAAATAAAAAATTTATATTTACTTAAGAAGAAGAATTAATTATTTTTTTCATAGTAATCTGTAATTTTTTTACATTCTTCAAAGGAAAGCATACTTATTCTAGAAGATGCTTTACATTTTAAAATTGCACAAATAGCTAAAACATCAGAACTTTCTAGATTAAGTGCTTCTGAAAGTTCTATAACTCTAAGTCCTTTCATAATATTCAACAAAAAATACTTTCATATTGGAGTAAGTTTTATATTAATTTGCTACATTTTTTCCGAAACCTGCTACAAATGGGAATGTTTGTTCATCTCCAAATATATCTTTTAGAGAAGGCTTAGAAATATCTTTTTTATTTTCTGTATCAGTTTTAATTTCCTCTATTTCATTAGAAGTATTATTTTCTACATAATTTTCAATTTCTTCTGCGAATAGTCCCGTCACACTGATAAAAAATGAAAAAACTATTAAGCTAAAAAATAAAATAATCCTTTTCATAGACAAAATTTATTTATTCCTATTCTCTTATGCCCGCAAAGTTAATAGGTCAAATTTTATTATTTGAATACAAAACTAAATAAATAAATTTATTTGTAAAAAATCTATTTACTTAACTTATTTCTATTTTTAAATCTAATCAAAAAATATATTCCAATTATTATAAGAATTGGCATGGAGTATTGATAAAGAAAGACATAAACTATATAAACCAAAAAAGGGAATAAACAGGCTCTTTTAAAATTTATCTTTTGAATAGGAGACATTTTTCTCCAATTTAAATATTGTTCCCACTGAAAAATCTTTTTCATTTTTCTTCTTTTATATTTTCTATTAAACATAAATTTATAACTATGGATACAATTGTTTTTATTTTAATTAAGAATAATCATAAGCAATATCAATTATCAATTTTATTTGTTTATAAATAAAAAATATACTAATTATAAATTTTAATATGACAGCGAAATCAGTTTGGAAAATGAATAAAATTGTACTACCGCAAGATTCAGATCATGCAGGAGTAATGTGGCATGGAAATTATTTTAAATGGCTTGAAGAAAGTAGAATAAAGGCTTTATCAGAAGTTGGTGTAAATTACTTTGATCTAACAAAAAATGGTTTTGATTTGCCCTTAATAAATACTTCAATAAAATATATCCTACCTTTATATATTGGTGAAAAAATAACAATTGAAAGCGTATTTAATATAGGTAAAAGTCCTAAAATCAATGTAAATTCAAAATTTCTTAACGAAAAAAATAAAATTTTAACTATTTCCGAAGTCAATTTAGTATTAATAAATAGAATAAATTTTTCTATAGTAAGAAAAAGGCCTGATTTCTTATCGAACGCCTTTTGCAAATTAAACGGTTATAAAACCAAACGGTAATTTTCCTCTTTTATATCTCAAATAATAAACTATATTTAAGGTGATTGAATTATTTTAATACAACTAAAGAATTAAATTATTAATAAACAGATTTAGTCACTTTTCATTTATTAAAATAGTTTATATGATCGTTAAGAATCATATATAAGAAAAATTTTTAAATCTTTATTAATAATTTTCAATTTCTTGAGTGGTAAAGTAATAACAATAGTAAAGATAAAAAAAATTTTTGCTTATAATTCAATCAATTATATTTAAAGATGGCAATCTATTTAAAAATAACTAATGCAAAAGAGGTTGTAAAAAAAAAGACTTCGAAATGGCTTACAGATATTACGCCCAAAAGAATTGATAGAAAACTGGTTGAAGACGAAGTAATAAAAGGAATTATAGAACAGTTAACTCTAGAAGGAATAGAAGGAGAAATATCAGCAATTAATGGTTTTGAAGTAAAGGATTCCACTCTTATTACAAAAAATAATTTTGTGATAAGAAAAACAAAAACTTTTTAGCTTCCTAAAACTTAAATATTTTAATGAAAAATATTATTGTTCTTTTTATTCTTTTTCTAATTTTCCTCTCTTTTAATATATTAAGAAATTATCTTTTAAAAAAGAAAAGGCTTAAATTAAATAATGCTCTAAATGCAAATTACTTTAATCAAGTAATTAATAACTTAATAGATGAAAATAAATATAACTTATTGGAAGAAAGGATAAGACTAAGAAATATAGATCCATATGGAAACGAAGATCTAAAAAAGTGGATTGGAAATCCACCTCTTGATTTAAAAGATATAAACGTAAATATAAAAAAAGGTTCTAAAGTATTTAAAGAAGGAATACCTTACTTTTGGGAAAAAGTTATTTTAAAACAATTTGAAAGCCCAGAATTGTTTTTTGAAAAGTGGAGATCCTATGTCAAGGTTAATCCTACTATTGAAGATGAAATACAGTGTACAAAAAGAGATCTTAAAATTGAAGATTGGTTTGTATTTATCGCGAGTAAAATAGAAAAATCATGTTTATACCTATTAAAAAATGATTACTTAAATAAAAATAATAAAAACTATAACAAAGGTATTAATTTTGAAAATCATTGCATGAATATACTCATAAATTCTGGATGGATAGTTAAAGTAACACCTATTACTGGTGATCAAGGAGTTGATTTAATTGCCACAATAAATGAATTCAGAATATGTATTCAATGTAAAAATCATGAAAAAGCTATAGGAAACAAAGCTGTTCAAGAAATTTCTGCTGGTAAATTATATTGGAAAGGGACTCATGCAGTATTAGTTTCAAAATCAGGCTTTACAAAATCAGCTCATAAACTTGCTAAAGCAAATAAAGTAAAATTGATACATGAATCGGAACTAAAAGATTTAAAAAAATATATTAATTAAAAATTAATCTTAATTATTTCAGATTTTTATTCATTATAAGATCAGTAAACATTCTATGAACCTAAAATAAACCAATTGCTTAGAATATAAAAAAAGAGGAAAACATATATAAAAGCAAAAAATGATGGCAATATATTACTTTTTAATAGTTTTTTTTTAATGAATTAAAGTAATTAAAAAAAAAGGTGAAAGAAGCATTTATAGAAATTGTTTCCAAAGAAATATGATAAAAGAAACTAATAATTTACCAAAATAAAATGTAAGTTGATTAAATAATACCCTTGGGAAAACATAATAAGATAAGAATATAAGGATTAATTACTTCCTATAGTTATAGAATTTTGATAATAAAAGGCCCTAAGAGATTAAAGAATCATAAAGAACTACTTGCATACTCAGAAATTATTAAATTTAAATTATTAATTTGGTTATCGTTAAAAATCATAAAAGAATCATAGTGAATGATATGAGTTATATTTATAAAGAAAAATATTATTATGGATTACACAAAAGTTATATTAATATTTGGTTTTAGCTTTTTGCTATATATAGTATTTTTATTTTTAGGTTTTTCCCTTAGAAATAAGAACCTATTAGCACAGAATATTAGAAAAGAAAAATAGCATTTAATTACTACCTCATAAATATCAAATGAAGTTTATTTTTTTGACAATAATTTATTAAATTTAAAATAATGATAATAAAGATATTATATTTTTAAAATGTCACTAATTTAAATAAATATAATTTATAGATGAATAATATATCTAGATTTTTTAAAAGTTTTTTTTTCATATCTATTTGGTTGATGATCTCTTCATATTTAATGAAATTCTGGAATAATTTTCATTGGGAATATATTTATCTGAATTTAAACTCAATATTCAATCAAAAGTTTTGGTTCCTTTTAGAAAAAAATCTATTTGGACTAGATATTGGATATTGGTTAGAAGAAGCACTGAAGTTTATTTCATATGAAATACCAAAAGAATCATTTAAATATTTACCCATTTTTTATTATTTAAGGAGGATTTGGATTAAAGATAAGAAATGATTTAAAAATGAATTATACTCTAAACTTGCAAATAAGTTTTCTGAGAACTTAAAAAGTTTAATTACCATTCTGGACCAATAATTGTTCATAATGCTTTGATTTGTTTGAATTGAAACTTTATAAATTACTATGATCAAATCATGAATATTATCAGGCAGGTTAAAATATATTAATCAAACATTTTTGGTTATAGTCAATACTAGTTCCAATCTAAAGTTAATTTGACTATGTCTTTTATAAATGAAAAAGAAATTTTAATTCAAAATTTTGAATACTAAACTTATTTTAAATTGGAATTATTATTGCAATAAAATTTCAATTATTTTTTAAATTAATAAAATAAGCATATAAAGTTACTCAAGCAGAAATACTCATCTCCATATGCTATATTCTAGCCAGAATATGTGGATTTGATGACAAAGAGCTACTGGCTTAAAAAAATCTCAATAGCAAACGCTGATTTATTTTTAGAATATATCAGAACAGTTTTACCCTGGATAAAATCAGTTGGTGGAAAAATAGTAAGAAAAGATATAGTCCAAGAATCCAATTCAAGTAAATGGGATGGAGGGCAGTTGGGTTTAGTAATAGAATTTGAATCAAAAATCGCGGCTAAAAAAGCTTTTTATTCAGGCGTTTTTCAAAATTACCTATATTCAAGAAATTTAATGGAACTTGTTACTATAATTACTATTTAAATAGGCATAATTTTTAAAATACTCAAGAATTTTCAACATCTCTAGAATTTATAACAATAAAATAGTTTAATTAACATTAGAAATATAATTTTTAATGGAATATTTTTTGGCAGATTTAAATTCTAAAGTATGCATTTAATTACTTGAACTAGTCAACAAAAATAAAAAATAATTTATGAAGCAAATTATTTAAAAGATAAGAAGGCAAGTTAATAAATTTCAGTGATTTTAAAAGAGTATCAATTTAATTATTGATCTGTAAAATCAGCTGATCCTTTTAAAGCGCAGAGAAATATATTTCACAAAATAGTTTATAAAAATTTAGAAAATATCAAGAGTTTTTAAATAATAAAAACCACCTATTAAGACAGGTAATAATATTCCTATAAAAAGTAAAAGAGAATTTCTTGATTCTCCTTTAGATATAGGATTTATTTCAGGTTCTATTGCAAATCCATTTTGCCTTCCTCCACTTTCAGTTGTATATCCTTTTTTATTCATAAAATTTATAATATCAAATAATTATCTCATGAAAAAATTTATTCAATAAATATTTTTTACATTTAGAATTATCTTGTTAATTCTCTAATATTTAATTTCACACTTTGATTTAAATTTGGCAGCATTTTTAATTAAACAAACAACTTCTTTGCTTCCTTTTGCATATTGCGCTTTAATAAGTAATTAATTAGATTTTTTTTCCTTTTGTTTTATAATTAATTATGCGGGTTTAAATTTATAAGTTGAATAAAAATTATTTTTGTACAAAAGATATTTAAATAAATTTATAATTTTATAAACTACAAAAAAAATAAATTTATTTACTTATCTTTATTTCATAATCAATTGTTTATTATTTCTTAAGTTATTTATAGTAGTTAACTAAGTCGATTATTAATATCACTAATAAAGAAAAACCTAATATATATGGTAAATATGGAAATTTATTCAATGTCTCCTTTATTTTGAATTTGGATTCTTTATTTTCTATTTTCTTTTCTCTAGGTGGTATGCCAAGATCTTGTCTTCTTTTTGCTTCTCCCATTTTTAAATTAATTTAAATTTACTTTATATATAAGGCATTACTATTTTTTAGTAAATAACTAATATTTACGTTAGTTAATTTAAAATATATTTTATGTATATTAAATTATAGTTAAAATCAAATTAATGATAGAAGTTGTCTGGTCAGTAAATATAATGATTGCGATTCTAATTTTTGGCATTATTTGGGTTTTATTTTATATTTTTACTTATGATCAGAAATACAGTCCTTAAATTTAATGTCTGATAAAGACCTAAATAAATTTCTAAAAAAGATAGAGCAATTAAATCTAATCGCCCACCTTATTAAAGAAAATCCTCAAAAAAGGAGAGAATTAACAAACTGCAAGAATCATGAAGAAGTAATTAACTTAACTAAGAAATGGGGATTTGAAATTGGCAAAAGATGGGGCGAATAATTTATTTAAATTTTATTAACAGGATTATTAAATTTAACATTGAGTCATAAATTTAATTTCTAGAATCTTCACATAAAAATTGTAATTAAATTCAAATTATGAAAGAAACTGATGAGATAAAAAAAAAGATATTTCAAATCGCTACCGTAACTGATAGAGGACAAAGACTAAATAAATTAATTGCTCCAGTCTACCAAGACAAAATAATTGAAATGGATGATTTAATAGAAAGTCTTAAAATTTACAGCTCAGAAATAACAGAGGAATCATTATCTGGAGATTGGGAATTAATTTATTCAAATGTTGAATTATTCCGTAGTTCTCCTTTTTTTCTTGCTATCGAAAAAGCATTAAATAATGAATTTAAAAGTAATCTTTTTTTTAAATTGCATCAATTACAAGTTGGATCATTTGGTATCTCTACAATTGGAAGAATTTTTCAAAAGATTGATTTTGATAAAAAAGAATTTATTTCAACATTCGACACTACAATATTTGGGCTCACAACAATACCCGTTTTAGGTTGGTTCAAACTTTTGCCTACTTTCGGAGGAAGAGTTATTACCTTGTCAGAAAATTTGGTCTTAGAGGATAAGTTGCTCAAAATGAATTTAAAGAAAACCAAAGTATCTAAAATTGATGGGCTTAATAAAATTCCTTTATTCAGTAAATTACTTATGGAGAGGTGGTACCCAGTTAAAGAAGTATGGGAAAAATTACCTTGGAATAAAGTAAGTCCATCATGCTCTTTATCAATAAAATATATAGATGATGAATTAAGAATAACGAAAGATCTATATGGAAATATTTTTATTTATATAAGGCCAACAAAATCAATTTAAGAAAAATAATCGACCTAAAGCTTAATTTTTTATGAAATAACAAACCTTTGTTATTAATTTAAGTTATGTTCGTAATGAACAATTTTAAATTATGATTAATAAACAAGAAAAAAATTCTGTTGTAAGAGGAATCTTTTTAATAGGAGGTTGGGGCCTTGGCTTGGACAGATTCTATGAAGGTGATAAGAAAGGAGGATTCTTATCAATAATAGGTTGGAGTATTACCTTATTTAGCTTCTTATTTCTCAAATGTTCTGGATATGAATACGTTGATGGTGTAAAAAATTATTCTGATTATTCTCCTAATCCTTTAATTATTCTTCCATTAATTGCAGGTGCTTATGGAGGGTTTCTTATAATTAAAAAAGCGTTTAAATTAGCTAAGCAGTTTGAAAATGCTGAATAAAATTGATTTAAAAATCAAGATAATAATCCAGTACCTTGTAAGAACAACTTAAATAAGAAAATTACTAACAAATTTACTATAGCTAAAGCAACAAATCCATTTCGCTTATTTACATCTAACTTTTTAATTAAATTAGAGAGGTAAACCACTGGATTTTCCAGTTCATTTTTATCCAAGTTTTCTATATTTATTCATTAAACATGAAAATATCATAGTTTCTTTAAAGAATCAAAAATGTAAAGGCATAGTTAAAAAATAATAACTATTTTATACTCACAATATTCCTGCATTTTTTAAGTAGGCCTTACCAATATTTGCAATTGCTAAAAAGACACTCAAATTAATCAATAAGATTATTAGTAAAGCTAACATTTTTTGATTAGGATTTGTTGTGATACCATCAATACCTTCATTACGGAATCTCTCAAAAAGAGATTTTATAGGTAGTAATTTTAATTCTTGGGAATTAAGATTTGATTTTTGTTGTAAAACATCTTGATCACTTGATTTTTCAAGGAATTCAGCAAATGCTTGAACATTCTGCTCATTTTTAATGTCTTTCTCAATCTTAGGGGATGATTCTTTTGAATTATCTTCCTCATTAGTTAGTTTTGATTCTTCCAAAATAGCTTTATATACTAGGTATATATTACACTATAAAAAAACCTCTATTTCAAAGCTGAGAGAGTTAACTAAGATTAAATTTTTTACTTCAAAGCACTTTATTCAAAGTGCCAATGGTTAAATTTCTAATTCTTTAGTAACACAATTCAATTATTTTTTTATTTATATGCTCGATAATAATACAAAAAAATTCTGCGAAGATAATCCTTCAATAAGAGACCTCAAAATTAAAAATATAGAGCATGCAATTGAACAGGCAGAACAAATTATTAAAGAATCAAAAATGAGTCAGGATGAATTAAGTTTTCTGAAAAGAAAAATATCAGACTCAAGGCAAGATTTAGAGGTCCTTTACTTAATGAAAGTTTAAAAAGGAAGATACAATTGAATCAAACTACAAATAATAACTAGAATTATTATTAACATTTGATTGCCTACTTAAATTAAATGGCATAAAAAGAAATTATAAAAATATAAAGCCAAATAAATATTTTTTTACGAAATTTATAAATTCATTTAAAGATAGTCCCATACTTTTCTTTTAAATTATAATTATTAGCATTAATTTAAGTGAGAAAAATCATTTATAATAAGGAACAAACGGTAACTATTTATATTAAAATTCACTAAATGAGAGATATCAGGTTAACAATTTTAATAACATTAATAATCATATTATCTTTTTCGACAATAAAAAATTATTTTGTTTCGAATCATTCAAACGATTTAAACAATGAAGGTAAAACTCTTCTAAAAGAATCGGTTCGTGTCTTAAATGATTGTTTTGATCTTCAAAACAAAAATAAAAGATCCCTTAAAAATTCAATAGAATTAATTGAATTTTGCTTAGAAGAATATGGATATAAAAAATGATTTCTAAGATTTCGGAATTAAAGATTAATTGTTATCACTAGCCTTTTAATGAAACAAGCCTCTTTAATTAAAATCTATCGACTAGAATCATAAATAACTTTTTTTATTGTCGTTTGTATTTCTTTTCCATATTTTTTTAAGGAATAAAGTTTAAAAAATGTTATTGGAATAATTATTTTGAAATTTAGAATATAAATAATTCCTAATTTAGACTTAAAACCAGATATAAAATAAAAAAGCTTGCAAAAAAAAAATTAATTATTTTAAACTTCTTCATGAAAATTAAAAATTAGAAAAATATTTTGAGTTTGAATGAAACTCTAAATGAGATTTCTATTTTTTATCTAATTTATAATCAATAAAATTAATCAAAGGAATCATAAAATTAACATTTATGCCAACAGTACACCATATATAAATGATTAAAAAGATAAATTTAATATATATATTTGGAGGTAAATTAAAAAATATTTTAAAAAACCCAGCAATAAATAATATTAATATTCCAATTTGCAAAAGACCTTTTACTATCAATAAGAGTCTATGTTTTGTAATATTCTTAATGAACAAATAAAAAATCAAACCTAATCCAATTAAGAAAATAAGCTTTATTATCATTTTTTCTTATAATATTTTCTAATAATAATACCTTTAGAAGGGAAGATGCTAATTATTACTTTATTATCTAATGAAAATTATTTCATATAAAAAGCTATTAAAATAAAATACCATGAGAATTTCTATCAAAGGATACTAAAACATCCTTACTTTTAGTAAGTCAACTCTTTTTTGATTTACTCCTAGGTCGCTTTCGCCAACTCTTGATTCTGATCTTATTAATAATTTGTTCAATTCAGGTAAATAAGACAGTTCCAAGTCGTCAACATACTTCATCCATTTGCTAGTTGCCTCAGCATGAAGATAATCTCCATTAAGTTCAACAATTGCTGTTCTTGGAGTATCTTCCACAATTGATTTAATTTTTTCAAACGGATTTACAATATTGCTAACATCCCATTCTTCTCTAACACAGTGAGATAAATGAATACAAGGTTTTAACTCTACGTGAGAAGCAAATGATGATGAAGGGGATAGAAAACTTAAAAGTATTAAAATTACTACAAAAAAAACTTTCATAAAATAATAAATTTTATCTGGGAAATATACTCAAAGAAGTTATAAATTTTGGGAAATAATTTTCCATGTTTTTTAGTATTAACTTTGAGTTAAAAGTTTTCATTGATTATCTGTAAAATTTAATATAAATAAAGATTTTTAAAAATTTCAAAAATAAAAAAAAAGATCTCTACTTGAGAGATCTTTTAAAACTGAACTAAATTAAGTGTTTCCTTGTTTCCACTGATTTAGATCAGTTGCTCCTACACACAATATAAATATCACATTAATAATCAAAAGATGCGACATGTGTTAGACCTCTATATTAACTGTCACAAGATAAAACAAAAAGTACCCAAACCATAAGCTTGAGTACTTTAAATTATCAGAAAAAAGTGTGTGAGGAGTTTCTGATAGATTTAATCTACTCCTTGAGCAATTTAAAAGGTTAGAGTATAAATTACTAATTGTGGTTTATTTTTTAACAAATATAAATTTACAACTTAAAAAATCTAATCAATATAATTTATTTCTTATTAAATATGATATTAGGAAATTAATTTTTTTTTGTATTGGTGGAATTATTATTATCATAATATTCGGTTAATTATATAGAGAATAATCCCTGAAAATAATTATATATTAATGAGATACAATAAATAAAGTACCTAAAATTTAAAAAATAAATTTTTAGTTAATGATAAATAATAAATTAATGATAAATAATAATATATTATTTCACTTAAAAAATATAATAAGACATTTCAAAACAACGTTTTATAAATTGAGTATAAATTCACTTCAAAAATTCTTAAAAATGATTTATATAATTTATAGGATTGTTCTGCTATGAATATGAAAAATACGTCAATTCTTTGTAATGTAAATGCTTATAAAGAGTTTAAAAGTAAACATAAATATCAAATATTCGATGAATACTGGAAGAAAAGAAAAAAGGAATGTGAAAAGAATCTCTCAAAATTTTGCTAACTAAAATCATGAATTTTATTTTTTCCCTTTTATTAGCTGCTGTGATGTGGGTTCAAGTTCCTCAATGGGAAGCTGATTGGTCAAAATGTGCGGTTGATGTTCCTGATTCTTCATGTCACTGGTATGTAGCTTCACCTGATAATACTTTTGGGGAAGGCTTTGACTGGGAAAAAGCACCTTGGTTTGATGCTAATGGCTTAAATGATGTCGCAAAAATTAGCAAGGAATCTGTCGTTGAAAAGCTTCAAAATAACTAAAGTTTCTATTTCATCAATTAACTTTTTAAAGTATTTAAATCTAGTTGCTTAGTGGTTAACTTTTGATTAATTAAAAAATTTTTATGCGTTTCAAAGTAAGTCTCAAAAAAAATGGAAAGGAATTTGATGAAGTTGTTATAGCTAATAATAAAAAAGAGGCTATGGAAGTAGCTTTAAAAAACAATCCAGAAGCTCAAGCATTAAACTCTGATTGGACATTTAAGATTTAATTATTTGCGAAGTTTAGGAATCAAAAGAGATGCGACACAAATAACACTAATTGCAGATCCAGGCGACAAATTAAAGACTATAGAGAGAATAAATCCCAGAAGTGAGATGCATAATCCAAAAAAGGAAGACCTCATCATTGCAATTTTTAAACTATGAGCCTTATTTAGCCCTAACAAAGTTGGCGTAGAAAGAAGAGCAATTACAAGAATTACTCCCACTGCTGACATTGAACTAACAATTACTAATGCCGTCGTAAAACTCAAAGCAAGATTTAATAAAGAAACGTTTATACCACTTGCGGATGCACCTTCTGGATCTAATCCAACATAAACTACCTTTTCATATCCAAAACTCATTAAAAGTATAAAAACTAAAAAAGCAATTATAGTTCTAAGTAAATCTCCAAAATTTGCTGTCAATAAATCGCCAAATAAAACTGCCTCCAAATCAATCCTTATTCCGAGTAGAGGGATAATAAGGACTCCAAACCCAAGCATTCCGGCTAATATTGTGTTCATTATTGCTTCATAGTTTTCACTCTTTTTATTAGTTAAACTTTCAGCAATTACAGAACCTAAAAGACCACTAACAACACCGCCAATTGAAGGATGAATTCCAAGCGCTAAGGCTAAAGCAAGTCCTGGCAAAACGCAGTGAGAGATTAAATTTACTTGAAGTAATCTCCTATGTGTTATTAATACAGTTCCCATCGCTGGACATAAAATTCCTGAAAAAATAGTTATTATTAAAGGAACAAGCCACCAACTGCTATTAATAAAAGACATTAATCTAACCATTCGGTATGATCAAAAATACGGGACAAAAAAAGATTTCGGAAACAATGGTAACTAAGCCTGACATTACCAAAAGACAAGAGCAACTTCTTGAAGAACTTAATAAATGTGAAGATGAACTGAGCGGTCAAGAGTTGCATAGACAATTGATTGAAAGCGAAAAATCTATGGGACTGACAACTGTTTACAGGAATCTTCAAGTTCTTATAAAGCATGGTTTAATACGTTCTAGACATCTCCCAACAGGAGAGGTTCTTTACACTCCCGTAGATAGAGACATTCATCATTTGACCTGTGTTCAATGTGGTGAGACCTCAAAAATGGAAGGGTGCCCTGTAAAAGATATTCATACACCCAAAACAAATCCAAAGAAATTCCAATTGTTGTTTCATACCCTGGAGTATTTCGGACTTTGCCAGAACTGCTATCAAGCACAAAGTTAAAACTAAATATTTTTTTAATCACAACAATTATTATCCTCAATTGAGCTGATATTTATATCCTCTAATTTATCTTTTATAGAATCAGGGCTTCCACAGGCCAATACAGCTTTATCCAAAACAATAACTTGATCATAACTATTTAACGAGGTACCCCAATCATGACTGCTTACCATTAAAGAAAGACCAGCATCAGCAAGTTGACGAACAATTTTTAGAAAATCGTCCTTTGCAGGTGGATCTAAAGCTGCACAAGGTTCATCAAGAAGGTAAATTTTTGCTGGAGACATTAATGTTTTAGCTAATAAAGCTCTTTGTTGTTGTCCACCAGATAAAGAATCAAGCCTTCTGTTAGCAATATTTGCAATGCCGACTCTTTGCATTGTGGCCTCCAATTCACAGCATTTATTAATCCATGCATTAGGCTTGGCAAGAAGAGCTTTTATTTGAAAAGGACTACTACTTTTTGATTTTGAGTATTTTATTTGTCCTAATGAAACTAGTTTTTCTACAGTTATTGGAAATTTCCAATTCATAGAGCTTCTTTGTGGCATGAGTGCAACCTGAGATCTTTGTCTAATTAACTTCTCCCCGTCAATTGTTATCTGGCCATTATCAGGAATACATTGTCCCTGCAATATTCTTAAAAGAGTAGATTTGCCAGCTCCGTTTGGTCCTACTAGAGCAGTCAATGTACCTGGTTCAACTTTTACGGAAACTTTACTTATAGCCGGACTTACATTTTTTGCATACGAATAAGATAAATTTTCAGCTACTAGTAGTGACATTAATGCGTTAACTTAAAACCCCATAATATTTTTATTATGGAAAATAATTTACTTTAAAAACATTTTACACCTAAACTTGCATATAAAAATGAAAATGATTATCATTTTAAAATATCTATCATTTTTTTTATGTCAATTTTTAAGAGAATTTTATCAAGCTCTATATCTCATAAAAAAGTATCTATCCGAAATTCACTTATCGCGAGTACGGCATTATTCTCAATAACTACAAGCGGTGCCTTTGCTGAAATTAAAAACTACGTAGCAGTTGAGCCTCTTACCTGCGATATCGTTAAATCTATAGCACTCCCTTCCGATGAAGTTAAATGTCTAGTAGATAGGAAACAAGATGTTCATGATTTAAAAATTTCGCCTAAACAGGCAAGATTGTTAAAAAAGGCAGATAAAGTTTTTACTTTAGGGAAAGAAATGACACCCGCAATGAGGAATTGGGTGAAGAAAAATAGCACTGTTGTTTTAGGCGTAAGCGCAATTGATATTGACGATCATAGTGACCATGATGACCACGATGATCATGGACACTCAGCAAAGAAACATGACGACCATGATGACCACGACCATCATGATCACGGAGGAGTAGATCCACATGTCTGGCATGATCCTCATAACATCATCAAGATGGGTGAAGTGGTATCAAAAAGTCTTAAAAAAGACGTACCTGAAAGAAAACTACGTAAAGCTATCTCTAAAAGATTCAAAATTTTTGATAAAACACTAGAAGATCTTGATAAATGGATTGTTAAACAAGTATCTACTATCCCTTCATCAAATCGTGTAATTGTCTCAAGACACAAAGCTATGGATTACTATGGCGATGCATTTGGTTTTGAAACGATAAGTTTATTAGATTTCTTGGGTCATTCATCTAGCCTAAGGCCTCAGAACATATCAAAAGTTTTAAATGAATTAAAGGAAGAAAATGTCAAAGTCATATTTAAGGAGCAAGAACCTGCTTCAAAATTAGTCAATAATTTAAGCAAGCAAAGTTCTATCCCACTTTCTTCTAATCAAATTTTTGTCGATGGACTAATGATGGAAGGAAACACTATCACTGTGGCAGTTCATAACACATGCACTATCGTCAATGAACTTGGTGGCTCATGTGATGAGACAACAGGTTTTGATTTAGCAAGTAACTGGGAATCACTTAATCAATAAAATTTTATAGATAAAACGGTTTTCATTTCGATTTTTTGATTATTATTATTGATGTTTAGTATCACATTTTAAAAACAGAGAGAAATGAGTATTAAGGAAAAGGTACCTGTCACCATACTTACTGGATTCTTAGGATCAGGGAAGACAACTTTGCTTAATAGAATACTAAGTGAAGAGCATGGTAAACGAATAGCCGTAATTGAGAATGAATACGGTGAAGTAGGTATAGATCAAGGGCTCGTAATTAATGCCGATGAAGAAGTGTTTGAGATGTCAAACGGGTGCATTTGTTGTACTGTTCGCGGCGATTTAATAAGAGTCCTTGGCAACCTTATGAAAAGAAGAGATAAGTTTGACTATGTTTTAGTAGAAACGACAGGATTAGCAGATCCTGGGCCAGTTGCTCAGACATTTTTCATGGATGAAGAAATTAGTTCTGAATTTACTCTTGATGGAATTGTAACTTTAGTTGATGCTGCTCATATTGATCAGCAGCTAGGAAGAAGTGATGAAAGTTCAGAACAAGTGGCATTTGCAGATGTTCTGGTCCTTAATAAAACTGATTTAGTCTCTGATGATGCACTAGATACTCTTGAATCGAGATTGAGAGATATGAACCGAATGACTCAAATTATTCGAGCCGAGAATGCCAAAGTACCAATTGAAACAGTCTTAAATCTAAGTGCATTTGATCTCGATCAGATCCTTAAACGCAGACCAACATTTCTTGAACCAGAATATCCTTTTGAATGGACAGGTGTTTACGATCTTGATGCAGGTAAATATGAATTAATGCTAGAAGAAGGACCAGATCCAGAAATGTCCCTAGTAGCTCTCGCTAACCTAGGCAAGAGTGAGGAGGAACTTAAAGATGGTGCTGAATCCTCCGTAAGACTTTATGCAGAAAAAGCTAATACTCTAGAGCCTGGGAATACCATCCCATATGGAGAACATATAAATCTCAAATTGGAGGATAAAGGAAATAAATCCTTCATCCTGAACATAGAAAAGCCAACAAAAATAGGTTTGTTTACACAGCACACTGCTGAAGAATTCAATATGAAAGTCATTAAAAGTGACGAAAATAAAGAAATTCCATTTAATACTGAAAGGTTCTGGCAAGCAGAGCATGAACATGATGATGAAGTAGGCTCTATTGCTATAGAGCGTTTTGGAGATGTTGAGCCAGAAAAACTAAACACTTGGATGGGAAGGCTTCTCTCAGAAAAAGGAGTGGATATATTCAGAACTAAAGGTTTCATAAGTTACTCAGGTAACCCAAGGCGAATAGTTTTCCAGGGAGTACACATGTTATTTACTGCACAACCTGATAAAGAATGGGGTAACGAACCTCGTAGAAATCAACTTGTTTTTATCGGTAGAAATCTAAATGAGAAAGAGATGCAAGAAGGCTTTGATAAATGCCTGATATAGAACCATTTAGCCCAAGAGGTATGTTCCACGAGGGATGGACAGCTGAAGTTAGTGATTATGCCATAGCATGTGGCTGGGCTCTTAAAGGGAAACAATTTATTGTTGGCGACGTGGCAGGTGGTCTTTTTGCATTCGAAGGAGATACTGGAAAAATTATTTGGGAAAAAGAAAATACTCACTCTGGTGGTCTACTAGCAATGGCAATTCATCCAGAGGGTGAAATTTTTGCAACATCAGGTCAGGATGGAAATGTTCAAATTTGTAATTCCCATGAAGGTAAAGTTATTAAAACACTTGATCTTGGCAAAGGTTGGGTAGAACACCTCAAGTGGTCTAATGACGGTTTATTTCTAGCGATAGCTTCCTCAAAAAAAGTATATGTTTTTAATGAAATTGGAGAAGAGAAATGGATCTCAGAAGACCATCCAAGCACAGTAAGTGCAATATCATGGTCAAATAAAAATGAGCTTGCAACTGCTTGCTATGGAAGAGTGACATTCTTTGACATAGTTAATAATAAAACGAATCAAAAACTCGAATGGCAAGGATCATTGGTATCTATGGAATTAAGTCCTGATGGAGATATAGTTGCCTGCGGTAGTCAAGACAATTCCGTTCATTTTTGGAGAAGATCAACAGGAATGGATGCTGAAATGACGGGGTATCCTGGGAAACCAAGTCACCTTTCTTTTGATGACAGTGGAAAATTATTAGCAACTAGTGGCAGTGAAAGAATTACAGTATGGAGCTTTATAGGAAATGGTCCAGAGGGGACTATGCCAGGAGAGCTATGCCACCATACAGAACCCATTTCGAGCCTAGCCTTTTCAAATAAAGGTATGCTTGTAGCCTCAGGATCTAGAGATGGTTCTGTTGTCGCAAGTTTTCTAAAAAAAGACTGTAATGGAGACCCTGTTGGGGCTGCATTCGCGGGAGATTTAGTAGGGGCAATATCCTGGAGACCTGATGATTGTGCACTTGCAGCAGTTAATGCAAAAGGTGTTGTAAATTTATGGAAATTTAAAGTTCGTACTAATCTTTTTTCAAAGGGGTTTAAATAGAAAAATACAAATAAAAAAAATTACCAATAATTAGCTTTTAAATGTCTTTCCATACAAATTACTTCGCAGTCATTATCTATACCTTTTGGATGGATATCACAATATGAAAGGCATTGAAAATATTCATCTATAGGATTTGATCTATCATTATTATCAACTTTCGAATTTTTCATAATAAAGAATTCCTCAATTCATAAAAGTAAGATAGACGAAATAAATATCAAAAGAAATAAGCAAAATTTACTAAAAATATTATTAATAAGAGATCTTTCAAATTATTTATCTATGTCATTAATTTTTTTGTATATACCGAAAATAGGCAATTCATATATACTTTGGTACATTTTAAAATAAAAAGCAATGCGTATAAAAACGGATTGTCTTTATAGAAATTATTTCTTATTTTTAAATTGTTGAGTTCTAGGAGGTCTTTCAAAATGATCGATAGCCTGCCTGAAATTTCGGAATAAACCAAGCTAATTTAATTAACTGCTCCAATTATTTTTTATTAATGTCTAAGCTTACTTCTTCTGCATCGTTTAGGTGCCCTATAAGAAACAAGCTTAATTCTAGAGTTTTTGCCCCAGTTAAAAACAATTAGTTATTATAGTCAGCATTAGCTTAATAGAAGTTATTAACAAGGATCAATGATATAGGTGCGTTATTAACTTCAGGAATAAATATAAACAATGAGAAAGAGAGCTTTAATTAGCTCTCTTTTTTTTATCTAAAAAATTGATATGACATTCTTCTAGAAAGTTAGATAATAATTAAAGTAATAATACATTAATGAAATGGTTAAATATTATTGCCCATATTGCAATCCTAAATATCAATTTCAAAGAAAATCTAAAAAAGGTACTCTAATTTGTGGCTTATGCGGTGAAGATCTTTTAAAAAAACCATTTATAAAACTAAATCAGATAATTGCCTTTGTTGCTGCCACATCATTTCTTCTTCCCTTATTTTATACATTAATTTTCTTACTCAAGGATCAAATAAAACAACCTAAAAAGAACTATCAAGCAAATATGGTCTATACGATAACTATCAAAAATCTAAATTTGTAAAATAAACTAAAAATAAAATTTACGATATTAACCTCGACAAAGGGATTTATTTACACAAGAATAATTAGTATTAATTTGCTCTTGGTCATTATCATTTATTGAGTTATTTTGATTAATTATTGATTTAACCTTAGCTTCACAATGATCCTGACAGCCACCATTAATATAATTATGTGAATATAAATTAGAAAAATTTGTAAAAAAAACAATAAATATTAATTTTAATATTTTATTTAACATTGATGTCATTGTTAATATCCTTTATCCAACTTATTTTTAAATAAATAATATCAGTTAATTCAAAGGAGCGTTAATAATTCTCAAAATATCCAAAAGAAAGAAATAAGAAGAAACTTTTATATGTGAATTTAAAATCATTCAATCTTTAAAGATAACAAAGACTTTTTTAATAATAAACCAATATTCAAAAAAATTTAAAGTTTATAGTGTTAAATAATTTTAAAAACAACATCCAAATTTATACATCAATATAAATAACTATTTAATTGTTATAAAATAATGTTATTGCAATATTTTAATATGAAAATTTTTAGTTTTATAAAATATTTTTTATGTTTAACTTTCTCTTTCTTAATTTTATCTTCACCAGTTTATGCTGGAGCTAATGTTGCGGTAAAGGGAGAAGGAGACGAAGTTCCAAGTTATGTAAGATCTGACATTACAGGATTCGATTTTCATGGAGAAGACCTACATTTATCCTCTATAGCAGGAGCAGTTGCTAGGGATGCCGACTTTAGCGACGTTGATTTACATGGGACGACATTAACTTTATCTGATCTAAAAGGTTCTAATTTAAAAGGAATTGACCTTACAGATACCCTATCTGATCGAGTGAATTTCCAAAAAACTGATTTAAGAAATGCAGTTTTAGTTAATATGATTGCTTCAGGAAGTAGTTTTGCAGGTGCTAATATTGAAGGAGCAGATTTTAGTTTTGCAATTCTTGACAGTGAGGATCAAAGAAAGCTTTGTGATATTGCTGAAGGTATAAACCCAACCACTGGGGTTCCCACAAGGGAAAGTCTTGAGTGTAATTAGTTACCTTAAATTTATAGATAGATCTTCTTACCATCCATATATTTATAAATCTTTTTGTCATCATCCATATATATAAGTTCATCATTTAACATTGATTTTTTAAATCTTGAGAGTCTTGCTCTATGTATATTAGACTTTCTTTTTGTTATTTCTTCATTCTCATAATAACCAATATTTATATTTATATTTGGGTTTGAAGTTGTTTTTTCATCTTCTCTCAAAAAAATCTTTTCAATATTTGATTCCTTACTAAGAAATTTATTTTTAAATTTATTAAGATTATTTTTCATTGGTTTTTTAAAATTTATATTTTTATAAATAAGAATTATTACTAATGAAACAATAAAAACTAAAAATATATTCATTCTTATTTGATTTTAATTTTTATATCAACACCCAAGTTACTTTTTGAGGTTAAAATTTCTTTTTTAAAAATCCCATAAGAAAAAATACTAGATAAAGTTTTCAGAGATTTGAAAAGGAGAAAAACAATAAACAGAAAGAAAACTATAAAGTTTTCTGCAACAACATTGTTACTTTTATTTTTCAAACTACTCATGGAATTTAAATAAATTAGATCTCATTTATTTTATATGGACCAAAGAATTCACTAGCGTCTCTGCCCAATACTTTAGCAAGATTTAAGCTTTTTTCTATACTCCATTTTGATGATAATCCATAGAGGATACCTGCAGCAAAAGAGTCTCCACATCCATAAGAATCAATCTTGGTTTTTTTGTTGATAAGAGCCTTATAACGGCCACCAGGATAAACTATGCCGCCATTTTCCCCCTCAGTTTTAATAGTAAATTTAGGCTTTATAGATATTTCAGACAAAGAAAAAACTTCGCCAGGATCAAGATTACTGCCGATTAATCCGTCTAAAAGGACATTTGATTTATTAATCGTATTTAATCCAACCCTTGGAGTTGAACAAAGTGACTCTGCAATTCTGGCTTTTTTAAATATCTCTGAATCAGATGCTGTGATAAAAATCCCATCCATTCTTTCAAAAACCTTCCAATCTAAATTGTCTTTATAAGTTGGTGCCAATCTTTCTCCAATAACAGTAATAGATCTTTCTCCATGAGAATCAATCAAACTAAAACCTCTTCTTGTGGGATTATTACGCCAAGCTACATGTAACTTAATACCCATATTTGATAGAATTTTGAAACATTGTTCTCCGTAATAATCATTACCTAAAGAGGTAAAAAAATGGACTTGATTATTTGTTAATTCAGAAAGAGTTTTTGCGATAACAGATCCACCACCCGCAGGATATTCTATAGATTTTTCAGAATGAGAAATAACACCTTGTTTTGGTAATTGGTCAACCTTTAGAAAATTTATCCATTCAACATGACCTATTACAGCAAGATTTAAATTACCCTTCCTAAATTTATAATCTTGATTTTTAGTATTCTTTTCAACAACCATAAGCTTGAAAATACTATTATTAAATTAAATATTTATAACTTTGAACTCAATTAACATTTTAAAAGATAATAA
>QCPO01000018.1 GCA_003212535.1 Prochlorococcus sp. AG-436-O11
AAAAACTTGTTATTTGACCTACAGAATTTTCTTTACTATTAGTTAAGTATAGATTTTTATTTTGAGATTCTAAATTAAAAACATTATCCAAAGTGTTCCATACTCTTATCTCTTGTTTTAGAGAAGATACATTGTTGATTTTTGACATTGTTTCTTGTCCTAGATAACAACCTTTTTTGAAATCAATAAGATCTTTTAAACCTAGCTCGAGAGGATTATTTTTTCCATTTATTTCTTTATCTAAGGATGGAATTGCTTGATTAATTTTCCATAATTTCAATTCATGAGAATTCATTAAATTTGGGTTGTTTTTGTATAGTTCGTATTCTTGATCATCTTTCTTTAAAAAAATTGGTTTATAAATTCTCCATGAATTAATATCATCAACTTCTTGTAATCTAATTATGGGAAAAGGATCACTTATAAATACATCATCCGCAGGGAAAATAATCTTATTAAAGTAATCGATTATCTGATTAATATCACCTTCTAGAATAATTAATTCTAAATTTTTCTCTAAAAAATTAATCTCAATTAATGACCTTAAAACTCCATTTGGAGTAAGCCAACAAGTTTTAGAAACATTATTGTCTGAATTAATAATGTTTCCGGTTGTGATTCCATTTAAGAAAGTCTTTGCATCTTTACCAGAAATAGAAAAACAATCAAATTTTTCAAGCCATAATCGCTTATTCATTTCTTGCATTATTGAACTTAATTAATAAAAATCTTTCATTGAAAATAGTCTTTTTAGTTGAACATTTTCCTCTTTAAGAGCTTCATATCCCCCTTCATTCCTATCCACAATAGCCAAAACCTCATTTACAAAGTAATTGTTCTCACGTAATTTTTTTATAGCCTTTATGGCTGATCCTGCAGTAGTGACAACATCCTCTAGAACAGTAACTGTAGTTCCTTCTTTTAAAGAAGGACCTTCAATCCCAGACTTAGTTCCATAATTCTTTATTTCTTTTCTGATGATCAAAGCATCAAGATATAAGCCTCTGGAAGCTGCAATTGCGATTACCCCACTCACTAAAGGATCGGCTCCTAATGTTAAACCTGCTACTGCTTTTGATCTTGAATCAATGCATTCTAAAAACAAATTACTGATTAATTTTAGTCCTTCTCCGTTAAGAGAGACAGGCTTACAGTTAAGATAATGGCTACTTGTTTTTCCAGAAGCTAAAGTAAAATTTCCTTTCTTATAAGATTTGTTTATTAACTGTTTTAACAATTTTGCTTTATTTAATTCATACTTTTCAGAAAAATTGTTCATTAATAGAAGTTAAAGTTATATTTCAAGATTAGGAGAAAAAAAAGAAATCTCACAAAAACTTACTAAGTTGGTGTTTTTTGAAATATTATTTTATATTGTATATTTAACTTCAATGTGATTACACATTAAACAAAGACCTTGGGGGTGTAGCAATCTGGTGAATGCACCAAACTCATAATTTGGCTAAGGCGAGTTCGATCCTCGCCACCCCCATAAATAATTTGTTATTGAATGAAAATAACTTTACTATTATTTCTTTTATTATTCCCAGCTTTTTTTGCTGCAAGTGAACTTTCTTTTTTATTAATAAGACCAAGTAAAGTCTTAAGGCTTATAGAAGAAAAAAAGAAAGGAGCATTATCAATTTTGAAAATTCAGAAAAGATTCAGATCTTCCTTAATAGCTTCACAATTTGGAGTGACAATTTCACTTATAGCCATTGGTTGGTTATGTAATAGCATCGCAAATGATTATTGGAGCGAAAATATTTGGCCAAATCAATTTTATGATCTTCTATTATTTTTATTTATAGTACTTATTGTGACTCTTATTTCTGGACTAATTCCTAAGGCATTAGTAATTAATAATCCAGAATCTGCTGCATTGAGGTTGACTACAATTTTCGATGCAGTTCGAAAAGGGATGAAACCAATCACAACCATAATAGAATTTTTTGCAAGTGCTTGTTTGGGGTTTTTTAATCTAAACAACAAATGGGATTCTTTAAATTCAGTTTTATCTGCCGGCGAATTAGAAACTCTAATAGAGACAGATAATGTTACAGGCTTAAAACCAGATGAAAAAAATATTCTTGAAGGAGTTTTTGCTTTAAAAGATACTCAGGTCAAAGAAGTAATGATACCTAGATCTGAGATGGTAACTTTGCCAAAAAATATTACCTTTTCGGAACTTATGAAACAAGTTCACAAAACTCGCCATGCGCGTTTCTTTGTAATTGGTGAGTCACTTGATGATGTTTTGGGAGTATTGGATTTACGTTATTTAGCAAAGGCCATATCTAAGAGTGAAATGGCCGCTCATACATTATTAGAACCTTTCCTTTTGCCTGTTACGAAAGTAATAGAGACATGCTCATTAGCAGAAATATTACCAATAGTTAGGGACTATAACCCATTTTTATTAGTTGTTGATGAACATGGAGGAACCGAGGGTCTTATAACTGCAGCTGATCTCAATGGAGAAATTGTCGGCGAAGAAATGCTAAATAGCAGAATTTATTCAGATATGAAAATGCTAGATAATTTCTCTAAAAAATGGTCAATAGCAGGCAAATCTGAAATTCTAGAAATAAACAAAAAGTTAGGATGTTTAATTCCTGAAGGAGATGATTACCATACACTTGCAGGATTCATACTTGAAAAATTTCAAAGGGTTCCTAAGATCGGAGATGTTTTAGATTTCAATAATATTAAATTTGAAATTATTTCTATGTCGGGTCCTAAAATTGATCGTGTAAAAATAATGCTTCCAAAAAACTAAATTGGGCATTTAATAGAGGATAATAACTTATTATGTATGCATTTTAAGATATGAAACCAACCTCATCCCCCGTAAAGGTTGGAGTCATAGGTATAGGAAATATGGGCTGGCATCATGCTCGTGTACTTAGTTTACTTAAAGACGCAGATCTTGTTGGAGTTGCCGATCCAAATAAAGAAAGAGGTAAATTAGCTGTGGAGCAATTTCAATGCGAATGGTTCCAGAATTATATGGACTTAATTCCAAAAGTTGATGCAATATGTATTGCGGTTCCAACCCTTCTTCATCAAAAAGTAGGTTTAGATTGCCTTCATAGAGGACTAAATGTTCTTATTGAGAAACCAATTGCAGCGAATGAGTTAGAAGCAAAATCTTTAATAAATGCAGCTCAAGAAAGCAATTGTCTTTTACAAGTTGGGCATATTGAAAGATTTAATCCTGCTTTTAGAGAATTAAATAAAATAGTTAACAATGAAGAAATTGTTGTTTTAGAAGCAAGAAGGCATAGCCCTCATGCAGAGAGAGCAAATGATGTATCAGTAGTAATGGATTTAATGATTCATGATATTGATCTTGTTTTAGAACTTGTTAACTCAAAAATACACAAATTAGCGGCTGTTGGGGGGAGAAATAGTGAAGGCTTAATAGACTATGTTAATGCTACTTTAGTTTTCAAAAATAATGTCATTGCAAGCTTAACTGCAAGCAAAATGAGTCATAAAAAAATCAGGAATTTAAGTGTGCACTGCCAAAATGGATTGGTAGAGACTGACTTTTTAAATCACTCTTTACAAATTCATCGTAAATCTCATGAATCCTATACAGCAGAGCATGGAGAATTAGTATATAGGAATGACGGATATGTTGAAGAAGTAAGTACAACCTCTATTGAACCTCTTTATGCAGAATTAGAGCATTTTCTAAAATGTGTTCAAGGGAAGGAAACTCCTGAGGTTGACGGAGTAAGAGCCTCAAGAGCTTTAAAAATTGCTGATTTTATAGAGTATGCAGTAGAAAATTCCGGTGATGCAATATCACTCGAGACTCCATTCTAAGACTACCGATTGAAGATAAAAATAGTTTTATTTAAATCCAACGGCAGCTTGCCAAACAAAGACTAATAAAAAGAAAAATATAGGTATCAATGGAAGAACATCAACAGTTGGAGCAAAAGCCTTATAAGCTTGAGGCAATTCAGCGAATGTATTTAATAGAATGATCACCTTGTTTAATGAATTAATTAATTATCTTTAAGACGTTACCACGTATGGTGAGCAATGGAGGATGTTTTCCAAGGAGCGAAATCAATTGTAAAACAATTATCTTTAATTGCATAAGAAATAGCATTAGTAAATCGTATTAAATGTGAGATATTATGCAAACTAATCAGGGTAAGACCTAATATTTCATCATTTCTAATTAAATGATGCAAATATGCTCGAGAATAAGATTGGCAGGTTTCACATTTACAAGTAGTGTCTATTGGAGAGAAATCATTTTTAAAACACGCATTTCGCATATTCAATCTTTCATCATTGAACAAAGCAGTGCCATGTCTTCCTAATCTTGTTGGCAAAACACAATCAAACAGATCGAAGCCCTTTGCTATGGCTAATCGAATCTCATTTAAAGAGCCAATGCCCATTAAATATTTTGGTTTTCCTGTTGGTAAGAATTTTGGGACGAAATTAATTACATTATGGATTTGATTAACTGACTCTCCAACGCTAACCCCTCCCACTGCAATTCCAGGCAAATCAAAAGAGCTAGTAAATTTAGCACTCATTTCTCTGAACTTTGGGTATGTACCACCTTGAACGATCCCAAATAATGCTTGGTTTGATTTATTATGAGTTTCAACGCATTTTTGCAACCATAAATGCGTACGTTGTAAAGAGTCTTCAATATCATTTTCATTTGCAGTGGGAGGCGGACAGTGGTCGAAAGCCATTGCAATATCTGAGCCAAGATCCATTTGTATCTCCATTACTTTTTCAGGTGACAAAAATACATGACTACCATCTCTAGGGTTTTTAAATTCCACTCCTTCATTGGAAATATTATTTAATTTAGCTAGGCTAAAAACTTGATATCCACCTGAATCAGTAAGAATTGGCTTATTCCAAGACATGAATTTATGTATTCCACCTGCCTCTTTAACGAGTTTCTCACCAGGTTGGAGATGAAGATGAAATGTATTAGAGAGAATCATTTCTGATCCTGTTGAATTTAACTGTTGAGAGGAGATACCTTTAACTGTTCCTAAAGTCCCTACAGGCATAAACCTAGGTGTATTCACTTGACCATTAGGTGTATGAAATATTCCGGTTCTAGCTTCTGTATTAAAGCAATTTGAGGTAACTTCAAATTCAAACACGAGAAATTATAAAATTTTTTGATTATTTCTTATAAATTTAACTTATTATTCGATAAATGAATCTATTGAGGTCCCATCAAAACACATTTAATTAAAAACCTTGCAGGAGCATGGATTTTCTACACGACGTTTCCAAAAATACCTTTTATTGCTCCCCGATTCAAGAATATTGCTCAATTTGCACCACCTCTTGGATTCCTGATTGGACTAATACAAAGTTATATTTATATTTTCTTAAGAACAAATTTGTGGTCCGTTTATGCTTCTGTCCTGATTTGTTTGGCCTCTGGATATGCAATTACTGGGGGGCTACATCTAGATGGATTAATGGATACTTTTGATGGTATTTTTGCTGGAGAAAAGAAACGACTAAAAGCTATGAAAGATAGTAAAGTTGGGTCTTTTGGTGTTCAGTCTATAATCTTCATAACCTTAATTCAAATAGCT
Source organism: Prochlorococcus sp. AG-436-O11 (assembly GCA_003212535.1). Lineage (GTDB taxonomy): Bacteria > Cyanobacteriota > Cyanobacteriia > PCC-6307 > Cyanobiaceae > Prochlorococcus_A. The sequence continues at coordinate 5,604 of QCPO01000018.1, forward strand.
TGTCTTTTACAAATTCAGAACCAAATAATTTTTGTTTTACCAATATGCTTATTTTGGGGGCGATTTTCCAATTTGTTTTTTATAGATCAATTTAATTATATTAGTTACAAGAGAAAATCTATTAGTCACAAAAAATATTGGAATGGATTTAACAAAGAATCCTTGATCTCTATCATTTTTCTTATAATTTTCATCACATATCAATCGATTTACTTAAACTTCGAGCAAAAATTAATTAAAAATTTATTTCTTATATTAATCGGTTGTTTTATCAGTTATAAGATTCCAAATATTCTAGGTAAAAAAATTGGCGGTTTTAATGGAGATGGCTGCGGTGCAAGCGTGGTTCTTGTTGAAACAGCAATGCTATTCATTCATGCAATTGTGCTATAGGAAGTTCTAAGTAAAAAATATTTTTCTTTTTAATAGTGTGTATTTCATCAACATCATTAGCTGAAAAAGTATCTAATAATTTTAAGTCTCCACCAATTTGTTTTGCTAATTTCCTAGCTAAAAAAAGTCCAACCCCTGTACCCTCCTTGTTCTTAGAAGCTTCTCCTCTAAAACCTTTTTGGAAAATTTTATCTTTCTCATTTTTTATTATTTTTTTTCCATCATCAAAAATGAAAAGCCCTTTAGCAGTAAAAACAATCCCAATCTCAGCATCTTTTTTTGCATATTTAAATGCATTTTCTAATACATTTGCGACTATTTCAGCAATAACGCCATATTTAGATTCAATTGCTTTTAATGTCCAATCTGGCCAAAAAGAAGGCTGAGTCCAAGTTCTTTTATCTAACTTTGCATTAGCTTTACCTCTTTCTAATATTGGTAGTAATAAAGTTTGAACAGTAATTATTTTTTCATTATCCAAATTAGGTGGTAGTAATAACCTCTCCTCTCCTATATCTAAAGGTAGTTTAATAGGTACGTTTAATTTTTCAAAAGAGTTAACATATTGGTTAATTTGATTTTGTTCTACCATCATGCTCTCAACAATTTCTATAGAGTCGTTATCTGATCCAAGTCGGTTTATTAATAATTTGGCATAAGTTCTAATCGCAGCCAAAGGATTTCTTAATTGATGAATTACAATACTTACCTGATTTTTTAAGTAATTTATTTCTTCATTACTAGTTTGACGTTCCATTTCAATAGAAACGCAGTTGGCTAAAGAAATGGAGAGTGCTTTTAACCTGGAATCAAGATTTAATGGCCAATTACCGTCTTTAAAATTAGTTTCTACTCTAAGAACACCCAGTAAAATGTCATTTTCTTGTAGGGGGTACCATCTCCTAGTAGGTTCTGAAACTTTAAGTGTAGGATCATCATCTATAGATATTAAAAGCCTATCAACTTGTGGCCACTGGCCAATAATTTCGAAAGTAGCTTTAGTTCCATGCTTAGCTATAGCAAGATATATAACTAAATGAGTTACTCCCATAGAGCAACCGAAACTCTCTAGTTGTTTTAAAATGAGATTTTCAAATTTCTGGGAAATTTTCATAAGTAAATCAATTTTTTAATAATTTTTTGCGAAAATTTAAAAAAACTTGTAAAATCTGAAAAAAGTATTAAGATAAGTAAAGAGGTCTACCTTTAACCGACCTTAAATATGAACATTTATCATATTTTAAGCTACATGAGAGGTTGATGGGTCCTCTATGTAATTTTTGGATTTTAAATCACAGATATTAGATTAGTAAAAATAAATAAGACTAATCTCATCTATAATTTCAGGAGTACTAATCAATGTCGAAGAAAAGAAAGAGAATCAGCAGGAGAAGACTTGCCGGTCAAAGAGTTATGGCTCATGTACCCATTTATCATATCGAAACTGGAAAACATAAGCCAGTAACCGCTGCACGAAGATTTATAGCTGAAAATGCATTGTCTGCTCCTTCAGTTTTCAATGTAAGAAGGAATGAACATACAACTGATAGATTCTTTTGGGGAGAAAAAGGTTTATTTAGTGCTCAATATGCAGAAGAAAATCATTTTTTGTTTCCCTCACTAAAAGTTGTAGTTGAAGGAATTGGAGAAGCAAAAATTTTTGAAGGTTTAGAACTAAGTGCAGATGATTGGGAAGAGATTGAAGAATACGAATATGCTTTTGTTTAAAAAATATCTTTAATTTTTAAATTAATAATATCAATTAAATTTAAATCTATTTGATGATAGCCATCAAATTCTATTATTTCACAAAAGTTAGAAGACTTACTATTAACTTTTTTATATATAGATCTTGAAGCTTCAATAGAAACTATGTCATCCATTAAACCATGACTAATTATCATTGGTGGGAATTTTTTCTCTGGAAGCCAGTTTGGATGAGGATATCCACTACAGCTGACTATTAATCCTAAATCTAACTTACTACCTATCTCAATTGCCATTGCTGCGCCCTGAGAAAAACCCAATAAAATTGTTTTTTTGAGAGGGATTTGATTAGTATCAAATTCTTTTAGTGATATTAATAGTCTTTTAACTTCATCCTCTGCTTTGTTCCAATCATGCGGGTATAAACCATACCACTGCCTTCCAGCACCACTAGGATGTAATCCTGGAGCTCTTAAAGCAATAACCTCAAAATCAATTTTTGAATTTTCTTTAATCTCTCTTCCAAGAGGGATAAGATCATCCGCATCAGCACCCCAACCATGAATCAAAATTATTCTATGAGTTGCAGTTTGAGAGCTAATCGAAACAAATTCATGATTGATATCGTATTTCATGTTTATATTCGTAAGTAATGCAGTTTTTCTACAATGTCACCATTAGCTTTAGTAAGTGTTTCTGATAAAACAAATATCATTTCCTTTTGTAAAGAGTTAGTTGAGAAATTTGATTATAAAATTCTATCAAGTGGCGGAACTGCAAAGTACCTATTAGATGCAAAAATTCCTGTTATTAAGGTTTCAGACTTTACCAACTCTCCAGAAATTCTTGAAGGAAGAGTAAAAACTCTACATCCAAAAATTCACGGCGGTATTTTAGCGAAAAGGTCAAATGAAAAGCATAAAAGAGATGTAGAAATAAACAAACTTGAACTTATTGATTTAGTCGTAGTTAATTTATATCCATTTAAGAAAAAAACTGAAGAAAAATGTTCATGGGAAGAAGCAATTGAAAATATTGATATAGGCGGCCCATCTATGATTAGGTCGGCAGCTAAGAATCATAAAGATGTTTTTGTTTTAGTAGATCCTAGTCAATATAAAGATTTTCTTGAAAAGAATAAAGAAGGAACCCTAAGTGAAGAATATAAAGCAAAATTAGCTTTTGAGGCGTTTCAACATACCGCTGACTACGATACTGCAATAACTAATTGGATAAGTAAGGAAAAAGATTTCCTACCCTCAAAGCATATTGAATCTTATCCACTAATAAAGACCTTAAGATATGGTGAGAATCCACATCAAAAGGCCTTTTGGTATGGATTAAGTGAAATCGGTTGGAATTCAGCTGAACAATTACAGGGCAAAGAGTTAAGTTATAACAACTTATTAGATCTTGAATCTGCACTTTCAACCGTTTTAGAATTTGGCTATGAAGAGAAAGATTATTTTAACAAGCATTCCTATGCATCCATAATTTTAAAACACAACAATCCTTGTGGAGCCTCTATCAGCAACTCTGCATCAAATGCATTCATAAATGCTTTAGAATGTGACTCAGTTAGCGCTTTTGGAGGTATTGTCGCTTTTAATTCTAATTTAGATAAAGAAGCAGCCTTAAATCTTACAAATATTTTCTTAGAGTGTGTAGTTGCTCCATCTTTCGATAAAGAAGCATTAGAAGTCTTAAAAATCAAAAAAAATTTAAGAGTTTTGAAATTATCTAAAAATATGCTTCCCCAGAAGAACCAAACTTCATCTAAATCAATAATGGGAGGATTATTAATTCAAGATAGTGATGATAATAAAGATAATGAAGAGAACTGGAAGTCAGTTACAAAAAACAATCCAACTGATCAGCAAGCTTTAGATTTAGATTTTGCTTGGAAAATTTGTAAACATGTCAAATCAAATGCGATTGTAATTGCAAAAGATGGAAAAACTATTGGAATTGGAGCAGGACAAATGAATAGAGTAGGAGCTGCGCAAATTGCATTGAATTCAGCTAAAGAAGAATGTTCTGGAGCTGTTTTAGCTAGCGATGGATTTTTTCCATTTTCAGATACAGTAGAACTTGCAAATGAGTATGGTATCAGTTCAATTATTCAGCCAGGAGGGAGTTTAAGAGACGAAGAAAGTATTAATATGTGTAATGAAAAAGGCATATCAATGATATTCACCCAAAAAAGGCATTTTCTACATTAAATCAGTTTGATTTTGGATAATAAGTTATTTTGTTAGTTTTTCTAAATAAGGCAAGTCTCCCAGGACCTGCACATAAGAAATAAAGAGAAATAGCTGCATATATAAATGACAACTCGAAGACGTAATTATGACCTTCAACGACTGCAAGTGGGAAACCTTCTAATCCTGTATCTAAAAGGTGAAAATAAACAGCAAATGCCATGGTTGATAAAAGTCCCAAGGAGGATAGTCTTGGCAAAATTCCTAGAGCCAATCCTACTGGGCAAACTAATTGAGTTATAGCTGCGCCAAAAGTCCAGGCCACAGGATCCCCTGGCAAAAACGGAAAGTACTTACCCACCACAAATTCTGCAAAACCCTGAGGATTCTCAAGTTTTTCTAATCCATGATGAATCATCAACAAACAAAAACCAATTCTTAAAATAAAAATTGATAATTCTGCTAGAATATTGACCTCAGATCCTGAATTTGAATTAGCTACAACAACCTCTACTTTTTGGGGTGCTTTAGATCTATTCATTTTTGTTGTCACATTTTGATTGGATTGAGAGGTGTCTTCCATACTTCAGTATTTTTAGTTCATTCTAGACTAATAATCTATATCTTTAGGGAAAATGTAGGAAATAAATTAAAAAACTAAGCAATATTAATAATTATCTATCTTTTGAAGATATTACTATTAATTTCTCAATAACATCAGCCACAACTTTATCTGGTGTAGAAGCTCCTGAGGTGATTCCAACATTAATATTTCCACTGGGTAAAAAATTATTTTTTAGAACTAAATCAGAGCCAAGAGGTTTATGTAATATTGAATTATTTTCAACTGAAATTCTCTCCGGTGCATCAATATGAAAAGAAGTAATATTTTTAGTGATTGCTATTTCTTGCAAGTGGGTAGTATTTGAAGAATTAAAACCTCCAATAACAACAAGGATATCAAGTTCTTCATCAACTAAAGAGAACATAGCATCTTGCCTTTCTTCGGTTGCATCACAAATAGTATTGAAAGCTAAAAAGTGGCTATTTAGGTTTTCTGGTCCAAATTTTTTTAACATTGTTCTTTCAAACAATTTACCTATTTCTTCTGTCTCGCTTTTTAACATAGTTGTCTGGTTAGCTACTCCGACCCTATCTAAATCTTGATCAGGATCAAATCCATTTGAAAAAGCTTTAGCAAATTTGTTAAGGAAATCATTTCTATTTCCTTTGCCAAGAATATATTCAGATACATAATTTGCTTCTTCAAGATCAAGAACAACTAGATATTTTCCAGCAAATGAGCTAGTTGCAAGAGTCTCTTCATGCTTGAATTTGCCATGAATTATTGATGTAAATATATGTTTTTTATGTTTTTCAACCGTGTGCCATACCTTAGAAACCCAAGGACATGTTGTATCTATGATATGACATCCTTTCTCATGAAGAAGTTTCATTTCTTGAACAGTCGCACCGAAAGCAGGCAAAATAACTACATCACCATTTGAAACTATGGAAAAATCTTTAATGCCATTTTTTGTTGAAATGAATTTCACATTCATTTTTCTTAAATGATCATTAACTGAGGGGTTATGAATTATTTCGTTTGTTATCCAAATATTCTCATTAGGATAATGCCGTCTAGTCTCGTAAGCCATTGCTACAGCTCTTTCAACTCCCCAACAAAAACCAAAAGCTTGAGCTAATTTAATATTTAATCTACCTTCTTTGTAAGCAAAACCGTTATCTCTTATAGAACTTATCAAATCACTTTGGTAAGCTTCTTCTAATGCTTGAGCTCTTTTCGTAGGAGAATCAAAACCCCTTCGGTTATATCTATCCGAATGATGAAGTGATCGTCTAAAAGCTTGAGTATCCATTTTTTGATATTACAACATTTTGAATAATTTTTTGTAAAAAAAAAGAAACCTGACATAAGTCAGGTTTCTTAAATTCATTTAGATTTTGTTTATTTAACAGAAGCAAAGTCTGGATATGCCTCCATTCCATGCTCTCCTATATCTAAACCTTGAATCTCCTCTTCTTCAGATACTCGGATACCACCGAATAATCCTCCAATAACAGACCAAGCAATCCAACAAGTAACAATTGCCCAAATAGCATAAGCACCTGCTCCAACAGCCTGTTTACCAAGTTGACTGATACCTCCCCCATTGAATAAACCTAGAGCATCTCCTGTACCCTGAATATCAAAGCCCCAAAGACCAATAACAAGAGTACCCCATACACCGCAAACACCGTGAACAGAAAATGCACCAACAGGATCATCAATTTCAGCTGCATCTAAAGCCGAAACAGAAAATACTACAATGATTCCACCAACTAAACCTGCAAGCCAAGAGCCAGTCATAGTCAAGTTAGCGCAGCCAGCAGTAATACTTACAAGACCAGCAAGTATACCATTAATAATCATTGTAAGATCTGGTTTGCCTGAGGTTAATGTTGAAATAACTGTTGCACCAATTGCTCCACCTGCTGCAGCTAAAGTTGTTGTTACAGCAACATAAGGAACCCATTGATCCATTGCAAGTTGTGAACCTGGGTTAAAGCCATACCAACCAATCCATAAAACTAATGCACCCAATGTTGCAATAGCCATGTTATGCCCTGGCATGGCCTGAGGTTTACCATCAGCATATTTACCAATTCTTGGCCCTAATAACATTGCACCAACCAAACCTGCCCAAGCTCCAACAGAATGAACAATCGATGAACCAGCAAAGTCAATAAATCCTAATTGATTTAACCAGCCAGCTCCATTATCATTAGTATTCCATTGCCAGCTTCCAGAGATTGGATAAATAATTGAGGTTAACACAAGTGCGAAAACAACAAATTCACCAAATTTGACTCTTTCAGCGACTAGCCCAGAGACAATAGTTGCTGCTGTACCTGCAAAAGCAGATTGGAATAAGAAATCAACGGTAGGAACAAGTTTTTCATCTGTGACCATATCAGCAGTTACAGCTGGATCAAAAAATATCCCATTAAAGTATAACCATCCTGTAGCAACAGGGTTACCATACATAATTGAAAACCCAACGAACCAATATGCAGTTACAGCAAGTGCAAAAACAAAAAGGTTTTTGGCAAGAATATTTACAGCATTTTTAGATCTACACATACCAGCTTCAACCATAGCGAAACCAGCATTCATGAAGATAACTAAAATCGTTGCGATTAGAAGCCATAAGTTATTGGCTAAAAATGCCGCATTTAGAGCAGGAAGTTCAGTCGCATGAGCAGCAACATTGAAAACTCCTAATCCCAAAAGGGCTAAAGGAACAGTTGCAAGCCACACCATAGAGCGGTTAGAACTAAATCCTCGAATACTCCTCAAAAGGAGCATAGGTCCGTTAACAAGACTTGCATCTTGAAGTTTGGACCTAGAGCGCCTTGGAGGCTTTTGCAAAGCAGTGGTCATAAAAAAAATTAATTCTGCAGAAAAACAGTTTTACTGTTTCGTTTCATATATAATTTTGCTCAGAAAACTTAACAGTGTCTAGTATTCGTTGATACCTTTTTTGCACTTGCATCCTTAAATATATTTTTAACTTTGAAAATTTATTTGTAAATATTTCATAAAGTTTAATCCAATTTCAAAGATTTAATTCCATTCCATGAAACATGGTCTATATGAAATTCAAAACAACAAGGTATTACAATCATTCCTGCGCTTAAAGATTTTCGAAAAAGTTCTCCATATAAGGGATCTGCTTCATCCCCAGATGAAAAGAAATCTGCATCTTTTCTAGTAATGCAAGGGATTAAAACACTTTTACTTTCGGGAATTAATTCTTTCAATTCTACTAAATGTTTTTGCCCTCTTTTCGTTTCTGTATCTGGGAATAAAGCTACATTTTCTTTAATCCAAGTAGTATTCTTAACCTCTACGTAAATATTACGATTATCAGGATTTGAAGATTTTGGAGTCAAAAGGAAGTCGATTCTACTTTTTTTCTCCTTCCCATAAGGGACCTCAGATTTAATTTTTTCTATATCACCTATCTTTTCTCTCAGAAAGTTATTTTCAATGACCTTTTTAATTAACTTGTTTGCAAATAAAGTATTTATACCTACCCAAACCTCTTGAGTGTCTTTATCTAACACTCTTACTTGCTCCCAGGTATAAGGTAATTTTCTTTTAGGAGAAGAGGACAAACTTATTCTTACTTTTGATCCATCGTTTAGCAGGCCTTTCATTGGACCTGTATTAGCGCAATGTACAGTTACTATTTTTCCAGTATCTAATTGAATATCCGCAAGAAATCTTTTATATCTTTTAATTAAAAACCCTTCAATTAATGGTTCAAATTCAATTATCCGTTCATTCATAAATATGTTGTTAATTAAAAATCAAATATAATTGAAACTTAATCCTCTTGAAAAATTTTTAGATAAAACCAAATGAAATCGTATTTAAAAAATAATATTTTTTCAATTTCATTTGGTACCACTATTAGCAAATTAGCAGGATGTATTAGACAAGTTACAATAGCTGCCGCTTTTGGGATTGGAATAACATACGATGCATTTAATTATGCATATATAATTCCAGGTTTTTTACTAATTATCATAGGTGGCATTAATGGTCCATTGCATAATGCAATTGTTGCAGTTATTACTCCTCTTAAACAAAAAGATGGGGGACTTGTCCTAACTCAAGTAAGCATAAAGCTAACTTTATTATTAATTGTTTTAGGTCTATTAATTTATTGTAATGCAGGATTTTTTATAAATTTAATAGCTCCTAATTTAAGTAATGAAGGACAATCTATTGCAACCTACCAATTAAAAATACTTTCTCCTTGCATCCCTTTATCTGGTTTCATAGGTTTAAGTTTTGGAGCTCTTAATGCCAGAAATAAATTCTTCATATCAAGTGTAAGCCCAGCTATAACAAGCCTAACTACTATTCTTTTTATTTTCGTTAGTTGGTTTTTAAATTATCAAAATACAAATTCAAATTTTATTACTGATAAAGGATTACTCGCTTTTGCAACTTTAACAGGGACCTTTATACAGTTTTCTATTCAAATATGGGAAATATATAAAATTGGTTTTTTGCGCTTAAAATCAACTTGGTATTCATTAAGAAATGAAGAGAAGAGAATTTTTAATCTAATTATTCCTGCATCTATTTCGTCTGGGCTTGGTCAAATTAATGTATTTATTGATATGTTTTTTGCTTCCAGCTTTCCAGGAGCAGCATCAGGATTAGCTTACGGAAACTTTCTTATACAAGCTCCGGTTGGCATCTTATCAAACTCTTTAATTTTACCAATACTTCCAAAATTTTCTAAATTAAGGAGTAATCAAGAGAATAGGAAGTTAGAAAAAAATTTAATATCAGCAATAGAATACTGTTTCTTAATAACTATCTCTTTAACTGGTTTTTTCATTACATATAATAATCAAATTGTAGAATTAGTTTTTCAAAGAGGTCTTTTTGATTACGAAGCAGTTTTAAAAGTCAGGAATATTTTAATTTCATATGCAGTTGGAATTCCCTTTTATCTTTATAGGGATTTGTTAGTAAGGACTTACTACTCACTAGAAAAGACAAAATTACCTTTCCAATTGTCATTGGGAGGAATAATACTTAATATATTTTTTGATTGGTTTTTAATAGGAGCACCAACTCTAAACTTTGGAAATATTTCACCTTTTAATTTCGGAATTGTGGGAATAATTTTATCTTCAGCAATAGTAAACTTTATTATTTGTATTTTTCTTTCCATAAATTTGCAAAATCACAATATCTATTTACCTAAATTGACTTTATTAAAGAAAATTCTCTTAATTTATTTATCATCTGCTACTACTAGCTCAATTTGTTTTTTGATTTTCAACATCACAAATAAATCGAACAATAATATCTTGGAGTTATCTAAGCTGATTTTTGGAAGTTTAGCTTTTTTTATAATTTATTTTTTACTGACGAAACTTTTAAAATTAAATAAATTGAATTTATTTGAAAACAAAAATTAATTATCTAATAAATTTTGAAGAATTTCTTCTAATTCATAAATTTGTGAATGAGTGACCAAGGAGGATAAAGGAATATTTTCATCACCATCGCCAACCTTAACCTTTATGGAATTTAAGCTAATTTTTGCAGAGTCTAGGGGGCCCTGCTTTATATTGCTTATACATTCAATAGCCAGATTTCTTGCTAAGCCAGCATCTCCGAGATATAGATTCCACTTTTCTATTTTTATAAAAATCTTTTCTGAAATAATATTTTCTAAATCACTTATTAGTATCTGATGTTCCATAATAAATTCAGCTTGATTGTTTTTTTAGGTCCTTAGGTTTTTTTATAAATACGAAAAGCAGATGGGTTCCTAGGCCAACTGACCATAAAATTGCAAAGTTGTTAAAAAAAACTAACTCATACTTAATTTCTTTGAGAAGCCAAGTTCCACTAATAACGGCAGTAAATATCATGCAATGAATGACAAAATTTACTATGCGAGAAAAATGTAGGTAAGTGGGATCTTCTTTGTCACCATTTCCGTACCATTTAATAGGCATAATTATAAAATTGAGATTGTTAATAATAGATATTTTACCTGAAATCTAGTTGACTAAAAGACCCAGAAACAGAGATATTACATAAATATGCGCCTGTAGCTCAGTGGATTAGAGCACCTGACTACGGATCAGGGTGTCGGGAGTTCGAATCTCTCCAGGCGCGTTTTAAATTTATGAAACATTTTTTTTATATTTTTCTAAAAAATATCGTTTATATTTAACGTAAGACTTATCTAATTCAATGAATATTCTTCAAGATCTTTTAGAAAGCGATCCAGTAATATCTAACCTAATTAATTCTGAAAAAAATAGACAAGAAACTCACCTTGAACTTATAGCTAGTGAGAATTTTGCATCAATGGCGGTCATGCAAGCGCAAGGTTCAGTATTGACTAACAAATATGCTGAAGGACTTCCTCAAAAAAGATATTACGGAGGTTGTGAATTTGTTGATGAGATAGAAGAATTAGCTATTGAGAGAGCTAAAAAACTATTTAATGCAGACTGGGCTAATGTTCAGCCTCATAGTGGGGCACAAGCTAATGCAGCTGTTTTTTTAAGTTTACTCAAACCTGGCGATACTATTTTGGGGATGGATTTGTCTCATGGTGGACATCTAACCCATGGATCACCAGTAAATATGAGTGGAAAGTGGTTTAATGCGGTTCACTATGGAGTTGATGAAGAAACACAAAAATTAAATTTCAATAAAATCAGGGAGATTGCATTAGCGACAAAACCAAAGTTAATAATCTGTGGGTATTCTGCGTATCCAAGAACTATTGACTTTGAATCATTTAGAAAAATTGCTGATGAAGTTGGAGCTTTTCTAATGGCTGATATTGCTCACATAGCTGGACTTGTAGCAAGTAAACTTCACCCTAATCCAATTCCTCACTGTGATGTCGTTACCACAACAACTCATAAAACTTTAAGAGGACCAAGAGGAGGGCTCATTTTATGTAAAGATAAAGAATTTGGAAAGAAATTGGATAAATCTGTTTTCCCAGGAACTCAGGGTGGTCCTTTAGAACATATTATTGCAGCCAAAGCTGTTGCCTTTGGAGAAGCTTTACATCCAAATTTTATTAATTATTCAAAACAAATTATAAAAAATTCTAAAGTTTTAGCTTCTACTTTAATAAATAGAGGTATTGATATTGTAAGTGGAGGAACAGATAACCATATTATTTTACTTGATCTTAGATGCATAAATATGACAGGTAAAGTCGCTGACTTACTGGTAAGTGAAGTAAATATCACAGCAAATAAAAATACTGTACCCTTTGATCCAGAATCTCCCTTCGTGACAAGTGGTTTAAGATTAGGAACTGCAGCATTAACTACCAGAGGATTTATTGAAGATGACTTTACTGAAGTTGGTGAAATTATTGCAGATAGATTACTGAATCCTAATGATTTATCAATCGAAAAAAAATGCAAAGAAAGAGTTTTAGATTTATGCAGTCGTTTCCCTCTTTATGAAGGCAAGCTTGAACCATCCATCAAATAATTCTTATAGAAACGGAGTTGAAATTCTCTCTATTGGAACTGAATTACTATTAGGTAATATTGTAAATACTAATGTTCAGTGGATCTCTGAGCAGTTATCTTCATTAGGGCTAAACCATTTCAGACAATCAACTGTAGGTGATAATTCCGAAAGGATAGGCAGCTTAGTTCAAGAAATCTCTTCAAGGAGTAATCTTCTTATTACAACAGGTGGCTTAGGACCTACTCCAGACGACTTAACTACTGAAGCAATAGCTAAATCTTTTAATTTTTCTCTTTATGAAAGGGAATATTTGTGGGATCAAATAAAACAAAAACTGTCCAATTCAAAATTAAAGGATAATTCTTCTAGCTTAAGAAAACAATGTTTTTTTCCTAAAGGTGCTCAAATAATTAATAACCCTCGAGGTACTGCTCCTGGAATGATTTGGGAACCAATAAAAGGATTTACTATTCTTACTTTTCCTGGAGTACCAAGTGAATTAAAAGCTATGTGGAAAGAGACTGCATTTGAGTTTATTCAAAACAAATTTTCAAATGGTTTAGTATTCTTCTCAAATACTCTTAAATTTTCTGGCATTGGGGAATCTACTATTTCAGAAAGAATTGATAATTTGTTAAAACTTAAAAATCCCACTGTTGCTCCATACGCAAACTTAGGAGAAGTTAAACTCAGAATAACCGCTAAAGCTAAAAACGCATCGGAAGCAAAAAATATAATTAAACCTGTAAAAGAAAAATTAAAAAAAGAGTTTTCAAAATTTATTTTTGGAGAAAATGACGATAATTTATCGAGTGTTTTAATAAAGGAATTAAAAAAAAGAAAAGAAACTCTTGTTTTTGCAGAATCTTGTACAGGAGGCCTACTATCATCATCAATCACCTCTATATCAGGATCATCTGACGTATTTAAGGGTAGTATTATTTCCTATAGTAATGCATTAAAAAAATCATTATTAAATATTTCCGAAGATCAACTTAAAAAATATGGCGCTGTTTCTGAAGAAGTTGCTGAAGCAATGGCAATTAATACAAAAGAAAAACTATCTGCTGATTGGGCAATCTCCATAAGTGGTATTGCTGGACCTAATGGAGGGAGTCAAGAAAAACCTGTAGGGTTAGTATATATTTCAATTGCAGGACCAAAAAATCATATTACCAATATCAAGAAAATATTTACCTCAACAAAAAACAGAGTGGAGATTCAAACACTAAGTGTAAATGTGTGTTTGAACAGTCTCAGATTAATCTTATTATCTAATAGTAAGTAACTTTTTTTGCAATTTGAGTCAAAATACCTTATTTGATAAAATTTGGGATTTACACAAGGTTTCAAGTCTTCCTGGAGGCTCCGATCAAATTTTCATTGGTCTTCACCTCATCCATGAAGTTACCAGTCCACAAGCATTCGGTGCTTTAAAAGACAAAAGTTTAAAAGTAAAATTTCCCAATAGAACCGTTGCGACAGTTGACCATATTGTGCCAACGGATAACCAAAGCAGGCCTTTTAAAGATAATCTTGCAGAACAAATGATTGACACACTTGAAAGAAATTGTATCGAGCACAAAATAAGATTTTTTAATATTGGGAGTGGTAATCAAGGAATTGTTCATGTTGTTGCTCCGGAATTGGGTCTAACCCAGCCAGGAATGACAATCGCTTGTGGAGATTCACATACATCAACGCATGGTGCCTTTGGCTCAATTGCTTTTGGTATCGGTACAAGCCAAGTAAGGGATGTACTCGCAAGTCAAACGATAGCAATGAACAAACTTAAAGTAAGGCAGATTTGGTGCGAAAACAACCTATCAAATGGGGTTTATGCTAAGGATTTAGTACTTCATATAATTAATCGACTTGGAGTAAAAGCTGGAGTAGGTTTTGCTTATGAATTCGCCGGACCTGCAATAAGTGCATTGTCAATGGAAGAACGAATGACAATATGCAATATGTCTATTGAAGGAGGCGCTAGATGCGGTTACGTAAATCCTGACGAAAAAACCTTCGAATATATAAAAGAAAAATTATGTGCCCCTCAAAATAAAAATTGGGAGAAAGCTATTAAATGGTGGCGATCATTAAAAAGTAATGAAAATTCAATTTATGATGATGTAATTACTCTAGATGCTTCCAAAGTAGAGCCAACTGTAACCTGGGGAATTACTCCTAGTCAGAGTGTAGGGATAAATCAAGAAATACCTCTATTAGAAGATTTACACCCAAATGATCAATTTATTGCTGAGGAGGCTTATGAATATATGGGTTTCAAGCCGGGTCAATCAATTAAAGATACTCCCATTGATGTTTGTTTCATAGGAAGTTGTACAAATGGGAGAATAAGTGACTTAAGAGTTGCAGCTGAAGTATTGAAAAATAATAAAGTATCTATAAACGTAAAAGCATTTGTAGTCCCTGGATCAGAGAAAGTTGCCAAAGAAGCAAAAAAAGAAGGCCTTGATAAAATATTTATAGATGCTGGCTTTCAATGGAGGGAGCCAGGCTGCTCAATGTGTTTAGCGATGAATTCCGACAAACTCATAGGTAATCAAATAAGTGCTAGTTCCAGCAATAGAAATTTCAAAGGGAGACAAGGCTCGCCCAGTGGAAGGACACTTCTCATGAGTCCAGCAATGGTTGCTACTGCTGCTATTAATGGCAAAGTAAGTGACGTTCGAGAATTTATCAACAAATGAAATCAGAATTAACCGCACCAATAGGGGAAATTTCACAAATAAAGGGTAAATGTATCTCATTAATTGGTGACGATATTGATACGGATCGAATAATTCCTGCTCGTTTCTTAAAGTGCGTTACTTTTGATGCCTTAGGTAATTCCGTTTTTGAGGACGATAGGAAAACATTGAATGGCAAGCATCCCTTTGATTCAGAGGTAAACAAAGGGGCTTCCATACTAATTGTTAATAGCAATTTTGGATGTGGATCAAGCAGAGAACATGCTCCCCAAGCACTTATGAGATGGGGTATAAAGGCAATAATTGGTGAGAGTTTTGCTGAAATTTTTTATAGTAATTGTATTGCAATTGGAATCCCATGTTTTACTCTCCCTAAAGAATCAATAAAAGATATTCAAAAATATAACGATAATGAAAATTTCTTCTTAGAGATTGACCTTAAAAATTGCTGCGCAAAATCAAAAGATTTAAATTTCAATCTTGAGATTCGAGAGAGCTCAAGAAAAATGTTTTTATCAGGAGAATGGGATGCCACTTCAACGCTACTTAAGAATGAAACTCTAATTGAAAATAAATTTAATGAGTTACCCTATTTGAAATTTAATTCTCATTTATTATAGCTATTTAAATCCAAATAGACTAAAAGAAATTCCCCCTGCTTGATTATGAGGTTGATAAAAGATTCCAAATGCATAGGATCGTTTTTTTCTATTTAATGAGATTTTAGAATTGATAAATTTACCATAATCCTCTGAATTATTAGTTACATTTAATGTTCCATTACTTTCCAGAACAAATGGTCCAAATAACTGCTGATCAAAAGCAATATTTACAGTGAATTTGTCATAATTTTGGTCAAATTTAAAAACACTGTCTCCACTCTTAACTTTATAAAAAGGGAAAATACTAATGCGAGTATAATCAAATGTTTTATTTTTGAAATTACCCAAGATTAGTTCTGGGCCTAAACCTAAACCTAAATATTCTTGATGATCACCATTTTCATAATAAGAATATGATGCTTCTAATCTTGTATTAAGCTTTAATCCTTTGGAGATTGGTTGAGGAATATACTTATATGAAGTGTCAATAGATTTATTTTTAGAATCTTCAATACTAATTGGAAATTGCTGATCAAGCGCATAAAAAAAGTTACCTTTTAGGTTGGTGACCAAATTTTTAGTATTTAAAGCCTCTGCAGTTAAATTAGCTAAACCAAAAGATAAAATTTCTGTCTTTTTAATA
>QCPO01000019.1 GCA_003212535.1 Prochlorococcus sp. AG-436-O11
TTTTTTAGAGTCACTAGAGACGCCGATTTAGAATTAAAAGAACTTGAAGCTGATGATTTACTTATAGCAGTAGAGCAAAGTTTGCAAAAAAGGAGATTAGGAGGAGATGTAGTTAGATTAGAAGTAGAAGACGATATACCTAAGAATATTTTAAAATTACTTATTGAGAGTATAACAATAACAGACGAATATATTTACTTTTGCAAAAGTTTATTAGGCCTTGATGATTTAAATTATCTAACAAAGATCAATAGAGATGATATAAAAGAAAATCTATTTATTGGAAAAACTCATCCATCATTACAGTTTTTAGATTCAGCTTCAAATAAAAACTTTAATTCTATTTTCAATATTCTAAGGAAACATAATATTCTCCTTCATCACCCATATGACCTATTTAAAACTTCTGTTGAGGAATTTATAAATAGAGCGGCAGACGATCCACTTGTAATGGCTATAAAAATTACCTTATATAGAGTTTCAAAAGATTCACCGATTATTTCGGCTTTAATGAGAGCTGCTGAAAATGGCAAAGAAGTAATGACTTTAGTTGAACTCAAAGCAAGATTTGATGAAGATAATAATATTCAATGGGCAAAACAACTTGAACAAGCAGGTATTCACGTTGTCTACGGAATAATAGGCTTTAAAACTCATACAAAAATATGCTTAATAATTAGAAAAGAAAAAGGACGATTAAGAAATTATTTTCATATTGGTACAGGAAATTATAATTCGAATACTTCAAGGTTTTATACAGATATAGGATTGCTCTCAACTGACCCAGAAATTGCTTCAGATTTAATTGAATTATTTAATTACTTATCAGGTTTCTCAAAACAAAAATCATTCCAGAAATTATTAGTATCCCCATCATCATTGAGAGAAAAATTTATTTTTCTCATAAAAAGAGAAATTCAAAATTCAGAACAAGGGAAAAAATCTGAAATAATTGCAAAAATGAATTCACTAGTAGACCCTGAAATTATTAAGTTACTTTATTTGGCTTCTGAGAAAGGGGTAAAAATTAGTCTAATAATTAGAGGTATTTGTTGTTTATATCCTCAAAAAAAATATATCAGTGAAAATATAACAGTCATAAGCATTATTGGACATTTCCTTGAACATTCAAGAATCTTTTGGTTCAGTAATAACGATAATCCTGAGGTTTTTATTGGCAGTGCAGATTGGATGAGAAGAAATTTAGATAGAAGAATAGAAGCTGTTACTCCTATAGAAGATTTAAAATTGAAATCTCAACTTTATAATCTTCTACAAACTTACATGAAAGATAATTACTTTTCATGGCTAATGAAACAAGATGGTTCTTACGAAAAAAAATCATTCGATCAACAAAAAAATCGATCCCAAATTGACCTTGTCAAAAAATGGCATAATTATTGATTTTTATAACATTTATAAAAAATACTTAATATTCTTAAAAATTTTATATTTATATAAAACCCATGTATATCAATAGGTTTGAGGAAATTTTAATAAAAAAACATTTTTTTGTCTTTAAAGTTTCAACGTAAAAGTAGTTTTTATTTCGATTTCAGTGCTAACTTTTTAAAAAATCCATTTAAGGAGGCCAGGGTGATGGGGATCCCTCTGGAATCTGTAAAGAGTTCTTCAAATAATAATCCTGAAGAACCTAGATTACCAAAAACTGCGGGCAAGTCCCGCAAAACAAAATCCAGCTTAGCTGCGAAACAGAATCAAAAGAGATCTGGAAGAGTAGCTTCAGATTCTATTGGTTATTACTTGAGTAGTATTGGCAGAGTTCCTCTTCTGACTGCAGCAGAGGAAATAGAGTTAGCTCATCATGTTCAGAACATGAAAAAATTGCTAAAAACTCCAGAGGTCGAGAGAACAGCACAAAATCGCTATCAAATTAAAATAGGGAAAAGATCTAGAGATAGGATGATGTCAGCCAACTTGAGACTGGTAGTATCTGTTGCAAAAAAATATCAAAATCAAGGTTTAGAATTATTAGACCTGGTCCAAGAAGGCGCTATTGGCTTGGAAAGAGCTGTAGACAAATTCGATCCTGCAATGGGATATAAATTTTCTACATATGCTTATTGGTGGATTAGACAAGGAATGACGAGAGCTATTGATAATAGTGCTAGAACAATACGTTTGCCGATCCATATCAGTGAAAAACTATCTAAGATGAGACGAGTATCTAGAGAATTGTCACATAAATTTGGCAGACAGCCTACTCGATCAGAAATGGCAAACGAAATGGGAATTGAACAAAAAGATTTAGAAGATTTAATTTCTCAAAGTGCTCCTTGCGCATCTCTTGATGCACACGCAAGAGGCGAAGAAGATAGAAGTACACTTGGCGAACTGATTCCAGATCCAAATTGCGAAGAACCAATGGAAGGGATGGATAGAACTATTCAAAAAGAACATTTAGGAACTTGGCTATCTCAATTAAATGAACGTGAGCAAAAAATTATGAAGCTTAGATTTGGCCTAGATGGAGAAGAACCATTAACACTTGCCGAAATAGGCAGGCAAATTAATGTTTCTCGAGAAAGAGTGAGGCAATTAGAATCTAAAGCAATATTAAAACTGAGAGTAATGACAACTCATCAAAAAGCAGCTTAAATAAATTGTTAAAATTTATCCTAATTTTACTTTATATATTTTCAATATTTTTAATATCAATAATTTATAAAAAATTTAATAAAGATAATAAAGAAGCTCTCAGAAAAATAATACATATTGGAATAGGACCTTTAATACCTATTGCACAATATTTAAAAATTGACCAAAATTCAGCTCTCACATTTACAGGTATTATTTCCTTCTTGATTTTCTTAAATTACTTATATAAATTATTCCCAACAATTGAAGATGTTGATAGAAAAAGTTTTGGAACTTTATTTTATTGCCTTAGTTTATTTATTTTGATTTTTCTTTTCTGGGAAAAAGATCCTTACTCATTAATAGCAGGATTTTTTATAATGACTTTTGGAGATGGATTAGCTGGTTTAATAGGAAAAAACTTTAAATCAAAAAGTTGGTTTTTTTTGAAGCAAAAAAAATCTTTATTTGGAACATTTACTATGTTCTTAACAAGTTTGATAATAGTTTGTTCCTTAGGTTACATACAAAAATATAATTTTAATATAAATTTTTTAATGATTGCTTTTATTGCTACTGCACTTGAACAGGTTAGTGTAATAGGAATAGATAATTTTATAGTTCCTATTGCTGCAGCAATTTGTTTCAATATTTTCGTGACTAATATATAACCTACAACATAGAATCGTATAAAATCGAAAGTAACTCTTTTGTTGTTTCTATATTAATACATGCATCTGTAATGCTTCTGCCAAATTCAAGATCTTGTTTTTTTAGAAGTTTTTGATTTCCCTCTTTAAGATGACTTTCAAGCATAAGCCCTAAAATATTTTCTTCACCATTCCTTATTTGATTAGCAACATTTTTAAGAACCTCAGATTGCTTTCGAAAATCTTTATTTGAATTGCCATGACTACAATCAATCATCACTTTATAAGGAAGATTACTGTCTTTTAATTCAGAGGAAATCCTCTTCACATGTTTACTTTCAAAATTTGGTCCTTTAGAACCACCTCTCAAAACTATATGACCATCTGGATTGCCCGTAGTATTAATGATTGAGGCCATGCCATTATCATTTACGCCTAAGAAATGATGAGATCTTGAAGCTGACTGCATAGCATTTATTGCAGTATTAAAAGAGCCATCTGTACCATTTTTAAAGCCAATAGGCATTGATAATCCTGATGCCATCTCCCTGTGGGTTTGACTTTCCGTTGTTCTAGCACCTATTGCAGTCCAGCTTATTAAATCAGCAATATATTGAGGAACAATTGGGTCCAACAATTCAGTAGCTGATGGAATGCCAAGATTAGCAAGATAAGAAAGCAAACCTCTTGCTCTTCTTAAACCGGTATTGATATCGTAGGAGCCATCTAGATGAGGATCATTTATTAATCCCTTCCATCCAATGGTAGTTCTTGGTTTTTCAAAATATACTCTCATGACAATTTCTAATTTATCTTTATAGATTTCTCTAAAGTTCTGGATATATTTTGAATATTCTTTAGCGGCATTTAAATCATGAATTGAACATGGGCCAACAATAACTAATAATCTAGAATCATTATTATGCAAAATATTTTGTATAGATCTTCTTGTTTTAGATACTGTAGTAGCAGAGGTGTGATCTAAAGGTATATCATTATGTAATCTGCTTGGAGGTATTAATGGACGCGTTTCAACAACATGTAAATCTGATGTCTTTTCTAAAGCTGGATTATTTGATGATGTCGACATTGATTAATTAAGAAGTTTGAATATTTTAAAAAGCATTTATGAATACTCTCCTTATCAATATTAAAAATAACAATAGATTAGGCATTAAACCTTACTAATGAAGAATTTGGAAACATTGCTAAAAGATTATGCAGATCACGTAGCTGAAAGAGCTACAAAGGGAATCCCTCCTTTACCACTAAATGCAGAGCAAACAAATTGTATTACTAAATTATTGGAACAAGATAGTAATTTCGATAGCTCATATTTACTTGATTTGTTAATAAATAGAGTACCACCAGGTGTTGATGAAGCGGCATATGTAAAAGCAAGCTGGCTTACCGCAATTGCCCATAGCGAAAAACATTGCAAAGACATTAACCCTGAGAAAGCAATTGAAATACTAGGAACAATGATAGGAGGATATAATGTTAATTCTCTCATTGAAATACTTAAAGGAGAAAACAATTTACTAGCTAAAAAAGCAGCAGAAGTGTTAAAACATATTATTCTTGTTTATGATTCAGCAAATGATATTTATGAATTATCTGAAAATAATATTTATGCAAAAGATGTAGTAAATAGTTGGGCAAATGCAGAATGGTTCAAAAGTAAAAAAGTTCTCCAGAAAGAAATTACTTGTCTAGTATTCAAAATTGATGGCGAGACAAATACAGATGACTTATCTCCTGCAGTTCACGCGACAACACGTCCAGATATACCAATGCACGCATTGGCTATGCTCGAATTTAAAAAGCAAGATGGATTAGAAATTCTTAATAATCTTAAAAAACAAGAGATACAAATTGCTTATGTTGGAGATGTAGTAGGTACTGGGAGTTCAAGAAAATCAGCGATTAATTCACTTATTTGGCATATAGGAGAAGATATCCCTTTTGTCCCAAATAAAAAAACCGGAGGAATAATAATTGGTGGCAAAATTGCTCCTATTTTCTTTAATACCGCTCAAGATTCAGGAGCACTACCTATAGAGGCTGATGTATCAGATATGAAAACAGGAGATTTAATAAAAATATTTCCTTATGAAGGCGTTATTAAAAAAATTGAAAAAAAGGCCAACACTGAAGTGGTAATTAGTCAATTCGATTTGTGTCCATCAACTATTACTGATGAAATGCAAGCTGGCGGAAGAATTAATCTCATGATTGGAAGGTCACTGACAGACAAAATTAGAAACAAATTAGATTATCAACCTAGTGAAATATTTATCCGACCAGAAAATCCAAAAGAAATCAATTCTGGCTTTACTCAAGCACAAAAAATAGTAGGTAAAGCATGCGGTTTAAAGGGGGTTCGACCTGGAATGACCTGTGAACCAATTATGACGACAGTTGGGAGTCAAGATACTACTGGGCCAATGACTAGGGATGAACTTAAAGAACTAGCTTGTTTAGGATTCACTGCAGATTTAGTTATGCAAAGTTTTTGTCACACGGCTGCATATCCTAAACCAGTAGATTTGATTACACACAAAGAATTACCTGATTTTATTTCTCAAAGAGGTGGAGTGGCTCTAAAGCCTGGGGACGGCATAATTCATAGCTGGCTTAACAGAATGCTCCTTCCTGATACTGTTGGTACAGGTGGAGATAGTCATACAAGATTCCCTCTTGGAATTTCATTTCCTGGAGGCTCGGGCATTGTTGCCTTTGCTGCTGCAATAGGATCAATGCCATTAAATATGCCAGAATCTGTACTAGTAAAATTTAAGGGAGATTTATTACCAGGCATTACGTTACGAGATTTAGTGAATGCAATCCCCCTCTTCGCTATTAAAAAAGGACTTTTAACTGTTGAGAAAGCAAATAAAAAAAATATCTTTAACGGGAAAATTATGGAAATTGAAGGTTTACCTAACTTAAAACTTGAGCAGGCTTTTGAACTAACTGATGCGACTGCTGAACGCTCATGCGCTGGAAGCACAATACTTTTATCTCAGGAAACTGTTCAAGAATACATAAGAAGCAATATTTGCCTTCTAGAAAAAATGATTGAGAGCAATTATGAAGATTCCAAGTCGATATCAAGAAGAATGAATGATATGAAAAATTGGTTAAACAAACCTGAATTAATTCAGCCAGATCAGAATGCCAGTTACGAAGAAATAATTGAAATTGACTTATCACAAGTTTCACAACCTATAGTTGCTTGCCCCAACGATCCAGATAATGTGAAGGAAATTGCTGATGTTGCAAATACAAATATTGATGAAGTTTTTATAGGTTCTTGTATGACAAACATTGGTCACTACAGGGCTGCCGCAAAAGTTCTTGAAGGTGTGAAAAATTTAAAAGCAAAACTATGGATTTGTCCACCTACAAAAATGGATGAGGAAACTCTACAAAATGAAGGTTACTATGAAATATTTCAAAATTGTGGTGCAAGATTAGAATTGCCAGGCTGTTCTTTATGCATGGGGAATCAAGCCAGAGTAGATGAAGGATCAGTCGTATTTTCTACTAGTACAAGAAATTTTGACAATAGGCTTGGCAAAAATGCTCAAGTATTTTTAGGGAGTGCTGAATTAGCAGCAGTTTGTGCACTTCTTGGCAAAATCCCTGAAATAGAAGAATATCAGGATATTACTAAAAATAAAATAAATCCATATTCAGATGAACTTTATCGCTATCTTCAATTTGATGAAATACGCGATTTCAGCTTGTCAAAGTGATCATGGACTATGCAAAAACTGATAAAAGAAAATAATAAAGAAACAGATAATAACTCTTCTCGCAGCATTAAAAAATTACTCAAACAAAGATCTTTTGTTGTCGCGCTATCACTTTTTTTGACAGGCTTAGGAGCATCGATAACCAGCATATCTTTTAAAACTGGAATTTATTTTATTAACAATTGGAGATTAACTTTATTAGACCAATTTCCATCTATTGCAGTTCTACCAATTTTTGGTGCTATTGGAGGTGCCTTAGCAGGATTTTTAATAAAAAATATTGCTCCAGCAGCAAAAGGTTCGGGAGTCAGCCAAATAATGGGTTTCTTAAGGCATAAAAAAGTTCCAATGAATCTGAAAGTAGGATTAGTAAAGCTCATATCTGGCATTATTGCCATTGGTAGTGGCTTCCCATTGGGTCCAGAAGGCCCTTCTGTTCAAATGGGTGGATCTGTTGCTTGGCAAATGGCAAAATGGCTTAAGGCTCCATTAGCTTTTAGAAGGGTTATAGTCGCTGCAGGAGGTGGAGCTGGAATAGCTGCCGTTTTTAGCGCCCCACTAGGAGGGTTTGTTTATGCAATAGAAGAATTATTAAACTCTGCAAGACCAGTAGTTTTATTATTAGTTTTGATTACAACCTTCATAGCAGATTCTTCTGCTGATATTATTCAAGCCTTAGGTTTAGATCCTAAAGCAGGGGGATTTGATTTCAACTTAGGATTTTTAATACAAAAAGAATATGACCCATCCGTATTTTTCTTACCGATTGATTTTCTTTATCTAGTTTTACTCGGTGTAATTGTTGGGATTTTTGCAGAACTTTATAGCAGGTATGTTCTTCTAATGCAAAATCTTGGGAAAAGATGGTATAAAAATAAATTTGTTTTAAAAATGAGTATTTGCGGACTTATTTTAGGAACTATTTATTCTTTCTTACCAAGCACTTTTCACAATTTAGATGAGTTGCAAAAGATAATAGCTGAACAAAATACAAGTATTGGGATTGCACTCTTAGCTGTATTAGTACTATTTATTACAACAGGTTTAGCTGCATCATCAGGTGCACCTGGAGGACTATTCTATCCAATGCTCACTTTAGGTGGAGCTATTGGGCTAATAATGGGAAGCTGGGTGGAAATTGCAACAGGTCATGCACCAAGTACTTATATATTTGCTGGAATGGGTGCTTTCGTAGCAGGCTGCTCTAGAACACCAATTACGGCAATGTTTTTAGCTTTTGCGTTAACAAAAAATTTATTAATTATGAAGCCCGTTCTCATTAGCTGCATTGCAAGTTTCCTTATAGCAAGAGCATTTAATGAAGAATCAATTTATGAAAGACAAATTCAGATTGAATTAGAGGATTAAGAATTATTTGTCAATCAAAAACAGCAGTTTTGCTGTTATAAACAAAAACTTGGTGATTTAAATGTAATCTAACAGCCCTCGCCAAAGCAACTCTTTCAATGTCCCTGCCTTTTCTAATCAAATCATCAACTTCATCTCTATGACTTACATTGACAGTACATTGCTCTATAATCGGTCCCTCATCGAGATCTTTAGTGACATAATGTGCTGTGGCACCAATTAATTTCACACCCCTCTTCCATGCACGATGATATGGTTGAGCTCCCTTAAAAGCAGGTAGGAAAGAATGATGAATATTTATTATTGAAGAAAACTTTTGTAAAAAAGAATCACTCAAAATTTGCATATATTTAGCTAGTACAACAAGATCGATATCAAATTGTTCTAACAATTTTAAAATCTGATCTTCAACATCAGATTTCGAAGAATTAACAGTATCAAGATAAACAAAGTGAGAATTAAAGCCTTTCACAATACTTTCAAGATCAGGATGATTAGAAATTATTAGTGGAACATTCATTTTGAGTTCACCATTTCTTACCCTCCAAAGTAAATCAATTAAACAATGATTTTGACTACTTACAAAAATCGCTACATTTGGAATCTCATCTGAATAATTGATATTAAATTTTCCATTTAAATCAATTGCAATTTTTTTGAATTCATCATAAATCTCTCTTCTATTAATTGTGGAATGGATAATATTCCACTCAATTCTACTAAGAAATAAACCTGCATCTTGATCTGTATGATGATCTGAGTGCTTTATATTGCCACCATAATTTGATATCCAACTTGTAAGTTTACTTACAAGACCAGGATGATCAGGACAAACAATTTTGAATATAATTGAGGGATGTTCCAAAGAAAAATTTAATTATTTATCAAATAAGTAAGTACATCTAATATATCTAATGAAGAGATTAAAAGAAAATTTTAATAAGCCACACATACTTATTGTAGGTGCAGGCATCATAGGAAAATTTAACGCAATGGAACTTGCAGAGTTAGGTTATCAAATAACAATTGCAGATACAGCTTTAGACAAAAATAGTAGTAGTGCTGCTTTAGGTCTTCTCATGGGCAATATGTATCAAAAAAGAAATGGTAGAAGTTGGCTACTTAGAAAACAAAGCCTTGAGTTATGGCCTAAATGGATCAAATTATTGCAAGAATTTAATAAAGAATTACATATAGAAAAACCCTTAATCAAGCTGACTACAAACGATGAAAAGTTTGAGCAACTAAAGAAATTTGTTAACGAAAATACTCACCAAGGACTGGAAATTATAGAAAAGGAATCACTTTTTATAAAAAATATCAATGAGACTTTCCAAACAAAAAATATAAAAGGAATCATTTCCCGTAAAGATGGCAGAATAGATCCTCTATTATTATTAGATACAATAAATGTTTATCTAAAAAATAAAAAAATAAAGATTGTAAAAGAAGAAATAATAAAAATTAAGAAATCAAACAAACAGTGGATTGCTACTTCTAGAAACAATAACGAAATCAAATCTGACGCAATTATCTTATGCAATTCTCTAAATGCCCTTAATTTAATAGGCGCCAAAACTCATAAAATCCAATTAAAGCCAGTTTTAGGTCAAGCTATAGAATTATTTATAGACGAAAAAAAAGTTAATTTTTTATCACTACCAAAGCATTTCAACATCAATGGGAAAAACTTGATTCCCTTAAGTAAAAACACAATTATTATTGGTTCAACTGATGAATATCATGATAAACCAGAAGAGAAGTTCTTTGAAAAGCTGACTGATTTTCTAGAAAACAAACCTGAATGGCTTAGTAAAGATAAAATTACTAGAAAATGGTTTGGGATAAGATCTCGCCCAGAAGGGGAACCTTCCCCAATTCAGAAAAATTTAGAAGAGGGGTTGTTTTTGTGTACAGGATTTTATAAAAATGGTTTTTTACTTGCCCCTACATGCTCACATTGGGTTGCGAGTGAACTAAAAAAATATTTCCTTTAATCTTTTGTCTCTGTAAAATCTGCATCAATAACATCATCGTCTCCACTATTATCACTAGATTCATTCTGGCCCTGAGCACCTGGAGCAGGAGGCTGATTACCAGGTTGCTGATATACAGAGGAGCCAACTGCATAAAGTTCTTGCTGAAGTTCTTCAAGCAGTTTTTTCATTAATTCATAGTCTTCTTTTGATGTTGCTTCTTTTAAAGCCTTACTTTTTTCTTCAACTTTAGACTTTGCTGCAGCATCAATCTTGTCACCTAATTCACCAAGTTGCTTTTCTGTCTGATAAACAAGAGTTTCAGCTTGGTTTTTAAGATCTATTTTTTCCCTCTTTTCTTTATCTGCTGATGCATTTGATTCTGCATCCTTAACCATTTTGTCGACTTCATTGTCAGATAAAGTAGAAGCACCAGTTATAGAGATACTTTGTTCTTTACCACTTCCTTTATCTTTGGCAGTAACGCTTAAAATACCATTCGCATCAATATCAAATGTAACTTCAATTTGAGGAACGCCTCTTGGAGCTGAAGGTATACCATCCAATCTAAAAGTACCTAAACTTTTGTTATCAGATGCCATTTCTCTTTCACCCTGTAAAACGTGAATTTCTACATTCGTTTGTCCATCAACAGCTGTTGAATAAGTTTCAGCTTTTTTGGTAGGGACTGTTGTATTTCTATTAATCATTTTCGTCATTACTCCTCCTAAAGTTTCTACTCCAAGAGAAAGAGGGGTGACATCAAGCAACAATATATCTTTAACTTCTCCTGATAGAACTCCTCCCTGGATAGCAGCTCCAACAGCTACAACTTCATCTGGGTTTACAGTTTGATTAGGCTCTTTACCGATTATTGTTTTCACTAAATCTAAGACTGCTGGAATTCTTGATGAACCTCCAACCATGACCACCTCGTCAATTTCGCTTGTGGAAATTTTTGCATCTTTAATAGCTTGTTCTACAGGTGTCCTACATCTATCAATTAAAGAAGCAGCTAATTCTTCGAATTTTGCACGAGTTAAATTCAAGTCAAGGTGTTTTGGTCCCTCAGGAGTAGCTGTTATAAAAGGTAAATTTATTTCACTTTGTGTGGCATTAGATAGCTCAATTTTCGCCTTTTCAGCCGCTTCAGTTAAACGTTGTAAAGCTTGCTTATCTTGTCTAAGATCAATGCCCTCGTTTGATTTAAACGAACTAGCTAAATGATCAACAATACACCTATCAAAATCATCTCCACCCAAATGAGTATCACCAGATGTTGACAGAACCTCAGTCACACCATCACCTGCTTCAATCACAGAGACATCAAATGTTCCTCCACCAAGATCAAAAACAAGTATTTTTTCATTTTCTTTATCTAAACCATAAGCCAATGCAGCGGCAGTAGGCTCATTAACTATTCTGAGAACTTCTAAACCAGCAATTTTTCCTGCATCTTTTGTAGCTTGTCTTTGAGAATCATTAAAATAAGCTGGCACAGTTATTACAGCCTGAGTTACTTTTTCACCAAGATATTTTCCTGCATCTTCTGCTAATTTTCTTAAAACTTGAGAACTTACCTCTTCAGGAGAAAACTGTTTATCCAAAATAGGACATTTTAATTTTACACTAGAACCAGATTTCTCAACTGAATAACTTACTTCTTTGGATTCTTCATTGACTTCATCAACCCTTCTACCAACAAAACGCTTTGTAGAGTAAAAAGTGTTTTCAGGATTCATAACAGCTTGTCTTTTTGCAATCTGCCCAACAAGCTGGTCTTTATTTTTTGTATATGCAACAACTGAGGGGGTTGTTCGGAAACCCTCTGCATTTGCTATTACAGTAGGTTTACCACCTTCCATAATAGCTACACAACTATTAGTTGTTCCTAAGTCGATTCCAACAACCTTACCCATGGGTAAATTCTCATATTTAATATTCTCCATAATCGGTCATTGGCGTCATTATTGTTACTCAAATACGGGGTGTGGTTCCCGAACAGATCACAAGTTTTTTCAAAAATTTTAAAAATGATTACAAGTGAAACATCATTTATTGCATTGATTGGCAATCCTGTAACTCACTCTTTATCTCCAATTATGCAAAATGCAGCCATTCAGTATTTAGGATTAGATTTAATTTACATAGCAATCCCTTGTAAAGATGAAGATCTAAGATTAGTTATCAACTCTTTGAAAAAAATTAATTGCAAAGGATTAAATATTACAATCCCCTACAAGCAAAAAATATTTGATCTTTGCGATGAGGTCTCTCCTATAGCAAATAAATTGCAAGCAATTAATACTCTTAAATTAACTTCTGATCGAGAATGGAGTGGAACAAACACTGATGTTGAAGGATTTGTTTATCCTTTAAAAGCTATTAATTTAACAAAAAAGCAAGCAATAGTACTAGGCTCTGGAGGTGCAGCAAGATCTGTAATACAAGGGCTTATAAATCTAAACTTCTCAAAAATTACAATAATTACACGCAATAAAAAATCTTTGAATGAATTAATGAAAAATTTTGCAGATCAAAGCGAAATTAAAGGTTTGATTAATACTGATGAGCAAATTAATAATGTGATTGAAGCAACAGATTTGATTGTGAATACAACACCAGTAGGAATGAAAACAGAATCAAATAGAGAAAATAATGTATTACCTTATGGAGAAAATTTTTGGAAATCGCTCAATTCTAAAACAATAGTTTACGACATTATTTACAACCCAGCTCCAACTGAACTATTAAAATATTGCGAGAGAAAAGGATGTAGAACAATAGATGGGACACAAATGCTTATTGCTCAAGGAGCAAAATCACTATCATTTTGGACAAATGGCTTAGAAGTGCCTTTTGAAATTATGGGTAATGCATTAAAAAAGTATCTCTAGCGAAGAAAATGATATTAATTGTTCAAGAAATTGACCATCGTAATGTATGGTAAATAATGACCAGACGCTCATTCAATTTCTTTATGAGCCAAAGACCTTGTCTGAAACCATGACCGATCAACAAACTTATTACGAGACTATGTATATCCTCCGCCCAGATATAGCGGAAGACGAAGTTACGAATCACATTGAAAAATACAATAACCTCCTAAAAGGATTTGGAGGGAAAATCCTTGACAGTCAAATGAGAGGTAAAAGGAGACTAGCATATCAAATAACGAAACATAGAGAAGGAATCTATGTCCAATTAAGTCATCAAGGTGATGGACAACACATTTTCAAAATTGAAAAAGCCATGAGGTTAGGCGAAGATGTCATAAGGTATATGACTGTTAAACAAGAGGGCCCTTTACCAACTCCTAGATCTTCTAATAAAAGTACAGGCCAAACAGAAAAATTAGAAAATGATAATGCTGATCCTAAAAAAACCTCAAACCCTAAGAATGAATCTATAGCCAAAGAAACAAAGCCAAAGTCTGAAGAAGCCTCTGCAGAAAAAGAAACTTCTGAAATTAAAGAAAAAGGCGAAGCTTAAATAGTAATTATTTATTTTTCGAATTTAATTCTGCCCATATTTTATTAGACATACCCCACATATAAATAAATCCTTCAGCTTGCTTATGGTTAAATATATCATCTTGACTGTAAGTTGCTAAGTCTTCTCTATATAAAGAATCCTTTTCAGAAAGTCTGCCAATAACAGTAGCATTACCCTTATGTAATCTAATCTTTACCTTTCCATTAACACAAGTTTGGGTAGATGAAATAAAAGCATCTAAAGCTTTCTTTAACGGACCAAACCAAAAACCTTGATACACTAGTTGAGCCCAATTTTTCTGAACTATTCCTTTAAAATCAAGAACATCCGAATTTAAGGTAATTGTCTCTAATTCTTGATGAGCTTTGATTAAAAGTAAAAGACCAGGTGATTCATAAATTTCTCTACTCTTAATACCAACAACTCTATCCTCGATCATATCTATTCTTCCAAAACCATGAGCTCCTGCTAGATCATTAGCTTTTTTTATAATCTCTACAGGGTTTAATAATTCATTTCCGATTCCAATTGGAAAGCCATTTTTAAAAACAATTTCTATATCTTGTGAAGAATTAGGTGCTTCATCAATTGATGAAGTCATTGCAAAAATGTCTTCAGGGGGTTCCTGCATTGGGTCTTCCAATAAACCAGCCTCAATACTTCGACCAAGAAGGTTGACATCAATTGAGTATGGTGATTTTTTTGATACAGGAGCAGGAATACCAAATCCTTCTCCATACAATATTGCCTCTTGCCTGCTCATATTCCACTCTCTTGCAGGAGTAATTATTTTTAAATCAGGTCCTAAAGCATTAATAGCCAAATCGAATCTAACTTGATCATTTCCTTTGCCAGTACAGCCATGTGCGACTGCATCTGCATTCACTTCTCTTGCAATATTTACAAGCTTTTCCGCAATCAAAGGTCTAGCAAGAGCTGTAGATAATGGGTATTTCCCTGAATATAATGCATTTGCTCTAATAGCTGGAAAAGCATATCTCTCTACAAAAGTATCTACCAAATTACCAATAATAGAGTCAGATGCGCCAGATCTTAAAGCTTTTTGTTTAATGACTTCCAAATCTTCCCCTTGCCCAAGATCTGCAACAAACGTGACAACTTCTGAGATCCCATATTCATTCTTTAAGTATGGAATGCAAACGCTTGTATCAACTCCTCCAGAATATGCGAGAACCACCTTTTTTACCTGCTGCATTTAAATTGCCTCCTTATAAAATTTAAATTCTTGATATAATCAAGACTTAAGAATCCTATTAAAAACTAATATTATTGTAACTAAAAGAGCCGGTCCAAAAACTAGTAATAAAACAAGATAGTTATTAATTAATAAAACATCAGAATTGAAATAGCCAAACAGTTTAAAAAAAATAGTCAACAACAATGAAATTGGCCAAATTAAAAAGTATTTTAAATTTCCTTTATCAAACAAAATTTTTAAAGTGCATAATTATGTATTATCTTATATAAAGAAGATAATTTTCAATGGACCCAGATAAACTAAAAATTAGATTGGATGATATAGCCGAAGTTAATCCAGCCTTAACTTGTTACCACAGAAATGATCCAGCTCCTGTATTACCATTGAGAGAAGAACCTGACCTCTTATCTTGGTTGGAGAAGACAGGCAGACTTGTTGCAGAAAACGCAGGAGATTCACAAGAAATTAGCACAATTGAGGAAGAAGAACTATCAGCTTTAATGGGAGAAAAAGAGGATTATAAAACTGAAGAAGACTCATCAGAAGATGATTGGGAAGATTAATTCATTCAACTTTAACTCCTTATTTTTTCTAAATAGTTTTTCATTATTAGTAACTTCTTTTATTTTCAATAATTCTATTTTTATAGGAATTTTTATATTATTTTTTTTTATTTCTGCATTAACTACGAAACACGGTTTAAACAAAATCAAACAATTACGTTTATTCCAAAATATCAGGAATGTTGGACCTGCTATTCACTTTAATAAAAAAAACACCCCTACAACTGGCGGGATATTTATAATAGTTCCTTTTTTAATTTTACTTTTAATTCTAAGTATTAAGTTTTATTCAATAAAAATATTACTTCTATTTTTTTGTATTTTTGGTTTTTTTATTATTGGCTTGTTAGATGATTATTTAAGTATTAAAAACAAGAAAAATACCGGTTTAAAGTCCAGCGAAAAATTCATTTTACAGTCTTTAATTTCTATAATTTTCATTTTGTTAGCTTATACAAGAGGCTATATAAATCCATTAATTATGGTATCTAATGGCTTTGGAATAGATACAAATATAATGATTATACCTATATCTTTTTTTACTTTAGTTGGCTTAAGTAATTCCGTTAATTTAACTGATGGGCTTGATGGACTAGCCTCAGGATGTAGTGCAACAATCTTTTATGGACTTGGTACCGAAATATTACTAAAAGGACAGCAGGAATTAATTATTTTCAGTATTTTATGTTATTCAATGTCTGGGTTATGTTTGGGATTTCTTAGATTTAACATATACCCTGCAAAAATCTTTATGGGAGACACAGGTTCATTGAGCATTGGTGCAATTTTAGGCTCTATATCAATCTTAACTAATAGTTTCTTCACTTTATTTATTTTCTCAGGAATATTCATTATTGAATCTTTATCTGTAATTATTCAAGTAGGGTTTTTTAAAATTACAAAAATATTATTTAATAGTGGCAAACGTATATTTTTAATGGCGCCTTTACATCATCATTTTGAACTTCAAGGTATTAGTGAAGCAAAAATAGTTGAGAATTTCTGGAAAATTAACATATGCCTTGTGATTTTAGGTATAGTTTTAAAAATAAATCTCTAAAAAAATTTATTATGAGTTTTTTTACATGGAAAGATAATGGCTTAACAAGTGACTGTTCAAGTCTTGATGCAATGGCTTCTAGATTTGAAGAGACTGCAAAATTAATGAAAAAATTATCTCAAAAAGGTTTCAAACTGAAAAAAAGAGAAAAGAATCAATTCATAATTCACTCTGATCCTAAAGTATTTGATCAATGGGGTTTTATAAGTGAAGAACTTCCTTTTAAACAACTTTGTTTAATAGCAGATGATGAACGCATACTAGATATTTGATATTTGTCTGTGAGTGTTGATAAATAACTACGAACATGATTATTCCAACTGAAATGTCTATGCACACCTTCAATACCATTTCTGCTCCATAATTTCCATTCAGAACTATTAGCAATACCTTTTTCAAGAATAACTTTGAATTTATTAATATCAGTCACATCAACAAGTAAACCATTATTGCATTTTGATTGGATTTCTTGTGGACCGCCATCATCTGTAGAAATAATTGGCAACCCACAGGAAGAGGCTTCTAGTAATGTTAAGCCAAATGGTTCTGATAAAGCTGGATTAACAAATAATCCTCCTCTACTAGCTGCCCACCTATATAAAGAAGGTATTTGATCTGGGGAATGTTTTTTTGGATAAGCTACTTTTCCATACAAATTATACTTATCAATCATTTCAAAAATATTATGAAAAACATCTTTTTGTTGGGAATCAAGTTTTGAAATGCTATCACGACAACCCAATACCAAAATCAAATTAGCCTTTCTTTTTAGTTTTTCAGATCTTCCGTATGCCTCGACCAAAGATGGAATATTTTTCCTTCTTACGGCTCTAGAGATTGTCAACAAAGGAGGTTTTCTTAAATCCTTTAAAAAAGGAAACATCATGTTATCTATTTCAGAAGTCTCAGTTGTGGAATGAATATGATGAAATTTCTTATGGTCAACGCCGGGAGGGATTACCTTAGCTTTTGGAGACGAAAAAGAAAGATATTGAGAATATTGATGGACAGATTCCTGTTGAGTACTTGTAACAACAACATCTGCAAATTTTAAAGCTTCTTCTTCTGCCTGTATTCTCTTACTTATAAAGTAGAGCTTTTCTATGTGGTTCATTTTTAAACCTGCATCAAGCAATTTCCTTTGTTTTTCTCTCCCTAAGGAATGACCAGTAAAAATCAATGGGATCTTGAGATATTGACTTAATCTCACTCCTACATATCCAGCATCTGCATAATGTGCATGAATCCAATTTGGCTTATTATTCTTTATTTTATAATAAGCAATAAGGCTTTCAGTTAATTCATCTAAATAAGGCCACAGTAATTCCTTTCTTAAATATTTATTAGGCCCAAATTTAAATCTTAAAATTTTTACGCCAGGTTCAACGAATTCTTGTTCTTTAGAATAATCATTATCAACCTTAGTATCTTTAATAGAACGAGTAACTAAATCTACTTGGTCGACTTCAGGAGTATTAGCTAAACTTTTAACTAATTCTAATACGTATTTTGTTTGTCCTCCAGTATCTGAATCTCTACCTAGCTCAAGATTTTTAGAACGAATTAAACCATGCAAATGTAAATGTAAAAACTTTATACTCATGTTGCAACCTTCTAATCTATCTCCTTAATACAAATAAGCTGTATTTCTAGAGTAAATATAAAGAAAGCATTATGATTCATAATAAATATAAAGGTATAATTTGCAAAAAATCAGGCTTAGAAAGAACTTTTAGGAAATTTTAAATAACTTTTTTGATAATCAATTATTATACAATACGAAGAAATACAACTAAAATCTAATTACTTAAGAACTTTTTTTAAATATTTTGCAGTATGACTAGTGGGATGTATCGCAATATCTTCAGGAGTCCCCTCTACAATAATTTCACCACCTTTATCTCCTCCATCAGGCCCTAAATCAATTATCCAATCTGAACATCTAATAACATCTAAATTATGTTCAATAACAACTACTGAATTACCTTTATCAACCAAACGTTGTATTACATCCATTAATTTATGGACATCGTAAAAACTTAAACCAGTAGTTGGCTCATCAATTAAATATAAAGTTTTACCTGTTGCTCTTTTTGATAACTCAGTCGCTAATTTCACTCTTTGAGCCTCTCCACCAGATAATGTTGGTGCTGGCTGGCCTAATTTAACATAACCAAGCCCTACATCTACTAATGTAGATAATCTATCTGCAGCTTGAGGTATAGCTGAAAAAGCTTCTGCAGCTTGTTCAACTGTCATCTCTAAAACATCAGAAATATTGTAACCTTTATATTTGACCTGAAGAGTTTCTCTATTAAAACGTGCTCCTTTGCATACCTCACATTGAACATATACATCAGGTAAAAAATTCATTTCAATAACATTAACTCCCTGGCCTTTACATGCTTCGCATCTCCCTCCTTTGACATTAAAACTAAATTGACCAGCCTGATATCCTCTTGCTTTAGCTTCTACTGTCGCAGTAAATATCTGTCTAATTGGATCAAAAGCACCTGTATAAGTTGCAGGGTTTGACCTAGGGGTTCTTCCTATTGGTGATTGATCAATAACAATAACTTTATCAATTGCTTTTATACCCTTTAATTCTTTAACACCATTAGGGAAAGGGACTTTTAATCCTAAAGAATGACACAAAGCAGGGTGAAGTAATTCATTAACTAACGTACTTTTTCCACTTCCACTTACGCCAGTTACAGAAACAAGTCTTCCTAAAGGAAATTCCACCGAAATATTCTTTAAATTATTTTTAGAGCAATTATTTAAAATTAAGCTTTTTTTAACCGATGATCTTCGTTCTTTTGGAGTGGGTATTGTTTTTCTTCCACTCAGGTAAGCTCCAGTTAAGGATTTCTCTGATTTAAGTACGTCATCAAATGTTCCTTGTGCAATAATTTCGCCACCATAAACGCCTGCACCTGGTCCAATATCAACCAGATAATCTGCACTTTTCATGGTATCTTCATCATGTTCAACAACAACTAAAGTATTTCCTAAATCCCTTAGGCTTTTTAGTGTTTCCAATAATCTGTCATTATCTCTCTGATGTAAACCAATACTCGGTTCATCTAAGACATATAACACACCAGTAAGGCCAGCACCTATCTGCGTAGCCAATCTTATACGCTGAGCCTCACCTCCAGACAAAGTCATTGCTGGTCTGTCTAATGTTAAATAATCCAACCCTACATTGATAAGAAACTT
The DNA here is from genome assembly GCA_003212535.1 of Prochlorococcus sp. AG-436-O11. Lineage (GTDB taxonomy): Bacteria > Cyanobacteriota > Cyanobacteriia > PCC-6307 > Cyanobiaceae > Prochlorococcus_A. Next base: position 19,913 of record QCPO01000019.1, read on the forward strand.
TAAACGTAACCGAATCTCCTTTAACACCAATTCGCCTATTTGTTTTTGCTTTTCTGACAAAGAAATCTTTTCCTTTGCTTCATTACTTAATCCCATTATTCTCTCTACCTGTAATAAGGTTTCTGAAACACTAATAGAAGTTAAGTCAGTAATGTTGTAAGGCCCAAGTTTCACAGCAAGTGCCTCTGGTCTTAATCTTTTACCAGAACAAGTCTTACAAGGAACTAATTCAAGGTACTTTTCTAACTTTTGTTTAACTGATTCCCCATTAGCTTCAGTTAATTGCCTCTCTAATATTGGTAAAATGCCTTCAAAAGGTCTTTCAAAACCACTAGAAGTTTTAAAACGGCTATCAGCTTGGATTAAGATTGGTTTATCAGAACCTAAAAGTAAGACATTTTTTTGAAGATCAGTTAAATCCTTCCAAGGCGTTTTTAGTTCAAAACCATAAGCTTGACCAACTGAAAATAGTAACGAGAAGTAATAAGTATTATCTTTTTCACTCCAAGGCGCTATCGCAGCGTAAACAGGTAAAGACTTATCTGGAATAACTCTATCTGCAGTAAACTTTTTTAGATAACCTATACCATGACAATCTGGACATGCCCCATAGGGACTGTTAAAAGAAAATAATCGAGGAGAAAGTTCTTCTACAATAGACCCATGAATTGGGCAGGCATAATTCTCTGAATATAATTTTTCTCTTTCTAAATTTGAAGGTAAATTTTCTCCTTTTTTTGGAACAACTTCTACAATGGCTAATCCATCTCCTCTCTTAAGACAAGTTTGTAAAGAATCATTCAATCTTTCTTGTATTCCTTCTCTTGCAATTAATCTATCGACGACAACTTCAATATTATGTGTGTGATTTTTGTCTAATTCAATACTATCTGCTAGCTCTCTTACCTCCCGATTGATTCTTACTCTTGCAAAACCTTCAGCTGCTAATCCGCTAAGCAATTTGGAATGTGTTCCTTTTTTTCCTCTTACAACAGGAGCTAGCAATTGATATCTAGTACCTTCAGGTAATAAAACTATTTGATCAACCATTTCGTCAATTGTTTGAGGAGCAATTGGAATGCCACAGTGATGACAATGAGGCTCACCTGCGCGACCAAACAATAATCTTAAGTAATCTTGTATCTCAGTTACTGTTCCAACAGTTGAACGAGGATTATGACTAGTAGATTTTTGATCTATTGATATAGCAGGTGATAAGCCCTCAATATTATCAACATCTGGTTTATCAACTTGACCTAAAAATTGTCTGGCATAAGCAGAAAGACTCTCAACATATCTTCTTTGACCTTCAGCAAAAATAGTATCAAATGCTAAAGAACTTTTACCACTACCACTTACCCCTGTAAAAACTATAAATTTATTTCTTGGAAGAGAAAGATCAATATTCTTAAGATTATGTTGACGAGCTCCTCTTATATTTATTGCGTTATCTTCATCAAAACTACTATTATTTTTAACCATGTTTAAATCTATTGTGATTTAAAAAAACTTATTATAGTAGAATTTTTTGTTTTCTGCAAATCCTGATCAAAAACTTGCTCCTCTTTCTAAAGTTATTTCTGGCGGAGAAATGTCTAGATTTTTGTTAGCTATTAAATCAAGTATCTCTAACAAACCTAATACTTTTTTCTTAGATGAGATTGATAGTGGTTTAAGTGGTAAATCATTATTTGCATTGGTAGAACTCATAAAAACAATTTCAAAAGATAAACAGGTTTTGTGTATTACT
>QCPO01000020.1 GCA_003212535.1 Prochlorococcus sp. AG-436-O11
AGAAGTTCAAGAAACATTTACCTTATTACCTATTAAAGGTTATTCAATTGCGACAAGAGATACGAATAGTTGCTTAGGACAATCATCTGATGGAAAGGTCGCAGCAATTGCTGATAACCAAGAAGAAATACCAAATTATTTTTATGATTTTTTATTGGGACAAATAACTTGTTCTTTCTCAGGAACTAATAATATTTTTGAAAGCTGCAGTAAAAATAATATAAACAGTTCAAACACTGTAGTTAATTCTTGGGATAATTTAACATGTGACAATAATAACCTCATAGTGGCTAGATATACTATGAATCGAAATGGAACTAGTCCAACTCAAAATAATATGATGAGATTTGGAGGGAGATTCTCTCATAGTTATCAAATGCCAAATCAAAATCAAAGAACAGATGGTTATTCACACCATCAAGATACTTGGATGATAGGAATTTTTGAACAAGAAAAATATAATAAAAAATCAGAAGTTGATCAACCAGATAAAAAAATTTTAAGAAATAAAGATGAATTAGTTGATTACGTTTCTAAATGGTTTGAGCCTCCAGTTAAACCATCTGATAATGCTCCATTTTTTGAAAGAGAAAGGTACAATTATGCCCCTAAAACTGCAGAAGAATACGTTAACCAAAACATGAGCATTATGGAAAGAGATGCCGGAGGGGAGAAATTCTTTTGTGATTAATATCTTGAAGATTTACAAACAAATTGCTTTATTATTGGTTTAAAAATTATTTAAATTAAATTATTTTCAAAGAGTTCGCTTGTGCTTTGGGAGCACTAGGTCGCAGGTTAGAATCCTGCCGCCCCGACTCTTAAAAACCAAGTCATACTAGCGAGTTACCCAGACTCGCTTTTTTAATGGAAAAATTGACATCACTCTCTTGATGTCAGTTTGATGTCAAATTGATTTCTATGCACAAATTAGTAATGATTATTTTTTCGATTTGTTTAAAATGCAATGGTGTGGTCTGAAAAATCTATGAAAATCAGATTTGAATCAAATTCAAGAAATCAAGGTTTTTCTTTAATAGAGTTAATAGTTGTTCTAATAATTACAGCTATTCTTGCTCAGCTAGGTTTTGTTTCCTTTAATCGATATCAGAGAAAAACAAAAGCATTTGCAGCAAAAACAGCCCTAATGAATGTTCGAAGAGAATGCGAAAGCAACAGGGATTTAGGGCTTGACACAAATTTTACTTTGCTTAACCCTAATGGATATTTAATTAATTCAAGGAGCAATAATAATTGTTTAGGAGAAGAGAATAGTGGATATGTTATAGCGAATCCTAATGACTTAAATAATTTTCCTCGTTATTTTTATGATTTTAACAACGGCACAATTTTTTGTATGAATCCCTCAGGGGTAAATTTTTTTCCTGAGTGTTTAAGTACGCAGTTAAACCAAAGTAAAAAAAGTAATTTAATAAAAAAAGAAAAATTATCCTTTAAAACAAATGAGATCGCTTCAAATCTAGATGCCCCGATGCACGTTGAGTTAGGGGATATGGATGGAGATGGGGATTTGGACTTTGTAGTTACTTCAATTTATGATGGGGCAGTTCGTTGGTTTGAAAATGATGGAAGTGGGAAACCCAGTTTTACTTCTCATGACGTCATTACCGGTGATGGATTTAAATATGGTGTTTCTTTAGCAGATATGGATGGTGACGGAGATATGGATATAGTCTCATCTGGTAATAAACTGACTTGGTATGAAAATGATGGTTCTCCTAATCCTTCCTATACCCCTAGAGATATTCCCAAAGCAGGAGGCACAGGGAGAGAGATCGCATTAGCAGATATGGATGGGGATGGAGATATGGATATTGTTGATACCAGTGGTTCCTCAGATACAGTTAAGTGGTATGAGAATGATGGTTCTCCTAATCCATCATTTAAGGAAATTTCAATCGATACTGATTCAAATGGTGCACAGGATGTTCATGTTGATGATATTGATGGAGATGGTGATATGGATATTATCGTTGCGGCTCAAGACGCAGGAACTGTCGAATGGTATCAAAATAAAGGAGGTTCTAATCCAAATTGGGGGAAAACTTTAATTGCGAGTGATCTTAAATCTGTCACAGGTGTTTCCGTTGCAGATATAGATGGAGACGGGGATTTAGATATATTGTCTTCATCACAAGGTGATTCAAAAATTGCCTGGTATGAAAATAATGGGCGATCAAATCCAGACTTTAAATCTAAAAATATAGCGGTAGATCCTCCTGGTCCTGTTAAGACAGACATTAACGGGAACCCACCGGCTGAGAACGTAGGATATGCCGCAGATGTCCGAGTTGCAGATATGGACGGAGATGGGGATTTAGATGTTATCACAAGTAATTATGAAGGTACTTATCATGTATATAAAAATGATGGAAGTTCTAATCCAAGTTGGGATAAAAATGTTTTAGCCCAGAGATCTCGAAGAAATGTTCAATTATTTGAAATGGGTCACGGAGATATAGATGGAGATGGGGATATAGATGTAGTAGGAGTATCAAGATATGAAGGGAGTGTGTTTTGGTACGAAAATGAATAAGTTAAGTAATTTAATGATGTCAATTTGAAGTCAATACAGCGGATAAACACCAATAGATTTTTCTCTAATTAACTGTAATTTTCTAGAATTTATTTTCACTACGATTCCATCTTTCGGGTAATTAGAAAACAACTAGTAAGAGTTTTATATCCAATCAGAAACTTCTATTGTTGAAACCTTAACTCCATGAGTAGCTATCCAAGAGCCATTATTTTCAAAGAACTTTTGCATATTCCCTTCGGGACCTTGATGTATGACAATAACTTTTTGAGGATCTTTCTTGCTTTGACCTCTATAAAGCGGCTTAATATCAAATTCAGAAAGTCTTTTATATGAATCCTCGCTATCAAAAAATACTAACCATTCATTAAACGGGATCTCAATTTTAAATGTGAAAACTGTGGTTATATCCATTAGATATTAAGTATTTAATTACTGAAGATAATGCTTTATTTGATATTACTAGTAAATTTTAAAAAGCATAGTTATTTAGTCAAGCCTTTAATTTATGAAAATAACACTTAGAATAGGTATAATTACATTTCAAGTTTGTCTAAGAGGACTCAATTAAATATAAATATTGATGATTCCTTGCTAAAGGAATTAAAGCAACTTGCGTTGTCAGAGAATCTGTCTTTAAGCGTTTTTATAAGAAATTCTTTAAGGAATATAGTTTCTGGTAAAAGAGACGAAATTTTATCTTTAAAAAATCAACCTTTTACAGAAAAGCATGCATTAAATTGTTCTAGTTTTATGAAGGCAGTATTTCAAAAGATGTGTTTAAAAAAAATGTTTGAAAATGATATAGATGCTTTTAACAAACTTTTATGTCATATAAAAACTTCTAAGCAATGGAATGATATTTATACAATGCGCTTGAAAGAAGTTTTGCTTGAGGTCTCGGCTACTCCTTTTAAAGCAGAAGAATTAAATGACATGACGAAGAATAGAGAATGTGAATGCCCAATATATATTGGATTAAAAGAATGGACTGGTTGTGTTGAGTATCCTACTCAAGATTTGATTTGTAACTTAGGTGGCTCCCTAGTTTTACTTATAGAAAATCAATTTTAAAGTTTTTTTACTAGAAGTATTAATAGATATATCCCAAAATAAATGTATTTTACTTAATTAGTTAGAAAATAAATAAACAATATTTATACCAAGATATATAAATTTATAAATTAAGTACTTCTAGATACCTAATTTAAGCCAATATGTAAATCGTCTATTAAAACTATTAATCTAGTAAATTACTAGTAACATAGGATTGCAAAAAAATATAGTGTGAGGCTATTTTTATGAAATCTATTAAAAAGTTATTTGCTGCAAGCGTTGCAGGATTATCTTTAGTTTGCTCTCCTTTATTTGCAGATGATTACTCTTCAAAAGGGTCATATTGGAATGTAAGTATTGGTGGAAGTGCTATAGGCGATATTGATGTATCGGGAATAAGCTCTGATATTGAGTTTGAAACAGGCTTGGGCTTAGATTTGGGATATGGATATGATTTTGGTAAAACTCGTGTTGAAGGAACTTGGGTAAGAGGACAATCTGATAGGACTACTTGGGTTGGATACACTGTTCAGTTAGATACCACAATTGATTCTATTATGGGTTCAATTTATTACGATTTTCGCGAAGACAAAAAATGGAGTCCGTTTATTGGAGCATCTTTAGGAAGCACTAATGTTGACTTTGATGGGGCTTCTGCTTCAGGATTTTCTTACGGTATTGGTTATGGTGTAAGTTATAAGACATCTGATGAAGTAGATGTTTTCTTTAAAGCTCATACAACTGTAATTCCTGATCTTACATTTGCAACGGTTAATAACTCATCAGTGACCATAACAAACGGGAACTATACTAATGCAACAATTGGTTTAAGATATAGATTCTGATCCTTAATTATTAATAAATTCAATAAAATAAGTAGTCTTAAACGGCTACTTTTTTTTATTTGTTTTCTATAAAAAAGTTCGAATGAGGTTCGAATAGAATTATTTGTAAAAATTAAAAGTCTTTCTATGACTGTAAAAATGCATCTTGTTCACTCTTCATTAGCCAAAAATTTTCTTCAGTCATATTAAGGGATTTGGAGGAATTTATCTACTAGAATTTTGCTAGAATCAGAATTTTATTTATAGTTTTATTATCCATCAAAGTTTCTATTTAGGAAAGTGATACAGGCATGGGGTTAATCGACTTTGCATATACGGTATATATTCGACCTCACAAATTTCTGTAGAAATATAAGTGAGTAAGAGATCAAAGAGTTAATTAAGAGGAGACTGTCGTCCAATGCCAAACAAAACCGCATCCATTTTATGAAAAGAACTATAAATAGTAATTAAGTGGTGCTGGAACTTTATTCTATGCCAATATTTATACTAGATGGTTCAAGGATTTATCAAAAGAAGGTGGTCCAAAAGTAAATTGTTGAAGCCAGATATATTATTAATAGCAACATAAGTATGTTAAGTGCAGCTGCTACCCGAAATAAAGCCTTATAATCTGTTTGCATAAGCTTACTTCTTTAATATATTTGTTTGAGGAATCTTAAAGAAGCACATTTAAATTAAATAAAAAGGTTTAAGGATTAATTAAATAGTAAATAAGATCAAATTAAAAAATGATGAATGTAAAGTAAATTTGAGAATTAAGTGAAGACGTAAAGATGGGATAAATTCACTCCTATATCAAAAACCTGAAAGGCAACCAATAGCTTATATCTCCTTTTCATTTTTTAGAACCCTTTACTAATTTCTTATAAAGTTCTTCTGAGATAGGGTGCATAGTAATAAATAGAAGTTAGTTACAAGTTAATTATTTTTATTCTTGTTTCTGGTTACAAGCTATACGAATAAATAATCTATTTAATAGGTAAAAACTATAACTATGATTAGCTTTTCTTATAGAGTATCAGACACTACTTCATAGATTAAATACAAATTAGGAACACACCCCAAAAGAAGTGGCAAGTAGTAAACGTTTCATTTATTTACTACTTTTCCTCCATACTGTCTGACTATTTTATCTAGTAAAATACGCATATCTTTATTTTTAAGTTTCTCTATTTGTTGCAAATTCTCTAGTAGATCACATATTTGATCTTGTATATCTTCATTTAATTCTGAAACTGCCATTAAAAAAAGAGGGTTTTACCCCTCCAGTTTAGATAGACTGTAAACAAAAGTATTGTGAAATTTAATCATGAATAGTGATAGGGAGTCCCACAGCAGATGCTGCAACTACATAAAGAACTGCTGGTTTATTTCCTATATTTTCAACAATATGTTCATCACCATTATTGCTCTCTAAAAATGATTGCTTTGATGAGAAATAATTAATAACATCTCCTCTCGTATGCTTCAATTTCCCTTCAGCAAGATAAACGACCATCGGTGCTGGATGTGTATGTACTGGAGTTTTTACACCAACAGGGACAATTACCTTGAAAAATCTAAGCTCGGCTTGTTTCCACCTAGGATAAGAAATCTTCTTGCCTCCTAAACCTTTTGTACCTTGAATAAGAGGTATTACTTCAATTTTTTCATTAGCTTTAGCAATTTCCAAAGGTAGAAGAATTGATGAAATTGTTATTGCAGAGATTAATAAATTTCTAATTTTTTGCATAAATTAAGAGTTAATTAACACTTATTTTAAATCGACTGTCAATCGAGAAAAAGTTTGAATAAAGTTTGAATAAAAATTCAAGAATCCTTGAGGTCAAATTCATAGACTTGTTTTAATGCTCTCTCTATTGGACTGCGAACCTTATGCTCAAGCTGCTTCTGGAGCAAATACCCTGCTGTGTTCTCTCCAGTATCTACATCCCTTAAGTAGATGATCTCCTTGAGGAATAAGCTTTTGATGAAACGGACAAGTAAGGATGGTGACACAAGAGTCTGTCGTGCTGTACCTGAAGTGATTGCAGGTAATACAAATCTTTGTTCGTTTTCTTGTTAATGTCTCTTCCTCTAAATAACCCCATTCTTGCCATTCCTCCATAATTAAATAGTACAGCTGTACTATTATTTATAGCAACGAGGAGGAGGTCAGGTCAACTACTTTTAAAATGAGGATTTAAAGGTGTGGAATAGGTTTAAATTCGTGGCTATGCAGCTACGTAATAATCAAGAGTTATGATAAGAACAATGGAAGCATTTGATTGGAGATAACTTCACTAGTCCAAAGCAACTGTTTTTACATGCACTAAAAGATTTTAAAGAAATGACTATTTTTATTGGAAATTTATCTTGGGAAACTGAAGTTGAAGATCTTGAACAACTTTTTAGTAATTATGGAGAAGTAAAAAAATGCTATTTACCTCTTGATAGAGAAACCGGAAGAAAAAGAGGTTTTGCTTTTGTAGATTTAAATGATCAAAATTCCGAGAAAAAAGCTATTGATGATCTTCAAGATGTTGAATGGATGGGAAGAGAGATAAGGGTTAATGAGGGTGAAAAAAGAAACGGACCCAATAATAAAAAACGCAATAAGTTTGATAAATAGGTAGTTACAAAATCAGGAAAAATTATATTAAATAGCTAGCTAAGAAAAATATAAAGATATGATCAAAGGGTTATTTATGATAAATCAAGGCTAATACTTTTTATGGAACTAATTGGGAAATATAAGAATTCAGGATTCGAGGCTGTAGCTGATGGTGTTATTTCTTTCTTTGATCGCCGTAAAGACTTACATACTAATGGTATCGCTTTTGGCCAAAACAACTCTTTAAATTCTGATCCTTACAAAGTGTCCACTGATATTAGTCTTGTTTCTATAGATCGTTCAGATCCAGAAGCCTTTGCTATCTCTGAAGTTATAATTAGAGGAGTTAATGCTGGATTAAAAAAATATCTAGAAGATCGGCCACTAGTAAAGGAATGTTGCCCAGAACAATCTTTATTTGTTAACCCAATATTTAATTTACAACGTTATGCTCCTGGAGAGGGATTCAAGAAATGGCATTGCGATTGGACTATTAGTAATGAATCTACAGAACCTGTACACCGAGTATTAGCTTGGATTCTTTATTGTAATGATGTCACTTCTGGCGGAACTGAATTTCGTTGGCAGCATCATCATGAAGAAGCTGAAAGAGGAAAACTTATTATCTTTCCCGCAGGAATTTCTCATATTCATCGCGGTAGAGTCAATAATACTGATTTTAAAACCATCGCAACTGGTTGGATAAATGCAGGTAATCTTGAAACCTATATTTCGCGATTAGCGAACTCCTAGACTTTAAAGATATATTTATCCAAACTTTATCCAAACTTTATCCAAACTTTTTATTGACTGACAGTCAAACCAAGTAAAGGAAGAACTAGCTCGTTTTTGTTTTGCTAACAGACTTATTGTTATTTATTTAGAAGCCATTAAATTATAAATAATTATTTTTTACAGATGTCAGATAATTGCGAATTAAAGTGGCAACCAACTAAAGACCAGCTAGATAACTTAATCTTGCCTGCTTATACAGAAATAGCAAAACAAAGTGTTGCATATGTCAATAAATTTGAATGCCCTCCAGAATATGTTGCTGATATGTTGAGAGATATCGCGGATGCACTAACTTCTATTCATCCAGAATCTGAGTCTGAGGGCGATTGTTCTTGTTGTTAAAAAAATAAATATAAACACATTGATTGAGGTAAAGATTTAGCATAGTTTTTGTTTGACAGTCGATCTAACATAGAGGGGTAAACCCTCTTTTTTAATGCAAGATTCAATAACTAAAGCATTATTATTTGTAATTGCCTTAAGTACTTCTATTATTGCCGTTGAACTTATACCAGTAAATATGGTTAATAAAGGCAAATTATTATGTGCAGAACGTAACTCTGAACCTGCTTTTAAAGCTTCCAGTAAAGCTTTACTTAAACTCAGGTCAATAGTCGGGAAAGAAAATAACATAAGTAGATATTGCGATAGTCTTTAAATGAAACGCTTACTACTTTCACTGATTAAATTTATGACTAGGTACAAAGTGGATTACTGAGGGAATAGTAGTAAAAAAAAATATACGAGCTATCCTTATTTTCAGATGGCTTTTAATTATTAAAAGATGGGAAGCTTACCAAAATTAATTGCACTTGCTATGGTCTTTCTACTTGTAGGAAGCACATTTGTTGGTGGGATTATTTACTTTATTAGATAAAACAATGAAGAACCCAATAGACATATTTAAAAGGTGGTTACTAAACTTACTTGTTCCATATATAGAAGGAACTAATAAAAAAAAGAAAGATAAAAAGAAAGATTAAATGAAACGCTTACTACTTACACCTTTCTTATTAGTCTTGATATTTGGTTGCAGTAATCAAAAAGAACCTACTTACAAGCAAATAGTTTCTCAATGCAAAGGAGAAGGTTCCAAATATGCAGAATATAACGAAATTGGAATGACCCAATTTGCAAAAAATTACTTGGATATTTGCATAAAGACAGAAGCACAAAAAGTTTTACAGGCAAAATATATCAAATGTCTCAAAAAAAATAATGCTGCTTATTGCCAATCAACAACAAAGCTTGATTAATAAATGAAACGCTTACTACTCCGACTACTAGCTTCTCTAGCTTTACCTAATGCGGTTAATGCTGAGATAGAACCGAAGATCCGTAAAGCATGATTATCAGCAGCAGATTTCGAGGGATTTGTACGTTTATATACCAACAACTAAAAGGTAAAAGTAAAAGAATTTAATTTTCTAGGTCAACCAGTTATTCCTAATTGGCTTATGGAAGAAAAGATCGAAGATAATAATATTGTTTATGTAAATTTAAAAGAAATAAAAAAATAATAAGTATAGGGAACTTCTCCTTCTGTTTTTATCGAGTCGCCATAATAACTTTCCGCCGTCTTCATCAATAACGAGTATAAGAAATTAGCAAGTGTTTGCTGCATAAGAATTTCTATAGCTATTACTATTCAAATCAGAATGTCTAACTAAAAAAACGTAGAAAATACTTATTTAAACTTCCCAATCTATGTCGTAATCTTCATCAATATCTTTTTCCCAAACCCTAGCAAGTTCTCTTAGTAGAGTTTTTACTTCCATATCTGTAGCTCCAGATTCGTTTTGGAACTTGTTGCAAATGACTTTAATTTCGTCATAAGCTTGTTCTAGCAATATTGTTTTTTGATCTAGATTCGCCATTTAATTTTTATCTACTACTTCTCCGCCATACTCTCTCGCTATTACATCTAAACACATAAGAATATCTTTATTTTTTAATAGATCTGTTTCACTCAAATACCTAAGAAGAGTTCTTATTTGATCAATAGTGTTTTCTTGTAATTCTTTCATTAGTACTTAATTGCCATCTGCCAATAAGGATAGCAAAGTAAGATTTTTCTCTAATTTATTGTAATTTTCTAGAATTTATTTTTATAGGAAAAGCGTTGCAATTAGTAAGTTTTAAATTATTTCGGACGGGTCTAATTTTTTTTGGAATTATCGAGGAGATTAAACGATGCGAATGATTTTGCGAGAGTTTTACTAGAATCAGTTTTTTTTAAAACTGCAATTAAAACCCAGACTGAACTAATAGCAAGAACCATTCCTAAGTAAGCAAAACCATAAATCATAGATACTCTCTATTCATTTTGTTTTAATTCTTCTTCTTCTTCTTTTATTTCAACTGTGGGTTCAATGCTTACCTCTTTTTTAACTTTTTTACTTTCATTCGTTATTAATTCTTCTTCTTCTTTTACTTCAACTGTGGGTTCAATGCTTACCTCTTTTTTAACTTTGCCACTTTCCTTAGTTATTAATTTGTTTTCTTTTCTTCCAAAATCATCTTTACCTGCAATAAAGAATATGAGTGCACTAATAAAAAAAAGTGAAAAAAGGAAAAACTCCATTTACTAATACTATATGAATTAAATATAAATTAGTTTAGAGATCTAATTTTAATCAACATCAAATAATACAAATCATAGTAAATTTAGTTCAATCAAAGTCAAAATATAAACTTCTTTAATATCAATCTATTTATGTACCTAGAAACCTATATTTGTTATTTATGTTACTTTGATAAATATTTAAAAGATAATAGTAAGTGTAGTTATTAGTTTGCATATCCATTTATTTAATTACATTTTGATCTTTTAATCTTTATATTTAAGAATGCTTTTTTCTTCTTTGTTTTATAAATTTTGAACTTGAATAAATCTTTAAAGATCTTTAGGGTTATTTGAGTTATTAAATTTTTAGAAAATGATAGGAACTATCAAAGATCCAACTTTATTTTTGCTTTTGAGTAGTGTTGGACTTTTATTATTTGGCTCAATAGGTTATGGAATTTATACAACAGTTGGACCATCATCTTATAAGTTAAGAGACACAATTAAAGAGCATGCAAGAATGCATGAATTAGGAATTGCTCATGGTCACAATCATCACAATCATAATGAAGCAGAACATCTTCACTAAGAAATATAGATTTTTAGTAATTAAAAAATTCTTTGAGATTTTTATTTAACTTCATTAACCAATTAAAGAAATAATAAGGGTCATTATCTTTTCATCAATAAATCTTCTATCCATATTCAAAAAATAGGTTTTTTATCACTCTATTTTAGATCGACTGTTAATTGTATTTAATATAGCGGTGCAAGTTAGAACCTTTTCATTCACTATCTAATCTTTTATAAATATTATTCATTTAAGAAGCTCTTCTAAAAGGGTTCATTGTCTTAAATAACTTCTTACTCTTTTTGTCTGTCATTGCCCTATATCTTTGATTTATATCCGAGATATATTTCCTGGCTTTTTTATCATTTTCAATTCTTAGTTTATGCAGGCGTAAAGCCTTTAACTCATCAATTGATTTGAGTTCATTGTCTTCGCTGGAATTAAGATGATCTAAATGCATCAGTTCAAGCAATTTAAAAAATTTCTTCATGTGCCAAATTAACAATCTCATTTGTGTTTGCAAGAGATAATTAACTAATTTCTATGAATTAAAATTCATTTTTTGCAAAGAGATGGGTTTCATGGGAGTTATCCTCCTTAACTATACGTATATAGGAGATCTAATAAATTTCTCCCAAAATTAATGTCTATTTAAAATAAACTCATCTGATTTGTTGGTTTCTTATTAACTTCTTCTGATACCCATCCCTCAGGTGACCAACCTATCATGATTGGCAGTAAACCTTTTAATTCAACAGCATCTTTAACTTGTTCAGTCCATTGTTCCTCGTATCCATCAGGCACAACAACAGGCATACGATGATGTAAAGGTTTAACGAGACTATTAGGTTCAGTGGTCAAAACACAGCAACTCTCTAATTCTGCTCCATCAGGTGAAGTCCATTTGCTCCAGATCCCTCCTAACCAAAAAGTTTCATAATTCTCTTTACGAATCCGATATTTTTTTTCAAAAAAACCACTTGCTGGTATTAAGCACCTTTTATGTTTCCAACTTCCACTAAATAATTTTTTTTCCTCAACAGTTTCTGATCTTGCATTAAATGGTCTTGCTCTCCCTTTATCAAATGGATCTTTAGCCCAAGGTGAAATAAAACCCCATGACATAAAGGTTGTTTTAATTTTCCCTTCGTTTTTAACTACCAGAACTGGATTAGTAGGTCTAATCAAACTCTGAGTCTCGTATTTAGTGTCGAGTCCAATTGGGTAATCTTTTTTTAAAACCTTTGGTAATTCCTCAAACTTTGTTTTCAATTCGAATCTGCCACACATATATTTTCTAACAATTTTTTAAAATGCACTTACTTAAAAAAAGAGCTGATTTGTTTCTATTTTAGATTGACTGTCAATAAATAAAAAGGTTGAAAAATTTTTGAATAAAAAATTACAAGTAATTGAGATCCATTCTTAAATAATGAAGACTAACTTTTGATTAGCTAATCAGTCATTAATGCAATCTCTAGCTTATTTAGCTGGGACAGAATAAGTTAATCCCTTTTCATATCTTTCTTTTTCTTTTTCTTTTTCTTTTTCTTTTTAACTTTTTTATTAACCTCTTCCGTATTTTTTTCAATTTTCTCTAGCTTATTTGAGATTTCCTCTATAACTTTTGCTTCCTCTTTTCTCACTTCACTTTCTTTTAACTCTATAACTTTTATGGGCTCTTTTTTAACTTTAATCTCTTTAGCATCTTTCACTTTAGTTTCAAACTTAGCTTTAATTAAATTAGCGATAAAAATAAGAATAGGCACGTGGGCTAAACCACCTATTATCACTTTAGTTTCTGAATAAGCCATTTACGAAGTTAAGAGGAACTGGAATATTTAAGCATAAATAACATTTGTTGATGGCTTTATTAAGCTGATAAATCTTTTATCTATAAAAAATATGGTTTTATTAGGCAGCAATATTTCTAGAAACAGGATCATTATCATGAAGCTAATAATATTTATTTTTCAAATACTTTTCAGTACTAGACTTGAATTTATAAGTTTTTTAGTTAAGTTAGATTCTTTGAGGTTTTCGATTGGATGAATTCTTTTTTAGCTTATGAAACCGCAGCTGGTCTCTAAAATCCTTATCACCCCAATAGTAATCATCGTAAAATGTAAAAGCTGACATGGCGACACCCGCTGTAAGTAGAGCTCCCACGATCAAAACAACATAGATCAGTGAATAAGGAGGAACCCAATTGGCAGTTCCAGAAATAATCATAAAAGGCATAGTGAAAGCTTAGATTTGCATATACATATTTTTGCTAAGAAAATTAATTTTATTAACTGAAATAAATACCCAATTTAAAAGAACTAAAAGAATATCAAAATAAGGCTTGAGTATATATTGCCAGCCTAAATTTTTTTAAATTATGACCTTCATGATAGGTTTTTTATACTGATAGAGTAAAATATTTGATTAATGAAAAGGTGAAGTGTTATTAGTAGGAGCTATAAATAGGATCTCAAATAAGATTCCAGTTATGGCCATAGGTAATACCCAAATACCAATAAATCTATGATCAAAAAATCTTAAATTATCATTACCTTTAAAAACATTTTTCAGAGTGGTATATAAAGTTTCGGGCTGTTTATAAGAAGGTGATATTGTTGATCTTGAGTAAGGTTGAACAAAAGAAGATGATTTTAAGAACTTTGAAATTTTTCTAATAAAGAAAATAGGCAAAACCCAAATAGCCAAATATCTTCCACCCAGCCACTGTCTTGCATTAGGCATTGAATATTCTTTAATAGATTTATTCTCTGGCATTCCGGATTCTAAATCTTTATAGATATTTTCTAAAGTTTGTTCTTTTACTAATTTATCAGTCATTTAGTTTGCTATTAGTGAAAATAAAAAAAAATACAATATTTTAAAAATATTCCTAACTACCAAAATAACTAAAAAGTAATTAGGAATATTTTCTTGGCTAGGTTCTCAAAGACGGTTTTTATACCGATGTAGAATTTGCCAAATATCTACATTTACTTTATAAACAAAAATCTATTTTTTTCAAAGTAAATAATATACAAATAGGTGAGTAATTTTTAATTATAAAAGTTGTTTTTAATACAGGATTAAACTTCTTTCTGAAAAGAATTTGAAACCTCATTTTCTAAGATTGCAAAAAAGAAAATGAGGTCAAAGAGAGGTTCTCATTTTAAACCGCTTGATCAAAGCTAACGGTTAGTAGATTTCTCTAATTTCTACTTGTATATTTATACATTGAGTTTATAATTTCGTGAAGATGTAATTTATACAAGTAGGTGTTTAATATTTTATTAAATTATTTTTATTGAAAGCTAATTAATATATTTACAAGACTTATTGAGAGTTGAAAGAAAGCATATAGAGAAACTGCAAAAAACAGAAATTGTTCTATTGGGATCATAGTAATTTATAAACTATTGATTAAATTAATTCTTTGTGAGGAAGATATTTTCTATAAAAAAGTTTCTGTTATTTAACTCATCTTTTATCATCATTTTTTTTGAGGGATTATAAATAGATGATTTAAAAGCTCCCCATTTATTAAGCCAAAATAAAGTGTAAATAAAAGCAAGAATAAAAGGAGCACCGACAATAAAGAATCTTATATCCATATTAAAAATATTAATTAAAAACCCTTAAATTGCATTGCCAAAATTGCTCCTAGAAAGAAAACAGTTGGAATACCTAAAGCATTAACTGCTAATGTCCTTACAGTGAAAACAGGGTATCCCTCTTTAGGTCTTCCAGTATTAGGAACAATAGCTGAGTCTTCCCATACTTGATAATTTTTAAAAGGAGCGACTCCTGGTTTAGGTGTCCCTACAGGTGACAATCTAAAAACATCCCATTTTCCTAACCAAAATACTGTAAAGATCCATGCAAAAATAATTGGAGTAATTACTAATAAGACTCTAAAATCCATTTTTAAATAATTAATTTAATTTATATTTTGACCTTAATTAAATTACTTAAGATTCAATAGTTAACTTATATTTAATTAAAAACAATTAAAAACATAGATCCTGATCATTAATCACAATAGAAAATGATTTATTGTTTTCGTAAAAGTATATTTTTAAAAATTCCATACATATATCTGTTGTAGATTTGAATTAATTTCAATAAAACTATGGAGACATTTAGATTTCTACTTTTTGGTATTGCCGGAGTTAGTTTGATCTTTTGGGTTGCAGTCATAGCTTTATGGCATACATATATGTTCCCAACTTTTTTTAAAGAAGATAAAGGTCTAAACTCTTTTACTGTTGATGATAAACCTAATACTTTGGAACCTATTCTTGGTGATTTAGTTAAAATTAACACTTTGAAAAGTAGAGAAAAGTATTCAATGAAAAACTTAGTAATAGCTGATTTTTCCTCTATTAAAAATGATTTTAAATTAAATAAATTATATACAACTGTAATGATTGGAGTTTCATTCGCAACTTTTATTTTTATTACTTACGGATTAAGTAGCTCTTTTACAACGGTAAATTAAATGGAATCAATATATACTTTAGTCTTTTTAACTTGCATCATTTTTTGTATCTTTGATTCTTTGAGAGATTTAAGTATTAAATAATAAATAAATAAATCATAGTTTTTACTTTTTTTTGCCAGCGAATAAAATTCTTCGTCTTATATAAAAGAAGAATAATGTAGTTATTATCATTACAGGTGGATGCAATGATATGGAATTTAAGTATTCATCGAAACTAAAGTTTTCCAATAATCTTGTAAATCATTTTATGAACTATATCCTAGTTCCCAATTTTTTTTGATTCAAATCAAGCAACTCAAAGTATCAAATGCGAGGTGATTTTGTCTTAAATATTATCTTGGAGAAAAATTGCTTATAAATGGTGCCTAATTTGTAAT
>QCPO01000021.1 GCA_003212535.1 Prochlorococcus sp. AG-436-O11
TATCATAAATATAAATTGCCTTTACTCAATGCAGGCGTCACACCAGCTCTAATAAGCTATGTTTGTTCAAAGCTTATTAGAGCTAGTCCAATAGTAGTCCCTTTGGGAATTAAGGTTAAACCGTATTTTAGCCATCTGGCTGTAGAAGATGCATTTTTTGAGCCAGCAAAATGTCTAAGTACTGGTAAATCTATGCCTAGAAAGAGAGTCTTGAATCTTTATAAACAAGGAATTGAAATAGGTCAATCTACAAAACAGCCGATATTAATTGCCGAATCTGTGCCAGGGGGGACAACAACTGCTCAGGCAATAATGGAAGCTTTTGGACTAAATGTCTCTAATTTAGTAGGTAGTAGTTTGTTTAAAGCTCCCAGAGAATTGAAAAGAAAAGTAATTCAAACTGGACTTTTAAATGCGAATCTAAAAAATGATTTTGACCCTTTTGATGTCATCTCATCAGTGGGAGATCCTTTTCAGGCCTTCTCTATGGGGTTATTAATTGGATCTAGATTAGTTAATCAACCTGTCATATTATCTGGTGGGAGTCAAATGCTAGCTGTGATATTACTTGCATTAGAATCATTAGATTTTAATGTAAGTAAAAAAGACTTTATTGAGAATGTTTATATAGCTACTACTGGTTGGTTGGTAAAGGATAATTCCCTTAATGATTTATTGACTTTAATTAACGAGAAACATAATGTTAGCTTAATTGGATTAGCAAGTCCTTTAAATTTTAAATCATCACAATATAAAGAATTGCAAGATTATGAATTAGGTCATGTTAAAGAAGGAGTAGGTGCTGGGGGACTATCAATCCTTGCCTTTCTAAATGGCTTTAAAAATTCTGAAATAGTTTCATTGTGTCAAGTAAACCTAGAAAAGATGAAGGCGCTAGGTCAAATTTCTTTATAGAACGATTGTTAAATGCTTACAAAATATTCAACCAGACGGGGATTTCTTAAATACGGTGGGTTGTCACTGATCTTACTTTTAAACTCTTGTAGTAATGTTTCTAAGAAAGTAACCATTGCTCTACAAAATTCCTTTTTCCCAGATTCTAAAGATACAATACCTGATTCTTGGCAACAAAATAAAATTAATTTTGGGAGGATGAATCTAGAAAAAAATAGAAATATAATACTAGATTCTGATTTTACTTTAATTAATGATGGATGGATTAATACTATAAACTTTAGCGAATTTAAAGAGATCAATGAAAGTTATTTTCAGGAAATATTGGATAAAAGAGCAAAAAATTTTTTAAATAGTTTTGAAGTAAATCAAAGAAATAAATTGCTTCCAATTGGTGTAGTCCCATACGCAATAATTATAAAAAATAATAAAGATTTAATTGCTTCTGCCAGCCAATCTTGGGATTTTCTTTTGTCTAGAAAATTAACTAAGAAAATTATTTTGCCAGAAAGTCCAAGGATACTTATATCAATAGCTGAAAAAATTACCGCATCTGAGCCTTTAGCTAAACTTAAAAGCCAAGCAATGTTATTTGATGATCAAAATACACTCAATTGGTTGATTAATTCTGATGCTTGCGTGGCAATTGTTCCTTATAGTCTTTGCTCAAAATACCTTAAAATAGATTCAAGGCTCTCAATAGTTTTCCCAAAGCAAGGGGTCCCTTTGATTTGGTATTTTGTTCTTAGTAGATCAAACCTTTCTAGTAAAATATTAATTGAGTGGATTAAATCTTATGAAAATAAATCAAAAGTAGATAAATTATCAAGTGAAGGTTGGTATCTACCATTTAAAAACAATTACTCACAAAGTAAGTATAAATCTGAGATGTCTGAGCCTTTAGGTCCATCTTATCAATGTTGGTATAACAGTTGGTCTTTGCCTAAGTTAACGAATGCGCAAAAAATAAAATATGAAAATTATTGGAATAAAGCTTTAATCCCATAATCTTTTTTTTGGTCTTTCAATCAATAAATTATGGGTTTGCTTTAATAAATCTGGTATATCCAATTTACTTGGACATTTAGGAACACATTCATTGCACTTTAGGCAAAATGAAGAATTTTTTTCTTCCCACCAGTGCCCAGCTCTTCCAATTAAATTATATCTTTCTTTAGCAAAGTCTAATTGGCCATAACCAATAGATATATTCCTTAAACGAAGTATTTCCGGAATAGGAATTTCATTTGGGCATGGGAGGCAAAGTCTGCATTGTTCACATTTAGTAGAAGTTAATCTTTGATCTGCTATCTTTTCAATATTTTTGAGAGCATTAATTTCAAGCTTTGATAGTTTCTGATAAGAGTTCCTAAGCTTTTTTACTAACTCAAAATCTTCAATTTTTGTTGCGCCTAGAGATAAAGTTGTAATACCTTTTGCTAACAAAAATCTATATGCGAGTTCTAATGGATGAAATGGTTTAGAAGCTTCTAACAAAATATCACTTGGAGAATACAATCTTCCTCCTTTGTCAGCGGGTGATATTGCTAATACTCCCATACCCTTTTTTAAAGCTAGCTCTGCCAGAGTGATTTTAGATTGATCTAAATAATGTAAGTGAAGATTACAAAAACTAAAAATTTCACAGTTAATTGCTTCTTGAATAAGTGAATAACTTCCGTGCGAACTAAACCCAACTTGCTCAACTAATCCCTTCTCAAATATCCATTTTATGAATTTATTACCTTCTCCAAATATTACCCAATCTAAATGTTGATTTAGGTTGAGTCCATGAATTGCAAGATTATTAATTTTTTTAAGATTTAAATTTTTAAGAGAATCTTCGAAATTATTTTTTAGATAATTAAGATCACCTTTAGGTAAAACTTTGGTAGTAATTATCCAATTTCTTTTGGATATTTTATCTTCTATTTCTAACTTTTTTAAAGCATTTCCCACAAGAAGTTCAGCATCACCATAAGAGGCAGCTGTTTCAATATGATTAATACCTGCATGGTGAGCGTTTTTTATAATGCTATACATTTTATCAAGACTTTCAGTTGATCGCATTGTCCCTAATGTGAATAAACTTACTTTGGATCTTTTGCCAAACGATCTTTTTTTTGAATTAATAGTCATCTAAATATTATTAAGTTCTTTGTGGTAACTCTTTCATTTATTTATAGTTTAAAATGATTTAAAGTAAATTAACTTTAATACAAATTTTCGAAAAATATTTAAATCTATGTTTACAGGAATAGTCCAGTCAATAGGAAAATTAAGACAGAAAAAAAATATACTAGAAATTCAAATTCTTGATAATTTTTTTGATATTAAAATTGGCGATAGCATAGCTGTTGATGGTATTTGTTTGACAGTTAAAGAAATTTGCCAGAAAAATTTACCGTTGATGTTAGTGAGGAAACATTGAAAAAAACTACCTTAGGATTGAAGTCTAATATGAATCAAATTGTTAATTTGGAACCAGCTCTTCGTGTATCTGATCGTCTTGGCGGGCATATAGTTAGTGGACATATTGACGATCTTGGTACTGTTGAGAATATAGAAAAACTGGAGAAATCTTGGCTTTTATCAATCAAGTGGCAAAATGATAATTTTTCAAAATATGTAGTTAATAAAGGTAGTATTTGTGTAAATGGGATTAGCCTGACAATTGCAAAATATTTGAATGAGGGAGAAATATTTACTATTGCTATCATTCCTCATACATGGCATAACACAAATCTGAGGAATTTAACTGTTGGTGATAGTGTAAATCTTGAGGCGGATGCACTAATTAAATACGTAGATAAATTACTTTTATTTAATAAGAATAAACGAGAAGATCTGTCTAAAAATGAAATCTCTTCAGAGTGGCTTAAAGAAAACGGTTGGTAAAAATATTTTTATTTTAATGGAGTGAGGTAAATCGTTTTGGATTCTTTTTTAATATCAATTTTAAATCCTTGACCAGGTTTCAGACCTAATTTCTTCGTGTAGGCATGTCCTATTAATAAGTTGCCATTACCGTGAACCTTAGTTTTAAATTCTGCTTGTCTGCCTCTTGAAGCTCTATTCCCAGGCCTCCCAGGACCATTATTTCCTAATTTATAACCCTTGGCTTTAATAAGTGCTCTGTAAAAACTTTTTCTCAATACTCTTCCACTAGGGCCTACATAGCCGCAACCTCTTGCTATTTCATCTTCAGATTGCTTACTCAGTAATTTTGATTTTTCAAGAAGTTCTTTTCCTACAAGCATTATATGTGCGATTTCTAATTATATATTCTTACTAAAAATGAGAACTGTGGCAATATAAATTAATAAAAAATATAGTTTTTTTGATCAAAATCTTTTCTTATAAAAGATATAAAATAATAAACAATATTACCCAAATTCCATCTACGAAATGCCAGTATAATTCGACTGCTTCTAAAGGGAACATATTTTTACTTGTAATTCGCCCTGTATTTAATCTTGTTTGCCAGGAAATAATTAAGATCATTAAAGTTCCTAAAGTTACATGCAATCCATGAAAACCTGTTAGAGCATAAAATGTACTCGCAAATAAATTATCTGTAAGACCAAAGGGTAAGTGGAAATATTCAAACAATTGGCATATTAAAAAAACTATTCCAAGGAGTGCAGTTAAGATTAGCCATCTTTGGGAGTCTGAGTTTTTATCTTTTAGTAGTGCCTTCCCTGCCTTGTGAAAAGTTGCACTACTAACAAGCAATAATATTGTATTTAATGTTGGTATAGGCAGTTCTAATTCATATATTGCTCCTTCAGGTAATGGGTTTACTGCTTTATAAGTAAGATAAGCAGCAAAGAAGCCAGCAAAAGTCATCCCGTCTGCAATTAGGAAAGTTACTAGTCCAAACATTCTTAAGTCTTCATGATGTTCACTCACCTCAGAATTATTTTTCTGAATTTCTTTTGAGCTATCTAAAGTTGTCATATCTTTTTGTTTTTTGTGGTAAATGAATTTCCATAACCGTAAGGTTCTTCTACTAATGGAGCTTCTCCCTCCCAATTCTCAACAGGGGGAGGAGATGATGTTAACCATTCAGGAGTTAAAGCATTCCAAGGATTATCTCCTGAATTTTTACCACTTCTAATACTTAGGAATATGTTAATTAAGAAAGGGATAGTACTTATAGCCATTAATAGAGCACCTATAGTGCTAATTTGGTTAACGAATTGAAATTGAGGATCATATTCAGCAACTCTTCTTGGCATGCCATTTAAGCCAAGCCAATGTTGAGGAGCAAAGCATAAGTTAAATCCAATAAAGGTAATAGCAAAATGTAAAATTCCTAATTTTTCTCCAAGCATTTTACCCGTTACTTTTGGGAACCAATGATAAATCGATGAGAAAATAATAAAAACAGTTCCTCCATAAACTATGTAATGAAAGTGGGCTACAACAAAATAGGTATCATGAACATGAATATCGAAAGGAACCTGAGCTAGGGCAACTCCTGTAATGCCTCCAAACACAAAATTTATAATAAATCCACATGAGAATAAAATCGCACTATTGATAGATATTTTGCCTCCCCATAAGGTTGCCACCCAATTGAAAAACTTTATTCCAGTTGGAACTGCTATAAATGAAGTGGCAATAGTAAAGAATAATCTCATCCAAGGAGGTGTTCCACTTGTAAACATGTGGTGGGCCCAAACAACTAAACCAAGCACAACTATTCCCATTATGGAAAAAACCATTGTTGTGTATCCAAAAAGAGGCTTTCTAGAATGCACTGGCAGTATTTCACTTACTAAACCAAAAGCAGGAAGAACCATAATATAAACAGCTGGATGCGAATAAAACCAAAATAAATGCTGATAAACTACCACGTTTCCACCTAAAACAGGATTAAAAAAAACCTGTGTTAGCAATAATGTCAAAGCTAAGTAAAATCAAAGTCCCTGCTAATACTGGAGTTGATAAAACTACTAATAAACTTGTACCAAGCATGGCCCAGCAATACATTGGTAATTGCATAAGTTTTAATCCAGGCCTTCTTAATTTGATAATTGTCGCAATAAAGTTTATCCCTCCAAAGATAGAGCTTCCACCAAGTAATAAAACACTAATTATCCAAATTATTTGTCCTGATTGTGGAGTAGTTATACTCAAAGGGGGATAAGCAGTCCATCCAGATTGTGCAGCTCCTTCAACAAAATAACTTGCTATTAGCATCAACCCTGAAGGGGGGATTAGCCAAAAAGCTACAGCATTTAATCTTGGGAATGCCATATCTCTTGCACCTACATAAAATGGAATTAAATAATTTCCAAAAGCCCCCATTTACTACGGGTACTATCCAAAGAAATATCATTATTGTTCCATGTAAGGTTAAAAATTGGTTATATACATCTCTTGGCATAAAGTCAGACATTGGGCTGGCTAGTTCTATTCTTATGGCGCTTGCTAAAGTCCCCCCAATTAAATAAAAAAGAAAACCACAAACCAAGTATTGGATTCCAATTACTTTATGATCAAGGCTAAAACTTAAGTATCTAAGCCAACCAGTAGGTTGAAGACTCTCATTATTATCTTTTTGTGGATCAATTGATATTGTCATAAATCAACCTCTGCTTTGTTATTTGTGTTGAACCAATCTTTGTAATCAGATTCCTCTTCAACAATTATGGAAGCTCTCATCCCTCCATGGTATGGACCACATAGTTCAGCACAAATAATTGGATATTTCCCAACTTTTGTAGGAGTGAAATTTAGAATCGTTGGTTGGCCAGGAATAATATCTTGTTTAATTCTGAACTCTGGGACCCAAAAAGCATGAATAACATCTTTAGATTCCATTCTCATCGATACTTTATGATTAACAGGAACGTGGAGCTCTCCTGAAATAAATTCGCCTTTGGGATAATTGAAGAGAAAGGCAAATTGCATAGCCGAAACTTCAACAGATAAATTATTGTTTGCAATATCATTATTAGAAGATTGACTGATGCCAGCCCATATTTTTTCAGTATTTGAACTCATCATTTCATGACTATGATTTAATTCCTGCATCCCTCCCATTCGATCGTAAATGTTATAGCTATATAAGCCTATTATTAAAACAATTATTGATGGAATTATTGTCCAAACGATCTCTAAGCTAAAGTTTCCTTCTAATGCTATTCCATCTCCTATTTGATCCTTTCTTCTCCTGAATTTAAATAAGCTATAAATGACTGCTATTGTCATACCTATAAAAATTATTAAACCAATAATTAAAAGAATTTTAAAAAGCTCATCGTAAATTGGTGCATTTATACTTGCTTCTGCAGGGAGTAAATTTACATTAAAACCAATCCAAAAAGATATACTAAAAACAAAAGAAATTATAAGTATTAAATAAATGTTTTTATTTAACAATGTTTGAATAAAAATAGTATTTATATTCTCAAGATATTCATTTTTTTTTATTCTGCATCTTTTTTTAAAGGAAAATTATTGAAATTTATAACTTCTTAAGATTTATAAAACGAAAGGCGTATTATTAATAACTTTTTAAAGCTAAATGTCAGGAAAAAAAGATTTAAAGAACAAATTATTTTTGAAATTAAACATATTAATTTTTAATTAATGTTTGCTTTTTGAATATAAATTATTATGCAAAATATTAGTTCTGATTAAATTGATTAAAAGACAAATATATCAGTCAAGATATCTTCCAATTTTGCAAGGATTGGGAAATCATACAGTACTAGGATTAATCGCTTTAATTGTTATAGGAGGAGCTACGAGAGTTATGGAGGCAGGACTTGCTTGTCCTGATTGGCCTTTGTGTTATGGATCTTTTTTACCTCTTAAACATATGAATCTAAGAGTTTTTCTAGAATGGTTTCATCGTCTAGATGCTTTTATTGTCGGGATATTAATTCTCTCTAAATTTATACTCTCAATAATTTGGAGTAAAGAAATTCCAAATTGGTTGCCAAAAACATATTCCTTATTAGTCTTTTTAGTTTTAGTTCAAGGTTCTCTAGGGGCGTTAACAGTAATTAACCTACTTAATTCATATACGGTTTCTGGACATCTTATGATAGCTTTTCTTCTTCTGATATTAACGATTTCAATAAATCAGAATCTAGAAAATAATGATATTAAAGAACAATTTACTTGGTGGAAATTATTATTCTTTGCCCCTCTTAGTCTTACTTTAATTCAATCTTTTATTGGAGTAAGGCTTTCATCAACATGGTCTGCACACCTTTGCTTATCTTTTAATAAACAATGCCTAATACTTAATACTCATAAATTATTTGCTTTTCCAATAACTTTTTTCATTTTATCGATTATTGCTATATCAATATATAATCAAACGTTATTTTTAAAAAACTGGAAATATCTATCTTCACTTGTTTTTCTTTTGATCTCCCAAATTGTGCTCGGAGTATTAAGTCTTAAAACACACTTGAATGAACCAATTTTTATTATTGGTCATCAACTTAATGCCACATTATTAGTTGCAATTTTAACAACATTAATTTTTAGAAATCCTTTTTTCAAAAAAGAGCCGAACCCTTCCCTAAATTCTCATATGGTTGGTATTAATCCATGAACAGTAACTTAGAAAACTTGAACTATAAATCTTCAATTAGGGATGAAGTTGTACCGTCAAGAAAAAGAGTAACATTACCACCTTGGCTTGAAGTTGCAAAACCCAGATTAATTCCTCTTTTGTTAGCAACAACATTGGGAGGAATGGCTTTAACAGAAGAATGGCCTTTATCTTCACCGAAACTTATATGTACTTTAGGAGGAGGTTCTTTAGCCGCAGCAGCGGCAGGAGCCCTTAATTGCTTATGGGAAATGGATTTAGATAAAAGGATGAAAAGAACAAGTACAAGAGCTTTGCCATCAGGTAAGTTATCTTCAAATACTGTCTTTTTAGCTGCCGTTTCATGTACTTTGGCAGCTTCGATGCTTTTAATAAGTGGTGTAAATTATTTAGCTGCAGGATTAACCCTTCTTGGCTTATGTAGCTATGTAATTTTATATACCGTTATTCTTAAACCTCGTACAACTCAAAATATTGTTTTCGGTGGAGTTGCAGGAGCGATACCTCCTTTAGTTGGAGCATCTGCTGCTACTGGACATGTTGGTCTTAGTGGTTGGTGGTTGTTTAGCTTAGTAATGTTATGGACACCAGCTCATTTTTGGGCACTTGCAATTTTATTAAAAGATGACTATGCATCTGTTGGTATTCCTATGCTTCCTTCAGTTAAAGGATCTGTTTTTACTGTTAAAGCAATTTCTCGTTATGGATGGGCAACAGTTCTTATGAGTATTTTGGGAGTTTTTGCTTTACCTGAAGGAGGTCTTTTATATGGAATTATGTTATTACCTTTTAATGGAAGACTTATACAATTAATAAATAGATTAAAAAATTCACCTCATGATTTAACAAAAGCAAAGGGTTTATTCAGATGGTCAATACTTTATATGTTTGGTATTTGTCTTTTATTATTAATTTCAAGAACACAACTATCGGTAGAATTTGAGCAACAATCTCTCCAAATATTTTCCTCTCTAATTTCCAATCTTAGTAATTAAATTGGATGTAAAATGCTCTTAAAATAAAAAGTTAGTTTGATGAATTATATACAAGTTAAAGAACTTTCAAAATCGTATTCTGATATTGAGGCATTAAAAGGTTTGTCTATGGAAATTAGTGCTGGAACATTATTTGGAATTCTAGGTCCAAATGGTGCAGGTAAATCAACACTAATAAAAATACTAGCTACTTTAGTTGAGCCTGATAGTGGAGAGGTTTTTATAAATAATATAAATGTGATACAAAATTCAAGGCGCATTAGAGAATTAATTGGTTATGTAGCTCAGGATATAGCACTCGATAAAATACTTACAGGTCGTGAACTTTTAGATTTTCAATCAGATTTATATCACATTAATAAAAACAAAAAAATTGAAAGAATAGAAACATTAATAAATCAATTAGAAATGAATGATTGGATTGATAGGAAATGTGGAACATACTCAGGGGGGATGAAAAGAAGAATAGATCTAGCGGCTGGACTTTTACATTTTCCTAAAGTCTTAATATTGGATGAACCTACTGTTGGTTTAGATATTGAAAGTAGAAATATAATTTGGCAACTTTTAAAAGGTTTGAGAAATGATGGAATGACTATTATTTTAAGTAGCCACTATCTTGATGAGATAGATCAATTGGCAGATAGTTTAGTTATTATTGATGATGGAAGAGTTATAGCGCAAGGAACTCCTGCGCAACTGAAAAATAAATTAGGAGGAGATAGGATAACTTTGAAAGTTAGAGAATTTAGTAATCAGGAAGAATCAGAAACAATATGTAGAATATTATCTTCAATAGAAGGAATTAGTCAGATTATTATTAATAAAGCACAAGGTTATTCAATAAATTTTGTAGCAGATAAGGAAAAGGATTTACTTACAAAACTCAAAATGGAATTAGCCTTTTCAAAGTTTGAAATATTTTCTCTTGCTCAAAGTCAACCAAGCCTAGATGATGTATATCTTCAGGCCACTGGTAAAACATTATTAGATGCAGAGATTTCTATGGCAGGTAAAAGAGACCTTAAAAAAGAATCTAAGCAATCAATGAGATAAAAATAATAATATTTTTTGATATCTAATTATAATGATTATTAATTATCTATAACTATGGAATTAAAACAATATAATTTGTTTTTTTTGTATCAAGAAACTTTTGCTTTGACAAAGAGATTATTTATCCAATTAAAAAGAAGACCTTCAACTCTTTTAGCTGGAATATTACAACCTATAATTTGGTTATTTTTATTCGGCGCTTTATTCTCTAAAGCTCCAGAAGGTTTTTTTTACCTGGAGTCGATTCTTATGGGAATTTTCTGGGAGCGGGGCTCATTGTTTTTACTGCTTTTAGTGGAGCATTAAATTCGGGACTCCCCCTAATGTTTGATAGAGAGTTTGGATTCCTAAATAGGTTACTTGTAGCTCCTTTAACTAGTAGATTATCTATTGTATTATCCTCTTTCTTTTATATAACAATTCTAAGTTTTGTTCAGAGTATAGTCATAATGATTGTTTCATATATGTTGGGTTATGGATGGCCAAACTTATATGGTTTAGGAATTGTATTTACAACATTAATACTATTAGTACTTTTTGTGACATCAATAAGTTTATGTTTAGCATTTATTTTGCCAGGTCATATTGAATTAATAGCTCTTATATTTGTTATAAATTTACCTCTTCTTTTTGCAAGTACTGCTTTAGCTCCAATTTCCTTTATGCCAAATTGGCTAGGATGGCTAGCTTCGCTGAATCCATTAACTTTTGCGATTGAACCTATCAGGACTGCTTATACTCAAACTATGGATTTAGAATTAGTGGCTTTACATGCTCCATACGGCGACTTAACTTGTAAGAGTTGTATATCAATTTTATTTGTTTTAACAGTGTTTTCTTTGATTATTATAAGGCCTTTGTTAAATAGGAAATTAACTTGAGAAATTTTGCTTTAAACGATCATCTATGAAAATTTAAAATAAGACTTCTTTAGAAAATAATATTTTGGTTAAAGAGAATATTATTATTAATTTTGTTCATATGTTTTGGTTTTTATTATTTATTATGAATTATGATTCCAAATTATAGTTGCAAAAGAATAAACTTTCTACAAATCAATTTAGAGAAAATTTTATTAATAATCACACTATAAAATATATTAGTGCAAAGAAATTGTTTCTACCTTTTAGTAATGATTTGAGAAAATGGATTAATAACGATAAAAAAGCTAGTTAAGAATTTACATCATTCCTGGCATACCCATACCACCCATTCCTGGCATACCCATACCACCCATTCCTGGCATACCCATACCACCCATTCCTCCCATTGGATCTCCTCCTGGCCCTCCAGGGGCATTGGCTTCAGGTTCTGGAATGTCTGCAATCGCAACTTCTGTTGTAAGGAGCATAGCCGCAATAGATACTGAATCTTGAAGAGCTAACCTTATTACTTTGGTGGGGTCTAATATCCCTGATTTTTTTAAATTTTCATATTCCCCTGTATTAGCATTAAAGCCTTTATTCAGTCTCTGGATATCAGCTACAACTACATCTCCGTTAAACCCAGCATTTTTTGCAATTTGTTTAGTAGGTTCTAAAAGTGCATTTTTAACTATATTTATGCCTGTTTTCAAATCATTGGAAGCGCTTTGACTTAAATTAGAAAGATTATCTGAAATTTCAATTAATGTTTGTCCTCCGCCCGCTACAACTCCTTCTTCAACAGCAGCCTTTGTAGCATTAAGGGAATCTTCTATTCTTAATTTTTTATATTTCATCTCTGTTTCAGTGGCAGCTCCTACTTTGATAAGAGCTACTCCACCAGCAAGTTTGGCTATCCTTTCATTAATTTTATCTTTATCATATTCTGACTCTGTTATTTCGACCTCCCTCTTTAACTTCTCTACTCTTGCTTTAACTAATTTTTTAGTGTCCTCAAAGGCAACAATAGTAGTTTTATCCTTTGTGATTGTTATCTTTTTTGCTTTCCCTAGATCATTAATAGATACCTTGTCTAATTCCATCGATTTATCTTCACTAATTAATTCAGCTCCAGTAAGAATAGCAATATCCTCAAGGGCAGCTTTTCTTCTCTCTCCAAATAGTGGTGCGCGAACGGAAGCTACATTTAAGACCCCACTATTTTTATTCAATACAAGTGCTGTTAAAGCTTCTCCTTCAATGTCTTCAGCAAGAATTAGAAATGGAGAGCTTGATTTCTGAATTTCTTCGAGAATAGGAACTAAATTAGCTAATGTTGAAATTTTTTGGTCAGTTATTAATATTTTAGGATTTTCAAGTTCACATATTTGTCTTTCTTGGTCTGTTACAAAATAGGGAGAGCTATAACCTCTATCAAAAGACATTCCTTCTGTTATGTCTAATTCTGTCTCTAGTGATTGAGATTCTTCAACAGTTATTACACCATCAGAAGTTACGATATCCATTGCCTTAGAAATTATAGATCCTATTTCTTCATCTCCTCCAGCACTTACTGTCGCAACTTTTTTAATATCAGAACCACTAATTGAAATACTCTTTGATCTTAGTTTTTCTAAAACATATTCTAATCCTGCTTCCATTCCTTTTTTTAATTCGATGGGACTGGCTCCAGAGGCGATATTTTTTAATCCTTCCTGAACCATCTTTTGAGTCAAAATAGTTGCTGTTGTTGTACCATCTCCAGCACTTTCTTTTGTCTTAGATGCTACTTGTTCTATTAATTTTGCTCCCAAATTTGAAATAGGGTTCTCAATCTCAATTTCTTTAGCAACAGTAGATCCATCTCTCACTATATCTGGCGAACCAAATTTTCTCTCTATTACAACGTTTTTTGCCTTGGGGCCAATAGTAACCTTTACTGCATTAGCTACGGAGTTTACACCTTTTTCAAGAGCTTCTCTTGATTCATTCGAAAAGCTTAATTGTTTTGCCATGTTTACCGAAACTTTTACTGTTATTCTAATC
>QCPO01000022.1 GCA_003212535.1 Prochlorococcus sp. AG-436-O11
CAAAGTTCCTTGTAATCTTTTTTCTCTATCACTCCTTTTATCAGCGATTTGATCTTTTAAATCCTTATATTCTTTTGGCTCTAGTAATTTAAATGCTAAATCTTCTAATTCCCATTTAAATCTATTTATTCCTAATCTATTGGCCAACGGTGCATAAATCTCTCTTGTCTCTCTCGCAATTCGTTGTTTCCTCTCATCGTTTAGCCATTCGATTGTTCTCATATTATGAAGTCGATCTGCAAGTTTTACTAAAACAACTCTTATGTCGCTGGCCATAGCCAAAAACATTTTTCTAAGATTTTCTGCTTGTGCTTCAGTCCTGTTGTTAAAGTGAATTCCTCCTAATTTAGTTACACCTTCTACCAGTACTTTTACTTCTAAGCCGAAATTTGTTTCTATTTCCGATAGATCAACACCTGTATCTTCAACTACATCATGTAAAAGTCCTGCTGCAATAACAGATGAACTAGCACCTATTTCTTTCAGAAGATCTGCAACAGCTAATGGATGAATAATATAAGGCTCTCCACTAGCGCGTAGTTGTCCATCATGAGCTTTATAAGCAATTTTAAAGGCCTTTACAATAAGGCTTTGACTCACATCGTTTATATTCTTTGATTTTTCGTAATTATCGATATTTTGAAGAAGCCAATCAGGAATATTTATCTCATATTTCAAAGATTCACTTTCAAAATTTTTATTTTCAGGCAAAATGGTTTTGGAAACTTCAATTTCTTTTATTTCTTTTGAATTCGCAGCTGCCTCAGACATTTTATATTGCTTTAGGTTTATTTTATTTAGGACTAGAGAAATTGGCTATAAAATCATGGAAATAAAAAAAGTTAAAATTCTTGAAGTCAAAAACCTTACTGTTAAATATGGTGTAAACCAGAAGCCCATAATCCAAAATTTTAACCTTGAAATAGATAAAGGGGATCATTTGGCTATAATAGGGCCTTCGGGGTGTGGAAAAACTACTTTTGCAAAAACATTAGTAAATATTTTGCCTGAAATGGCAATTACTGAAGGTTATATCTCGATATCTAGATTAGATCCTAGAAAAATAAATAAGAAAGAATCTAAATTATTTAGAAGAAATAATTTTGGATTTATATATCAAGATTCCATAAAAAAACTTAATCCATTAATGAAGGTTGGAGATCATTTACATGAATTATTTAGGACACATTATCAAAATAAATCATCGATGCTCATTAAAGAATTAGTAAAAGAAGTTTTTCGGAAAGTAGGAATAGATGATGACAGACTTGATTGTTTCCCTCATCAATTTAGTGGTGGGATGAGACAAAGAGTATCGATTGCAATGGCTTTGGCTTTAAAACCAAAATTATTAATAGCTGATGAACCTACAACTAGTCTCGACACCAAAACAAGTTTTGAAATTATGAAGGAAATCATAGACTTGTGCAATAAATTTGGAACTACTTTGATTCTCATTAGTCACGATATTAATCTTGCAGCAAAGTGGTGTAAAAAAGTTGCAATAATTGAGAAGGGTTCTATTGTTGAACAAGGAAATATATTAGATATTGTTCAATCACCGAAGTCAGATATCGGTATAAAATTAGTCAATGCTTCTAAAATAGTTTTAGAACCAAATACTAAATATAGTTTAGGTAATGAGGTTGTTTTAGAAGTCAATAATTTAAGACATTGGTATAAATTACATTCCTCAATTTTTAGGACTAAATGGAATAAGGCTTTAAATGAAGTCAGTTTCAAATTATATAAAAATGAGACACTTGGAATAGTTGGTTCTTCAGGTAGTGGCAAGAGTACATTATGTAGGGCTTTAATTGGACTTATAAAAGTTAGAGGAGGCGAAATAAAAATTCATAATAAAACTATTGAATCAAAAAAAAAGAAATCTTATATAAAGCACAAAAATATTCAAATTATTTTTCAGGATCCTTTTTCAAGTCTGAATCCTAAAATGACAATTAAAAATCTTTTGAACGATATTTTTTTTATACAAAAAATTACAGATAAAAAACAAATTGAAAAGGAGATGAAATTAATTTTTAGAAATTTAGACCTTCCCTTTGAAAATGACTTCTTAAATTCTTACCCTAACCAATTGTCTGGTGGTCAATTGCAAAGAATTTCATTAGCCAGATCTCTATTATTAAAGCCAAAAATTTTGATTTGTGATGAAAGCGTAAATATGTTAGATGCATCAGTAAAAATTGAGATCCTTCAATTACTTAGAGTTTTGCAAGAAAAAATGAATTTAACGATTATTTTTATAACTCATGATTTGGGAATAGCAAAAAGATTTTGTGATAGATTACTAGTAATGAATAATGGAAAAATAGTTGATGAAGGTGTTTCTTCCACTATTTTTTCTAATACTAAAAGCATATATACAAAATCTCTTATAAATACCTCCTTGAATCTTAGGTAACTTTTAGAACATTAAGTAATTTTTTAAACTCCATTGGTAATTCTGCTTCAAATATCATTTCTTTCCTATTTACAGGATGTATTAGCCCTAGTTTAATAGCATGCAAAGCCTGTCCGGTTAATTTGCATGGAAGCTTTTTACATCTCCCATATAATGGATCTCCCAGAATAGGATGATTAATGTGAGCACAATGTACTCTGATTTGATGAGTTCGTCCTGTATCTAATTTGAAACTCATTAATGAGTAATTGCCTAATCTTTCTTTTAATTTCCAATAAGTACAGGCATATCTTCCTGAATTTTTATCCACTACTTTATATTTCAATCTATTGAGTTTATCTCGGCCAATATGTCCTACTATTTGTCCTTCTGAAGAATTAGGTGCCCCGTGAATTACAGCAATATATTCGCGGGATGCGATTTTTTCTTTTATTTGTATTTGAAGATTAACAAGTGCCTCTTGGCTTTTAGCTACAACCATACATCCAGAGGTTTCTTTATCTAATCTATGGACTATTCCAGGTCTTAATTTGCCATTAATGCCAGGAAGATCTTTACAGTGAAAAAGTAGTCCATTTACTAAAGTTCCTGATTTATGTCCAGGGGCTGGATGAACAATTAATCCTGATTGCTTATTGATTACTATGATATGTTTGTCTTCAAAAAGTATATCTAAATCCATTTTTTCAGGTTTCAGGTATATAAGAGGTTCTGGAGGGGGCATCCATATTTGTACATTATCTCCATTTTTTAAAGGGGTTTTGGTTTTCGCAGTTT
This sequence comes from Prochlorococcus sp. AG-436-O11, assembly GCA_003212535.1. Lineage (GTDB taxonomy): Bacteria > Cyanobacteriota > Cyanobacteriia > PCC-6307 > Cyanobiaceae > Prochlorococcus_A. Next base: position 3,203 of record QCPO01000022.1, read on the forward strand.
TATAGTTAACAAGAACTAATCCTGAATTGATAAAATGTTGTATTCGAGATCTACTTTGTTCAGGTCTTTTACTTACCAACCATCTGTCTAGTCTCATAGGAAGAGGTAGATCATAAATAATCTCTATAAGTTCCCCTTCTCCAAGGCCAAAAGAATCTGAATTATTTAATTCCATTTTGGGACTTCTAAAGCAATTTTGCCAAGCATTTGAGTTCTATAATCTTCTAATAATTTGTAAGCCATTCGTCTCCTATCACCTGAGGTATGTTTTGAAGCTGCTAAATCAAGCCATAAAAAAGGATTTTCAAAGCCTTTTGTTATATCAACTCCGTATCTATTAGATATTTTTTTTAATGATATATTTGAATTCTTATCTTTGTTAAGTTTGGCAATGATTTTGATAAATTCAATTGCGACACTTTGGATCTCATAAGCTGCTTCTCCAATATCGTCACATAGGGCTAAATTTAGTGCTGATTTCTGATCCTCTAAATTGGGAGGTATAACTCCAGGTGCATCGAGAAGGTCAATACCACTATCTAGCCTTATCCATCTAAGATTTCTTGTTACTCCAGCCTTTCTTGCACTTTCGACAACTCTTTTATTTGCAATTCTATTTATTAGTGCTGACTTTCCTACATTAGGAAAACCAAGTGTAAGAGTCCTAATTGGTCTAATTTTCATGCCTCTAGAGAGCCTTCTATTATCAATTGATAATCTAGATTCCTTTGTAGATTTGCAAATTGCTTTTATACCAATACCTCTCTTTGCATCACACCAATGAGGATATTCATCATTATCTTGAAACCATTTATTCCAACTATTTATGGTATTTGGGGAGATCATATCTGATCTATTTATAACAAGAATATGTTTTTTGTTGTTAATCCATTGATTTAGATGTGGATGACCTGTTGATAAAGGAATTCTTGCATCTCTTACTTCAATAACTAAATCTACTCTATTAATTACTTCGGATAATTTCTTTTCTGCTTTAGCAATATGGCCTGGATACCATTGAATTTTGGGTATGTCCACTTAAATAAATCAGATAAATTTTTAGTATCCCTTTTAATTGTTATCAATTCAAAAGTACTTACATTAAATTTTAGTATAAAAATTAATGTCTATAAAATGTATATTTTTAATTTTTTAAAATTTATTAAGCCCAAGTTAACAGTTACTCATTTTTAACCCAATAAGCTGAAATAAGCGTTAGGGTCTTTAGATCAAAAAAATAGGATTATTAAATGTCGAAATTGTCTCTTTCCAGTCTTGATAAGACACATTTAGAAGGTAAAAAAGTTCTTGTCAGGGTTGATTTTAACGTTCCGTTAAATGAAAGTGGTCAGATAACTGATGATACTCGTATCAGAGCAGCAATTCCGACAATTGAATATCTTATCAATAATTCAGCAAAAGTTATATTAGCTGCCCATTTTGGTAGACCAAAAGGTCAGGTTAATGAAAAGATGAGATTAACTCCAGTAGCGGCTAGATTGAGTACATTGTTGGGAAAAGATGTCGCTCTTACTAAAAGTTGTATAGGTGAAGAAGCTATTTCACAATCAAGTAGCTTAAATAACGGAGATGTTTTATTGCTTGAAAATGTTCGCTTTTATGCAGAAGAAGAAAAAAATAACGTAGATTTTGCGCAAAGGTTAGCAGAGCATGCAGATATGTATGTAAACGACGCTTTTGGAGCTGCACATAGGGCTCATGCTTCAACTCAGGGAGTTACAAATTTTTTAAGTCCATCAGTTGCAGGATTTCTCTTAGAAAAAGAATTGAAATATTTACAAGGTGCAATAGATGCTCCAAAACGTCCATTAGCAGCAATCGTGGGGGGATCAAAGGTAAGCAGCAAAATTGGAGTTCTAGATTCTTTATTAGATAAATGCGATAAAATTTTAATTGGCGGTGGTATGATTTTTACTTTTTATAAAGCTAGAGGTCTAGATGTAGGAAAGAGTCTTGTTGAGGAAGATAAACTTGAGCTTGCAAAAAACTTAGAGGCAAAAGCAAAAGCAAAGGGGGTTGAATTATTATTACCTACTGATGTAGTACTAGCAAATGAGTTTTCTCCTGACGCTGAAAGTAAAGTTTCTCAAATAGATTCAATCAGTGGAGATTGGATGGGACTTGATATTGGACCTGAGTCAATTAAGGTTTTTCAGAATGCCCTAGCAGAATGCAAGACAATAATTTGGAATGGTCCGATGGGAGTGTTTGAATTTGATAAATTTGCTGAAGGGACAAATGCCATAGCCACAACCCTTGCAGATTTAAGTGCTTTTTCTGAAGTTTGTACAATTATTGGTGGTGGTGATTCAGTAGCAGCAGTAGAAAAAGCGGGATTGGCGGAAAAAATGTCTCATATATCAACTGGAGGTGGAGCTAGTTTAGAACTTCTAGAAGGCAAAAGCTTGCCTGGAGTAGCTGCTTTAAAAGATTCATAGGTTATATCTTTTCAACAATATCAATACTTTTTGTGAAAGTTATTATCCCTTTGGGATGAGCTATTATTCCTGACCATATTTGTATTCCTGGTTTTGACGGGGCTCTGGTCATTTTATAAATACCCCCAGATACTAATGGCTCGATATCTATCTCTGGCTCTAAAAATGATTCAACTTGATGAGCTTTTATACCCCCTGCAATAATAACTTCCTCAAGAGGTTCGTTTAGTATTATATCTATATCATATTTTGTACCTGTAAGAACTTTATCAGGAATGCTAAAACTAATATCAATCTTTTTATCATCAGACCTGATTATAGTAAATAATTTTTTTATAGTACCTTGGTTTATTTTTCCATTTACTGCGGAAAATAAGTAATTAAACTTTGATTCAAGCATATATATTTCTCCCTGAACTAGTTTTTTTCCAATAACTTTTATTTGATAAATTTCTTCACTTGGATTATTAGATTTTAATTTCTTAATTTTCCATTTGCTATTAGGGAATTCTTCAAGAAGTCTTGAAAATTTTGTAGTAATTTTTAGGTTCTCTTCATTTCTAAAACTTTTGTTGATAAATTTCAAATTTCTTGAATTTAATGCATTTTCTAAATTTTTTCTTAAATCAATTTTTGTAGTTTGGGTTATTGCTGAATAAGGAAATATGAGATAAATAAATAAATATATAGGAATTCCTATCTTTCTCAATGAGTTTAAATTAAACATATTCTATATTTTATATTTTTATTCTACTTATTTATTTTTTTTATGTCTCAAGAAAATAATTTATTAGTTGCAGCAAGCGGTACTGGTGGGCATATTTTCCCTGCTCTAGCTGTTTGCAAAAATCTTGAAGAATATTGGAATATACATTGGTTAGGGGTTAGACAAAGATTTGATGCAAATTTTGTTCCCCAAAAATATCATCTTTCGACTTTAAATATTAATACACCAAAAAAAAATATTTTTTTAGTTTTTCAATACTTAGATATTTTAATGTCAACTTTTCATATAATCAGGATTTTAAAAGCAAAAAAATAAATCTAGTTTTTACTACTGGAGGTTATATTTCAGCTCCCACAATTATTGCTGCAAAGGTTCTAAGGATACCTGTAATTATTCATGAATCAAATTTAATACCAGGAATAGTAACTAAATATTTTGGGTTTTTATGTAACTATGTTTTTACTGGATTCAAAGAAACAAATTCGTATTTAAAACATTGCAAAACTATTTTTACTGGTACTCCTTTAAGGGAACAATTCTACAAAAATAATCTTTTACCAGAATGGGTTCCAGAAGGAGAAGGACCTCTTTTAGTTGTCATGGGTGGAAGTCAAGGTGCAAAAGATATAAATGAAATTATTTATGAATCTTTAGAATTTTTGGTTAAAGAAAATTTCCGAATAGTTCATATTATTGGAGAAAATAATAAACAATCTTTTCATCTTAAAAAGTCTAATAATTATGTTCAAATGGAATTTACTCATGAAATAGCTGCATTGATTCAAAACTGTGATCTTGTTATATCAAGATCGGGATCAGGAACAATAAATGAATTAATCCAAGCTGAAAAACCTTCAATTTTAATTCCATACCCCTATTCTAAAAATAATCATCAAGAGAAAAATGCAATGATTCTTGCGAAAATTGGAGGTTCATTATTAATCAATCAAAACAAAATTTCTAAAGAATTTTTTGAAGAAACTTTGAAAAGAATTTTTAAATCAAAAATAAAAAATGGAGAAAATATATATGAAATATTAGATCTAATGAAAAAAAATATGAAAAACAATAATGGATTGAAATCCAAAAATGAGATTAAAAAAATACTGAATTATTTTTTAAAAGAATTTTGAATTTCTTTGCATAAGATTTTATTGTTTTTGCTACTCTGAAGACTTATTCGTGCCCATTTTTCATTAAGAAATCTGAATGAGGAGCATTCTCTAATTAATATCCCCTTATGTTCTAAATATTGAATATTTGGCGATAAAGAGGATTGACTTTCTATTAAAAAAAAGTTAGTTGAGGAGCTATGTATTTTAAGATTTTCAACTTTAGACAATTCATTATAAACCCATTTTTTTTCAGTATGAATCCAATTGTGAATCTTCTTTGTCCATTGTTCATAAAAAGTCTTATTGCTTAATAGTTCAATTCCAGATTTAATTGCGAAGGAATTCAATGGCCATGGATCTCTATTTATATTCCATTGTCTAAGTTTTTGTGGAGAGCCAACAACGTAACCTAATCTAAGCCCAGGAATATTAAAGAGTTTGGTCAAACTCCTTAATACTAATAAATTATCGTATCTTTTTGTTAATGGTATTAAAGATTGTGTTTCTCCATTTGGGGTTATTGATAAGAAGGCTTCATCACAAATTACTAACTTATATTTTTCTAAGATCAATTCTAAAGATTCTTTTCTCCATAATTGGCCAGTCGGGTTATGTGGGTTGGTTATCCAAATTACATCACCTATAGGATTAAGTGGAAAAGGTTGGGGAAAAATGTTACTCCAGTTTGTTGGTAATTCTGAATAAATGAAATTGCTATTCCAACAATTTAAAGATCTTTCATAATCAATAAAACCTGGAGAGGGAATACAACTTATTCCAAATTTCGATGCTTCAAAACCTGCCCATGTGATTAGCTCAGAGGCGCCATTCCCCGGTAATATATTTTCTGGATTTATTTTATGAAATTCACCAATTGTCT
>QCPO01000023.1 GCA_003212535.1 Prochlorococcus sp. AG-436-O11
GAAAGATTGTGATTTTAATTTTGCAAGTATAAGTGCAAGAGTAGGTAGTATTGGAGATAATCAGACTGGAGGTTGGTATTCATATAGAGCTGCAAAATCTGCTCAAAATCAGTTCTTTAAGTCTTTGAGTATTGAATGGGCTAGACGTTTTCCTAAAGCCACTATTACACTGCTACATCCAGGAACAGTAGATACTGATTTGTCTAGACCTTTTCATAATTTTGTGCCAGATCAAAAATTATTTAGTACAGAAAAATCATCAAAATTCTTGATAAACATTATTAAAAATCAATCACCAACATCTACTGGAAAATTTATTGCTTGGAATGGCTCTGAAATTCCCTGGTAGGATTATTCTCCCAATATATTTTTAATTTCTTCAGAAAGTAAATCAATTTCATCTTCTGTTGTGAGTTGATGCACGCATGCTCTAAACCATTTTGGATCTTCTAAAACTCTAATCCAAATTTTCTTTTCTCCTAGTTTCTGCACAAATTTATTCTTATCCTCAATATTCTCGATATTAAAACTAACTATCCCATTTAAATATTTTTTTTCTAAAACTAAATCGATATTATTTATTTGATTTAACTCATACCACAATTTTTGACTTAGTTTCCTGATAGTTTTACTTTTGTCTTTTTCAGTAGTGTCTTGATCCAAAAGATTTAAAGAGTTTCTGAGCCCTGCAAGTAAAGGAATACAGGAGGTTGCCACTTCAAACTTCCTTGCATCTTCATGAAAAAGATTATCTGCAGGTTCATAAATTCCTTGTTCTTTTTTTAATGACTTCCAACCAATTATTGTTGGATCTGTTTCTTCAATAAATCTATCTGAAACATAAATAGCGCCTAGTCCCTCTGGCCCACATGCCCATTTATGAGAAGTTATGGAATACAAGTCAGAATAAATAACTTCTTCTTCGATATTTATATGACCAAAGGTTTGAGCACCATCAATAATTAGATAAGAATTTTCTCGATTATCTTTTAATTCTATAGAAATTTTTTTTAAAGGGATCTGATAACCAAAGTTCCATAAAATATGCGAAATGATTAGGATCTTAGTCTTACTATTTAGATTCTTTGAAATCTCTGAGATTATTGTTTCGTCATTTAGATTTTTTATTTTTTGTATTGATAAAATTTTCAATTTTAATTTATTTCTTCTGCAAAATTCTCGACTTGCGGCGACTATCCCAGGATGTTCACAGTCACTTATTAATAACTCTTCTCCCTCTTTTACTTTTATTCCCCAAAATGGTAAAACCATTCCTGAAGAGATGTTCTCAGTTAAAGCTATATTTTTTGAATTAACACCTAATTTTTTTGAAATAATTTGTTTTGTGGTCAATATTTCTTTATAAATAAAAGGCCATATGTCATTTGTAAATGGCCCTAATTCTTGAATTGTTGCCCAAGTTTCAAATATTGCCTCTAGTGATGTATTTGGTAAAGGTCCTTGACCTCCATAGTTGAAGTAATATTTATTTTGTAATGCTGGTATTTGATCTCTTAAATTAATTTTCATTGACAATTTAAAATGAAAGTTTTTAAGTAAGGCTAAATATTCCCTACTAAAGTTACTGTTCTAAATTCAATATCTTCAATAACTTTCCAAGGTTCATTACTTCTCTCGGCAAATTGCAAGTTTTTAAAACCTAGGTCTTTAAAGTCACGGAGGAAATCTGGCTCATACCATGCACCACTAATGCATCCTGTCCATAAATCATGATCATTTTGCAATCTTAAAGGGACTTTTTTATTTGCGACAATATCGCTAATTGCTATTCTTCCATTATCTTTAAGAATTCTTTTTATGTTTCTTAAAAGTTTCTTTCTAGATTCAGGCTTTACTAAATTTAAAACACAATTACTTAAAATAATATCTATTGATTTATCTTTAATTAATGGCTTTAAATCTTTATCTAATTCATTGAGGTTTTCAATTGATCCTTCAAGGAATTCTGTATTGTTGAAACCTATAATTTCTGAAACATCTTTAATAGCAGATTTTGCTAATGCAATCATATTAGAATTTTGATCAACACCAATAACTTTCCCATCTTTACCAACAATTTGGGAACAAATAAAAGCATTTTTACCGCTCCCACTTCCAAGGTCCAAAACTATATCATTCTTTTGTACATATTTTGTTGGATCCCCACATCCATAGTCTCTTTCAATAACTTCTTGAGGAATTGCTTCAAGTAAAAAAGGATTAAAATCTACTGGTGTGCATAGACAATTCTCCTTTTCTAAAGCAGCTGACCCATACCTTGCTTGAATATTATCTTTATGATCTAAATGATTAGAAGTCTTATCCGATGGATTTTTATCGCAACAATTAGAGGTCATATAATAAACGTACTTTTGATAAATATAGCCAAAAAAAGCCCCTTAATTAAGGGGCTTTTACTTTTTTAATTAAATTATTTAGTGTAATTAACACCTCTATAATTTAATTCTGCTTTTTCATTACTTGAAGAAGCGTTATCCATTCTTTGGGTGTATACGTTTCTTCTGTAGGTAAGTTCAACAAGTTGCTTTTTAGTAGCTTCTTTGTTTTGAAGGTAGTTTTTACCTCTGTAAGTTAAAGTAGTCATGATTCGAAGTGACAACACGGCCATCCCCCGTTCCATGGTATGGCTCGGACTGCGCTCTCATTAGAGAGTGAACGAAAAAGTAGCAATTGCTACAAAAATATTATAAGCTCAATTTGCCTGTGAAGTCGAGTGTTTACAGGCAGAAATAAATACTTAATCTTTTCTTAATTATTATCTTAGGTAAATTTTCTTTTGAATAGTCTCCAAAAGGGTTTATGTTTGTATTTGGCTTATACTTTACGTAATCAATTTTTATTTATGACGGGTTTTTTATATTTTTTGGGTAATACTTTGAGATGGCCAGCCCTAAAGCCAAAAGAGTTTTTCTCTTTACATGCATATTTTTCTATTATTTATTTGATAACTTTTATCCTAAGTAAAAATCAAGTAAGTCAGTCTAATTTAGTGTTCACTTTAGGTATTTTAGCTCCTCTTTTAATAGCTATTGGTCAAGGTCTCCCAACAGATTGTTTGGATGTTAAGTCTTCTTTGTTAAAGGAAATAAAGAGTAAGTAATAAAACTTTTTTATGAATTTTTATAAAACCTGAACAACTTCGCTGATTTCAGGAATCATTTCCTTTAACTTTCTTTCAATTCCCATTTTCAATGTCATAGTACTACTTGGGCAGCTTCCACATGCTCCTTGAAGCCTTACTTTGACAATTGGGCCATCGATTTCTGCAATTTCTACGTTTCCGCCATCGGATATTAAAAAAGGTCTAAGTTCATCAAGGACTTTTTCTACATTCTCATTAGTAAGTGAAAGTGTTTCCGTACTCATAATTTTGAATTAACTTTATAATAAGACTATAAAGAAACTTGATTAATTGCAAAAAAGATAATCTTCTGTTGTGACTTCTTTAAAAACGATTACCGAAAATAACCACTACGATGCCGTTTTAGTTGGCGCAGGAATAATGAGCGGGACTTTAGCCTTGCTACTTACAGAAGTTTTACCAGATATTAAAATACTTATTATAGAAAAATTAAATGTTTCAGGGAGCGAAAGTACTGGAGCTTTTAATAATGCGGGAACAGGACATGCCGCTAATTGTGAATTAAATTACACCCCTTTAGATGAAAAAGGAAAAATAAAAATTGATAAGGCTCTTTCTATTAATCGTTCATTTGAAAAATCTATGTCTCTATGGGCTTCTTTGTATTCAACAGGGAAAATTGATATTAAAAAGTTTTTAACATTTATTCCACACATTAGTTTTGTTTCTGGAAAGGATAATATTTGTTTTTTAAAAAAAAGATATGACGCAATGTCTACTAATCCTGAGTTTATAGATATGGAATTCTCCTCATCTTTTAGTCAGATTTCATCATGGGCTCCTCTTATTACGAAGGATAGGAATCCATTAAATGAAATTGCTGCTACTAGGATAGAAAGAGGAACTGACATTAACTTTGAAGCTCTGACTAAAGAATACTTATCATTCGTTTCTAAAAATAAAAATGTTGAAATTAGATATAACACAGAATTAATAGATTTAAAGAAAATTGATCAAAAACAATGGCAATTAGAACTTAAGCTAAATGGTAAAAATATTTCTGTAAGAACATCTTATGTTTTTCTTGGTGCTGGTGGAAAAACAATAAACTATTTGCAAAAATCAAAAATTCCAGAAGCAGATAATTATGGAGGATTTCCAGTTAGCGGAAAATGGCTTATAAGCGAAGCAAATTATTTAACAGAAAATCACAATTCAAAAGTTTATGGCATGGCTGATATTGGTTCACCACCAATGTCTGTTCCACATTTGGACACAAGGTGGATTAATGGTAAAAAACTTATTCTCTTTGGACCTTTTGCTGGCTTTACAACAAAATTCCTAAAGAAAGGTTCTTACTTTGATTTATTTAATTCTATTAGAAAAACTAATATAGCTTCTATGTTAGACGTTGGGTTTAAAAATAATAATTTGATTAATTATCTTATTTCTCAATCACTAAAGAACCATAGCTCAAGAGTTGAGAATTTAAAGAATATGATGCCATCAGCTGATCCTTCTAATTGGTATTTAAAGAATGCTGGTCAAAGAGTCCAAATAATTAAAAAAACTGATAGTGGAGGTTCTTTGAAATTTGGAACAGAAATTGTAAATTCATCTGATGGATCTTTGTCTGCACTTCTAGGGGCTTCTCCAGGTGCAAGTACTGCAGTCTCAATAATGATTGAAGTGCTAAAAAAATCTTGTTTATTTTTAAATGACAAAAGTGATCTTCAGAATAAAATAGATGTTTTGATATATCAATCTGAATTTATTGGTGAAAGTGATAATAATTTCCTACAAAACATCAAAAAAAGAAACAATTCTATTTTAGGTTTCCATCCATAATTCTAATTAGCTAATATTAATCAAGATGCAATAAGAGGAGTAGTTACTCAATTTAAATGACTGATATATCCGTTCCAAAAATCAGGAATTTTTGCATAATAGCTCATATCGATCATGGTAAATCTACTCTCGCAGATAGGTTGCTTCAAGAAACTGGTACTGTGCAGCAAAGGGATATGCAAGAACAATTTTTGGATAGTATGGATATTGAAAGAGAGCGGGGAATAACTATTAAGTTACAAGCAGCGAGGATGAAATATAAGGCAAATGATTCGCAAGAATATGTTTTGAACTTAATAGATACTCCAGGGCATGTTGATTTTTCTTATGAAGTCAGTAGATCTCTTCAGGCTTGTGAAGGTGCTTTATTAGTAGTTGATGCAAGTCAGGGAGTGGAAGCCCAAACCCTAGCTAATGTTTATCTTGCTATTGAAAATAATCTTGAAATAATCCCTGTTTTAAATAAAGTGGATTTACCTGGGGCTGATGCTGAAAAAATCAAACAAGAAATTGAAGAGATTATAGGATTAGATACATCTACCGCAATCAGTTGTTCAGCAAAAACTGGAATAGGAATTAAAGATATCTTAGAAGCAATTGTTAGAAGAGTTCCATCACCTCAAGATGAAATAAAGTTAGCTACTAAGGCACTTATCTTTGATTCTTATTATGATCCTTACAGAGGAGTGATTGTTTATTTCAGGGTGATATCTGGGGCAATTAATAAAAGAGACAGAATATTACTAATGGCTAGTAAGAAGAACTATGAACTTGATGAAATAGGGATAATGGCTCCTGATCAGCAGCAAGTTAATGAATTACACGCAGGAGAAGTGGGGTATTTAGCTGCATCTATAAAATCAGTCGCGGATGCGAGAGTGGGAGATACAATTACTCTTTTAAATTCACCTGCCAATGATCCCTTGCCTGGTTATAAAACAGCAAATCCAATGGTGTTTTGTGGATTGTTCCCAACTGATGCAGATCAGTTCCCAGATTTAAGAGTATCACTTGAAAAATTACAATTATCTGATGCGGCTCTTAAATATGAGCCTGAGACTAGCAGCGCAATGGGATTTGGATTTAGATGTGGATTCTTAGGACTTCTGCATATGGAGATTGTTCAAGAACGATTGGAGAGAGAATATGATTTGGATCTCATCGTAACTGCACCATCAGTTATCTATAAGGTTAATTTAAATCAACAAGAACATATCTTTATTGATAATCCTTCTACTATCCCTGATCCTCAACTAAGAGAATCAATAGAAGAACCTTATGTGAAAATGGAAATTTATGCTCCAAATGAATTTAATGGAACATTAATGGGTTTATGCCAAGAAAGAAGAGGTGTTTTTATTGATATGAAATACATAACAACTGATAGGGTGACTCTGATTTATGAAATTCCCTTGGCGGAAGTAGTTACGGACTTTTTTGATCAGATGAAAAGTAGAACTCAAGGTTATGCCTCAATGGAATATCATTTAATTGGCTATAGAAAAAATGACCTTGTTAGATTAGATGTCCTTATAAATTCTGAAAGAGCAGATCCATTAACTTCTATTGTTCATAAAGATAAGGCGTATGGAATTGGTAGAAGTTTAGTAGAGAAATTAAAAGAACTCATTCCAAAACAACAATTTAAAATACCTATTCAGG
>QCPO01000024.1 GCA_003212535.1 Prochlorococcus sp. AG-436-O11
GTAACTGATTTTAATTTTACTAATGGAGTGTTTCCAATAGCAAAACTGTTGTCCTCATAAATTCTTGCCATTTATATATTGTGAAAATATATTTTTATACTAACTATTTTTTAAGAAAAGACTATATAAGTTTCTAAACAGTAAGACTAGGAATTTAAAAATTATTTAATGCTTCAGAAAAGCTTCTCCATAAGTGATCTTTATCTTCTAGTCCAACGGATACTCTAATAAGATGCGATGGTATCCCAAAACTTTCAGCCCAATCCAATTCGTCATAATGAGCTAATAACACATATGGACATACAAGAGTAAATTTTGTACCTAAACTTGGCCCTTTAGATATATGAAGAGAATCATAAAACTTTTTAGCTTTGTTTATTCCTCCTTTTAATTCAAATGATAATAAGCAGCCGTATCCCCCATTAGACGTAAGTATGGAATTAAAATTTGGACAATTTTCGGGATGGAAAATATTTTTAATCTCTTTATTGGTCTCTAATCTTTTTTTTAATTCTAAACATGTTTGATTTTGTTCAAAAACTCTTTGATTTACATCTCTACTAACTTTTTCTAGGGAAACAATATCTCCATCTGAAAGCATTGGAAGATTAATTTCGCTTAATGCATTTCTAAACTGATCAATCCATTTACTTTTTGGATTTAGTATTAATGAGCCAGCAAGAATATCTCCGCTACCTGAAAAGATTTTTGTCAGTGAAGTGAAAACTATATCTGCATGCTCTAAGGAATTTATATTCAGATTGGATCCAATAGTATCGTCAACAATTACAGGTATATTCAATTTATTTGCTATTTTTGAAATTTTTTTAATGTTTACACATTTGAGCATTGGATTACTTGGTAATTCAATTATCAAAGCTGCTGGATTTATTCTTTTAATTTCTAATTCAATATCTGAACAATTTTCTTCTGTTATTAACTTTGCGCCATGAAAGATATGCATTGGTAATTTAAGTACATCTACATATGGGAAACCTATTTGAAGTGTAGGTTTCTCTGGAAATAATTTATATAGGATTTCTAAAGATGTGTGCAACGCAGACATGCCAGATGAAGTTAAGTGAATATTGTTAGAGTTTGTTTTTGTAGATTTAGAAATTCTATTTTTTATTATTTGATGTTTCTCATTAACTAAAGATTTTGGAAGGCTATCCTCCAGGCCTAATTCAATTGCAGCAGCTCTTGAGGATATACCAAGACCCGTATGTTGCCAGAAAGATTTTGCATATATGCTTGCTGTTTTTTTAGTTATTAAAAAAGCAAAATTATACTTTATTTCGATAAATGAAAATTCTTGAGAAGTATTTCTATCACAGTATTTCTTTGCTTTTAATGCTATGGTTTTATTTGGATATGGCCAGATACTGTGATTATTGTATTGACTTTCTTTTTTTACTTTTTCACATAATCTTTTTACTAAGGGGTTGAGCCCAAAACGTGGATAGATTGACCTTAATGATTTAATGCATTCTGGATTTTTTTCCTCATAATTTATTACATCATTCCAAGTTGGTAATGCTACTGAAACAGCATGATCACTCTCAGGAATAGAATACCCCAACTCTACATTTTTCCATATAGGATTTTTAAGTAAATCTCTCAATTTTCAGAATTGATTTAAAGCAAATAATATATCTGAGATTAAATCGTTGGTATCTTCACAACCAATCGATAATCTTATAAGGGCATCATCGATACCAAGTGAATCTTTTGTTTTATTATCAACAGAAGCATGAGTCATTGTTGCGGGGTGACAAATTAAACTTTCAACTCCCCCAAGGCTCTCTGCTAAAGAGAAATATCTAAGCGATTTACAAAATTTAAAAGTATTCTCTTTGTTTAAATCCAATTTTAGTGTGATCATTGAACCCCCAGATCTCATTTGTGATTTTGCTAAATTAAATTCTGGATGGTTTTGATTGAAGGGATAAATTACTTTGTTAATTATTTTGTGATGTTCTAATTCCTCAGAAATTAACTCTGCGCTTTTTGTTTGTTGTTCTATTCTTAAAGGAAGCGTTTTTACACCTCTAGTAATTAGCCAAGAATCAAAAGGAGAGGGTTGCAGGCCTAGAGCTTTTTGAGAGAAAAGCATCTTACTATTCCATTCTTCATTATTTGTTAGAACTGCTCCACCAAGAGCATCACTATGTCCGTTAATAAATTTTGTTGTGCTGATAAGCGATAGTGTTGCTCCAAGTTCCAATGGTTTTTGAATGAGTGCGGTGGAAAAGGTGTTATCTACAACCACAGGTATTTCTTGTTTATTGGCTTCATCACAAATCACTTTAATATCAATTACTTTTAAAAGGGGATTTGTTGGACTTTCTAGCCATATTAAGGTTGGCTTAAAATCTGAAATATTTTTGATATTATTTTTATTTGTAAAATCTGTGTATAAAACTTCTATCCCAAATTTCTTGAAAACTTTTTCAAACATTCTTACTGTACAACCATAGAGATTCGACTCGCATAGTATCTTATCTCCTGATTTTAATGCAGATGTTATTGCAGTTACGGCACTTATGCCAGATCCAAACACTGTACAGTATTTAGAATCTTCTATTGATTTCAGTATATTTTCTAGAATTTTAAAGTTTGGATTACCTGACCTGGTGTAGTCGAAATTCCCTTTATTTCCATGTTTGAAAGTAGATGTAGAGAAAATAGGAGGCATAACACATCCTGTCTCTTCTGCAAATGTTTCTCCATGGTGAATAGATAAGGTTTTAAAGCCTGGCTTTTTGATGATATTTTTCTTATCTTCCATTATTTTTAAAAATAAGAATGAATTAAATCTCTCGTCGATAAGATGAGAGATTTAATAATCCAAAGAAAAGTTTTATTAGACTTTTCTTGAATAGTATTCAACAACTAGTAGTTCGTTTATTTCAAGAGCAACCCACTCTCTATCGCATTTGCCATTTATTTTTCCTGTTAATTTAGGTTTATCTAAATCAAGATGAGGAGGGACATTTGCTAAACCAGGGAATTCTATATTTCCTTCAACAAGTTTTTTACTTGCTTTGTTTTCTTTAATTCCGATAACATCTCCTGATTTGCATTGATATCCAGCAATATCAAGAACCTTGCCATTAACAGTTACATGGCCATGATTTACTAATTGTCTTGAGCCTGGGATAGTACCACCAAAACCTAATCTGAAACAAACATTATCTAGTCTGTTTTCTAAAAGTCTTAGTAAGTTTGTTCCTGTTGATCCTTCCTGAGCCCTGGCTTTTTTGACATAACGAACCAGCTGTCTTTCAGAAACACCGTAATTAAACCTTAGTTTCTGCTTTTCTTCTAGACGAATTGCATATTCTGATCGCTTGCGACGGGCTTGGCCGTGCTGACCTGGAGGATTAGACTTCTTTGAAGCTTTCCTAGTGAGACCTGGTAGTTCTCCCAAGCGACGCGTAACCCTTAATCTGGGGCCGCGGTATCTTGACATAATTTTAAATTAAATAGAAATTTGCAATAAATTTGGATAATTGATTTAATTCAATTAAACTAAATTACTACTGAAAGACTTATTTTACATCATTAAAGTGATCAAATTTATTAATAAATCAATTACCTCAATACTTCTTTTTATGATTTCGTTTTATCAAAAGTGGTTTTCTCCTTTTTTCGGACCAAGATGTAGATTTATACCAAGTTGTAGTTGTTATGGATACGAGGCTATTACTAGACATGGTCCTTGGAAGGGAGGATGGTTGACCTTAATAAGGTTAAGTAAATGTCATCCCTTAACTCCTTGTGGATGCGATCCTGTACCTGATTAAATTAATGAAAATATTTATTTTTGTTAGGCAAGGTTGTTGCCTTTGCGATTCATTAAAAAACAAACTAGCAAAAATAAATTTTAAAGAGATACTGCCCAATTTAGAGCTTAAAGAAATTGATATAGATAGGGTTGATTTATATCAAGATAAATATAAAAAATATGATTATGAAGTACCTATTATTGCTATTGAAGGAATAAACTCCAAGGAAATTATAGAATTACCTCGTATTTCTCCAAGATTAAAAGATGATCAATTAAAGAATTGGTTTCAAAAAAATATTAATACTATTCTGAATAAATAATTTCTTATAAATGAGATCTATAAAATTACATAAGCTTTTAGATTTAGTAGGAATTACCCCTTCATTAGAACTATTAGATCAAGAAATTAATAATATTTCTTTTAACTCTAAAGAAGTACAAAAAGGGACTTTGTTTTTAGGTATGAAAGGCTTAAATGTTGACGGAGGAAAATATTGTATTGAGGCAATTGAAAATGGTGCAGAGGCTGCAATTATTGGATCAGCTGCAAAACAGTATATTGGATCTTTTGACCGAGAAAGGGTTTTGGTGTTAGATGATAATTTAGATTATATTTTTGGTCAAATAGTTGCCGAGTTTTGGAATAGGCCCTCAAGAAAACTAAAACTTATTGGTGTTACTGGTACTAATGGAAAAACGACAATTACTTTTTTATTGGAATATCTCTTAAAAAAATTAGGAAAAAAGACTGCATTATTTGGAACCTTGTTCAATAGATGGTCTGGCTTTTCTGAGGTGGCTTCTCATACGACTGATTTCGCGGATAAACTTCAAAAGAAATTAAATGCTGCATTTGAGGCAGAATCTGAATTCGCGATATTAGAAGTAAGTTCTCATTCTATTGCTCAAAACAGGATATCAGGCTGCGAATTTGAGGCGGCTATTTTTACTAATTTAACTCAAGATCATCTTGATTATCACTCAGATATGGAATCTTATTTTCAAACAAAAAGAAAATTATTTTTCCCACCTTACTTAAGAGAAAAAAAAGGAATTTCTGTGTTGAATGTTGATGACCTTTGGATATCTAAATTATCATCTGATCTTGAGAAAAGATCTTCATTAGTATCTACAAAGATTGACAAGAGTGAATTTAAAAATGATGATTTTTTTTACGTAACAGATAAAAAATTTACTGCAAGTGGTTCCACCTGTATTTTTCATACACCTAAGGAAAAAATTAAACTTTTTGTGCCACTGGTTGGTGAATTTAATTTAATGAATGCGATTCAAGCAATAACAATTTTGTATAAACTTAATTTCTCTTTAAAAGAGTTATCAAAATTAATACAATATTTTCCTGGTGCTCCTGGAAGAATGGAAAAAATAAAAATTGAAAATAATAATTCGCCAAAATTTCTACCAACTGTGATAATTGATTATGCCCATACCCCTGATGGATTAAAGAAAGTTTTGCAATCAATTAGAAATCTTTTTCAGGGGAAAGTTATAACTGTTTTCGGATGTGGTGGAGATCGAGATAAGGGTAAAAGACATTTAATGGGATCAATAGCAGAGGAGTTTTCTGATCTAATTTTTATAACATCAGATAATCCAAGATCAGAAGAACCACAAAAGATAGTAAATGATATTTTGATGGGTATAAAAAAAAGTGAAAAAATACAAATTGAGATTGATAGGTTTAAAGCAATAAAGAAATCTATTGAAGCTGCAAAAAGCGACGATATTGTTTTAATAGCTGGTAAAGGACATGAAGATTATCAAATTCTTTATGATAAGGTAATCGATTTTGATGATAGGAAAATAGCTCGTCAATTATTAGAAGAAAAAATAAAAAAAAAGAATATAGAATAGAATTTTGAAATCAAGTAGAAAATATCTTTTAGTAAATTAAAAAAAATTTTTCTTAGAATAAATATACTTATTTTTTTCAAATGAAAGGATTAGCTTTAGTTGTAGGCTCTGGTGGTATTGGCACTCAAATAGCTGCAGATCTAAGTAAAAGTGAAAATCAATTAGATGTTGTTTTGTGTGGCAGAAAAAGTGAATTTAATTCTTTTTGGGAATTAGATATAGAGGATTCTAAATC
>QCPO01000025.1 GCA_003212535.1 Prochlorococcus sp. AG-436-O11
AATCATAGGGCAATATTTCAATTAGGAAATATTTTTTTAATGGAAAAGGACTACTCTTCAGCAATTAAATTCTTTGATAAAGCTGTGAAAATTAAGCCTGAATTTTGGCAAGCAATAAACAATCAAGGTTTAGCTTACTTTGAACAAGACAAAATAAATCTATCTATTGAATTTTTTAAAAAAGCTATCTCTTTTGAAGAAGATGCAGAACCATTAATAGGTCTTGCTTCATGTTTAAGGATAAAAGATATTAATTCAGCAGTATTGCTTGCAAAAAAAGCTTTAATTAAAAATCCGAATTATGTTAAATATGATTATAGAAAAGAGCAATTATGGGGAGAAAAACTACAAATTTCAACAGAAAAGCTTTTAGAAAATAACCAACTTAAAGAAGATGTAAAACAGGCAAAATTAAAAACAAATCAATCTTCCTAATTTTTAAGACTGGTAAAAAAATTTTTACCTATTAATCTTAATTAAGTTAACTAAAGCATATTTAATTTTGAGTTTTAATGGATAAGGAAAAATTCACTTCTATTTCACTCCAAGAAGAAATGCAACGTTCCTATCTGGAATATGCAATGAGCGTAATAGTTGGAAGAGCTTTACCCGATGCAAGAGATGGACTTAAGCCTGTGCAAAGGAGGATTCTTTTTGCAATGCATGAATTAGGTTTAACACCTGATAGACCCTTTAGAAAGTGCGCCAGAGTTGTAGGTGATGTTCTGGGGAAATATCATCCTCACGGAGATCAAGCAGTATATGATGCATTAGTTAGATTAGTGCAAAATTTTTCAACTAAATATCCAACTCTAGATGGTCACGGAAATTTTGGATCAGTAGATAACGATCCCCCAGCAGCTATGCGATATACAGAAACCCGCCTTGCACCAATAGCTAATGAAGGATTTCTTGGAGAAATTGATTCAGAAACGGTAAGTTACTCGAATAATTTTGATGGTTCGCAACAAGAGCCAGATATTTTGCCTGCACAACTCCCTTTTTTGTTATTAAACGGTTCATCAGGAATTGCTGTTGGAATGGCAACAAATATTCCACCTCATAATTTAGGAGAAATAGTAGATGGATTAATTGCTGTAATCAAGAACAAAGATATAAGTGATGCGAAATTATCTAATATTATTCATGGACCTGACTTTCCAACAGGCGGTGAATTAATTTACAATGATGGAATTAAAGAAGTTTATAAAACAGGAAAAGGATCAATAACAATAAGGGGAGTAATAAACTTAGAAGAGATAAATTTAGGGAAAGGCAAACATAAAAAAAATGCCCTAATAATAACAGAACTTCCCTATCAAATAAGTAAAGCAGGATGGATTGAAAAGCTCGCAGAACTTGTTAATACAGGAAAAGTTGATGGTATCTCTGATATTAGAGATGAAAGTGATAGAGATGGTATGAGAATCGTAATAGAATTAAAAAAAGATTCGAATAGTGATATTGTAATTTCTAATTTATATAAAAAAACAACTTTACAAACAAACTTTGGTGCAATATTTCTGGCCATAATTCATGGCAAACCAATTCAACTAAATTTAAAGAAATATCTTGATTATTTTTTGGAATTTAGAGAAGCAACAATAAGAAAAAGAACTAATTATTTTCTAAAAAACACATCAGAAAAACTTGAAATTTTACAGGGTTTATCCATTGCAACGAAAAAAATAAAAAATATTATTGAAATTATTCAGAGCTCAGACAATTCTTCTGAAGCTAAATCAAAATTAATTAAAAATCTTCTGTTAAGTGAAAGACAAGCAAACGCGGTTTTAGATATGCCACTTAAAAAATTAACAAATCTAGAAAGAAACCAGATCGATATCGATATTAAAAAATTTGAAGAAAAAAAGAACTATTTAAACAAGCTATTGAATGACAGAAAATTATTACTTGAATTGTTAATAAAAGAATTAATTATATTGAAGCAAAAATATAATGTAAAAAGAAAAACAAAGATTCTAAAAAATGTTGATGAAGATAACGAAATAGAAACTATTAATAATCAGATATTAGAAGAACTTATAAATAAAAAAACTAAATTATATATTAACAATAGACTATATTTAAAAAAAATGATTTTTAATAATTACAGAAAATTATGCAATACTGAAAATAAAATTATAGAAAATAAAAATGTGCAAAAATTTATATGCAATATTGAAAAAAATTTAAAAATTATTGGAATTACTTATACAGGACGTGTTTTTCAAGTCGATTGGCAGACAAATATTAATACTGATTATAAATTAGATAATAAAGTATTAGGAAATATAGAGCCTAATGAAATAATAAATTTTCATCATATTGATAAAGAAATAGAGAATTATTTATGTACTTTGACTTCAGATGGAAGATTTAAAAAAGTTTTATTTGATAATGAAATGCTTAAAAGTAATAGAGCTTTTGCAATTATAAAATTAAAAAATAATATAACAATAATTGATTCATTTATTTATAGCGGAGAACAGACCTTAATAATATTAACTTCAATAGGAAGAATTTTTAAATTTAATTTATCTAATAAATATCTGACACCAACTACTAAACAATCTCAAGGGTTATCGCTAACAAAACTATTACCAACTGAAAAAATAGTTTCTTGCTGTAAAAGCAAAATTGGAGAAAAACTTATTTTAGTATCTCAAAAAGGGAAATTTTTTAGTATTAAAAATGATGAAATATATTATGCAAATGATTATAATTTAGGTTACTTAAATGAAAAAACTCAACTTAAAAATGATCACTTCATAAAAGTACTACCAAGTAATCAATACCTTGAGATTGAAACGAATAGAAACAAATCTGCTAGGATAAACTTTAATAAATTGAATTGTGAATCAAACAAAAAATTTTTAACAGTAGATTTTTTAAATTTAGAAAAAGAAGAATATCTTGAAAATTGTTTTAGCCATGAAAGCTTTCTAAATTAAGATTTATATTCATTTTCTACCCAATTTAAGTACTCTTGAGTAACTGTTCCTGTTACATAAAAGCCTGTAAAACAACTCATTTCGAGATCTAAAATTGGAGACTCCCCAATAATAGATTTACGTAAATTATCTATACTTTGATAAACAAGATTGTCTATACCAAGTTTTTCTGCTATTTCATTTATTGTTTTATCATTAGCTATCAATTCATCTCTATTAGGCATATTAATCCCATAAACATGTGGAAAACGTACTGGTGGGGCTGCAGAAGTAAAGAAAACTTTATTTGCGCCTGCATCTTTTGCCATTTGAACAATTTCTTTTGAAGTAGTACCTCTGACTATAGAGTCGTCAACTATTAATACATTTTTATTCTTAAATTCTGTACTCATTGCATTTAACTTTTGTCTGACTGATTTCTTACGTTTTTGCTGGCCTGGCATTATAAATGTTCTACCAACATATCTATTCTTAAAGAATCCCTCTCTATACTCAATACACAATTGCCTCGCTACTTGCATGGCAGCGGGACGAGAAGAATCAGGAATAGGCATAACAACATCGACATCTCCTGATTTAATTGTTTCTTTAATTGTTTCGGCTAAATAATCACCCATTTTTAACCGGGCTTGATAAACAGAGATACCATTCATAATGGAATCTGGTCTAGCTAAATAAACATATTCAAAAGCACAGGGAAATAATTTTGGATTATCTGAACATTGCTTAGAAAAAAATTCACCATTATGATTAATAAAAATTGCCTCTCCAGGTTCTACATCTCTCACTAATTGATAATCATTATTTTCCAATACCAATGATTCGCTTGCAACCATCCACTCTTCTTTGTTGGTTTTAAGAGAAATTCTTCTACCAATTACTAAAGGTCTAATACCAAAAGGATCTCTGAAAGCTAATAAACCATGACCGGAAATCAATGCAATTGAAGTATATGAACCTTGGATTCTTTTATGTAATGTTTTGACAGCATTAAAAATAATATCTGGCTCTAATTCTTGATTATGAATTTGTTCTTGCAATGCTGTAGCAAAAACATTTAATAGCATTTCTGTATCGCTAGAAGAATTTGTATGGCGTTTATCAATATTAAATAATTGTTTTTCTAAATCTCTAGTATTAGTTAAATTTCCATTATGGATTAAAACAATCCCATAAGGGGCATTAACATAAAAGGGTTGAGCTTCTTCTACACTTTCAGCTGATCCTTTTGTTGCGTATCTGACATGTCCCAATCCAATTCTTCCAATTAAATTCCTCATATCTCTAGTTCTATATGCAGTATTTACCTGACCTTTAGCTTTATGTATATGGAAAACAGTATTTTCCATTGTCGCTATGCCTGTGGAATCTTGACCTCTATGCTGAAGGAGCAAAAGGCTATCATAAATTTGTTGATTTACATCTTCAGAAGAGACAATTCCAACTATTCCACACATAATTTAATTTCTCAATAGTTCTGATAGTTGAAAGTATTTATACATTAATATTTAAAAGTAACTTGAAATACTATTATTAAATTTTTCGGTTAATTCCTCAACCTTAATATTGCAAATTTCCTTATTTTGAACATTTATTTTTAGATTATCTTTAGAGACATATCCTATTTTTTTAACATATACACTTTTGGGGAAATCAATTTGAATATCCTTTAAATAATTTAACCAATTTAATTCTTTGGTTTTATTTACTGAAAAAATTATCCTTGAACCACCCTCAGAAAATAACACATTATCTAAACGATCACTAACAGTTTCTAAGTTTATAGTTGCACCTTTTGAAGACAAAATAGAACATTCTGATAAAGAAACAGCTAAACCACCATCACTTATATCGTGAGAAGATACAACAAAATTTTCTAAAATTGATCTTCTCAAAAAACTCTGGCAGTATTTTTCGTCTTGCAAATCAATCTTTGGAGGTCTACCTAAAATTATTCCATGGAAATATTCCAAATAAGAACTAGCTGCTATTGTCGACTCAGAAGCAGATGAACCAACTAACCAAATTGAATCATTGATATTTTGCCATCCACTACTAATAGCTTGATCAACATTATCTATCTTTCCAACCATACCAATGACTGGAGTAGGGTTAATGGGAGTTATTTCATTCTTTTCATTTTTTGACTCATTATATAGAGAAACATTCCCACCTGTAACAGGCGTTCCTAGTGCAATACAAGCCTCTGAAATACCCTCGCATGCAGATGAAAGCTGCCAGTAGCCTATTTCATTTTCAGGTGATGAAAAATTTAAATTATTTGTAATTGCAATTGGTTCAGCACCAACACAGCTAACGTTTCTAGCAGATTCAGCTACAGCAGCAATACTTCCTCTAAAAGGATCAAGAGAGACCCATCTACTATTGCAATCTACAGAGGCTGCGACACCAGAAAATAACTTATTTTTATTTTTTTCACTTTGCGGTCTTAATCTTATTACAGCTGCATCTGATTCTCCAGGTTTAAAAACTGTATTTGCTTGTACTTGAGAATCATATTGTTTATATATCCATCGTTTTGAAGCTATTGAAGGATTAGAAAGAAGTTTTAGAATGATTTGAGAAAAATAAAAATCCTTATTTTCCTTGATAGATAAAATTTTATTTTCATAAATTTTTGGTAAATTATTTTCTTTCCATTCCCATTTCTTAAGCAAATAATTAGGCGGATTATTAATAACGTTATGAATATTAATTGGAGTATCATCAGATAAAGCAGAAGTAGGTATTTTTGCAACTATTTTAGTTTTATGAGAAATAACAACCTCTTTATTTGGTATTACTTCACCAATCACATTTGCAAAAAGTCC
>QCPO01000026.1 GCA_003212535.1 Prochlorococcus sp. AG-436-O11
AAAATGCAGCCACATAGCTTAAAGCTATCTCCAGAATCTGATTTAATTAATTGTATTAAAGAATATTCTTTCTCTAATAATATATATGGTTACATTTCAGGTGTGGTTGGAAATCTTAGAACAGTTTGTATTCAGTGCCCGGGGAATCAAGAAATTAATAAATTTGAAGGGAACTTAGAAATCGTATCTCTTAATGGTCATTTTAGTAAAGGTGATGTCCATCTTCATTTGAGTTTTGCTGATGAGGGCTGTAATGTTTTTGGAGGACATTTAGAGGAGGGTTGTATTGTAAAAAAAGGTGCAGATATATTCTTACTCTCTTTTGAAAAAAAGATTATTGATATCTCAAATCAAAAATTTATTAAAAATCATTCTAGGGTAAAAATATATATTTTGAAAGATTGTCCTTGGTCTAAAAGAGCTATTAGATTACTTAATTCATTATCTATTCCTCATCAAGTTATTCTAATTGATAATGATGATAGCTTTCAAAATGTCATGAATCAAAGTAATCATAATAGTTTTCCTCAAATATTTTTGGATCATGAATTTTTTGGGGGATATGATGATCTTTCAAAACAAGCAAAATTGGATTATTTAAATTCTTTTAAGTAATATTTTTCTTAATTATCAAGATTTGTTGTCTTCTCAGAAATTAATTCATCCTCCAATTGCTTTATTAACCTAGAAACAAGAGTTTGAAATTCTGGCTGACAACCTTTAAAGGCTGCTTTATGTCTGATGGGTTCATTTCTTGTTCTTAAGTCGGTTAGCATTAATTGTAATGCGTCAATTCTGGGATTTATTTTCATGTTTTTATTTTATATTTACATCTTTTAAATCATTTGCATAGCTTTTTTAAAAGAAATCTTTTTATTAACAGTGGAACTTGTAACTTCAATTATTTTGTTTATAGATTCCTTATTTCTAAGGGAATCTATACAACACTGCGCGACAAGTCTTCTTGGTATTGATCCATTAACTTGCTTGTCTTCTTGTGTGTATTCGACGTTTTCTGATTCTATATCTTCACTTTCTTTTAACCCTCCAGGTCTAACAATAGTCCAGTCTAAACTAGAATTTCGTATGAAATTTTCACCTATTTTTTTAAAGATTAAAATCAGTCCAAATAAATTTAATGGATGAAATAATTTTCCAGTACATAAAGAACTCACTAATATTACTCTTTTAATCCCAACTCTTTTGCAACTCTGTAATTGTCTATATACGCCCAAAGCATCAACCTTTGCTGGTCCTGTTAAATCTAAAGATGCTCTTGCCCCTGTAGCAATTATTAAAGCATCTATATTCTCTAACGATTTATCTAATTCTTTTTTATTATCTAATGAGACTCGAATCGTTTCTAAGTTCTCAAGTCCATCAGAAACTTGTGAGTTTTGTCTAATAATTTGCCTTACTTTTAATCCTTTTTTAACTGCTTCTTCAGCAATTCTATAACCTGTTTTTCCTGAAGCTCCTGTAATTGCTATTCTCATAATAAATAAAACTACTCTAATAATTATATTTATTTTTAAGGTTTTTTACATATAAATTTCCCTTTTCTTTTGGGATATAGAGTACGACAAATAAAGCATTTTGTCCCGTCACAACCTCTCGCCGTGCAATATTCTCTGCCATAGAAGATTATTTGTAAGTGCAGTTTGTTCCATTCTGTAATTGGGAATATTTTCTTGAGATCCTTTTCTGTTTGTTTTACATTATTTCCATTTGTTAGCCCCCATCTTTGTGATAAGCGGTGTATGTGAGTATCAACAGGGAATGAAGGGATGTTAAATACTTGAGACATTATAACTGATGCAGTTTTATGACCTACACCTGGAAGAGATTCAAGTTCTTTAAAAGTACTTGGCACTTGGCTCTTATTTTTTTCGATTAAGAGTTTAGAAAGGAGATAAATGTTCTTCGATTTTTGATTAGATAGTCCTAAATGTTTTATATATTTATAAATTCCAGTGATACCAAGGTTTACCATTCTTTCTGGATTGTCAGCGACTTTAAATAACTCCTTAGTTAATTCATTTACTTTCTTATCTGTTGATTGGGCACTTAAAACTACTGCTACCAGAAGTGTAAAAGGATTTGTGTGCTCAAGAGGGATTGGTGGGGATGGATATAGTTTTTTTAGCTCTTTGAGTATTATCTCGGCTCTTTCAATCTTTCTCATTTAATTTGAAAACCTTGATCGATGTATAAAATTATACAGGCAATATTTTTGTTGAGTATTTTCTGCTAATTTAATAATTTTAAAGAAACATTTTTAGTGAAAAATGAGGGGTTAATAATTGATGATTTACATCATAAATATAATAAACAAAATTTCTCAAATTGGATATTAAATGCAATTAATTTAAAAATTGAGACTGGTGAATTATTAGGTTTACTTGGACCTTCTGGTTGTGGGAAAACTACTCTTTTGAGATTGATAGCTGGATTTGAATACCCTTCTAAAGGCAAGATTATATTAAACGAAAAGGAAATTTCAAGTACAAATAGAATACTCACTCCCGAAAAAAGAAATATCGGCATGGTTTTTCAGGATTATGCACTTTTCCCTCACTTAACTGTCATTGAAAATGTAATGTTTGGATTGAAAAACAAGAAAGATAGGTCAAGGGTTGATTATTTACTAAATATTGTTGGTCTTGATAGTTTATTAAGCCGGTATCCACATGAATTATCGGGAGGACAAAAGCAAAGACTTGCAATTGCTAGAGCTTTGGCCCCAGGAACAAATTTCATATTATTAGATGAACCATTTTGTAGTCTTGATATGCATGTAAAACTAAAATTGAGAAGTGAACTACCAAATATTCTAAAAAGTTGTAATGCTAGTGGATTAATGGTTACACACGATCCAGAAGAGGCTATGTCCATTTGCGATAAAGTTGCCGTAATGAAAGAAGGAAAAATACATCAAATTGATAAACCAATTAATCTTCTAGAAAATCCTAAAACTCTTTTTGTAAGTAGTTTTATTTTGGGAAATAATATTCTTAATATCAAAAAAGAACATAATGTTTATTTGTCATGTTTGGGTCTAATAAATACTTCTGATTTAGAAGATAATACAAATATAAAATTTCTTTCAATTTCTCCAAAATTCATTTCGATTAATAAATCAATGAATGGCAATGCAGTTGTAATTTCAAAAGAATTTCTTGGTGAATATCTTATGTATAAAGTATCTATTAATGGAGAAAGTTTAAGGGTAAGAACTAATATTAATAATCTTATTAATATTGGAGATAAATGTACTGTTACTGCAAATATTAATAGTTTTATTTATTTATATCCTGGTGCCCACAAAATCTATATTTAAATAATGTTTTTATAAGCAGTTACACTTGCCTCCCTTCCAATTAGAGCATTTTTTCTTTTTACATTTCTTTTTCTTATTTACATACAATTTATTACTTAATAGCAATTCAGAATAGCTGTATTCAAAATTCATTCCTAAGAATTGCTATTGATATTCATTATCATATTATTTAAAACATTTTAAATAAAATTTTAGTTACCAATTTATACAAAATGTTGTATTATTTAATTAAGTTATTTATATAACAATGAGAGAAAATAATTTAAAAACACAAAAGGCTGTAAATTTTGGCCCTTCTGGTAGAGCTGTTGCTCAGCCAATGGATGTTGGCTTGTTAGATAATCTTTTTGAGCATCTAACAATGGAAAGATATGCTAATGTTCAATATTTTTCTAATTATTTATGGTTTAAGGAGCGCGATTTGGCTGGATTCGCCTCTTATTTTCTCAGTGAATCCCAAGGAGAAATGGAACATGCCCAGAAATTTGCTGATTATTTAATTGCTCGCGGACAAAATGTGAAATTAAAAGAATTGCCTGAACCCATTCAGAAGTGGGATTCTATAGAGGATTTGGTTTCTTATTCCTTTAATATGGAGGCTGATTTAACTTCATCTGTCCAACAACTTTATTCAATTTCTGAAAGAATTTCGGATACAAGAACTAATGTATTTCTTGATCCAATTGTGGATGCACAAACAAATTCAGAAGATGAGTTTGCTTACCTTCTTGGAAAAGTAAAATTTGCTAATAAACAACCTTCCGCCCTACTTTTGATTGATAGTGATTTATTGAAAAAATAAATTACTTTCTGTTCTAATTTCTTTTAAAGTTCTCTTAGATTTTTCAAGTAATAAAGAAGAAAAACTTATATTTTCTTTTTCACTTTTATTTAGGTAAACTGCTACTTTATATATTTCATTGACTCTCTCTAAGATTGTCTTATTTTCATAAATAAATCTATCTCTCAGTCTATTATTAGAAGTGGTATTGAAAGATACCTTAATGCTTCTAAGTCTATAAGTTAATGAATCTACTTCCATTAATAGATTATTAATTATGGATTCGGATACTTTCATTATTTAAATTAGGGAAGATTCAATAAAAGAAGGAGCTACACTTACTGTTTGAGTTCCTATTGGAGCAATTAATAACTCTGATGAACGCAATTTTGAAATTAATCTTGTTGATGTTACACGTGTTGAACCTATTAACTCGCCTATCCTTTCATGCGTAAGCCTAAAAGGTAATTCACACCATTGACCGCATCTTCTACCTAAACGATTTACTAATATTGATAATAGTGCTTGCAATCTTTGTTCGGCATTCCCAAGATGTCTAATTCTGAGGAGCTGTAGAGTCCATTCATTAACAGCATCAAAACCTATATTCTCATCAATATTTACATTGCTATGAAAAGATAAATCAGTTAAGGCTTCAACACAAACCCCTTCACTACATAAGAGGTCAGTCCGCAATTGGTCCCCTGACTGTAAAAAAGCAAGTGTCATTCCTTCAGTTTCTTCACATGGACAATACACTCTAGCTATACCACTTTCTACTTCAAGACAAGTCCCTTTAGGTCTTGAAGATGGGTCTATTAATACCGATTGTCCAGTTATTATTCTTACTGATTTATTTGGAGACTCTCCATATACACGGAAATTCATTTATTAAAACATTGATAATGAGAACTATTATCAATTATGCACTAATAATTGGTTTATTGCAAGCGATTCTCATTATCAAATAAAGTTTTAAATTTTTCTTAACATTCACAATATAAAGAATATAATTTAAATTAAGTGAATCGATTTTTCCTTTTGATAATGAGCTCAATGAAATATTGTCTTAATTGTGGGGGTTCCGCTTTCGTTTCCGATAGATCATTGGGAGGTAAGTTGGTTTGCCTTAAATGCGGCTCTTCATTATTTCGAAATAAAAGTTTTTCTCAAATAAGCAATAAAAAAAATATTTCCTTTGTTCTTGGAATACTATT
>QCPO01000027.1 GCA_003212535.1 Prochlorococcus sp. AG-436-O11
TTAAGACCCTGTACTAAGCTTCTGTCTCCGGCTTGATGAGTTGATAACCAGCCTGTCTTAGTAACTGGATTACCTAACTCATCTTTAGCAGAAGTTCCACCACCGCCACCACCAGCTCTCAACGGCATGAAATAGTTTGCTACAGGATAAAGAGCTCCTAAGGCAACACCAGTTGCAGTTCCAAATGTAAGAAGATTCATAAATTGCCTTCGACCCATGGAAGGGACTTCATTGGAACTTAATTGAGTCATTCGATACTTGAAACAGTTATTTGTTACTTATTATGGATCAGATAGCGCGATTTCTGTTGCAAATAGATAGGACTTTTAATAATTTAAAGTAAAAGTTTTGACTAAATTTGTTTATTCATCAATTATGAAACCATTATTAGTAGATGAGTTTATACATTACTTAATTCATCGATGGGGGAAGAAATATGACTTTAGGCTTTTTAAAAGAGGAGAATATCTTTATTTACAAATGATGTGGCGTTTTCTGGGACAAGAATCATTCCCTTTAAATGAAGTTGAATACAAAGAATCAATAGCAGATAAGATTGAAATAATTAATAGATGTGGTTACTCAGAGGCAGTAAGGGAGTGGCTAAAAAAAGTAAATTCAAGACCAAGGTTAGGAAGAGCTGTTAGCTTGAAATTAAGTATTAATGAGAAGATGAAAGAGTTTTTGATTTAAGATTCTCAGATATGTAAGTTAATCCAGTCCCTACAAAGAATAAAAATACTATCGATATTGATAGCAGTGACATTGTTAAAGGGTCCGTAGAAGGCGTAATCACTGCAGATAAGATAGCAGAAGAAATTACAACTATTTTCCAATTGGATAACATTTTTTCCGTAGTAATAATTCCAAGTGAACCAAGAATAAATTGCAAAACTGGCAATTGAAATGCAATTGCAGTACTAGACATTAATAAGAGTACGAAATCAAAATATCTTTCTATTGACCATGTGGGCTCAACTATATCAGCTCCAAAATTTATAAAGAAATTGATTGCAGCAGGAACCAATATCCACCATGCAAAAAGTAAGCCTATAAAAAATAATAAACCTGATCCAAATACAGCAGGTAAGATAAGACTTTTTTCTTCTTTTGTTAATCCAGGGGAAATAAATAATATTATTTGATAAATAATATATGGGATAGAAACTATTAATCCGCTATATCCAGCCACTTTGATAGCAACAAATAGAAACTCTCCAGGAGCAAGTTGTAGCAAATGTATATCATTAGCAGGGATTTCTAGAAAAGAAATTAAGGGTTTAATTATTAGAAAACTAAAAAATATTGAAATTAATATTGAATAAACTGAATTAAGTATTCTTTGTCTAAGCTCCTCCAAATGGTCGCTAAAACTCATCTCCTTAGTAAATTTATTTTCACTTCTATCGATACTATTCATATTTAACTTTTTTTAGATTTTGAAAGATAATATTTAATAAATTATTTCTGAAAAAGTGTAATTATTTGTTTAGGATTTTATATAAATTACTTGCTTAACTTTGGATTAGTTGGATCTGGGAGTAAAAATGGAGGAGCATCATTTAATGATGATTCCCCATAAGTTTCATATTCTCTGTAACCACCCATTTTTCCATTCGTTTTCATTAATGCACTGACGAAGGCAAGTAATAAAAAAACTGTTGGCGCCCCAATAATTAATGCAGCTCCAAATAAATAACCAACAATAAATTCCGGAAAAGTATGATTGCCTAAAAATTCATGTGTGCCCAAAAGAAAATCAAACATTTAATCTTAAAATTTTTTTAATTATAAACTAAATTATAGCTTTAAGATTATTTTTCATGTAATCTTCTCCTCTTGTAGGATTCCCCCATAAGATTTCTCCTTTTTTGAAAGAAACGCATCCTGGTCCTCCTTTAGTTATTTTTTGCAGATCTTTAATTTTTACCAAGTTAATAGGTACTTTAATATTCCTTTTTGCCTTACTAAATAAAGCTGCTAAATCGGCAGCTATTTGAATATCTTCATATGAGGCTATTTGTGATGATGACTTTAATACAACGTGACTTCCTGGGGATTCTTGTGCATGAAACCATAGATCGCCTTTATTAGAATATTTAAAACTTATTAAGTCGTTTTGCCTCATATTTCTTCCTATTTGAAGTTTTAAGCCTCTTGGAGTGTTTATTTGAATTGGGGAAGATCCTATTTCAGAGATATATTTTTTCTCTTCTCTTTTTTTCTTGATTTTTATATTAAACTCGTTGCAAATTTCTTCTCTTATTTCTTCAAGTAGTTTAATTTTAATAATAAGTTCTTCATCCTTTAAAGAATTTAAGTTTTCCAAAAGCGCGCTAAATTCCTCTAGCCTATTGAGTTTATTTTTATAAATATCAATTCGCTCTTTAATTAATTCTTTAGCTCTTTTAAGTTTTTTAGACTTCTTATAAAGTTTCTGACCTTTAATAATATCTTTTTTTTGTATTTCATAATTCATGAATATTTTATCAGCTTTTTCTTTATAGACTAAGTGGTTTTCTGAATTTGAAAGAAGATTAGATTGCATATTCAAATTCTTTTTCTCAACATTTGTTTGTTTAAAAATAATCCCATTAATTTTTTGCATTAATGATTCAATTTTCTTTTGTTTTAAATGAAAACTATAATAATTTTCTAGACCAGTTCCTAAATCAATATTTTGAATACTATTAATTTCATTATCTAAAAACCAAACACAATAAAAAAAATTATTAAATATTGAGAATTTAAAATTGTTATTTGTAAATCTATTAATCCATATTCTCCAACTTTTAAATATCTCTTTTAAATTTGAATCACTTATGAAATCAATATTGTTATTCATAATTTCTAGACTACTTAAATTACTAAAGGCCTCTAATTGCGTTGTCAAAATGGGGCTTACTCCCTGATAAGTATTAATCAAACAGTATTTAAGTGATTCAGAGACGGTCGAGATAGACTCTTTCCATGATTGATAAGATTCATTTTCTGTGGGTATTTTTTTAAGGTTAATTGGTGGTTCCGAATAAATTGAGCCTGTTGAAATAGTCCGAAAACTAGATTGACTAGATTTTATTTGTTTACCAAGGGATATTATTTTGTGATTTTTATCTAAGTAAAAAATATTACTGTGCTTACCCATTAATTCAAAAATTAAATACTTGATTATTTCATCTCCAGGCTTTTTTGCAAATCCAAATTTTATTACCCTTTCAAAATTATTTTGTTCTATAGAAACTAAAGCCATATATTTTAGTCCATATCTTATTTGTTTAGATAGGGTACTTTCTCGGCCAATTTTTTCTGGTTGATTTATTTTTAGTATTCTGGGAGCATCTCCATTCCAAGAAACCTCTAGCCAAGTCTGAAAATCAACTCCTCTAAAACATAATTGGATTGTATTAGACTCTGGTTGTTGGGCAGTTTCAAACCTTGAAGGTAAAATATTTTTTGATAAATCATGCAATAAAGATTTAATAGATGTAATATCCATTATCTGGGGCACACCTTTTTGCATTATTTCTCTTCCCCTTTAAACGAAGTCTATTTTACTGTAAAAATTTTAATATGAAAAATCTAAAAAAACTAATTATCCTAACGGGACCTAGTGGCGTTGGTAAAGGAACTGTCGTTAAAGAAATATTAGATAAAGATAAAAATATTTGCCTTTCAGTGTCAGCAACCACAAGAATTCCCAGGAAGGGTGAGAAAGAAGGTGAAAACTATTACTTTTTAAGTGAAGAAAATTTTAAAGAAATGATTAATAAAAACCTTTTTCTTGAATGGGCGAAATTTGCAGGAAACTATTATGGCACACCTTTATCTTTTGTAAAAGATAAAATAGAAGACGGATTTATTGTATTACTGGAAATTGAAGTAGAGGGAGCTAAACAAATTAAAGAAAAGTTCCCAGACTCATTATCTATATTTATTCTGCCTCCTAGTAAAGAGGAATTAGAGAGAAGAATAAGAAATAGAGGCACTGAAAAGGAGGAGGCAATAAATAGAAGACTTAGTAGGTCTAACTATGAAATTGCATCCTCTGATGAATTTGATTTTAAAGTGACAAATAGAGATGTTGATGAAACAGCTGAAAGAATAATTAAGATAATTAGGCCTTGATTATTCTCTCAGAAATCTCAGCTCAAACTCATTGGATGGAATAATAAATCAGGAAAGAATCTATTAAATTCAATAATGATTCCTGCTGTGATAGCCAACCAAGCTGCTGCAACTACAGGAGCTGATCTCATGTATTTAGTGCTGAAAATTTTGAACATTTTTTTAAAATAAATATTTAAGGATAAGTTTTAGCGAGGACCATTTAGAGTGATATTTTTATCGGATTCTCTAAGTTCTCCACTTCTTCCTTGCTTATTTGCAAGTAATGGCCATTGAGCACCTTTACTAAGACATTTTTGGGCAAGTTCAAAATCTATAAAGATTTCGTTATCAGCGGGATTCTTAGTCTTTTTAGATTCAATTAAATACTCCCTACCTGACCAACCAATTATGCCGGCAATATAAATAAATATTGTTCCTGGAATTAGAAGATCTCCTTCATGCCCTCTGTTAAAAAGCGCTCCCCATGGTTCTAGTGGTGCACCCAAAATTAAATGAGGTAAGCCATCATCTCCGCAAGAGGCTTTGCCATACCTTTCAAATCTTGCGATATCTTTTTGGGTAGTAGCAGAACTAGCTCTCTCAATAAATTTTGGGTTCTCAGAACATTTTGTGAGAGCTGATGCAGTAAATTCTGTACTTGCTCTGTCAGCATTTAACGCTGGACCATTAGCAGCTAAAGCAATTGGAGTAATGCCAAGAAACAGAAAAACCGAGGTTATGATTGAAAAAAAGAATTTCATAAGTTGCAATCTTTAATTCCTTTTAATGTTAGATAAGAAATTAATATTAAAATAGAACAATATTGATTAAAATATGCATAAAGTTTTAGCTATTGAAACAAGTTGTGATGAGACGTCTGTATCTTTAGTTTCAAATAGTGGCGATAATTATAAAATTCATTCAAACATTATTGCCTCTCAAATTGACGACCATGCTAAATGGGGAGGGGTTGTTCCAGAACTTGCAGCGAGAAAACATTTAGAGTTATTGCCTTTTGTGCTCGAAAAAGCATTAATAGAATCAAAAATAAAAATTGAAGATATTGATGCTATAGCTTCAACAGTAGCTCCAGGATTAGTAGGCTGTTTAAGAGTTGGTTCTGTTACTGCAAGATCTCTTTGCTCTTTATA
>QCPO01000028.1 GCA_003212535.1 Prochlorococcus sp. AG-436-O11
TTTCTTTTATTATTTATCCATTTTACAAAGATTATTTTGTAAGATTTCTTTTTCTCTTTCATGAAAAATAATGATAAATATTTTAATTTATCATTTTTATATATATTATTTATCTCAATTTGTCTTATTCTTGATTCATCAATTACTTTCGTGAAAGTATTTGAATCAATTTTATCATAATTTC
Organism: Prochlorococcus sp. AG-436-O11; assembly: GCA_003212535.1. Classification (GTDB taxonomy): domain Bacteria; phylum Cyanobacteriota; class Cyanobacteriia; order PCC-6307; family Cyanobiaceae; genus Prochlorococcus_A. The sequence goes on from QCPO01000028.1 coordinate 185, forward strand.
TAATATTATTATATACCTGTCTTTGTACAATTAAATCTAAATATCTTCTTAGTGGTGAAGTACATTGTACATACAAATTAAGTCCTAAGCAATCATGATTACTAGGTTTAGTTGTGATATAACTTTTACCCATATATTGCTTTAATAATATATATTTTATTTCGCTATCTTTATATCGTTCCAATATTTCATTATGATTACAATTTATTTTTTGACTTCTATAGGCTGCAACTAATTTATTATTAAATAAATATAAACTTGTAACGTAACCCATTAATATCATTGCCTCAGCAACAATTATCTGTGAAATTGTTTTTTCTACTCTTGTTAATATAATATTTTCATCATGCAATTTTATTTTACTAGTTGGCGTATCAAAAATTATGGCTCCTTTCCTTTTTCTGTAGCTAATTCTTTTTAATAATAAATTTTTTATTTCTATTAAATCAATTTCTTCTTTAGGTTCAATTTCAAAAATATAATTCGCATCTTCATATGTTAATTGATATTTAGGCTTTATTATTGCCTCTACTATTTCATAGTTAATTATTGATCCAGAATTATCTAATTCTATTGATGCGCTTAATGTATGCGAAACTTTATTTTGGGCCAAATTTGCTTCATCAATAATATTTTTAGGAAGCATTGGAACATATTCATCTGTTAAATATAAACTGCAACTTTTCTTTTTAGCATCTCGATCAATATTTGAGTCTAAAGAAAACAACCTGCAGGGATTACTAATATGTACCCATAATATCTTTAAATTATCTTCTTTTATTTCTAGTGAAATAGCATCATCAACCTCATGGGGATCTTCTGAATCAATTATATATGTTTTTAAATTTGTTAAATCTCTCAAATATTTTAATATTATTTATTTTTTATTGATAATTGAGAAATTAGCCTTCTGGATTGACGAATGGCAATAGAGCAACTATTCTTGCTCTCTTTACAGCTAATGTTAGATCTCTTTGCTGTTTTGAGGTTAAACCTGTCATTCTTCTTGGAAGAATTTTCCCCCTTTCAGTAATAAATTTCTTTAAAAGCTCCACGTCCTTATAATCTATAGGATCTCCAGGCTTTATTGGTGATAACTGTTTTTTAAAAATAGAATTTGGCATGTCATTAATTACTTTATTTCTTTATGAATAGTCATTCTGTTTAAATGGGGATTAAACTTTTTAAGTTCTAATCTTTCAGTTGTATTTCTACGGTTCTTTTCAGTAGTATATCTTGAAACACCATTAGATCTCTTAGGGTCTGTACTTGTTCTAGCTTCAGTACATTCCAAGGTCACTACAACTCTTGTACCTTTTTTGGCCATTTTAATTAATACGTTGATGTATAATTTTCTATTGTACAACTTCAACAAACTATTTTGAAGCTATTTACTATTCTTTTAGTATCATTGAATAAAAATAATATATGAAGGTCTCACAAAATTGGTTAAAAACATTAGTAGATATAGATACTACTCCCGAGGATCTATCCGAGAAATTGTCAATTGGAGGATTTGAAGTTGATTATCTTGAAGATTGTTCAGAAAATGTAAATGGTGTTGTTCTAGGTAAGGTTTTAAGTGTAGTAAAGCATCAAGGATCTGACAAACTAAATATTTGCCAAGTAGATGTTGGTAATACTAAAAATTTGCAAATAATTTGTGGTGCTAGAAATATTAAACCAAATATTTTTGTTTATGTTGCTACTATTGGAGCACATTTAAGTGCTATTGATTTAATAATTAAAAGAAGTGAAATTAGAGGTGTTATAAGTGAAGGAATGATATGTTCTTTAGAAGAATTGGGATTAGAAGACTCTAGCGAAGGTATAGCAGTTGTAGAAGAAGATATTGCTATTAAATATGAACTAGGGACCGCTGGAGCTATTTTACTTGATTTAAATGATTATGTTTATGATTTAGCTATTACAGCTAATAGACCTGATGGAATGTCTGTTTTAGGTATTGCACGTGAAATTTCTGCCCTTTTAGAAACAAAATTTCATTTCCCAAAATTATGTCATCACTATAAAATCAATTTGTTAGAAAAAATAGATCTTTGTTCTGAGGCAATAACATCAGATTGTATTTATACAATAACTTCCATTGATGGTTTAAATGGAAATCAATTATCGCCTAGATGGCTCAAAGATCGTATAGAAAAGTCCGGAATCAAGTCGATTAATCTTTTAGTGGATATAACAAATTTTATTCTTTTGGAACAAGGACAACCTTTGCATGCATTTGATAAAGATAAGCTATCTAATTTAATTGGGAAAGAGGTTTTACCTGATGATTTTTCTGTAAGAAAAGCAAAAGATCAAGAAACTCTTGTATGCTTGGATGGAAAAAAATATGAATTAAATGAAAATATAACAATAATTGCTTGTGGAAATATACCTGTAGCTATTGCTGGTGTTATAGGTGGTTTAGAGACTTCTGTAACTAATTGTACGTCTTCTATTTATCTCGAAGGAGCCGTTTTTAGCCCACTTTCTATAAGGAAATCATCAAAAGAAATTGGAATAAGAACCGAATCTAGTAGCAGATTTGAAAAGGGAATTTCGTTTAAAAATACGATAGATTCTGTTACACGAGCTATTAATCTTATAGAAGAATATTTTGGAGATAATAAACCAATTATCAATATTTCAAATGAATTAATTAAGGAAGACAAATTCATAAAATTAAGGAGAGACCGTATACATCAAATTCTTGGCCCCATATTACTAAAAAATGTTCAACCTAATAATTTTGAGAAATTAGATAAAAGAAATTTATCTGATAAAGAAATAGAAGATAAATTAAAACTTATTGGCTGCTTTTTAAAAAGTAAAGAATATGGATGGGATGTTCAAGTACTTCCTAATAGATCACAAGATTTATTAAGAGAAATAGATTTAATTGAAGAGATAGCAAGATTAATAGGATATGATTTGTTCGATTTACAACTTCCTAATCCAATTAAGCCAGGAAAACTTTCTTCTTCCCAATTAGCATTAAAGAAATTAAATTATGGCTTTATTGAAAATGGTTTTAACGAAGTTTTATCTTATTCACTTGTTTCTGAAGATAATAATGATTTAATAAAGATTGCAAATCCTTTGTTAATTGAAACTAGTTGCCTTAGAGACAATATTTGGCATGAGCATTTAAGAATAATAAATCGAAATATTAAAGCAGGTCAAACTAGTTGCTGGATCTTCGAGATTGGAAATATTTTTTACAAAAAAATAGACTATATTCAAGAACAAATATTGAGTGGTGGAATTTATGGTAAAAGAAAACTTGAGAAATGGGTTGATTCTGGGAAAGAAAACGATCTTAATTATTACGAAGCAAGAGGTAAGTTAAATGAGTCTTTAGCAAATATGAATATTAAAGTTGAGGATAAACCATGTAATAATATAGATTTTCTTCATCCAGGTAAGACAGCAAAATTATTTATTGAAGGAAAAGAAGTAGGATATTTTGGAGAAATTCATCCTAGACTCATATTAGAAAAAAAGGTTTTAAAAAAAATATATTTATTTAGTCTAAAAGTTTCTAATATATTAAACGCCAGTACTAGAAAAAATAAATGGATTCCATTATATAAGCAATTCCCAACTGTACCCAAAATGGAGAGAGATATTAATTTGATTTTTAATAAAAAATATTTAATAAATGATATAATTTCTCAAATAAAAAAATCAGGAAAGAATTTATTGGAGGATGTAAATTTAATCGATGTTTTTGAAGATGAAGATTTAGGAAATAACGTAGTAAGTTATACATTTCGTTTATCCTATAGAGGTTCAGAAAAAACATTATTAGAATCAGACATTGCTGGAATTCATTCAAATATTATTACAACGATTGAAAATAAATTTAATACTAAATTACGAAACTAGAAGTCTAACATGACTCATATGAGACTAGTAAATAGTCTGATTCTGGTTCTAGAATGATACACTTAATAATGCTATAAATCCAAAGCCTCCTACTTGTAAGTGTTAATCTTTTATTAACCATCCATTACTTTACGCTAAATGTCTAAACTTTTAAAATATAACTTGAAAATACTGATATTATTAAAACTGTATAAGTAGTACTGTCTCTAAGGCAGAACTTATGAATTTAAAATGCTTATATAGCAAGGGCTCTTAAGTATTTAATAATTAACTGGACCGGAGAAGGACATAAATTATTGCTTAATTCATTAATTTAATTATTTCTTGTTGAAAATTAAGTACTTACAGTTACGTATTTCTTCCATTGATTTTAGTTGTCTTATTAGTCTGTTATAAGACCCCATACTGGACTCGTTAGTGGTCTCATATGAGATATTGAATACAACCAGTATCTTACTCTTAGATCAATAAAATTTTTTTATGATTATTTTTCAGCTATCTATATATTTGTTTTATGCTCTAATTTATA
>QCPO01000029.1 GCA_003212535.1 Prochlorococcus sp. AG-436-O11
TAATTACTTATTATAAAGGAGTTTTATTCAATTGGAAATTATCGAATCAGATGTTGTTATTATCGGCGGGGGTCCGGCAGGATGTACGTGTGCTCTTTATACCTCTCGTTCTAATTTAAAGACAGTAATTTTAGATAAAAATCCATCTGTTGGTGCTTTAGCAATAACTCATCAAATCGCTAATTATCCAGGCGTCCCTGTGGATATTAGTGGTGAAAAATTACTTACATTAATGAGAGAGCAAGCTGTTCAATATGGTACAGACTATAGAAGAGCTCAAGTTTTTGGGATAGATGTCGCTGGAGAATGGAAAAAGGTTTATACACCTGAAGGCACTTTTAAGGCTAAAGCTCTTGTACTCGCAAGTGGAGCTATGGGTAGACCTGCATCATTTAAAGGAGAAGCAGAGTTTCTGGGTAAGGGGGTAAGTTACTGCGCCACATGTGATGGAGCGTTTTATAAAAATAGGGAAGTGGCTGTAATTGGAGTAAATAAAGAGGCAATAGAGGAGGCTACTGTTCTTACTAAATTTGCTTCAACTGTGCATTGGATTACATCAAGTGATCCAAAACCTGAGAATGAGGAGTCTAAAGCATTGATGGGAAATGCAAATATTAAACATTGGAGTAGAACAAGATTATTGGAAATATTAGGAAATGAAATGGGAGTGAATGGTGTAATTGTAAAAAATAAACAGGAAGAAAATCCTATTAATCTGAATCTAGATGGAGTCTTTGTTTATATGAGTGGTTCAAAGCCAATTACTGATTTCTTAGGAGATCAGATTGCCTTAAAAGAAGATGGAGGTGTGATTGTGGATGATTTTATGTCCACAAATTCAGATGGAGTATGGGCTATTGGAGATATAAGAAATACACCTTTTAAGCAAGCAGTAGTCGCAGCATCTGACGGATGTATCGCTGCAATGTCTATAGATCGATACTTAAATAGTAGAAAAAATATAAGGGTAGATTGGATTCACTCTTAAGAAAATAGATATTAGTAATAGATATTTAAAGAGGAGTTGCTTCTGAAATATAAGCTACCCCGCCATAGTAACTCAGCTCTGCCTTAATATCTTCTCTCATTTGATCAATTAATTCTTGCTCGCAAAAAACTATAACATGTGCATTTGATCCTAAGCCAGTAAACTCCATATCCTCAGTAACTACTCTTTCTGGACCTCTCCCAGTAGCATGTTTCATTACGGTATACCCAGGAACATTAGCCTTTTCTAATGTTTTAAGAATTGCATCAAGTTCTCTTTCACTAAAAATTAAATCTAATCTTTTCATTTTTATAATGGGGAAAGTGGAATAACTTTATTTACTAAACTCATATATATTGGTATTCCAAGAACGATATTAAATGGGAAAGTCAAACCTAATGTTGTAGAAATATAGTAACTGGACTTTGCCTCTGGCACTGTCATCCTCATAGCTGCAGGTACTGCTAAATACGATGCACTAGCACATAAAACCACAAATAGTAGTGCATTTCCAGGTCCTAGAGTTAATAGTTTTGCAACAAACACACCTATTAAAGAATTAAATATTGGCATGAAAATTGCAAAAGCGATTAGAAATGAACCGGCTTTTTTTAGACTAGGCAATCTTTGAGCTGCAACTATGCCCATATCTAATAGAAAAAAGCATTCAGCACCATAGAATAAATCTTTAGTGAAAGGCTCCATTTTTTCAATGCCTGATGGATTAGTTGAGGCGATTAAAAATCCTATTATTAGACTAGAAAGTAATAAATAAACTGATCCATTTAAAATAGACTCATGCAATATTGCACTAAGGTGCATTTTTCTTGAGTTAGGTCTATTTTTTGGGGCTGCGAATTTTACAAGTAACAAGCCAACGATAATTGCTGGAGACTCCATCAAAGCTAAAGCTCCAACCATAAATCCATCAAAATCTATGTTTTGACTTTCTAAAAAACTTTCCGCGGATATGAATGTGACCGCACTAATAGAACCGTAAGCAGCTGCAATCGCAGCAGAGTTGAAAACATTAAACTTATACCTCAATATTACAAATCCAATTAATGGAATTATTAGAGACATTAATATTGCAGCACTTAAAGTAGGTAGAACCTGATCGGTAAAACCACTTTTCTGTATTTCAATTCCACCCCTAAATCCAATTGCTAAAAGCAGGTATAAAGAAAATAGTTTTGGTAATGGAGCAGGTATTTCTAAATCAGATTTAAAAAATACAGAAATTGCTCCAATTAAAAAGAAAAGTACTGGAGGCGCAAAGACATTTTGAATTATTGGATTTACTTCCATAGATTATTAAGTTAATTCATTCAAAGCAGTTTCTAACGCCTGCTTTCTTGTTTCAATGATTCCATCAACACCAAACTTTGATAGTCTTTCTCTAACTTTTTCATTAGCCCCAGCTACAAATGCTTTCCTAGAGTTATTTTTAGCTTCTTGCATCATATCCTCTATAGCAAGGGTTGCTGTTACTCCAAGTCTTGGCACATCAGTTATATCTAATATAAGAATTTTGTAATTTCTTACCAAATTCATTCTGTCAGAGATACCTTTTGCTGCACCAAAACTAAGTGGCCCTTTGAGTCTAAATAACATTACTTCTCCTGAACATCTATCAAGTAGAGCTTTTTCATCAGCGGGCAATGTATATTGACCTTGATTATTACTTGTTAATAAAGGATTATCTTCTTCCATACCTTCTAGTTGAGTTTCAGTAATTGAATCAATAGTCAGCATGTTTGCAATAAATACTCCAACTAATACTGCCCAAATTAAATCCCAAAAAACAGTCATTAGGAGTACACCATACATGACAACTGAAGTTTTTAGAGATAATTTATGGGCCCTGCGCAAGAATCCCCAGTCAATAATATCCAATCCAACCTTTATAAGGATACCTGCCAAAAGAGCTGTAGGTATTTTTTCTGCTAATGGTCCTGCACCAATTAAAACTATTAGCAAAACTATTGAGTGAACCATTCCAGATAAAGGAGTAGATCCTCCAGATTTGACATTTATAACAGTTCTCATTGTTGCCCCTGCACCAGGTAAGCCTGAAAAAAGACCTGCCACAGCATTTCCTATCCCCTGTCCAATTAACTCTCTATCAGAATTATGCTTTGTTTGAGAAATATTGTCTGCTACTAACGATGTAAGTAAAGAATCAATTGCTCCAAGTACTGCTAATACAAGCCCTGCCTTGAAAATGATAGGAAAATACTGGTTGAAACTAGGAAAATCTAAAGATGGAACTCCTCTAGGAATTTCTCCAATTCTGTCTATTGTTCCACCAAAAAACAGTGATATTGGAGTTACTATTAATAAGGCTAAAAGTGGAGAAGGAACCCACTGAGTTATTCTTCTAGGCGTTAGAAATACTATCCCTAATGTCATTATTGCTACTCCAATGGCAGCACCATTAGGTTGGAAATTTGAAAAAACAGTAGTTAAAGAGTCGACTACTCCGCCTCTTGTGCTTATTCCTAGTAATGGCCCAATTTGAAGTGCAATGATTATGACACCAATACCAGACATGAATCCCGATACAACAGAATATGGGACTAGAGTGATATATTTTCCTAACTTTAGAATTCCAAATGCAATTTGTAATAAACCACCAATTACGACTGCTGCCATTACTAGAGGTAAAATCTGTCCTGCAGACAAATCTCTAGGAACTCCTACTGCTGCTAAACCTGCTACTACCCCAGCAACAGTAACACTCATTGGACCAGTTGGCCCGCTAACTTGAGCAGGTGTTCCTCCAAATAAAGCAGCTAAAAAACCAACTACGACTGCTCCATACAATCCATATATTGCTCCTCCAGGTCCCAATGCTGCATTACCAAAAGCAAGTGCGAGAGGTAAAGCGACTACTGCGGCTGTTATGCCTCCTAATATATCCCCTCTAAT
>QCPO01000030.1 GCA_003212535.1 Prochlorococcus sp. AG-436-O11
ATAATAGAGAGAAGTTTGCAAAGCTCTATTGAACCAAAAAATAAAAAACTCTATTTAAGAGGTTTAGCAGCCTGTGGTGTTGAATATCAAGACAATAATGGAGAGGTAAGTTTTGAGGGGGTATCAGAAAAAGAACTGGATTTTTTATCCAAAGTGCCTGGGCTAATAAGACCAAAATTTGATTTAATAGTTAAGAATATTTTCCCTAATCTTTACCAAGAAGATATTAATTTTCATGCGGCAAAATCAATATGTGAAACAAGATTCTCCCCAACTATTAATTTCAATAGTCTTTTTGATTTGGTAAAAAAAGATTCTGAGAAAAGAAAGCTTATACAAAAAAGTTTCGAGATGATGATGAATGAAATTATTTATAAGGCTGAATCTGAGGGTCTAAAAAACTCATTTTTCCTGCATATTTCTCCAAATCTAGGCAAAAAAAATGATAATGAAATAATAAAGCTTTCCTCTAATAATGATATTGGATCAACAGACATACAATTACTTATTAAAGGAGCTGTAAAAGACAATGGTGTTTTATTTCTATTAAATAAATTTATTAAGGATAAAACTGGTAAAGCCCCGTTTGGGAGGCATTTTAATTTTAGAAATTCTCCAAAATCTATTGGAGAAAAAATAGATTTATGCAGAAGAAGTATTAACTTCGACGATATGCCATTGATTATAGGAGTGGGAGACACCGTAACATCACAAAAAAATATGGGAGAAAACAATTATTCAAGGGGAGGAAGTGACAGATCTTTCCTAGAATTGATACAAAGAATCGGCAATGAATTTGGTATTAATAATAAAATAATTTTTGTAGATAGTAGTTCAGGTGAAGTTGAAAGGCCATCAACAAAACAAACAGGTTTAATAGGGATCAGTGATGGTGATGACAAACTAAAGTTTGATATGGTTTTCAAAAATGGGCCCGATGAATATATAAATTGGTTTATTGAACTTGCTAAAAAGAGATTTAACTTTAAAAAAGATTCTTGACTTTTTAACTATCAAATGACACTTTATAAATATTAATTTTATGAAAGAAGATTTCCCCTCAATAAATAAAGAACCTATAGAAACATTGCAAATTAATATAGGTTATAAATGCAATCAGGCTTGTAAACATTGTCATGTAAATTCAAGTCCCTTGCGAACGGAAAAGATGTCTAATGAAATAATTTCTTTAATTCCAGAAATAGTTGACAAATACAAAATCAAGACTATAGATATTACAGGAGGAGCTCCAGAACTTCATCCTGAATTTAAAAATCTAATTACCATTTTAAGGAAAAAGCAAATTGATATTATTGACAGATGCAATTTGACAATTTTCTTTGAAGAGGGATATGAGGATCTTCCTAAATTCCTAGCAAATAATAACGTAATAATAACAGCCTCACTTCCTTGCTATGAGAAAAATAATGTTGAGTTACAAAGAGGATATGGGGTTTTTGAGAAAAGTATTAATGCAATAAAAATGCTTAATGATCTAGGCTATGGAAAGAAAAAAAATGGCTTACAATTAAATCTTGTTTATAATCCTTTAAACCCAAGTCTTCCTCCTCCGCAGGAAATATTGGAAAATAATTATAAAAAAATTCTATTCGAAAAATATAATATTGTTTTTAATAACCTATATACAATAACTAATATGCCAATAAATAGATATGCAGAATCTCTAATAAGAGAAGGGAAACTAGATTCTTATTACAAATTACTTAAAGAGAATTTCAATAAAAACAACTTAGAAAGTCTTATGTGCAAAAAAACTATAAGTGTTAATTGGCTTGGCGAAATTTATGATTGTGACTTTAACCAACAAATAAATTTTAGAGCCAATAAAGGGCCAAAGACAATTTTTGACTTAATGGATGAATCATTTACTTTTAATTACGGAATAGCGGTAAAAGAACATTGTTTTGCTTGCACTGCAGGCTCTGGATCAAGTTGCGGAGGGGCTTTAACTTGAAATCTACTAAATGCAATTAGGGCATATAGCTCTTACATTTAATGAAGACTCAAGAAGTTCAAAACCATTTATTTTTGCAGCAACTTTCCCTGCTTCTAAAACTTGATCATTTTCAAACTCTTCTGTTCTTCCGCACCTAATACAAATCAAATGATGATGATCAGGAGTATCGTTGCTAAGCAATTCGTATCTATGGCCACCCTCACTAAGCTCTAATTCATGAAGCAAGCCCATCTGTACTAACAGTCTTAATGTTCTATAAATTGTCGCAAGTGAAACTTTAGAACTTGATTTAACTAGTTTTTCATGTACTTCTTCAGCACTTAGATGCTTCCCTGAACCAATATTCTCAAATAAATTTAGAACCTTTAATCTCTGCGGTGTTAACCTCTTTCCATCTTTATGTAAATCATCACCTAGAGGTGAAGAAATTACTTTGTATTGAGAGGATAATTTCAAAAATCAACTCATGCTTATTCTCAATAATAACTTTAGATGAGAGTAAAACAACTTTTCCTTTAAAAATATTTACTAAAGGTCTTCAGAATATTATCTTGAATATATATATATGTTGGGAAAAATCATGTCATATTGTATTGATAAACAATTACCACAAAAAAATGCCTTGATCCTTATAGATATTCAAGAAAAAATTCTAAGGCCAATATTTAATAAGGATTTAATAACGAAAAATATTAAAAAGATTTTAAATGCTTACGAAATCTTAGATGAAAACATTTTCCTATCTGAACAGAACCCACTTAAATTGGGAACAACAATTCCCGAACTATTACCTAAAGCAGGATTTAAAAGAATTGAAAAGATGGAATTTAGTTTGGCAAATAGCCAAGAATTCATAAAAGAACTTGATAAGAAAAAAATTACACATTTAATTGTTTGTGGAATAGAAACACACATTTGTATTCAACAAACTGTCTTAGAATTATTACACTCAGGATATGAAGTGATTCTAATATCTGATGCTACTGGAAGTAGAAACAAATTAGATCATGAAATAGCCTTACAGAGAATGATTCATAAGGGTGCAATATTAACTACTACTGAATCAATAATTTTTGAATTATGCAAGACTGCAAATAGAAAAGAATTTAAAGAAATTAGTAATATCATAAAGAATTAATGACAATTAATACTGGTTTGT
>QCPO01000031.1 GCA_003212535.1 Prochlorococcus sp. AG-436-O11
TCTAATTTTAGCTACACAGCCAGAAAAAGCAGCTTCTAAAGCTGGCTTAGAGCCAGGAGATAAAATCTTAAAAGTTGATGGTAATGAATTAGGTGTCGGGGATCAAGCGGTATCAACTTTGGTAAGAAAAATACAAACTTCATCAGAAGAATCAATTTTAATTGAAATTCAAAGAGAAAAATACTTTCAAGAACTGACCTTAATACCTCAAGATATTGATGGGAAAGGGACAATAGGGGCACAATTACAGCCAAATATAAACAAAGAAACGAAAAAGACTAAGAACATCAAAGAACTTTTTCAATATACTAATAAAGAGTTTTCTTCATTATTAATAAAAACTATTCAAGGATATAAAGGATTAATTACAAATTTCTCCTCGACTTCTCAGCAATTGAGTGGACCAGTAAAAATTGTTGAAATTGGTGCTCAATTATCTGAGCAAGGTGGAACTGGTATTTTATTATTTGCTGCATTAATTTCAATAAATTTGGCAGTTTTAAACTCACTTCCTTTACCTCTTCTTGATGGTGGACAGTTTGTATTTACTCTTATTGAAGGATTAAGAGGCAAGCCTGTCCCAGTTAAAATACAAATGGCCGTGACACAATCTAGTTTTTTTATTTTAGTAGGTTTAAGCGTTTTATTAATAATTAAAGACACAAGTCAATTATTAATAGTTCAAAGGTTACTTAATCCATAAGTAAAACTTTTAATAATGAGGGTTTTACTGTTAATATATTCAGAGTCTTTATAAAATTTTTTTGATGGCAAAAAAATCGATGATTGCTAGAGAAGTAAAACGCAAAAAACTTGTAAAAAAATATGCTGCCAAAAGAGAATCATTATTAAAGGAATTGAGTGCTGCTAAAGATCCGATGGAAAGATTAGAAATACATAGAAAAATTCAGAGACTCCCCAGGAACTCAGCTCCAACTAGAGTAAGGAATAGATGTTGGGCTACCGGCAAACCTAGGGGGGTTTATAGAGATTTTGGATTATGCAGAAACCAATTAAGACAAAGAGCTCATAATGGTGAATTACCTGGAGTTGTAAAGTCAAGTTGGTAAATAAAGAAATTTATTAAGTTAGAATTTTATTTTAATTTGACTTTTCTTTTTAAAACCCAGTAACACCAGTTGATTTGATCTATCAAAAGAGAAATTTTATAAAATCTTTTAAAACCTTATTTAAATAATTCTCTCAATATGTCCCTTTAAGATGTAAGAATAAATTATGTATAGATTTATAATTTAAAAAGTGGAAGGACAAAATAAGTCGATCACGTTTGACGGACGAGAGATACGACTAACTACAGGACTATATGCCCCTCAAGCTAATGGATCTGTCATGATCGAATGTGGAGACACATCTTTATTAGTGACCGCGACAAAAACTACAAAGAAAGAAGCTGCAGATTTTCTACCTCTTATCTGTGATTACGAAGAAAAACTATATGCAGCCGGTAGAATACCAGGCGGCTTCATGAGAAGAGAAGGCAGACCTCCCGAAAGAGCAACTTTAATTGCAAGATTAATAGACAGACCGATGAGGCCACTCTTCCCTTATTGGATGAGAGATGAGATACAAATAGTTGCTTCTTGCCTCTCACTTGATGAAAGAGTGCCAGCAGATGTGTTAGCAGTAACAGGGGCCTCCCTTGCAACACTATTAGCTGAAATACCATTTTATGGTCCAATGGCCGCTGTGAGAGTTGGGCTGTTGGGAGATGATTTTATCTTAAATCCTAGTTATAGAGAAATCGAAAAAGGTGATCTGGATATTGTTATAGCAGGTTCTCCTGATGGAATTGTTATGATAGAAGCAGGTGCCAATCAACTTACAGAACAGGATACTATTGAAGCAATAGATTTCGGATACGAAGCTGTTACTGAACTAATTAAAGAGCAAGAAAATCTTCTCAAAGAATTAGGAATTAAACAAGTTAAACCTACTGAACCAGATACAGATAAAACCCTTTCAAGCTATTTAGACAAAAACTGTTCTAAACCTATAGATCTTGTTCTAAAGAAATTTGATCAAACCAAAGAAGAAAGAGATCTCGAACTAGACAAAATAAAAGCTGAAGTACAAATTAAAATTGATTCTCTAAAAGAAGATAATCAACTAAAAATCCTTACCTCAGAAAATGATAAGTTATTAAGTTCCGATTTTAAAAAACTAACTAAAAAACTAATGCGATCTCAAATTATTAATGATGGCAAAAGAGTTGATGGTAGAGAACTTGATGAGGTGAGAAAGATATCTACTGCTGCTGGAATACTACCTAAGCGAGTTCACGGTTCTGCATTATTCCAAAGAGGCTTAACACAAGTTTTATCTACAACTACTTTAGGCACGCCAAGCGATGCTCAAGAAATGGATGATTTAAATCCAAGTACTGAGAAAACATATTTACATCATTATAATTTTCCTCCATTTTCAGTTGGAGAAACTAGGCCAATGAGAACTCCTGGGAGGAGAGAAATAGGTCATGGAGCCTTAGCAGAAAGAGCACTAATTCCAGTACTACCAGGGAAGGAGACATTCCCATATGTACTTAGAGTTGTTAGTGAGGTCTTAAGTTCTAATGGATCAACCTCTATGGGATCTGTTTGCGGAAGCACACT
>QCPO01000032.1 GCA_003212535.1 Prochlorococcus sp. AG-436-O11
TGTCTGATATGGAAAACGCTGTTTTTACTATTATTCAGTTTATGGTTAGATAATGTAATCTTTACGTTTCTCAGGACTAATAATGATAAAAAAAATAAGATTCAAATAAAACGGGCTAAATGGCTTACTAACGAATTAATTAAACTGGGTTCTGCTTTCATTAAAATCGGACAATTATTGTCTGCCAGACCCGACTTAATTCCTAATACATGGATAAAAGAATTATCGAGATTACAGGATCAAGTTCCTCCATTTTCATTTACAGAAGTTGAAGAAACGATTATAGAAGAATTAGGTCCGAAGTTCTCTGAAATATATCAAATAATAGATTATCCAATAGGATCAGCTTCATTAGCTCAGGTTCATAGAGCAAAGTTAAAGAATGGCAAAGAAGTAGTATTTAAAGTTCAAAGACCTAATTTAAAAGATTTATTCATTATTGATTTAAATATAATGCAACAGATTGCTGCTTTATTGCAACGAAATAAGAATTGGAGTAGAGGAAGAAATTGGGTTGAGATTGCAAAAGAGTGTAGAAAAGTTCTTATGAAAGAACTAGATTTCAATTGTGAAGCTCAATATGCGGCAAGATTTAGACAGCAATTTCTTGATGATGAGAATGTGGAAGTTCCTGAAGTCATATGGGAAATGAGTAGTGAAAAGGTTCTTTGTTTAAGTTATCTGGAAGGTACCAAAATAAGCGATTTAACAAAATTACAATCTAATAATATTGACTTACCAAAAATTGCAGAAATAGGCGCAATTAGTTATTTAAACCAGCTTGTAAATTATGGTTTTTTCCATGCGGATCCTCATCCAGGTAATTTAGCAGTCTCAAATAAAGGTAAATTAATCTTTTATGATTTTGGAATGATGGGGAATATTTCCAATAATCTACAAACAAGGTTAGGAGATATGGTAAAGGCTGCTGCTTTAAGAGACGCATCATCACTTGTCAGTCAACTACAACAAGCTGGCTTAATTTCTAAAGATATAGATATAGGTCCTGTAAGAAGACTAGTTAGATTAATGCTAAAAGAAGCCTTAACTCCCCCATTTAGTCCAAATATTATTGAAAAGCTATCAGGCGATTTATATGAACTTGTTTATGAAACTCCATTTCAACTCCCAGTAGATTTAATATTTGTTATGAGAGCATTGTCAACTTTTGAAGGTGTTGGCAGAATGTTAGATCCAAGGTTTAATCTTGTATCAGTTACAAAGCCTTATTTAATAGCACTTATGACTTCAAATAATCAAACTCCCAACGATTTCATTAACCAATTTGGAAGACAAGTAGGTGAAATAGGCTCTAAAGCTGTAGGTATACCAAAAAGAATAGATGAAAGTTTAGAAAGATTAGAGCAAGGAGATTTACAACTACAAATAAGAATGGGTGAATCTGATAGACAATTCAAGAAAATGTTTACTGCTCAGAAAACATTAGGCCATTCAATCCTCATAGGGAGCTTATCAATAGCATCAGCTTTACTTGTGACTAATAAACAAAATAACTTTGCCTTATTACCATTAATCTTTGCAATGCCTATCATTATTGACTGGATAAAATGTCAATTAAGTATGAGAAAAGGATCACGATTAGACAATCTTAAGCGTTAAAAATACTATATATTTTTAGGACCGAGACCTAAAGCACCAGCAAATCTTGCTTGATCTCCTAATTCCTCTTCAATTGTTAAAAGCCTATTGTATTTAGCAATCCTTTCACTCCTGCTCAAAGAACCAGTTTTAATTTGACCAGACCTTGTCGCTACAGACAAATCAGCTATTGTTGTATCTTCAGTCTCACCACTTCTATGACTTATAACACTTGTAAAACTAGAAGTCTTAGCTAACTCAATCGCCTCTAAAGTTTCAGTTAGTGTTCCAATTTGATTTACCTTGATTAGGATTGAATTAGCAGATTTTTCCAAAATACCTTTTCTTAACCTTGCAGTATTAGTTACAAATAAATCATCTCCTACTAGCTGTACTTTATTACCAAGGGCGTTATTCAATTCTGACCAACCTTCCCAATCATCTTCTGCTAATCCATCCTCAATTGAAACAATTGGATAATTTGAAACCAAGCTTGAAAGATATGAAATCATTTGGGAACTATTTAAATTTTTTCCTTCATATTTATAAATACCAGCACTATAAAATTCTGTACTAGCAGCATCTAAAGCTAGAGAGACTTGCTCGCCAGGAATAAATCCTGCTTTTTGAATCGATTCTAAGAGCAAATCTCCCGCTTCTTCACTGGATGACAAATCAGGGGCAAACCCACCTTCATCTCCTACAGCAGTATAACCCTTTCTTTTCAAGTAATGATTTTAGTGAGTGAAATATTTCAGTCCCCATCCTGAGTGATTCACTAAAAGTTTGTACTCCATGAGGTACAAGCATAAATTCTTGAAAATCAAGGCTATTTGGTGCATGAGCACCTCCATTAATAACATTCATTAATG
>QCPO01000033.1 GCA_003212535.1 Prochlorococcus sp. AG-436-O11
TTAAAAGGCTTAGAAATTTTAAAAAAATGGGGTTTAGAAATTAATCAACACAATTCTTTATCAAAAAGATTTGGCTATTTTGCTGGAGATGATTGGACAAGATTTGAAGAACTTGAGAAAGCTCAAAATAGCAAGCTTATCATTTTTGCTAAAGGAGGTTGGGGGTCAGCGAGACTTCTAGAAAAAGATCCATCTTGGAAAAATGGTTTAATGCTTGGATTCTCTGATACATGTTCTTTATTACTTTCAAAATATTCTCAAGGATATTGTGGTTCAATTCATGGTCCTATGGTTACAAGTCTTTCCAAAGAACCAGAATGGAGTCTAAAAAGATTAAGAAATTTACTTTTTGAAGGATATGTTACGGATATTAAGGGAGTCCCTTTAAAAGAAGGAAAAACACAAGGAAAAATAATTGTCTCTAATCTAACTATTGCAACTTTCTTAATTGGTACTGATCACTTTCCAGATGTCAGAGGGAAAATAATAATATTTGAGGATATAAATGAAGATATTTATAAAATTGATCGTATGTTGACTTATTTAAGAATGACCAGAATATTTTCTGAAATTGCAGGAATTGGATTCGGAAGTTTTTCTTCTGATATCTGCACTTCCGATTGGAAAAATATATTAAAAAACTTAGTAATGGAAAGACTTAAAGAATTTAATTTCCCCATACTTTTTGACCTCCCTATTGGACATATATCTGGTAACGCTTGCATTCCTCTAGGATATGAAGCAACACTAAATGGTGATGAGGGTATTCTTAGTATTCATATGCCTTATGAATAGGAATCTTTTAAAAACAGTTTCGCAATTTTCAGATCTATTGGGGAAGTAACCTTTATATTTGAATAATTTCCTTCAATAATTTTTACTTTCCAATTCAGCCTTTCAAATAATGATGCATCATCTGTGACTATCCAATTTTTATCAATTGCCAATCTATGCGCTTTTTTAAGACTATCAACTAGAAAGCCCTGCGGAGTTTGAGCCGCCCACAAATATTGCCTATTTGGTGTCTCTTTAATAAAACCTTTGTTATCAACAATCTTTATAGTATCTATAACTTTAGTGGCCACAATAACAGCTTCATTGTCTTTTAATTCTGCAGCACATTTGTTAATTAATTCTGGATTAATTAAACATCTAGCACCATCATGAATTAAAACTTTTTCAGCCTCCTTCGGGAGTGAATTTAAACCATTAAAAACCGATTCTTGCCTAGTCTTTCCGCCTTTAATCCATTTAACTTTATGTGAAAAATCCTTTGCCGAATTTAATAATAATTCTTTATCTTTAGGTTGACCTATTATGCCCACCCAGCTTATTGCTCTTGAAGAGAATATAGATTTAAGAGTCCAATAAATAAGAGACTCTCCTTCCAATTCGATTAATAATTTATTTTTCCCAGCTTTCATTCTGCTGCCACTTCCTGCAGCGGGTATTAACAAGTGCACAACAATTTGACTTAATAATTTCTAGATAATTATAAATAAAAGCAATATGTTTGCACAAATAGTACTACGATTTTAAATTATAAAAATTAAAAATGTCAGCTACAGAATCTTTATCAGGGAAAGTTGCTTTAATTACAGGAGCTAGCAGAGGAATTGGCAAGGAAATTGCTCTGGAGCTTAGTAAACTAGGTGCAGAAGTTTTCATTAATTATTCCTCCTCTGATGAAAAAGCTGAAGAGGTTGTGAATTCAATAAAAAATAATGGGGGTAAAGCTCATAAATTAAAATTTGATGTTTCAAAAGAGGAGTCAGTTAGCTCAGCTTTTGAAGAAATTATAAAAATGAATGGATCTATTGATATTCTTATTAATAATGCTGGGATAACGAGAGATGGTCTTTTGATGAGAATGAAATCAGAACAATGGGATGACGTAATTAATACAAATTTAAAAGGAGTTTTTCTTTGTACAAAATATGCTTCTAAATTCATGATGAAAAAAAGAAGCGGTAGTATCGTAAATATTTCATCTGTTGTCGGAATAATTGGGAATCCTGGACAAGCAAATTATTCTGCAGCCAAAGCTGGAGTTATTGGTTTTACAAAAACTTGCGCTAAAGAATTTGCTTCTAGAGGTATTAACGTTAATGCAATAGCTCCTGGTTTCATAGAAACAGAAATGACTGAAAAACTTAATACTGAAGAGATTATAAAAGCTATCCCATTAAACAAATTAGGAAGTTGTTCTCAAATTGCTAACTTGGTTTCATTCTTAGTATCAAGTGATGCTGGAAGTTATATAACAGGCCAAACAATCAGTATTGATGGGGGAATGAGTATTTAATTATGCAGTTTCATAAGGCTGACCCAACTCATCTCTTAATCTTCTAATCTTTTGTAAAAGT
>QCPO01000034.1 GCA_003212535.1 Prochlorococcus sp. AG-436-O11
TATAATTTAAAATTAATAAACTTTAAACTCGTTTATAGAAAATTTATTATTAATGATTAATGTCTCGAGCGTGACTTGAACACGCGACCTGTGGGCTATGAATCCACCGCTCTAACCAGCTGAGCTACCGAGACATTTAAGTATTCTAAAACATAATTTGTACTTAATTGTAATTTCGAATATTAATTTGTTTATGAGCCTCATATATAGCTATCCCGCATGCCACAGATAGATTTAGACTTCTCACACCTTTTTTCTTATTCATTGAAGATTCTAAATTTGGCATAAAAATGGATATCAATGAATCACTCTTTTCAATAATATTTTCTGGTAATCCTGTATCTTCTCTTCCAAATAACAATATATCGTCCTTTTTAAATTCAAAATCGTTTAAATATATCCCATTTTTTTTACTAAAGGAAATTATTCTTTTATTTGGTTTTGCATCGACAAATATTTCAAAATTACTGTATTTATTAACTTTTACTATTGGCCAGTAATCTAATCCCGCTCTTTTTAAATATTTGTCTTCCAGTTTAAAACCTAATGGTTCAATTAAATTTAAAGTGATGTCAAATGCCGCACAAGTCCTTGCTATATTTCCAGTATTTTGTGGGATTCTGGGTTCAAAAAGAGAGATTTCCAATTTCTAGGTAGGTATTTCTAAACTTATTTCATCTATTTTGAGTGCTCTACCATTTATTGCAAGCCAATTTTCGTGCGATATTTTAGTAATCTTTTTTTGAAGATCACCAATCCTTTCAATATAAATATTGCCAATTTTATATTCTGATACCAAACTCCAACCTACTTGTTCTCCAACAATTAATGTAAGACTTTTTCTATTTTTTAAAAGATCTATAAGTGAATTCATTTTGCTTCTCCATTCCTTATCTCCTCTATCTATACTTTCCATTACAAAACCACCTATTGAATCAATTAGTATAGGGCCAATTTCATTAGTTAATATGCTTAAAAGATCTGTCGTTTCTATTAATTCCCAATTATTAGGTCTTCTTTTACGATGTATAGAAATTTTTTCATGCCATCTTTTATCTTTATGTCTTTTCTCGGATAGGGCAATATAAGTAATATATTTGCTCTCCTTAGCTAAATGCTCTGCAAATTCACTTTTGCCACTTTTAGTTCCGCCTGTTATAAATATAATTTTAGATATCTTATCCTTAGGGCTATATTTCTCTATTTTCATAAATTAATTTTTACTTTGAGAAATACCACCAAGTTGCCAGCGGTATTAAAGTAGCTGCTATTAATAACCCAATAACAATAAAGCTTGCAGTTGAATTTGCGGCATCATTCTCTCTCATAACGTTGAAATTAGGGTCAACCACAGGGTTATCTATAGAGGATGGCTGACTTTTTTCGTAATTAATAATTGATTTGTTTTGAGTAGTTATAAATATTTTATTGATATTGTTAATACCTTGAGCATATGAAGTTATGGGCATTACAATAAAAATAAAACTTATAAAAATAAGTGATAATAAGTATCTTTTAAGAGAATTTAACATTTTTGTAGTTTTGGTTAATTATATATTAAAAACTTTAAGTCTGGATATCTTTGATTTCATTTTTCAATATTATAATTAGATAACTTATTGAATTTTTATCTAGAAATATATGGGTTTTAATGGACTAACATTAATAATAATAGGGACTTTACTTTTTATATTTCAATTAGCAAATTTCTTCTCATTAGATTTAATTACTCCTGAATTGGAGAGAGCACAAGTACTTTCAGCTATATCATCAGTGATTATTATATTGATAGGTTTTTTGTTTAAGGAATTTAATTCGGTTACGGGAGAAAAAGCAAACTTAAAAGGAGCCGTTAAATTTATATTTGATTCTAATATTCCTAATGACGTTCTTGATGAACTTGCTTGGGGTTCAGAAGCAATCTTGACCTCTACTGCAGCGGCTACAATATTAATTCATAATGATGGGGTAAATATTTTAAGGAGAGGAATTATTTCAAATAATGTTTTTAATCCCGGCGAAACTTGTTTGAGATCAATAAAAGATATGAAATTAATTTCTTTAGCAAATACAAAGTTTTATCCCGGTAGAGATGAATTCTATAGTTTTTGTCCAAATATACCTTCAATTCTAATTGTACCTA
>QCPO01000035.1 GCA_003212535.1 Prochlorococcus sp. AG-436-O11
TTGATGCAGCATATGATCTAAGAATGGTATCCCAGTATCAATATCGGAACTTCCATTGCCATCTAAGTTTATAAATATAGCAATATCAGTTTCATTTGTTTTCCTTTTAATTTCAGCTTGCCTTAGAGATGACATTTTATGCAAAAAAAACTTAGATTTACATTCCGTTAATGCAGTAACCCGCATCAACATAAATTGTTTGACCTGAAATGCCGCTGGAGAGATCACTTAACAGAAAAGCAGCAGTGTTTCCTACTTCTGTCTGAGTAACTGTTCTGCGTAAAGGAGCCTTTTCTTCAACATTATGAATCATATCTAAGATGCCACCTATAGCAGAACTAGCAAGTGTTCTTATAGGACCAGCACTTATTGCATTTACTCTGACTTGTTTTTCAGGGCCAAGTTCTGCAGAAAGATACCTCACTGAAGCTTCTAATGCTGCTTTAGCAACTCCCATTACATTGTAGTTAGGAATAGCTCTTTCTGATCCTAAATAAGTTAAAGAGACAACTCCAGCACCATTACTAAAAAGTGGTTTTGCTGCTTTACATAAAGGAGCTAATGAATAAGCACTTATATTAAGAGCTCTATCGAAACCCTCTGATGAGGTAGCACTATAATCTCCAATTAATTCATCCCGACCTGCAAATGCTAGGCAGTGAACTAATCCATCAATATGCCCCCAATTGTTTTTTATATTTTCAAAAATTTCATCTATTTGAGAAGGATTTTGAACATCAAGTGGTAAGAATAATGTTGGGTTCAAGGGTTCAGTTAGTTCTCTAACTTTAGATTCGAATCTTCCCTTATCATCAGGTAAATATGTAATTCCAAGTTCTGCGCCAGCTTTTGAAAGTTGTTGAGCAATACCCCATGCTATTGAACGATTGTTGGCAATTCCTGTAACAAGAATTTTTTTGCCAGTTAAATTTAGAAGCATTTTATTTCGTATTTATATTATTCTCCTATAAAAAGTACCTTTCTTTACGTATTACTGCAAAATATACAATAATTTTCAAATATAAGAAATTTTTACTTTTCCAATGGTCAGAACAAAATCTATGCTTTTGGAATTAGGTTTTCAATTACCTAATTTCGAAATGTTAAATACAAATTCGTATAACAATGAAAAATTTAATTCTGATTCTTTAGATAATAGGCATTTACTTTTAATGTTTATTTGTGCTCATTGTCCATTTGTTAAGTATGTTGAAAATCAAATATCCACCTTAAGTAAGGATATTGAGACTTCGGTTCAAACAATTGCAATTTCAAGTAATGATATTTATACTCATCCCTCTGATTCTCCTGCAAACTTGAAAAAACAAGCACAATTGCAAGGATGGAGTTTTCCTTATTTATACGATGCTAATCAAAATTTTGCTAAGGCATTAAAAGCTGCTTGCACTCCTGACTTTTATCTTTTTTCAAATAAAGGGAATGGCAAATTTGTATTGTATTATCATGGTCAATTAGATGGTAGTAGACCTAGTAATAATGTTCCTATATCTGGTGAAGATATGCGCGTTGCTATTCAAAACTTGAATCAAGATGATTCTTATCCTTCAAATCAGATTTCATCACTAGGGTGCAATATTAAATGGACTCCTGGTAAAGAACCGAGTTGGTTTAAATAAATTAAAATAATTTTTACCCATAGAAATAAGGTTTAGGGTTAATATAATCACTATGAAAATACCTCCTTTTACTTTAGAAAGACAGTTCCAAGAAATTGGTTCTGAAATTGAGAGTGAGGTTTTAAAAGTTCTAAAAGGCGGACAATATATTGGAGGACATGAGATTACCAAATTTGAGAAAAATTTCTCTGAATTAATTGGAGTAAAAAATACCATTGGCTGTAACAGCGGAACCGATTCTCTAGTACTTGCTTTGCGCGCATTGGATATTGGAGAGGGCGACGAAGTGATTACCTCATCTTTTAGCTTTTTTGCAACTGCAGAGGCTATTAGTGCCGTTGGGGCTAATCCAATTTTGGTAGATATAGATCCAGAAACTTTTCTTATCAATACTGAATTAATCGAAAAAGAAATAAACCCTAATACTAAA
>QCPO01000036.1 GCA_003212535.1 Prochlorococcus sp. AG-436-O11
TTTCTGAACTTAATGTTGCTTTATTAGAATTTAAAATGATATTTTCAGTCTCGAACTTTATGTTTCCCATTAATAAATATTCAGAATCATCAATATTCCAAATAAAATTATCGGCATATAAAATTTCATTATCTTGAAGAACATTTTTTAATTCTACATTACCTTTTAATTCTAAAATTTTATTATTATTAGATAATTTAGATTCCTCCGAATTTATTATATAATTTAGTTCTTTATTCTTATATAAGTTAATAGTTGTATTTTTTAAATTAAATGTTTGTCTTTCTATGTCATAATTTGAATTAGGGCTAGTAATTCTATATATTTTAAGTCCTTCAGTTGAATATATATTCATATCTAAACTATCTATTTTTTGCATAATACTATTCTCCTTAATTACACTTGGTTTACAACCCAATATTAATAATGGAAATATAATTATTATTTTGTATATATTATTCATATTCAAGCTTATTTATTATGGGTATAGGATTAGGTAGTTCAGAATCTTGATTTAAGACTCCCCATTCTAATTGATTTTTCCATAGAACTTCTTTCTTATATATGAAACCTAGTTGCGCATCTATTTTTGCTGATAATTCTGGTAATAATGGTAACAATAATAATCCTATTATTCTTGTGCTTTCTAATACGTTATATATAATTTCTTTAACAAGAGGAATGTTAGACTCATTTTTTATTAATATCCATGGTTGTTTATCATTTAGATATAAATTAGTTTTAATTGCAAGATTAAGAATATCCCTAGAAGCTAAATCTAATTTGTAAGCATTGAAATTATTAATGTATTTATCTACTGTTACTTTTGAGAGATAAGCTAATTCACTATTTCTTGTTATCTTTACATCTTTTGGGACTTTATTTTTAAACCATTTCCTTGACATAGAGGATGTTCTATTTAATAAATTACCAATTGTGTTAGCTAAATCATTATTGATAATGTCTACAAATCTTTTATTCTGAAAATCTCCATCATTGCCTAATGAAATATCTTTTATTAAATACCATCTAACTGGATCTCTTCCATACTTCGATAGTAATACTTTAGGGTCTAGAACATTTCCTAAACTTTTACCCATTTTTTGACCTTCTCTAGTTAGAAAGCCATGGCCAAATACTGTTTTAGGAAGTTCGAAACCTGCTGAAATAAGCATTGCTGGCCAATATACTGCATGAAACCTAAGTATATCTTTGCCAATTAAATGAATATCCGGCGGCCAACCTGCATTAATCGACTTTTTCAGTGAATTTTCTTTTTCATTAAGACTAAGAGCACTTACATATCCAAGTAACGCATCAAACCATACATAAAAGGTATGATTATCAATTCCTGGAACAGGTATTCCCCATGAAACATTTGTTCTGGAAATTGAAAAATCTTTTAAACCCTTTGCGACAAAATTTATAATTTCATTCCTCCTTTCTTTTGGTTCGATGAATGTAGGTTTATTTATTATTTCTTCAATTTGCTTTTGGTATTTTGATAATCTGAAAAAAAGATTTTCTTCATTTCTCCACTCTAAATTTTTTTGATGTATTGGACATTTATAAGTTGAGGAGTTTTCTGGATTATCTTTAAATTCTTCACAACCAACGCAATACCATCCTTTTTGTACTCCCATATATATGTCGTCAGACTTTTTTACTCTTGCATAAAATTCACTAACAATAGATTCATGAAGATTTGAACTTGTTCTAATAAATTTGTCATAAGTTATATCCCAATCCTTCCAGTTATCATTAAAGATATTAGTAATATTGTTGCAATGTGTTTGGGGATCTACACCCTTTTCATTGGCTGTTCTTTGGATTTTTAAACCATGTTCATCAACTCCAGTAATGAAAATAACTTCCTTACCCAAGAGTCTCTTATATCTAGCTATAGCGTCACAAACTATTGTTGTATATATACTTCCTAAATGAGGTTTGTCATTTACATAATATAAAGGTGTAGTTATAACAAAACTCATGAAATTTTATTT